>NZ_JASZYB010000002.1:52500-652500 GCF_030317205.1 Variovorax sp. J2L1-78 | reverse complement strand
TGGTGCGCACGGCCGTCACGGCGGGCGACCACATCGACTGGATCACCACTTCGCCCGAGGCCATCAGGTTCACCGACTCGTTGAAGTCCTTCCACAGCGCGCGGAACTGGCCGGCCTTCTTGGCCTCGATCAGGGTCTTGATCGTCAGGTCGATCTCGGCCTTGGTCATGTTGCCCTTGTCCTTGTACTTGTGGATGCCCTTGGCCTCCACCACCATCGCCGCGTCCATGATGCCGATCGACGGGATGTTCAGGATCGCGGCCTTGCCCTTGAACTCGGGGTTGAGCAGCTCGGCCCACGATTCGATCGGGCGCTTGATCAGGTCGGGCCGGATGCCCAGCGTGTCGGCGTTGTAGACCGTGGGAATCAGCGACATGAACTGCGTCGGCGACGTCGCGAACTTCTTCGATTTCTCGCCTTCGAGGTAGATCACCTTCTTGGGCGCGGTGCCCTGGTCGCCGACGGCCTTGCCGGCCACCATGCCTTGCGTGAACAGCGGGGTGATCTTGTCGGCGTTCTTGATCTTCTTGGTGTCGATGCCCTTCAAGTTGCCGGTCGGCACGATCTTCTTGAGCGAGAAGAACTCGGTGTCGATCAGGTCGAAGCTGTTGGGCGCGGTGACGGCGCGCTTGGTCACGTCGTCGGTGGTCACGGCCACGTACTGGATCTCGATGCCGGTGTCGGCCTTGAACTTCTCGGCAATGGCCTTGTCCTGGTTCACCGCGGTGCCCAGGTAGCGCAGCACGACCTTCTCCTGCGCACGCACGAAGGGCGCCATGCCGCTGGCCAGGATGCCGGCCAGGCCGGCGCCGCCTTGAATGAGGGTGCGGCGTTGCAGGCCTGGGCTGGACGTGTCGATGGGTTCGGACATGGAAGGTCTCCGGTTGCTGGTTTGACAAGAATGAGTGGCGGGCTCAGAACGTGTGAAGGAACCGTCGCGAGCGCCCCGAGCTTGCGTCGAGGACCGGAGCCGCACTCGCGTGCGGTGAGGACCGCAGATGCGAGATCGGGGTGCGCAGCAGGTTCATTCGCACGTTCTCAGGCCACGAAGGCGGCGATGGCCGCGGTGTCGTCGCGCTCGGCAGGGGCCGTGGTGGCAGGGTCGGCCGGGCGCTGGGCCCCGGGGCCGAGCACCCGCGCATCGGCCTCGGCCCAGGTCAGGCGCACCGCGTCGCCCGACGCATAGGGCCGCGCCAGGAAGGCGGCTTCGCCGAGCAGCACCGAGACGGTCTGGCGCGCCTTGGCCACGCCGTCGAGGGCCAGGCCGAGCAGCACGTAGGTGCCCTGGTATTCGACGTCGGTCACGTGCGCGGCAAGGCCCGGGCCGGCGCCGTCGGGGGCGATCTGCATGTGGTCGTTGCGCACGGCGATCGGGCCGGCCGGCGTGTCGAGCACGTTGTGGCCCCCCATGAAGCGCGCGACGAATTCGCTGGCCGGGTGGTTGTAGACCTCGTGCGGCGAGCCGACCTGCTCGATCAGGCCGTGGTTCATCACGACCATGGTGTCAGCCAGTGCCATCGCCTCTTCCTGCGAGTGCGTGACGTGGATGAAGGTCAGGCCCAGTTCCTTCTGCCAGCGACGCAGCTCGGCGCGCATCTGGATGCGCAGGAAGGGATCGAGCGCCGACAGCGGCTCGTCGAGCAGCAGCACCCGCGGCTCGGTGATCAACGCGCGGGCCAGCGCCACGCGCTGCTGCTGGCCCCCGGAGAGTTCGCCGGGCTTGCGCTCGGCCAGATGGCCCATGGCCACCCGTTCGAGCAGGTCGCCGGCGCGCTTCTGGCGCTCGGCCTTGCCGACTCCCTTCATCTTCAGGCTGAAGGCCACGTTGTCGAGGGCCGAGAGGTGCGGGAACAGCGCGAAGCTCTGGAACATCATGGCCGTGCCGCGCGCGGCGGCGGGCAGGTCGGTGATGTTGCGGTTGTCGAGCAGGATGTCGCCGGTGCTCACCGACTCGTGGCCCGCGATCATGCGCAGCGTGGTGCTCTTGCCGCAGCCCGAGGGGCCGAGCAGGCAGCAGTAGCTGCCGCTGGCGATGCGCAGGTCGATCTGGTCGACCGCGGCGGGCGTGCCGGCCGCATAGCGCTTGGTCAGCGCGATCACTTCGACAGCGGCGGGAGGCGGGGTGGCAACGTCCATGCACGCACTTTCGCAAGACATGTGCCAATCACAGGCGCACCAATACCGTGCATAAATATCATGTCAGACGAATTCGTTACCATCTGCTTCATTTGCACGTCGACCGCTTTCCGGCGCTCCCCACGACACGCTGCCCGCAGCGCACACCCCATGGACCTCCAAGCGACGATCGGCCTCGGCCTGCTGACACTCGTGCTCGGAGCCATCGCCATCATGGGGACGCACCCCGAAAACCGCCTGCCGTATGCGTTCCACATCACGCTCGTCACCAGCCTCGCCTACATTGTCTCGCGGCTGACTTGATTGCGTTGAGCGGCGGCCGCCGCGCTCAGGACGGCGCCGCGAACCGCGCCGCCGCCACCCCCCGCAGCAGCGACTCGCGCTGCGCCCGGCTGATGCCGCGGATGCCCTCGGCCACGCGCTTGAAGCGCGCCGCATCGATGCTGCCGGTCGCCTGCCACTGCGACAGTTCGGCCGACGGCTTGTGCAACATCGCCGCCATCCAGGCGGCCTGCGCCGGCTCCAGCGTGCGGGCGCCGCGCCCGAAGTAGCGCCTGGCCGCGGCTTCGGCCCCGCACAGGGTGCCGCCCCAAGGGGCGTTGTCGAGGTACAGCTGCAGGATGCGCGCCTTGCCCAGCGTCTGCTCCATCTCCACCGCGTAGAGCATCTCGCGCAGCTTGCGCTCGCCGCTGCGTTCCGAACCGGTGATGGCCAGCTTGGCCAGTTGCTGGGTCAGCGTGCTGCCGCCGCGTTCCACGCCGCCGCTCTTCTGGTTGGCCGCCAGCGCGGCGCCGAGCTCCTCCAGGTCGTAGCCCGGGTGCTGGAAGAAGCGCTGGTCTTCCGCGGAGATGACCGCACGCGCGAGCCAGCTGTCGGCGGCCAGCTTGGCCGAGGGACCGCAGCTGCTGCGCGCGCCGAGCAGCGCCTCGGAGCCCAGGCCTTCCACGGTGAAGGCCGCGATGCGTGGGCGCAGCGCGAGCGCGCCATCGGGCAGACCGAGCTCCGCGTGCAGGCCGAGCGTGCCGCCGATGCGCGCCTGCTTCAGCTCGGGCAGCGACGGGGCGATGACCCGGTACCAGCGGGCGATCGGTGCATCGTCGGCGTCGAAAGCCAGCTGCAAGCCCTTCTGCGACAGGCGCCCGTTCCAGCGGCCCGCGAGCGGCGGTTCGGCATCCCCAGCCGGCGTCGCTTCGAAGCGGCCGTTGAGCAGGTGACCGTCGCGCCGCACGGTGGCGCTCAACTGCGCGACGCGGATCGGCTGCGCGCCCAGCGCGGGCACATCGACGACGCAGGGCCCGCAGCGCAGGCCCAGGCTCTGCGTCGCATCGCTCCAGTCGAAATGCAGGGTGCCGTGGGCGGTTTCGATCGAACGGCCGGCGAGGTGCGGCGCGAACCAGGGCGAAGTCGCCAGCCGGACCGTCGTCGGAACGCCGACCGTGAGGCGCAGCACGGGTGGCCCCACCTCGGCGGCCCACTCGCCGGTGGACGGCGCCAGCACCAGTTTCACGATCAGCGCGAGCGCGATGCCAGCGGTGACGACCAGGGCCAGCAGGCTCAACAACAACAGGCGCAATGCTCTTTTCACGGCAAATGACTCACAGATCTCCCATCGAACGTGCCACGGTCACGGCCTGCCAGGGCCCGGGCGACTGCCCGGCCGCGGCGGCCCAGTACCAGGCTGAAGTGTCGGTGAAAGCGCGGCCATCGGCGTCGACGATGCGCTCGCACACGCGCAGGGTTTCTCCGTGCTTGCGCACCGCCGAGAAGCAGCGCCACAACCGCTGCTGCGCATCGTTCTCCAGCCGGACCTGCGCCACACGGTAACCGAGCGCGCGGTAGCAGTCGGCCGCCGGGTGGAGCATGCGGGTCGGCGATGCGACATGGCGCAGCACGAAGACGCCTTGCCCGTCGGTCATGCGCGCGATGGCGCCCGGGAAGCGCTGTGCGAAGCGGTGTTCGACCTCGCTGAGTGCCAGCGGCCGCAGCGGTGCGCCGTCCCAGGTCGACGGCCATTCGTGGAAGGCGTGCGCCGGCGGCGACGCCGGGGCCTGCCACGCCTGCGCCACCGAGGCGACCGCGCACACCGCCATCGCGACACCGAACAGCGCCTTGTGCGCGATGCGGTGGACGAAGCGGTTGGCCAGCCAGCGTTCGAGCCAGGGCATCGACAGCCCAGCAGGCGACGCCGACGCATTCACCGGCATGGCGCGCCCCATCGCACGTGCGATGCCGGCACACACCGCGGCCAGCACCAGCAGGCCCAGCGCGTCGTGCACCCAGGGCGCCGGTGCCTGGCCCGCGCCTTCCAGCGCCACCAGCACGCTGTTGCGCACCACGTTGCCGATCAGCACCAGCAGCCCGACGACCGGCAGGCGCGCGGCGAAGCTGCGGTCACTGCGACGCGCCCACAGCGCGACCACACAGGCGGTGAAGTACCCCAGCCACACCATCTGCACGCCGGAGCAGGGCGCATCGACGATGACGAGCTGCCCGTCGACCCACAGCGTGCTACCTTCGCGCGCCACGTCGAAGCCCGGCATCAGCAACCAGCGGCTCGCCTCCGCCGTCAGCACGCGCAAGGGGTAGCCGGCATAGAACTGCAGCGACGACAGCAGTGGCAGCGCCAGCACGGCCAGGCCCGCCACGGGCAGCGCCGACACGCGGCGCGGCAGGAAGGCCAGCAGGCCGCAGGCCCAGGCCAGCACGGCGACCAGGCCAGACAGCAGCGGCGGCAACACCCCGTGCAGCGCCGTGGCGGCCAGCGTACCGAGCGAGGCCAGCAGCAGCCAGCCGAGCCGGGGCGCCGCGCGCAGTTCGCCGCGCAGCGATGCGACCAGCGCCACGAGCGCGGCGATGGCCAGCAGGCCCAGCGGGTCGTCCGACCCGTCCACGACCCGGCGGGCCATCCAGGTCCACGTCGGCCACAGGGCCACGGTCTGCAGGGCCAGCCAGGCGGCGGCGGGCACGCGGTCGAGGCGGATCCCGCCGTCGATCATGCGCGGGTGGGCAGAGGCGATGTGCGCCAGGTTCATGTCAGTTCTCCATCACGCAACGACCGCGAAAACCGGCGCGGCCAAAGACCAGGGATACCGCGGAACCGGCTTCGCCGGGCCGCCGGTATCGCCCCCTTGAGGGGGAGGCGCCGCAGGCGCATCGGGGGGTGTTCCACTTCAGGCGGTGAAGCGGCGTGCGTTCTGGCGACGCGCCCGGCGGCGCAGCATGGCCAGCATCGACAGCACCACGGCCACCGCGCCGAGCATCTCGGGTTCGGGCGTACTCGGCACCTCCGCACCCAGCGCCTGCCCGACGGCGAGCTCGCTCACGCCCTTGGGCTGCGGCGAGGGCTGATCGACGCTCGCCGCGTTCTGCGGCGCGACGTTGCGCACGACCTTGTCCACCGCGATGAAGCTGGTGTACTGCGTCAGCAGGCTGTACTTCAGGCCGAGTTCGGTGATCGCCTTCGCGAAGCCGTCGCCGCCTTCCAAGGCTTCCTGGTCGCTCAGCGCCGCGATGCGATGGCGCGCCCACAGCGCGCGCAGCGCAGCGGCGTTCTGCGGCGTGCGGCCGTCGATGGCGATCTCTTCGCGGTAGGGCCCGTTCGCGCTCTGGCCTTCGATCACGACGCGGCCTTGGGCCTCACCACGCCACTTGCCGAACACGATCACCGGGCGCTCGCCCAGCACGTCGGGCAGCACGGCCGGCTCGACGTCGTACACGTCGAGGCCGCCGAAGGTCGCACGCACGTTCGTCAGCACCGGCGACTCGACCATGCGGCGGAAGCGCGCGGCCTGCTCGGGCGCCTGGATCGGGTCGGTGATGATGAAGGGCTCGCCCATGCCGGCACGGGCCAGGCCCTCCATCAGGTGGCGATTCACCGAGGAGCCGATGCCGAAGGCGAACAGGTTGGCCTTCGACAGGTTCTTGCGCACCAGCTCGAAGGCCTCGCGCTCGACCGTGACGTAGCCGTCGGTCACGACCACCACGGTGCGCGACACGTTGGGCGCCTTGGGTTCGGCGTACACGCGCTTCAACGCAGGAATCAACTCCGTGCTGCCACCGCCGCTGTAGTTCTGGATGGTCGCCAGTGCCTGGTCGATGTTGGCGCGCGTGGCCGGCACCGAGCGCTGCGACAGCATCTTGCTGCTGCCGGAGAACAGCAGCACGTTGAAGGTGTCGCTCGGGCGCAGGCCACCGATCAGGCGCTCCAGCACCGTCTTCGCCGTGTCGAGCGGAAAGCCGTGCATCGACCCCGAGATGTCGACCACGAAGATGTAGTCGCGCGGCGAAACGGCACTGGCTGCGACCGACTTCGGCGGCTCGACCATCGCGAGGAAGAAGTTTTCTGCTCCCTCGCCCTGGCCTTTGTAGAGCATCAGGCCCGATTCGATCTTCTCGCCGGCCAGGCGGTAGTCCAGCACGAAGTCACGGTTGGCGGCAGGCTCCTGCGTGGGCGCGAGGGCAACGCTCGCATGGCGATTCTCGTCGCTCTTCTTCACGTCGATCGCGTGCGTGGCCGAACGCACTTCCTTCAGGCCCATCGGCGTGTCGAGCGCGACCTTCAGCTGGAAACCCGCGTTGGACGGCACACCGGCGCGCAGCACCGGTTGTGCCACCCAGGTCGCATCACGCTGCGCCGACTGCGGGCTGTTGTAGCGCGGCCCCACCACCGTCGGGAACACGAACTGGTAGTTGCCGGCATTCGGCACCAGCAGCTCGGTGTAGCGCAGCTCGACCTTCACCTCGTCGTTCGGCAGGATGTTCGCGACGTTCATCTGGAACACGTTGGGCAGGTGCTGCTCGAGCAGCGCGGCCGTCTTGCCTTCCTTCTTGGCCGTGTCGTACTCGATGCGCGCCTGCTGCTTCTCGCGGATCTGTGCGGTGATGAGCCGGTCGGCCAGCCGCACGTTGAGCCCGCTGACGGCCGCCTTGGTGGAGCCGGGAAAGACGTACTCCGCCTCGATGGCGCGCTGGCCTTCGTTGCGGTAGGTCTGGGTCACCGTCACGTCGGCGATGACGCCGGAGATCTTCACGTCGACCGCGGTGTTCTTCAGCGGCAGCGCATCGACGCCGGGTTGGTCGCTCTTCACGAAGAAGTACGGGCTCTCGGTCTTCAGGCGCGGGCCCGTGGCCTCCTGCGCATGAAGCGGTCGCGCGGTGAGGGCCAGGAAGGCCGTGCTGGCCAGGGCCAGGGTGCCGGCCCAGAGCCATGAGCTCCAGCGGCCCGGCTGCGCGGTGGTGTTTTGCATGGCGTTCGTCCTTTTCTTTTCCGTTGCCCCGCGATATGCGGAGTGCACGGGAAGGACTGTCGAAGCGCCACGCGAAGCCGATGAGAAGAGAGTTCGCGCTGTGTGAAGTCTGTGTGAAGTCGGTGTGCGCAAAGCCGTCGCTCGACTTCATCGGGCCTTCGAACGGGCTCGCGAGCATCGGGGCTTCGCCACACGGCCCACACCCTCCAGGGACCACAACAATGCTTCAGACGCTTCGCAACTCCATCGTCATCAAGGTGCTCGGCCTCATCCTGCTCACCTTGCTGCTGTGCATTCCGCTCGACCGCATCGATGCGCTCAACCGCGAGCGTGGCGAGAGCCAGCGCGAGGCCGCCGCCGAACTGGCCAGCACCTACACCGGCGCGCAGACCGTGATCGGCCCGGTGCTCGCGGTGCCCTATGTCGAGCGCTGGATGGAGACGCAGCGCAACAGCAAGGGCCAGGTCACCGGCGTCGAGCCGCGCAGCGAGGAGGGAGTGCACTTGGTGTTCCCCGACACACTGCACATCGAGGGCGCGCTCGCGCCGCAGCAGCGTTACCGCGGCATCTTCCGCATTCCGTTCTACACGCTCGATGCGACGCTCAACGGTGGCTTCGCGGCCTTCGACCCCGACACGGTGGCGCGCAGCGTGAGCGGCTCGAAGCTGGAGTTCCGCACGCCCTATGTCGTGTTCAACCTGAGCGATCTGCGCGGGCTCGACGGGTCGCCTGCGCTGAGCATCGGCGGCGCGACACTGCGCTTCGCCCAGCGCATGCCAGGGCTGTCGGAGCAAGCCTTTGGCGGCGGCATCCACGCGCCCCTCGAAGGCACGGCGCTGTCCACCTGGCTGGCCGGCAAGCCGCTGCCCTTCGACATGAAGCTGGCGCTGGTCGGGCAGGAAACGCTGTCGATCGTGCCCATCGCCAATGAGACCACCGCGCATCTGCAGTCGCCGTGGGCGCATCCCAGTTTCGGGGGACGTTTCCTCGCGTCGGAACGCCGGATCGATGCACAGGGCTTCGATGCACGCTGGCGTGTCTCGTCGCTGGTGACCTCGGCGCGTGACCAGGTGCGTGCGGGACTGCTCGACCCTGCCGCTACGGCCTCATCCAGCGCAACGTCACAGGTCGATGCAGCGCGCCCGGCTTCTGCCCGCCGCCAAGCCATGGCCGATGGCCCGCTGCAAACCTTCGATGTGTCGCTGGCACAGCCGCTGAATGTTTATTCGATGTCCACCCGCGCAGGCAAATACGGCGCGCTCTTCATCGCGCTGGTGCTGATGGCCGCCTTCATGTTCGAGCTGTTCCGCACGCTGCGCCTGCACCCGGTGCAGTACGGCCTGGTGGGCCTGTCGATCGCGCTCTTCTTCCTGCTGCTGCTCGCGCTCTCGGAGAAGATGGCCTTCGCCGCCGCCTATGCGTCGGCCGCAGCCGCCAGCGTGCTGCTGCTGGGCGTGTACTTCAGCGCCGTGCTCGGCGGTTGGAGGCGCGGCCTCTCGTTCGCGGCGTTCGTGGCCGTGCTTTATGGTGCGCTGTACGGCCTGCTCGCCTCGGAGAGCAATGCGCTGTTGCTGGGCGCGCTGCTGGTCTTCGGCATGCTGGCGTTGCTGATGCTCGCCACGTGCAGGGTCGACTGGTATGCCCTCTCCACGGCAGGGGCCACCGCCCCCGTTGCGGAACCGATGCCCGCCATGGTGGCTCCTACCTCGTCGAACGTTCGCTG
Organism: Variovorax sp. J2L1-78; assembly: GCF_030317205.1. Lineage (NCBI taxonomy): Bacteria > Pseudomonadati > Pseudomonadota > Betaproteobacteria > Burkholderiales > Comamonadaceae > Variovorax > Variovorax arabinosiphilus. The sequence goes on along the minus strand of NZ_JASZYB010000002.1, from coordinate 643,395 downwards.
ATCACCCATGTCCTCCTTCCCTCGCTTTTCTCGACTCTCGCCACGTGCGCGGCGCATCGTGCGCATCGGGCTTCTCTCGGGCACCGCCCTGGCCGCCGTGCTGCTGTGTGCCGGCGGCGTGGCCGTCGCGGTGATCTCCGCGCGCCTGCCCGACGTGTCGGCCCTGTCGGACTACCGGCCCAAGCTGCCGCTGCGCGTGTACACCGCCGATGGCGCGTTGATCGGCGAGTTTGGCGAGGAGCGGCGCCAGCTCGTGCCGATCGACCAGGTGCCCAAGGTGCTCAAGGACGCGGTGCTCGCTGTCGAAGACACGCGCTTTTACGAACACGGCGGCGTCGATGCGAAAGGCATCGCGCGCGCCATGCTGTCGAACCTGCAGCACGGTACGCGGCAGGGCGCGTCGACCATCACGCAGCAGGTGGCGCGCAACGTGTACCTGAGCTCGGAGCAGACCTACTCGCGCAAGCTGTACGAGGCCCTGCTGGCCTTGCGGCTGGAAAGCCGGCTGAGCAAGGACCAGATCCTCGAGGTCTACATGAACCAGATCTATCTCGGCAACCGTGCCTATGGTTTCGCCGCCGCGTCGGAAGCCTATTTCGGCAAGCCGTTGAAGGACATCAGCGTGGCTGAGGCGGCGATGCTGGCGGGGCTGCCCAAGGCACCGCGCACCGGCAACCCGGTGAACAACCCGCGACGCGCACGCGCACGGCAGCTGCACGTGATCGACCGCATGCGCGAGACCGGCGTCATCACCGTCGCGCAGGCCGACGAAGCGAAGGCCGAGCCCCTGCACCTGCGCGACCCGGCCGACCCGAAGCAACTGCATGCGGAGCATGTCGCCGAAACGGTGCGCCAGACGATGGTGGCGCAGTACGGCGAAAGCGCCTACACGCGTGGCTTCAAGGTCTACACCTCGCTGATCGCGACCGACCAGGCCGCGGCCTACCGCGCGTTGCGGCGCGGCATCATGGACTACGAACAACGCCAGCCCTACCGCGGCCCGGAGCGCTTCGTGAACCTGCCCGATGACGCGGCGGCGCTCGACGAGGCCGTCGACGATGCACTGGCCGACCTGCCCGACAACGGCGACCTGATGTCCGCCGTGGTGCTGTCGGCCACGCCGCGCGAAGTCGTGGTGGTGCGCGGCGACGGCGATCCGATCACGATCACCGGTGCCGGCCTGCAGATCGCGCGCGTGGCGCTGTCCGACAAGGCAGCACCCAACGTGAAGCTGCGGCGCGATGCGGTGATCCGCATCGCGAAGGGCGCACGCGACAGCTGGACGATCACGCAATTGCCCGAGGTCGAAGGCGCCTTCGTGGCGCTCGACCCGCGCGACGGCGCCGTCCGTGCGCTGGTGGGCGGCTTTGATTTCGAGAAGAACAAGTTCAACCATGTGACGCAGGCGTGGCGCCAGCCGGGGTCGAGCTTCAAGCCCTTCATCTATTCGGCCGCGCTGGAGAAGGGCTTCACGCCGGCCACCGTGGTCGACGATGCGCCGCTCTTCTTCGATGCCGCCACCACCGGCGGCCAGCCCTGGGAGCCGAAGAACTACGACGGCACCTTCGACGGGCCGATGAGCCTGCGCAGCGCGCTGATGGCCTCGAAGAACATGGTGTCGGTGCGGATGCTGCAGTCCATCGGCGCACCGTATGCACAGGACTGGATCACGCACTTCGGCTTCGACCGCGACAAGCACCCGGCGGTGCTGCCGATGGCGCTGGGTTCGGGTTCGGTCACGCCGATGCAGATGGCCTCGGCCTACGCGGTGTTCGCCAACGGCGGCTACCGCGTGGGCCCGCAGCTCATCACCCGCGTGACCGACCACCGTGACCAGGTGCTGGCCGAGTACGCCGCACCGGTACTCGACGAAAGCGCACGGGCCATCCCTGCGCGCAACGCCTTCGTGATGAACACCCTGCTCAACAGCGTGATGAAGGGCGGCACGGGCACCAAGGCCTGGCAGGCGTTGAAGCGCGACGACCTGTACGGTAAGACAGGCACCACCAACGATTCGCTCGACACCTGGTTCGCCGGTTTCCAGCCAACGATGGTCGGCGTTGCATGGATCGGCTACGACACGCCGCGGCGCCTCGGCGTGCGCGGTGAAACCGGCGGCAGCCTGAGCCTGCCGGTGTGGACTGACTACATGCGTACCGCGCTGCAGGGCGTGCCGGTGAGCGAACCGACCCCGCCCGAGGGCGTGGTGCAGGTGGAAGGCACCTGGTACTTCGACGATTACGCGCCGGGTCGCGGCATCGCATCGCTGGGCGAGGCGAACGGCGGAATGCCGCCGGCCGAATCGCTCGCCGCACCGGCGATCGGATCGATGCCGACGGCCGAGGAGCGCAAGAGCATCCTCGACATGTTCCGCTGAACGTTCTATCGCGCGGCGAGCGGCAATGCGAGTGTCGCCAGCGCACCACCGCCCTTGGCATTGACCAGCTCGATGCGCCCGCGATGCAGCGCGGCGATCTCCTTCACGAAGGCCAGGCCGAGCCCGGTGCTCTTGCGCTTGCTGTGCGGCCTGGCGAGCGAATAGAACTTCTCGAAGACCTTGTCGCGTGCGTAATCCGGAATGCCGGGCCCATGGTCGCGCACGACGATGCGGGCATGCCGCACGTCGGCCTCCAGCCCCAGGTGCACGGCGCTGCCCGAGGGCGCGAAATCGATCGCGTTGTCGAGCAGGTTGCTGACCGCGCGCCGCAGCAGGAAGGGGTCGCCCTCGACCGTCGGCTGCGCGCGCAGGTCGAGCGTCACGCGCACCTCGCGCGCGGCCGCGGCGGCCTGCGCACCCGCGGCCACGTCGTCGAGCAGCGTGGCCAGCGCCATCGGCTGCGTGCGCTGGAGCACGCGGCGCGTCTCGAGCGCGGTGAGCTCCATCATGCGGTCGACGATCTCCTGGATGCGTTGCGTCTCGCTCGCGATGTTGGCGAGGAAGCGTTCGCGCTCTGCCTGCGGCATCGACGGTTCCTGCAGCAGCTCGGCCGCGCCGCGGATGGCCGACAGCGGGCTCTTCACCTCGTGGGTGAAGGTCTGCACGTAGTCCGAGACGTAGTTGCGGCCGGTGAGCGCATCGCGCATCTCGCTGAAGCCACCGCGCAGCGCGTCGAGCAGGCGCCGTGCCATGCGGCCGATGCTCAGCGTCTTCTGCGCGCGGACCCAGCCGACATAGTCGGAGATCAACCCGAAGGGCCGCACCAGCCACACCGACACGATGATCGCCAGCACCAGCAGCGCGAAGGCCGAGCCAACGCCCACCCACAGCGTGCGCGCCCGCGCGTCTTCGACGAACTGGCCGAAGCTCTGCACCGGCTTGCCGACGCTGACCATGCCGACGATCTCGTTGTTCCAGCGGATCGGTGCGCCCACGTACATGACCGAGGTACGCGGGTCGACCTCGACGTCGCGCGAGGTGCGCGCGCCATACAGGCCGGCGAGCGAGCGGCTGACGTCGGTCCACGCCAAGTAGTCGGCGCCGGTGGCTCGGCCGAGCGAGTCGAACAGCACCCGGCCGCTGCGGTCGGTCACGTACACGCGCAACTCGACGCGGTTCTTGTGCAGGTTGTAGATCTGCGCCGAGAACTGGCGTGCGTAGACCGAGCGGAACAGCGGATCGAGCCGCGCCGTGTTGATGGCGCCGGCGATCACGTCCTGCTCCACCAGGCTGGCCATCAGCTGCGAGCTCTCGACCAGCGACTCTTCGGCCGACTCGCGGTAGCGCGGGTCGATGTCGCTCACCACGCGGTACAGCAGGAAGGCGATGCCCGCCGTGTAGATCAGCAGGATGCCCAGGAAGATGCGCGAGCGCTTGGTCACGTCACACGGCGGTCGGCAGGTCTTCGTTCAAGGCGTAGCCCGTGCCGCGGAGCGTGCGGATCGGCTCGACCTCGGGTGCCACGGCCTTGAGCTTGGCGCGCAGCGTCTTGATATGGGCGTCCACCGTGCGGTCGAAGCTCTCGCCCGGGTCGTCCCACACCATTTCCAGCAACTCGTCGCGGGTGTAGACGCGGCCCGGCCGCTGCACGAGGAGGCACAGCAGGCCGTATTCGTAGCGCGAGAGTTCCAGCGCCCGGCCGTAGTAGCGGATCTGCCGTCGCTCGCCATCGATCAGGAAGGGCTGTGGCGGCCTGGCCACCATCGGGGCAGGGGGGGCCACGGGCGCGGACGCAGCGGCCCGCACGCTGCGTCTGAGCACCGTCCTGACCCGTGCGACGAGCTCTCGGGGCGAAAAAGGTTTGGCGATGTAGTCGTCCGCGCCGAGCTCCAGGCCGACCACCCGGTCGATCTCGTCGCTGCGCGCGGTCAGAAAGATCATCGGCACGTCGGCGCCGCCCGGCAAGGCGTGCAGCCGCTTGAACAGCTCGAAGCCATTGAGGTCGGGCAGGCCGACATCCAGGATGGCCAGCGCCGGCGGTTCCTGCGCGAACTGGGCGATCGCCTCCTGCGCGGTGGCGCACCACACGGGGGTGAAGCCGTCGCTGCGTAGCACGTACTGCAGGGTGTCGGCGATGCCGGATTCGTCTTCCGCGATGAGGATGCGGGGGTTGGGGACCGGGGCGGGGACGCTCATGCGGGAATGGTAGCGATGCGTCAGCGAGCCGATTCGGCCTTTTACGGCCAGGCCTGTTGTCGGGCGGACAGGGCCTGACGGCCACACCCGTAAAAGATTTCTGCGAAACGCGCGGCGTCTCTATCTTCTTCTTATCTCTCTTATTCAAATTAGTAGTAGTAGATAGGGGTCGCACCTTTCTGTGGACAGGGCACTATTTCACTGGTGTGACAAGGACTTGCCGCACCCCGGCCCATGTGCGCACCCTTGCTTTTCTGCTGTCGCGTCCAAAGGGACAACTTCGCACGCCTGCCCCGGCCTGTGGACAACCCCTTCCTTGTGCCGGAACTCTCCCCAGAGTTGTCCTTTGACAGGCGGGTCGAAATCTGGGAAAGGAGCGGTGGCGGCCAAAGACATCCACTGCTCAAAATTTAGGCATACTGTTGTTTCTCATTTAAAAACAATAAGTTAGAAGACCTTTACAACCAAGTGCTTGAGTTATTCACAGAGTTACCCAAGGTTTGTGGGGAGAAGCTTGGGCGGGGCGTACTTCTGCTTCACCATGACCGAATCGGCGGTGATCGCCGTTCAACCAAGGAAAAATTCGTGAGTCCCACCGAAACCCGTGCCATCGTCACCCTGAGCCTGCTGGCCGCCTTCGTCGACGGCGACAAGCACGACCGCGAACGCGCCGAGATCAAGCGCATCGCCGAAGGCCTGTCGCAGGCCGATGGCGTGCACCTGCCGTCGCTCTACCAGGACGTGCTGATGAAGCGGGTGTCGCTGGCCGATGTGGGTGCCGCGCTCACCAGCGCCGAATCGCGTCAGCTGGGCTACGAGATGGCGGTGTGCGTGTGCGACGCCGACGGCGCCCAGTCCGAGGCCGAGCGTCATTTCCTGGCCGATGTGCGCACGTCGCTCGGTCTGGATGCGCCGGCCGCTGCGCAGTTCGCCGAGCAGGCCGAGGCGATCGCGACGACGCCGCTGGCGACCGGCACGGCCGTCGCGGTGCCGGTGGCTGCCGGTGCAGCCACCGCGACCGCGGCAGCGCCCGCTGTCGACAACGCGGAGCTCGACCAAGCCATCCTGAACGCCGCCATCCTCAACGGTGCACTCGAACTGCTGCCCGAGACCCTGTCGACCATGGCGATCATTCCGCTGCAGATGAAATTGGTCTACCGCATCGGCAAGGCCCACGGCTACGAGCTCGACAGCGGCCACGTGAAGGACTTCATCGCCACTGTCGGTGTGGGCCTGACCTCGCAGTACCTCGAGCAGGCCGGTCGCAAGCTGCTGGGTGGCTTGCTCGGTAAGGTGGGCGGTGGCCTGCTGCGCGGGCTGGGCAACCAGGCGGTGAGTTCGGGCATGAGCTTCGCCACCACCTATGCGCTGGGCCATGTGGCCAAGCGCTACTACGCGGGCGGTCGCACGCTGTCGACGCAGATGCTCAAGGAAGCGTATGCCAGCGTGACGAAGGAAGGGCAGGGGCTGCAGACGCGCTACCTGCCGGCGATCCAGGAGAAGGCGCGCACGCTGAACCCCTCGCAGATCCTCTCGATGGTTCGCGGGGCCTGATTTCCCGTCAGGGGGTTGTCGATGCGCCCGCCAGGTCCTCCAGGATCGGGCAATCCGGCCGCGCATCGCCGTGGCAGCAATGCACCAGGTGCGACAGCGTGCGTTGCATCGCCTGCATGTCGGCGATGCGCTGCTCCAGTTCACCCAGGTGCTTCTGCGCGATGCGCTTGACGCTCGCGCTGGTGCGCCGGCGGTTGTGCCAGAGGCCGACCAGTTCGGCGATCTCGTCCATCGAGAAGCCGAGGTCGCGGGAGCGCTTGACGAAGCGCAGCGTGTGGATGTCGGCCTCGGTGTATTGCCGGTAGCCGCTCTCGGTGCGCGCCACGTCCGGCAGCAGGCCGAGCCCCTCGTAGTGGCGCACCATGCGCGCCGACACGCCGGAGCGGCGCGCGGCCTCGCCGATGTTCCACGGACCGGCGGTCATGTCAGTGCACCTTGTAGCCAGCGTTCTCGATCGCCGCCACGATGTCCTGGCGCGGCTGTTCGCTCAGCACGTCGACATGGCCGGTGGGCAGGTCGACCGTGACCTGCGCTTCGGGGTCGACGGTCTGCACCGCGTTCTGGACGGCGCTGGCGCAATGGCCGCAGGTCATGCCGACGACTTCGAATTTCTGGCTCATGGTGGGGCTCCTTGCAGATGAAGAGTGGGGAAGAGCCTTCAGTGTGAACCTTGACGCCATGGCAAGGTCAAGCGACCGGCCGCTTGACCTTGCCACGATGTGAGGCTTTAGGCTTGCACCCATGAACGATGTCCACACGCTGTCCCCGCACACGCTCGACCTGTCCGTCGGCGGCATGACCTGCGCGTCCTGCGTGGCCCGCGTGGAGCGCGCATTGCAACAGGTGCCGGGTGTGCGCGTGGCGAGCGTGAATCTGGCAACCGAGAGCGCCCGCGTCGTGATCGATGCGAGCGACGACGAGGCGATCGATGCACGTCTTCGCCGCGCGGTGCGCAGCGCGGGCTACGAGCCTCGCAGCGCCGAGGCCGCGCAGGCCGCGGCCGATGCGTCCCCGTGGGAAGGCTTCTGGCCCGTGGCCGCCGGACTCGCCCTGTCGGCGCCTTTGCTCGCGCCGATGCTGCTGCAGCCCTTCGACGTGCACGCGATGCTGCCGCCATGGTGGCAGCTACTGCTCGCCGCACCGGTGCAGTTCTGGCTGGGCGCGCGCTTCTACCGCGCGGGCTTGCATGCGGCGCGCGCGCTCACCGGCAACATGGACCTGCTGGTGGCCCTCGGCACCAGCGCGGCCTTCGGCCTGTCGCTCTGGCTCTGGTGGCGTGCGGCGCCGGGTGACATGCCCCATCTCTACTTCGAAGCCTCGGCGGTCGTGATCTCGCTGGTGCTGCTGGGCAAGTGGCTGGAAGCGCGTGCCAAGCGGCAGGCCACCTCGGCGATCCGTGCGCTGCAGCAGCTGCGGCCCGAGGTGGCGCACCTGGTCGGCCCGCGTCAGGAGACCGACGTGCCCCTGGCCGAGGTGCTCAAGGGCGACAGGCTCGCCGTGCGCCCTGGCGAGCGCGTGCCCGCGGATGCACATGTGCTCGAAGGCCGCTCGGAGGTCGACGAGTCGATGCTCACCGGCGAGTCTTTGCCGGTGGCGAAGGGGCCGGGCGATGGGCTCACCGGCGGTTCGGTGAATGGCGCGGGCCGGCTGGTGGTCGAGGTGCGTGCGGTGGGTGCGGAGAGCGTGCTGGCCCGCATCATCCGTCTCGTCGAAGACGCGCAGGCCGCGAAGGCGCCGATCCAGCGGCTGGTCGACAAGGTGGCCGCCGTCTTCGTGCCGGTGGTGCTAGGCATCGCACTGATCACGCTCATCGCCTGGCTGGTGGCCGGCGCGGGCAGCGAGGCGGCGCTGGTGCATGCGGTCGCGGTGCTGGTGATCGCCTGCCCTTGCGCGCTGGGGCTGGCCACGCCGGTGGCGGTGATGGCCGGCACCGGCGTGGCGGCGAAGCACGGCATCCTGATCAAGGACGCGCGTTCGCTCGAGTTGGCGCACAAGGTCGACACCGTGGCCTTCGACAAGACCGGCACGCTGACGCTGGGCACGCCGGCCCTGACCGAGCTGGTGCCGAGCGCCGGTGAAACGACGAACGACCTGCTCGCCGTGGCGGCGAGCCTGCAGCGTGGCAGCACGCATCCATTGGCGAAGGCGGTGCTGGATGCCGCGACGAAGGCCGGGCTCGACGTCGATGCGGCGCGTAACCTGCGATCCGAGTCGGGGCGCGGCGTGCGCGGCTCGGTCGGCGGCGCCGAATGGGCGATCGCCAGCCTGCGCTGGTGCGACGAGCTCAACGCGGTGCCTGATGCATCCGCCGTGCAACGCCTGCAGCAGCGCGGCGCCACGGTGTCGGCGTTGCTGTCGTTCGCTGCCGATGGCGCGCCGCAGGTGAAGGCCCTGCTGGCCTTCAGCGACGAGCCGAAGCCGCAGGCTGCCGAGGCCGTCGCGGCGCTGCAGGCGCGCGGGTTGCGCGTGGTGATGATCTCCGGCGACAACCTGCATGCCGCAGAGGCCATGGCCGCACGTGTGGGCATCGCGCCCGACGATGTGCGCGCCGAGGTGCTGCCGGCCGACAAGGCGGCGCAGGTCGCGGCGCTGCGCGAGGGTGGCCATGTCGTCGCGATGGTGGGCGACGGCGCCAACGACGCACCGGCGTTGGCCGCGGCCGATGTCGGCATCGCCATGGCCAACGGCACCGACGTCGCGATGGAAGCCGCCGGCATCACGCTGATGCGCGGCGACCTGTCGCTGGTGGCCGATGCCCTCGACCTGTCGGCGCGCACGGTGGCGAAGATCCGTCAGAACCTGTTCTGGGCCTTCGCGTACAACGTGGTCGGCATTCCCTTCGCGGCCTTCGGTCTGCTCAGCCCGGTGGTGGCGGGTGCGGCCATGGCGGCATCGAGCGTGAGCGTGATGGCCAACGCGCTTCTGTTGCGGCGCTGGCAACCGGGGCATCGCCGTCGCGAGGTTTGAGGTGGTGTAGAAACGCAGGCACCACGCCCACCGACCCTCTCATGCGAATCCTGTTGATCGAAGACGACGCCGTGCTGCACGACGTGATGCTGCGCAGCCTGCGCGATGCCGGCCACCGCGTGGACCTGGCGACGAACATCGAAGACGCCGACCACCTCTGGCGCGTGCAGACCTTCGACGCCGTGCTGCTCGACCTCAACCTGCCGGCCACGGCCAGCCCCACCAGCGGCCTGGCCAGCGGCTTGCATGTGCTGCGCCTGGCGCGCGGCCGCGGCGACCGCACGCCGGTGCTGGTGCTGACCGCACGCGACCGCACCGACGAGCGCATCGCGGGCCTCGACGCGGGCGCCGACGACTACCTCGGCAAGCCCTTCGACCTGGCCGAGGTCGAGGCGCGGCTGCGGGCCCTGGTGCGGCGTGCACAGGGCACCGACGATGTCTCGACGCTGGGCCAGTTGCGGCTGGACCGCAAGGCGCGGCGCTTCGGCGTGGCGGGCGTGCCGCTCGACCTGCCGGCGCGCGAGTTCGAGGTGCTGTGGGAACTGATGAGTCCCCCGGGCCGCACGGTGAGCAAGCGCGAGCTGTCTGACAAGCTGTCCACCTTCGACGAGTCGCTGGGCGACAACGCACTCGAGGCCTTCATCTCGCGCCTGCGCAAGAAGCTGGCCGGCAGCGGCGCGCGCATCCGCACATTGCGCGGCATCGGTTATCTGCTGGAAGCCGAGGCGTGAGCGCGGCGCCGTCGCTCACGCGACGCGTACTACGCGGTGTGCTGCTGCCGCTGGCCCTCACCTGGCTGGTCGGCACCGGGGTGGCGCTGGTGGTGGCCAACAGCTTCACCGAACAGGCCTTCGACCGGACCTTGCTCGACGATGCCTACGCCATGTCTGCGAACGTGCGCGCCACGGCCGACGGCATCGAACTGCTGCTGACGCCCCGGGAAGTCACCGCGGTGCTGTTCGACCAGACCGAGACCGTGCATTTCGCCGTGCTGCAGCGGGATGGCCGGCGCCTCGCGGGCGAAGCCGGGTTGACGGCGCCGGTGCCCGAGGGTGATGTGGCGCACCGTTTCTCCGACATCGTGTTCCAGGGCCAGACCCTGCGGGCGGTCGTGCTGAACCATGCGGAGCCCAATCCGTACCGGGTGGTGGTGGCGCAGACCACGCGGGCGCGCTCGGCCCTGGTGGAACGTCTGCTGGTCTACGCGCTGGTGCCGCAGATCCTGCTGCTCGCCGTGTTGGCGATCTGGCTGTGGCGCGGCATCAACCGTGCGCTGCGGCCCCTGGGCGAGCTCGAAGCCACGCTCGACCGTCGCGATGCCAACGACCTGTCACCGGTACCGGTGGCGCGCAGTTCGCGCGAGCTCGAGCGCCTGGGCGACGCGATGAACGCCTTGTTCGCGCGGGTCACGCACAGCGTGCGCGCGCAGCGCGAGTTCGCCGGCAATGTGGCGCACGAGCTGCGCACGCCGCTGGCCGGCATCCGTGCGCTGGCGGACTACGGCCTGGCGCAGAAGGATTCGGCGGTGTGGCGCGAGCAGCTCGAGCGCATCGCCGCGAGCCAGGCGCGGGCCAGCCACCTGGTCGATCAATTGCTCGGCCTGGCCCTGGCGGACGAAGGGCGCACCGCACTGCAACGTGCGCCGGTGCGGTTGGACCTGCTGGCGGAAGAAGCGGTGATGCGGCACCTGGCACGTGCCGACGCGCAGGGCGTCGACCTCGGGGCGCATGGGCTGGATGACGGGCCGGTGACGGTGCAGGCCAACGCCGCGCTGGTCGAAGGCATCCTGGACAATCTGCTGGACAACGCCCTGCGCTACGGTGGCCGCACGCTCACGGTCGCGCTCGAGGGCACGGTGCTGAGCGTGGTGGACGATGGCCCGGGCATCCCCGCCGAATCGCGCCAGGCGCTGATGCAGCGCTGGGCCCAGGGGGCCGACGGGCAACGGCTGGGGCAGGGGGCCGGGCTCGGGTTGTCGATCGTCGCGCGCTATGCGCAGCTGCTCGGCGCCCGCCTCACGCTGGAAGATGCCGATGCGCGCGGCGGGCTGCGCGTGAGCCTCGCTTTCCCGCCGGGGTCTGCGCCGGGGACCGATCAGGCCAGCGCCGGGTAGTCGGTGTAGCCCTTCTCGCCGCCGCCGTACATGGTGGCCTTGTCGAGCTCGTTCAGCGGTGCGTTCTCGCGCAGGCGGCGCACCAGATCTGGGTTCGAGATGAAGGGCTTGCCGAAGGCCACGAGGTCGTCGCCTTCCTTCACGGCCGTCTCGGCCAGCGCCTTGTCGTAGCCGTTGTTCACCATCCAGGCGCCCTTGCCGCCGGCCTGGCGGTAGGCGGCCTTGAGCGCCTCGTAGTCGAAGGGCCGATCGTCGATCTCGCGCGGGCCGCCGGTGGCGCCTTCGATGACGTGGATGTAGGCCAGGTTCATCGTGGCGAGCTGCTTTACGACGTAGTCGAAGAGGGGCTGCGGGTCGGCGTCGTAGGCGTCGTTGGCCGGCGTCACGGGCGACAGGCGGATGCCGGTCTTGCCGCCGCCGATGGCGTCGACCACGGCACGCGTCGCTTCGAGCAGCAGGCGGGCGCGGTTCTCGATGCTGCCGCCGTAGTCGTCGGTGCGCTGGTTGCTGCCGCTCTTCAAGAACTGGTCGAGCAGGTAGCCGTTGGCACCGTGCATCTCGACACCGTCGAAGCCGGCGGTTTCCACGGCATTGCGCGCGGCGACCGCGTAGGCGTGCACGATGCCGGGCAGTTCCTCGGCATCGAGTGCGCGCGGCTCGGAAGTTTCGACGAAGCTGGGGACGCCGTCCTTGATCAGCACCGTCTTGCTCTTGGCCGTGATGGCCGAAGGCGCGACCGGCTTGCCGTTGTCGGGCTGCAGGTCGGTGTGCGAGATGCGGCCGACGTGCCACAGCTGCACCACGATCTTGCCGCCCTTGGCATGCACCGCGTCGGTCACGCGCTTCCAGCCGTCGAGCTGCGCGGTGCCGTAGAGGCCCGGCACATCGGCATAGCCCTGGCCCTGGTGGCTGATGGCGGTCGCTTCGGTGATGAGCAGGCCGGCGCTGGCGCGCTGTTCGTAGTAGGTCGCGGTGATGGGCTTGGGGATCGCGTTGGGCGAACGGTTGCGAGTCAGCGGCGCCATGACGATGCGGTTGGCGAGCTGCAGGTCACCGGCCTGGACGGGGTCGAAGAGGGTTGGCATGTTGTTGTTGGGTTGCGGGTTGAACGACGGATGAAGCCTAAGCCGGCCCGCCGACTCGTGCTCTGGCAGGGTTGTCGGCTTTGGTGTAGATGCGGATCGTGGACGGCCCGCAGAATGCACCGCATGAGACGGCGGCACGTGGCGCAGCGGGTCGAAGTGCCGGCCCGAATCGACGCATCGAGCGCATGCGCGCGCAGCCGGACGCGCGCTGAGCGCGCAGCGCTCCAGGGACGCGTTACTTCGCCTGGCTCTCGGCCTTCTGAGCGGCCTGCACCGCAGGACGTGCGCCGACGCGCGCATGCCATGCCAACAGGTGGGCATAGGGCGAGAGGTCGACGCCGGTCGGCTTGGCCCAGTTGAGCACGGTGAAGAGGTAGCCGTCGGCCACGCTGAAGTGTTCGCCCATGAGGAATTCCTTGCCTTCGACTTCCTTGTCGAGCCACGCGAAGCGCGTCTTCAGACGTTCCTTGGCGATGGTCTTCGCATCCTCGGGCATGGCCGCGTTGAACAGCGGGCTGAAGCCCTTGTGGACCTCGGTGCCGATGAAGGTGAGCCACTCCTGCAGGCGGTAGCGCTGCAGCGTGCCGGCGGCGGGCGCGAGGTTCTTCAGGGGCGCCTGGTCGGCGATGTACTGCACGATGGCCGGGCCTTCGCGCAGGCGCGTGCCGTCGTCGAGTTCGAGCATCGGCACATAGCCCAGCGGGTTGATGCCGTAGTAGTCGGTGCCGTCCTGGAGCTTGTGGCTCTTGGTGCTGGCCAGCACCGGTTCGAAGGCGATGCCGGCCTCGTGCAGCGCGATCATGGGCGAGAGGGAACAGGTGCCGGGCGAGTGATACAGCTTCATGGAGTGCTTCGAAGGGGTGGGAAAACTGGAGCGGAGGTCGATCCTAGCGGGTTGATCGGCATCCGGTGCGCGCTGCGTTTTTGTCCTACGGCGCCTCGCGCGGCGCGACTATCCGGAGCACACGGACGCTTTTTTAAGCTCATCAAACGGTGGCGTGGTGCTGCCGACGAGGAGTTCGCATGTTGAAGTACGCCATCATTTTCGCGATCGTTTCGCTGGTCGCCGGTGCGCTCGGCTTCGGCGGCGTGGCAGCTGGCGCGGCCGGCATCGCCAAGGTGCTGTTCGGGCTGTTCCTGGTGCTGGCGGTGGTGTTCCTGGTGCTCGCGGCGCTGGGCGTCGGCGCCGTCCGAAAAGCGATCGACTGAGCGTGCACTTCTCTCACATCGAGACCGTCCTCGACTACGAGGTCGCGGCGCCGTCGCATCTGCTGCTCAACATCGAGGCGGTGCGCTCCGGCGCACAGGTGGTGCTGCGCGAGAACCTGGTGGTGGAGCCGGCGGTCGAGATGCATGCCTTCTGCGACGAGGGCAGCGGCAACCGGTTCATCCGCTTCGATGCGCCGCCGGGGCCGTTGAAGATTCGCTACTCCGCGAGTGTCCAGCGCTCCTTCGTCGAGGTGCCGGTCGATCTGAAGGAAGTGCCGGTCAACCAGGTGCCCAACGAGTTGGTGCACTACCTGATGCCCTCGCGCTACTGCGAGTCCGACGTGATGGCGCGTGCCGCGCAACAGCTGTTCGGCGACCTGCCCCAGGGCATCGGCCGCGTGCAGGCCATCGTCGACTGGATCCACGACAGCATCCGCTACGAGCCGGGCAGCAGCGAGTCGACGACCACCGCGCGCGACGTGTTCGTCCAGCGTGCCGGCGTCTGCCGCGATTTCGCGCACCTGGGCATCACCTTCTGCCGTGCGCTGAACATCCCGGCCCGGCTGGTCGTTGGCTATGTGTACTTCGACGAGCCGCCGCAGGACTTCCACGCCATCTTCGAGGCGTGGATCGGCGGGCAGTGGGTGTTGTTCGACCCGACGCGCATGGCGCCCGTCGACCGCCTGGTGCGCGTGGGCACCGGCCGAGACGCCAAGGACGTGGCGTTCTGCACGATCTTCGGGCCGGTCAGCATGACCAACAAGATACTGACGGTGCGCGAGTACCAGGACGAGAGTGCGCCGCCCTCCGTGGCCCCAGCGCCCACGGGCACCATCGTCGGCATCGAGAAGCCGGTGCCGGTGGCGCCGGCCGCGTCGGAAGATCGGGCCCTGAGTGCGGCACATGATCTGTCCGCGCTCGACTGATGCTACAAAAAACATAGCAACATATCGGGTCGTAGCAAGGGCTGCGGCGTGGCGCCGATGAAACGCGCGGGTGTCCCCACAGGCGGCATTGACGGGGGTTGGCGCTTAAAATCACCGCCCCCTCTCTCGCAGAGTTCCGCAGCGCGCGCACGCGTTCGCCACCCACCATGTTGTATCCCGAAGAATTCGATGTGATCGTCGTCGGCGGCGGCCATGCCGGCACCGAAGCCGCGCTCGCGGCCGCCCGCATGGGCGCGAAGACCCTGCTGCTGACCCACAACATCGAGACGCTGGGCCAGATGAGCTGCAACCCGTCGATCGGCGGCATCGGCAAGGGGCACTTGGTGAAGGAGGTGGATGCGCTGGGCGGCGCGATGGCGCTGGCCACCGACGAGGCGGGCATCCAGTTCCGTATCCTCAACTCGAGCAAGGGCCCGGCCGTGCGCGCGACGCGTGCGCAGGCCGACCGCGTGCTCTACAAGGCCGCCATCCGCCGCAAGCTGGAGAACCAGCCGAACCTGAGCCTGTTCCAGCAGGCCGTCGACGACCTGATGGTAGAGGGCGACCGTGTGGTCGGTGCCGTGACTCAGGTGGGCATCCGCTTCCGGGCGCGCACGGTCGTGCTCACGGCGGGTACCTTCCTGGACGGCCGCATCCACGTCGGCCTCGACAACTACCAGGCCGGGCGCGCGGGCGATCCGCCGGCGATCAGCCTGTCGGCCCGCCTCAAGGAGCTGAAGCTGCCGCAAGGCCGCCTCAAGACCGGCACGCCGCCTCGGCTCGATGGACGCAGTATCGATTTCTCCAAGTGCACCGAGCAACCGGGCGACGGCATGCCGGGCGGCGCGACGGACGTGATGCCGGTGTTCAGCACCATGGGCCGCGCCGACATGCATCCGCAGCAGATGGCCTGCTGGGTCACCCATACGAACGAACGCACCCATGACATCATCCGCTCCGGCTTCGACCGCAGCCCGATGTTCACCGGGAAGATCGAAGGGGTGGGGCCGCGCTACTGCCCGAGCGTCGAGGACAAGATCAACCGCTTCGCCGACAAGGACAGCCACCAGATCTTCCTGGAGCCCGAGGGCCTGACCACGAACGAGTACTACCCGAACGGCATTTCGACCAGCCTGCCTTTCGACATCCAGTACCAGCTGGTGCGCTCGATGGCCGGGCTAGAGAACGCGCACATCCTGCGGCCGGGCTACGCCATCGAGTACGACTACTTCGATCCGCGCGAACTCAAGAGCAGCTTCGAGACGCGGGCCATCCAGGGGCTGTTCTTCGCGGGCCAGATCAATGGCACCACCGGCTACGAAGAGGCGGCGGCCCAGGGCTTGTTCGCCGGCATCAATGCGGCGTTGCAGTGCCGTGGCGAGGACGCCTGGCTGCCGCGTCGTGATGAGGCGTACCTCGGCGTGCTGGTCGACGACCTGATCACCAAGGGCGTGACCGAGCCGTACCGCATGTTCACCAGCCGCGCCGAGTTCCGGCTACAGCTGCGCGAGGACAACGCCGACATGCGCCTGACCGAAGCCGGGCGCCGCCTGGGTCTGGTCGACGATGCGCGCTGGGATGCTTTTTCTCGCAAGCGAGACGCTGTTTCACGTGAAACACAGCGCATGAAGTCGATCTGGGTGAGTCCCCGCAACCTGCCGGCCGCCGAGTCGACGCGCGTGCTGGGCAAGGCCATCGAGCACGAATACAACCTGGGCGATTTGCTGCGCCGGCCGGATGTGGACTACGCGTCGCTCATGTCGCTGGACGGCGGCAAGTACGCACCGGCCCAGGCGCTGGAGGCGACCGAGGTGGAGCAGGTGGAAATCTCCGCCAAGTATTCCGGGTACATCGACCGGCAGCACGACGAGGTCGAACGTGCGTCGCATTTCGAGAACCTCAAGCTGCCGGCGGACTTTGACTACGGCCAGGTGCCTGCGCTGAGTTTCGAGGTGCGGCAGACGCTGGCGCGCCAGCGCCCGGAAACGCTGGGTCTGGCCTCGCGCATTTCCGGTGTGACGCCGGCGGCGATCTCGTTGCTGATGGTGCACCTGCGCAAGGGCGGTCATCGGGCGTTCGCCAAGACCGCCGATGCGGCAACCGCATCCACGGCCGAATGAGCGGCGAGGCGACGTTGCGCGCGGGCGCAGCACAGCTCGGACTGACACTGAACGACCAACAATGCGAGCGGCTGTTGGCGTATGGCGCGTTGATCCTGAAGTGGAACAAGGTCTACAACCTGACCGCCTTGCGGGACCCGGCGACGGTGATGACGCACCATCTGCTGGACAGCCTCTCGGTCGTCGCGCCGCTGCAGCGTGAGCGGCCGGGTGTAACGCGCCTGCTGGATGTAGGGAGCGGTGCCGGACTGCCTGGTGTGGTGATCGCGATCATGCGGCCCGATGTCGATGTCACCTGTCTTGACGCGGTGGCCAAGAAAACCGCGTTCGTGCAGCAGGTGGCGGCAGAACTCAAGCTACCCAATCTCCGCGGCCTGCACGCCCGGGTCGAAACACTGGCGGGTGCATACGACGTCATCAGCAGCCGGGCTTTCGCCTCGCTGCCGGACTTCTACAACGGCTCGGTGCAACTGCTGGCGGAGGCGGGTGTCTGGCTCGCCATGAAGGGCAAGGTGCCGGCGGATGAGTTGGCGGCACTGCCGCCCGGCGTGGACGTGTTTCACGTGGAACAACTGACCGTGCCTGGCCTCGATGCCGAACGCTGCATCGTCTGGGCACGCAAAGCCCCGCACTGAAGCCCGAATGAGGCTTCAACGAGGCGTGGAAGATGCCGAAGATGCCGGAAGAGGGCGCCGCGACGCCGGGGCTGACTTAGACTCGACGCTCCCTTTCTTCAGGCACTTCCCATGTTCGGCATCGCTGATTACGGCGCTTTCGTTGCGGCCATCGTTCTCTTCCTCGCGATCCCGGGCCCCGGTAACTTGGCGCTGATCACCTCGACAGGGAAGGGCGGCATCCGAGGCGGCTTGGGCGCCACGCTGGGTGTGATCGCCGGCGACCAGGTGCTGATGTGGATGGCGGTGGCCGGCGTGGCCGCGTTGCTGGCCGCCTACCCGGCCGCCTTCCACGCGGTGCGATGGCTGGGCGCCGCCTACCTAGCCTGGCTGGGCTTCAAGATGCTGCTGGCCAAGCCCGGCGCCGCGCCCATCCTGAATATCCGCCCGCGGCAGTTCGCGCGGCAGGCCTTCTTCATCACGTTGCTCAATCCCAAGGCCATCGTCTTCTACATGGCGTTCTTTCCGCTGTTCGTCGACCCGGTGCGCCACCAGGGGGTGGTGACCTTCGGTGCGATGGCACTCACGATCGCGGTGCTCACCTTCGCCTATGGTCTGGCCGCGACGCTGCTCACGCACTTTTTGGCCGAGCGCATGCGCGCCAATCCGCGCATCTCGATGACGCTCGAGAAGCTGGCAGGGGTCTTCCTGATCGGCTTCGGCGTCAAGCTCGCCGTGTCGCGCTGAAAGGGGCCGGACGATGGCCAAGATTTTCTGTATCGCCAACCAGAAGGGTGGCGTCGGCAAGACCACCACCACCGTGAACCTCGCTGCCGGCCTGGCCAAGGTCGGGCAGCGGGTGCTGATGATCGACCTCGACCCGCAGGGCAACGCCACCATGGGCTCGGGCATCGACAAGCGCCAGCTCGAGACCACGGTCTACGACGTGCTGCTGGAGTCGTCCTCGGTCACCGAGGCACGGGTGAAGTCCGAGTCCTGCGGCTACGACGTGCTGGGCGCCAACCGCGAACTCGCCGGTGCCGAGGTCGAGATGGTGGCACTGGACCGCCGCGAGAAGCGCCTGCGCACCGCGCTGGCCGCCGTCGGTGCCGAGTACGACTTCATCCTGATCGACTGCCCGCCCAGCCTCAGCCTGCTGACGCTCAACGGCCTGTGCGCCGCCCACGGCGTGATCGTGCCGATGCAGTGCGAGTACTTCGCGCTCGAAGGCCTGACCGACCTGGTCAACACCATCAAGCAGGTGCACGCCAACCTGAACAAGAACCTGCAGATCATCGGCCTGCTGCGCGTCATGTTCGACCCGCGCATCACGCTGCAGCAGCAGGTGAGCGAGCAGCTCAAGGCGCACTTCGGCGACAAGGTGTTCGACACCGTGATTCCGCGCAACGTGCGCCTGGCCGAAGCGCCGAGCTATGGGTTGCCGGGCGTCGTCTTCGACCCGGCCGCCCGCGGCAGCCAGGCCTTCGTCGCCTTCGCGCAGGAGCTGGTCGCGAAGATGCCACCGGCCAGCGCCTTCGCGCCGTCGGCCCCGGCCGCCCCGGCACCGATCGACCTGCCCGAGACGCTGCAGGGTGCGGACGGCAGCCTCCAGCCATGACGGGGGCTGCCACCACGCTCCTGCTGCCCGGCTGGCAGAACAGCGATGCGACCCACTGGCAGAGCCGCTGGGAAGCGGTGCACGGCGACCATCGCGTCGAACAGCACGACTGGATGCGGCCGAAACGGGGCGACTGGTCTGCGTGCCTTGAAGAAGCGGTGCTGGCCGCGCCGGGCCCGGTCGTGCTGGTGGCGCACAGCCTCGGCTGCATCCTCGTCGCGGCATGGGCGGCGCACTCTCGCCACACGACCAAGGTGCGCGCCGCCTTCCTGGTGGCGCCGGGCGACCTCGAACGCGATGACCTGCGTCAGATGATTCCCGGCTGGGCGCCGATCGTGCGCCAGCCCCTGCCTTTCCCGGCCCTGATGGTCGCCGCCAACGACGACCCGTACTGCGATGCGGCCCGCGCGCGCGGCATGGCCGCGGACTGGGGCGCACGCTTCGTCGACCGCGGCCCGGGCGGCCACCTCAACGGCGAGTCCGGCCTGGGCGACTGGCCTGAAGGCCGGGCGCTCCTGAACGATTTCCTGAACGACAACGAAGATTGACCTCGATGGCCACCAAGAAACCCAAGGGCCTCGGCCGCGGACTCGAAGCCCTGCTGGGCCCCACCTACAACGGCGGCAGCGACGCGGGCAGCAACGACGCCAACTCCGCTGCCGGCGGCGCCTCCGCCGCGAACCCGACCATCCTGAAGCTGGACCAGATGGTTGCCGGTGTCTACCAGCCCCGCACCCGCATGGACGAGGGCGCGCTGTACGAGCTGGCCGAGAGCATCAAGGTGCAGGGCATCATGCAGCCCATCCTCGTGCGCCGGCTCGATGCCGAATCGGCCGCGACGAAAGACGCCGAATTCGAGATCATCGCCGGCGAGCGCCGCTTCCGTGCCGCCAAGCTGGCCGGCCTGGACAGCGTGCCGGTGCTGGTGCGCGACGTGCCGAACGAGGCCGCCGCCGCGATGTCGCTCATCGAGAACATCCAGCGCGAAGACCTCAATCCACTGGAAGAGGCGCAAGGCTTGCAACGCCTGGTCACAGAGTTTGGGCTCACTCATGAAATGGCGGCGCAGGCGGTGGGCCGCTCGCGCAGCGCGGCCAGCAACCTGCTGCGGCTGCTCAATCTGGCCGAGCCGGCGCAGGCCATGCTGATGGCCGGTGACATCGACATGGGCCACGCCCGTGCGCTGCTGTCGCTGGACCGCGGCACGCAGATCACCGCGGCCAACCAGATCGCCGCCAAGAAGATGTCGGTTCGGGAGGCCGAGGCGCTGGTGAAGAAGCTCGCCGCGGAGTTCAGCCTGACGCCGTCGCCGCGGCGCGGCAACAGCGCCGAGAAGTCGCGTGACCTGCAACGGGTGGAAGAGGAACTGGCCGACCTGCTCACGGCCGAGGTCGAGGTGCGCATCAAGAAGCGCAGCAAGCGCGGCGGCAAGGTGGAGGAGAGCGGCGAGCTCGCCATTCATTTCGGCTCACTCGATGCTCTCAATGGGTTGATCGAACGCATCCGCCGAATGGCCTAACGGTTTCGGGGATCGCATAGCGTTCCGACGATTGCCTCGTCGTCGCCTTTGCGATTATTCTCCCGCGTTACGTTTATTCACCTTTCATTCACTTTCCATCATGTCGTTTGCCAAGCTCCCCCTTGCTACCGCCGTTGCTGCCACGCTTTTCCTCACCGCCTGCCAGACCACCGACATGCAGATGGGCAGCCAGGGTGCCAAGACGGTCGCCACCGGTGCCGCCGCCGGCGACGCATCGGCCAACGCCAGCAGCTCGCTGGAGAAGTGCCCGGCGCCGCTGGGCACCGTCTCGCTCATCGAGAACCAGTCGGCTGGCTGGTACACCATCCTGCGCAACGAGTACAAGCTGCCGCCGACGGCCAACCTGCTGCGCCTCTTGATCCAGCAATCGAACTGCTTCGTCGTCGTGGAGCGCGGCGCCGCCGGCATGAACGCTATGACGCGCGAGCGCGCGCTGATGCAATCGGGCGAGATGCGCCAGGGCAGCAACTTCGGCGCCGGCCAGATGGTCGCGTCCGACTACGGCCTGTCGCCCGAGGTGATCTTCAACAACGACAACGCCGGTGGCATCGGCGGCTCGCTCGGCGGCCTGGTGGGGGGGCGTTACAGCGGCGTGCTGGCGGCGGTCGGCGGCAACCTGCAGACCAAGGAAGCCAGCACCCTGCTCACGCTGATCGACAACCGCTCGGGCGTGCAGGTCGCGGCTTCCGAAGGCAGCGCCTCCAAGACCGACTTCGGGGCCTTCAGCCGGATCATGGGCAACACCGGCGGCGGCAACCTCGGCGGCTACAGCAACACGGCGCAGGGCAAGGTGATCAGCGCGGCCTTCATGGACGCCTTCAACCAGATGGTCGTGGCGCTGCGCAGCTACAGGGCGCAGGCGGTGCAGGGCCAGGGCCTGGGCGGCGGTGGCCGGCTGAGCGTGGATGGCGCGGCTGCGCCGTCGCAGACATCGGCGCCGGGTGCCACCAAGGCCACGACGACCCGTAAGAAGAAGTAAGCGCCGGAGGATGAGGGCGGTCCGCCCTCAACCGTCCCCCCGGTCACTCGCCTGCGTCACAGGCTGAAGATCTTGCCCGGGTTCATGATGTTCTTCGGGTCGAGCGCGCGCTTGATGGTGCGCATCATGTCGACCGCGCCCACGCCGGCCTCGTCGACCAGGAAACCCATCTTGTGCAGGCCGATGCCGTGCTCGCCGCTGCAGGTGCCTTCCAGCGCGATGGCGCGCGACACCAGCGCGTGGTTGAGCACCTCGGCCTGGGCGCGCTCCTCGGCGTCGTCGGGGTCGATCAGGTAGCCGAAGTGGAAGTTGCCGTCGCCCACGTGGCCGACCAGGAAGTAGGGGATGCCGCTGGCATCGGCCTCGGCCACCGATTCGAGCAGGCAGTCGGCCAGCCGCGAGATCGGCACGCAGGTGTCGGTCGAGATGGCGCGGCAGCCCGGGCGCGACTGGATCGCCGCGAAGTAGGCGTTGTGCCGTGCCGTCCACAGGCGCGTGCGTTCTTCCGGCGTGGTGGCCCATTCGAAGGCGTTGCCGCCATGGCCGCTGGCGAGCTCCTGCACCGTCTCGGCCTGCTCCTTCACGCCAGCGGGCGAGCCGTGGAATTCCATCAGCAGCATCGGCTCCTCGCGCAGCCCGAGCTTGGCGTAGGCGTTCACCATGCGCACGGTGTTGTTGTCGATGAGTTCCACGCGCGCGATCGGCACGCCGAGCTGGATCATCTCGATGGTGGTGCGCACCGCCGCCTCGATGCTCGGGAAGGAGCAGATCGCGGCCGACACGGCCTCCGGTAGCGGGTAGATGCGCAGCGTGATCTCGGTGATGACGCCCAGCGTGCCTTCGCTGCCCACCATCAGCCGCGTGAGGTCGTAGCCGGCCGAGGACTTGCGCGCCCGCGTGCCGGTGCGGATCGTCTCGCCGCTGGCCGTGATCACCTCGAGGCCCAGCACGTTCTCGCGCATGGTGCCGTAGCGCACGGCGTTCGTGCCGCTGGCCCGTGTGGCCGCCATGCCGCCGATGGAGGCGTCGGCGCCCGGGTCGATCGGGAAGAACAGGCCGGTGCTCTTGATCTCGTCGTTGAGCTGCTTGCGCGTCACGCCCGGCTGCACCGTCACCGTGAGGTCGTCGGCGTTGATGGAGAGCACACGGTTCATGCGCGACAGGTCGATGCTGATGCCGCCCTGCACCGCCAGCAGATGGCCTTCCAGCGACGAGCCGACGCCGAAGGGGATCACCGGCACGTCGTGGTCGCTCGCGAGCTTCACGGCATCGGCCACGTCCTGCGTGCTCTCGGCGAAGACCACGGCGGCGGGCGGTGGCGCCTCGAAGGAGGACTCGTCGCGGCCATGCTGCGTGCGCACGGCCAGCGCCGTCGAGCAGCGCTCGGCGAAGCGGGCCTTGAGTGCGTCGAGCAGTGCTGCAGGCACCTCACGCAGATGGAGTTCGGGCAGCAATTGGGCTGCGGTGGTGGGCGCATTCATCGGTTGTCTCCTGAGGCGGTCTACCATTCTAAGAACCGCATCCACGAAAGTCTTCGCCATGGGCAATCGCCTCACCCAGATCGCCACCCGCACCGGGGACGACGGCACCACCGGCCTCGGTGACAACAGCCGCGTGCCCAAGGACCATCGGCGCGTCCAGGCCATGGGCGACGTCGACGAGCTGAACTCGCACATCGGCCTGCTGCTGTGCGAGCCGATGCCCGCGCCGGTGCGCGAGCTGCTGGTCGACGTGCAGCACCAGCTCTTCAACCTCGGTGGCGAGCTGTCGATGCCCGGCTACACGCTGCTCAAGGCCGAGGCGCTGCTGCAGCTCGACCAGGCCCTGGCCACGCACAACGCGACGCTGCCGCGGCTGGCCGAATTCATCCTGCCGGCTGGTACGCGCGCGGCCTCGCAGGCGCATGTCTGCCGCACCGTGGCGCGCCGGGCCGAGCGCGCCGTGGTCGCGCTCGGTGCCGACGAGGCGCTCAACGACGCGCCGAGGCAGTACCTCAACCGCCTGAGCGATCTGCTCTTCGTGCTGGCGCGCGTGCTCAATCGCGTGAACGGCGGCGATGACGTCTACTGGAAAAGCGAGCGTCTGACGCGCGCCACGGCGGAAGCAGCGCAGCATCCCGATACCGCCCCGGCGGACACCGACGAATCCTGAAAGGAGCCACCCCATGACCCGAACGTCGACTTCCAGATGGTCCAAGCGCTGCACGGCTGCCGCCTTTTGCATGGCGCTGGTCCTGCCTTTCGCCGCCACAGCGCAGCACACCGATAACCCGCCGCCGCGCAAGGGCACGGTCATGAACGGCGTGGAACGCGGCAGCCAAGCCGCCGCCCGTGGCGTGACCCGCGCCGACAACGCCACGCGTCGCGGCGTGGCGAACGTGTCCGAACGCGCGAGCCGCCCGGTTCGCAACGTCGGCGAGTCGATCGGCCGCAAGCTGCCCGGCGGCTCGCGTCACCCAGCACCGCCGCCGGTCGGCCCGCAAAGCACCACGCCATCGCCGGGTTGAGCCGGCGCACGGGCGAATGGCCCACGGATACCTGCGCTTACGGCCTTCACCGGATGCGCATGTGCGCCGTGGTGTGCCGACACATACCGCGCCCACACTGGAACCCTCATCCACGCAGAAGGAGTTTCAGATGAACAACAAGTCCAAGGGCATGACCCTCGTCGCCGCCGCGCTCGCCCTGTGCATGGCTGGCGGTGCCTTCGCGCAGGATCGCCGGGGCGATGACCGCGGCCCCCGCGGCCATGACCAGCGCCATGAACAACACGATCGGCGCGACGATCGGCGTGACGACCGCCGCGATGCCCGCAACGAGTGGCGCCACGACCGCCAGGATTTCCGCGATGGCCGCTTCGCCGATCGCCGCGGTTATCCGCAGCCGCATGCCGACTGGCGCCGCGGCGGGCGCGTTCCGCAGGAATACCGTGGCCGCAACTATGTGGTCGAGGACTGGCGCGGTTACCGCCTGCAGCAGCCGCCACGCGGCTACCAGTGGGTGGGAGTGGGCGGGGACTTCGTGCTGGCCGCCATCGCCACCGGCGTGATCGCGCAGATCATCACGTCGCAGTAAGCACCGGCGAAGAAAAAGGCGCTGTCCGCGAGGGCAGCGCCTTTTTTTCGTCATCGACTCACACGGCAGAGGGTGTGGTCAGCTGAGCGCACACGTTGCGCCCGGTGATGGTGAGGCGCAAGCCGCCCCCATGCCATTCCAGCCAATTGAGGGCGACGAAGCCCTCGATGTCCTGGTCGTCGATCAGATCCGCCTGACGATGGTTCAGCCGCTCGACCGTGAGCGGCAGCGCCTGCCGCAATCGCTCGCGCAATGCAGCCGCTGCGGCTGCCTTCACTTCGATGCGCGTCTGCTGGGTCGATGCCATGGCGGATCCGTTTCGCAAGCTGAGGATGTCTTCCACTGTAACCTTTGACAGCGACAGTGGATCGGACTATTTACCCCGCCCTCAGCCGAAGCGCAAGGAGCGCAGGCCGACCGTGCGATCGATCACGATCACGACCGCCAGCGTGAGCAGGATGCTCACCGTCGACACCGCTGCTGCGGTCGGGTCGAAATCCCAGCGCAGGTAGTCGAACAGCTGCAGCGGCAGCGTCGTCATGCCGATGCCCTTGAGCAGCAGCGACATGTTGAACAGGTCGAAGGAAATCACGAACGCGAAGAGCGCGCCCGTGATGATCCCGGACTTGATCAGCGGCAGCGTCACGCGCACGAAGGCCCGCAGCGGCGAGGCCCCCAGGCTGCGCGCCGCCTGCTCGAGCGATGCGTCCTGGTTGTAGAGCGTCGATGCCACGTTGGTGAACACGTAGGGCAGCGTCACCAGCACATGGCCGATGACGAGGCCGAACATGGTCTTGGTGCCGATGCCGCTCGCATAGAGGAAGAACAGCAGCGCGATGGCGGTGAGGATCTCCGGCAGCATGAGTGGCAGCATCAACAGCATGCGCAGGCCCTCGCGGAAGCGCGTCGAATAGCGCACCACGTACAGCGCGCCGGTCACGCCGATCACCGTGGAACACACGGTGGCGATGGCCGCGATCTTCAGCGAGGTGCCGATGGCGCGCATGAAGGCCTCGTTGGCGAACAGCGTGCCGAACCAGCGCAGCGAAATGCCCTGCGGCGGAAAGGTCAGGAACTCGCCCGCGTTGAGCGACATCAGCACGATGATCACGATCGGCAGCAGCAGGAACACGTAGACCGCGCCGACGTAGGCCAGGCCCAGGCCGTCGGCCACGCGGCTGCCCATGGGGTTGCGCTTCACTGGATGCCTTTCGTGAAGAGGCCGCTGATGCGGGCATAGACGAACACCGCTGCCATGCCGCAGAAGGCCAGCACCAGGGCCTGTGCGGCGCCGACCGGCCACTGGAAGTTGTCGATGAGGTTCTGCACCACCAGCACCGACATCGTCTTGACCTGCGCGCCGCCCAGCATCACTGGTGTGACGTAGGCGCTCAGCGTGAGCACGAAGACCAGGATGGTGCCGGCCTGGATGCCGGGCCAGGACAGCGGCAGGATGAGCCGCCAGAACACCTTGAGCCGTGACGCACCGAGCGAGCGCGCGGCCTGCTCCAGCGTCGGGTCGATGGCCTGGATCACGCCCACCAGCGGCAGGATCATGAAAGGCAGGAACACATGCACCAGCGCGATGGTCACGCCCAGGCGGTTGTTCATCAGCTGCAGGCCGGTCTCGATCAGGCCGATGTCGATCAGCGTGCGGTTGATGACGCCGTTGCCCGACAGCAGGATCAGCCAGCCGAAGCTGCGCACCACCACGCCGACCAGCAGCGGCGACAGCACCAGCACGTAGAGCAGGCTGCCCCAGCGCGACTTCGTGCGCGCGAGGTGGAAGGCCACCGGGTAGCCCAGCAGCAGGCAGATCGGCACCGTCGTGAGGCCCAGCAGGAGCGTGTCGCCCAGCACGCCGAGCAGGTAGCTGTCGGTGAGCTGCGTCGCGTAGTTGCCGAGCGTGAAGCCCTGGCCGTACGGCGCGCCGACGGCCGGCGGGCGCAGGCTCATGCTCACGATGTTCAGGTAGGGCAGCACCAGGAACACGCCGATCAGCAGCAGCGCCGGCACGATGAGCCAGAAGGCACGGCGCGACAGCGGCTGAGGGCGGCGCTGTGGCGCGGCGACCGAACCCGGCACGGGCATCACCGCGGCGCTCATGCGTCGGCCGCGACGATCCAGGCGTGGCCCGGATCGAAGGCGAAGGCGGCGGTCACGCCGGCGTCCATGCGCTGGCTCGGTGCGGTCTGCACCAGCAGGCTCTGGCCACCGGCGCATTGGACCGTGTGCTCGACCGTGCTGCCGAGGAAGTAGGTGGCCTGCACGTGGCCGGTGTAGGGCCCGTCGTTCTGGAAGCGGATCGCTTCGGGGCGGATCGTCACGTGCACCGCCTGACCGCTCGCGAGCGGCTGGTCGTAGCAGGCCGGCACGTCGCCGAGCGGCGTGCGGATGCGGTAGGTGGGGTACGGGCCGGCGGCATCGGTCATGCCCTCGACGCGGCCTTCGATCAGGTTCGAACGGCCGATGAAGCGCGCCACCTCGATGCTGCGTGGGCGCAGGTAGATGGCCTCGGGCACGTCGAACTGCAGCAGCCGGCCGCCGAGCATAACGGCCACGCGGTCGGACATCACCATCGCCTCGGCCTGGTCGTGCGTGACGTACAGCGTGGTGATGCCCACGCGCTTCTGCAGCTCGCGGATGAACACGCGCATGTCTTCGCGCAGCACCGCGTCGAGGTTGGCCAGCGGCTCGTCGAGCAGCAGCAGGCGTGGCTCGATGACGAGCGCGCGCGCCAGCGCCACGCGCTGCTGCTGGCCACCGGAGAGCTGGCGCGGGTAGCGCTCGGCCATGGTGGTGAGCTGCACCATCGCCAGCACCTCGTCGATGCGGCGCTTCATGTCGGCCTTGCCCACGCCGCGCATCTCCAGCCCGAAGGCCAGGTTGCGCGCGACGGTCAGGTGCGGGAACAGCGCATAGTTCTGGAACACCATGCCGATGTCGCGCTTCTCGGGCGGCAGGTCCGTGATGTCCTCGTCATTGAGCCGCACGCGGCCCTGGTCGGGAAACTCGAAGCCTGCCACGCAGCGCAGCGTGGTCGTCTTGCCGCAGCCGCTGGGCCCCAGCAGCGAGATGAACTCGCCCTCGACCGTGTTCAGGTCGAGGTGCTGAATGGCCGGCGCGGCGCTGCCGGCGAAGGTCTTGCGCAGGCCGTCGAGCGACACGCGCGTGGTGCGTCGCCCGAGGGCGGGCGACGCGTCGGTCGCCACGCTCACTTCATCTCCCGGTTCCAGCGGTCGGTGATCGCTGCGACCTGCGGATTGACCTTGCTCCAGTCGAACTGGAAGATCTTCTTCATGCCCTCGCCGGACACCGGCACGTCCTTGGCGAGCGCCGCGTCGAGCTTGGACTTCGTGTTGGTCGGCGAGGTGAAGAACTCCTTGGCCATCATCTCCTGCACGTCGGGGCGCAGGACGAAGTCGAGGTACTTGTACGCCTCTTCCTTGGCGGGCGCGTTCTTCAGCACATTGAAGGACTGCTCGAAGGCCAGCACGCCTTCGGTGGGCACGACCATCTCGACCGGCACGCCCTTCTTCTGCAGCGCCACGATCTCGGGGAAGTCGATGACGGCCACCGTCACGTCGCCGCGCGTGAGCATGGTCGACAGCGTGCCGCTCCAGTCGGCCTGCGTGAAGGGCAAGAGCTTCTTGATTTCGACGAAGGCGCGGTCGATCGCGTCCTGCGAGCCGCCGTAGAGCTTGGCCGTCATCAGGAGGAAGAGCATCGCGGCGGTGTTGCCGATCTGGTAGAGGCCGATCTTGCCCTTGAACTCGGGGTTGCTCCACAGGTCGCTCCACGACTTGGGCGGCGTCTTCACCAGGTCCTTGCGGTAGCCGATGCCGATGGTCGAGACGATGGCGCGCACGCCGTTGTCGCCGGGGTTGCGCAGGAACGGGTAGGCATTGGCCAGGTTCGGCACCTTGGCCGCGGGGATGGCCTCGAAGTAGCCTTCGGCGCGCACCATGCTCGCGATGTTCTCGTTGAGCATGAGGATGCTGTAGGGCGGCTTCTCGATGCCGGCCGCGCGCAGGTTGGCGACGAAGTTCTTGCCCAGGCCCACGTCGAGCGTGGTTTCGACGCCGGCGGACTTCTGGAACATCGGCATCAGGTCGGAGCGCCAGAACTTCTCCCAGCGGCCGCCGTAGGTGTTGACGACCAGGTTCTGTGCCGCGGCGGAGATGCCGGGGATGGCCAGCGCCGACATGCCCGCGGCTGCGGCCATGGCCTGCAGGTAGTCGCGGCGGGAAAAGTTTTTCATGGGTGTCCTTGAAGAAGAAATGGAAAAGAGGAGGCGTGAGAAAAGGGCGTCAGGCCGAGGCCTTCGACGTGTCCCGCCGGTAGTCGTAGTTCTTGTTGAGCCGCTCCATCAGGTACTCGCCGTAGGGCACCGGTGGATAGAGGGGCGGGTGCTCGGCGTCGGTGCAGGTCGGCAGGCATTCGATCAGCGCATCCATCGACGGGTCGAGGAAGTAGGGCAGCGAATAGCGGTCGCCGCCCGAGCGGTTGATCACGCGGTGCGGTGTCGACACGAAGCGGCCGTTGGTCCAGCGCGCCAGCATGTCGCCGACGTTGAGCACGTAGGTGTTGGCGATGGGCGGCGCCTCGATCCAGTCGCCACCGCGCGGACGCACCTGCAGGCCGCCCGAGTCGTCCTGCGCCAGCAGCGTGATGATCCCGTAGTCGGTGTGCGGCGCCGAGCCCATCTGGTCGCTCTCCAGTGCCGACTGCGGCGGCTGTGGTGGGTAGTGCAACGCGCGCAGGAAGGTGGTCGGGTGGTCGAAGTGGTGGTCGAGCGACGTGGCCGGCAGGCCGAGGCTGATCGCGATCAACCGCACGATGTAGCGGCCTAGCACGTCGACCTCGCGCACGTACTGTTCCATGGCGGGCTTGAAGTCGGGCAGCCACGTCGGCCACTGGTTCGGGCCCTGCATCGGCAGGCCGGCCAGCAGGCCAGGGTCGTCCGGCGGCAGCTCGTGCATCAGCATCAGCGATTCGCTCATGTTGGGCTTGGTCACCTTGGCCACGGACGAGGTGACGATGGTCGAGGTCGCCATGCCCATGTAGCCGCGGTGCGCCGCGTTGATGGCGAGCGACTGCTTCCGTTCGAGCGGCGATTCGTGGAAGCGCCTCGACGCCGCGAAGGCCGCGGCGCGCGTGGCGGGCGACACCGTGTGGCCGCCGATGTAGGCAAAGCCGAGGGTGCTCAGCGCGTCGTGCAGCTCGGCGGCACTGGCCCGCGCCGCGGCGCTCTGCGGGTCGACGTTGCCGCCGAGGTCGATGAGGGGAATGGACGTCAGCATCGGGTGGTTCAGAGGGAAAAAGGGGAGGTTTGCGCGGCGCCGCGCCACTGGGTCAGCAGGTCCTGCGATTCCATGACGAGGCCCAGGTGCAGCGACACCATCGTGAGCGCCGCGGCTTCGAGCTGCGGGTCGGTGCCGCGCACCAGGTCGCGCAGCACGATCACGCGGTAGTTGTGGTTGTTGGCGTCGAAGGCCGTATTGAGCACGCAGCAGTCGGTGAAGCCGCCGTCGAGCACCACGGTCGTGATGCGCTGGTTGCGCAGGAGGAAGTCGAGGTCGGTTGGGTAGAAGGCCGACAGCCGGCGCTTGTTCTCCACGCGCATGTCGCCGGGCTCGACGCGCGTGACCCATTCGGTCCACGGCGAGCCTTCGATGGCGTGTGCATCGGCGTTCGGGATGGCACCGATGTGCAGCGGGAAGGTGCGCCGCCAAGCCGACGGGATGCCGCGGATGTCGTCGACCCCATCGGGCCGCAGCGTCGACTTCACGTGCACGATGCGCCCGCCCAGCGCACGCACTTCGTCGTGGAACGCATCGATGGGCGCGACCACGTCGCGCGCACGCGGGGCCGGGCAGGGACACTCGGGCGAGTCGTCGAGATGGCCGCGGTGCATGTCGATGGAGATGACCGCGGTGGTGGCCGGGTCGAGGTAGTCGGCGAACTGGCGCGCGTCCAGTTCGCGTTCCTTTTCGTAGACGAAGGCGCGCACTATCTTCTTTCCTCTCGCACATAGGGTTGGCCCAATGCACCGGGTTCACCGTCGGCGCCACGGCGCGCGACCGCGACCCACACCATCACGGCCAGCGTGATCGCGTAGGGCGTCATCAGCACGAAGTACTGCGGCAGCTGCACGCCCGCTGCCGCGAGTTGCGGGATCAAGGCCTCGACGCAGCCGAACAGCACCGCACCGGCCAGCGCCTTCCACGGCGACCAGCGCGCGAAGATCACCAGGCCCACGGCGATCCAGCCACGGCCGCCGGTCATGCCGGCGATCCAGAGTTTGGTGCTCACCACCGAGATGTACGCCCCCGCCAGGCCGACCAGCGCCGAGCCCGCGAGCACCGCGGCGAAGCGCCATGCGGTGACGCTGATGCCGGCCGCATCGGCGGCCTGCGGGTTCTCGCCCACCGCGCGCAGGCGCAGGCCTGCGGTGGTGCGCGTGAGGACCCAGACGACCGCGATGAAGATCGGCAGCGTGAGGTACACGACGATGTTCTGGTTGAACAAGCGGCCGACCAGCGGCAGCGCCGACAACGGCCACAGCGCAATGGCGCCGACGCTGCTGACGGCCACGTTGGTCCAGCCGAACAGCGTGCCCGCCAGGCTGGTGAGCCCCTGGCAGAAGAAGACCAGCGCGAGGCCCGCGATCACCTGGTTCACGCGCAGCAGGATCGTCATCACCGCGAACAGCACCGACACCGCACTGGCCGCGAGCATGGCGAGGATCAGCGACACGCCGGGCTGCCCGAAGGCGATCTGCGCGCCGATGCCGGCCAGCGCGCCGACGAGCATCAACCCTTCGGCGCCGAGCGACAGCACGCCGGAGCGCTCGCAGACGATCAGCCCGAGCGCGGCGAGCGCATAGGGCACCGCGAAGTCGGGCGCGTTGCCGAGCCAGTTGGTGGCGATGGCGAAGACGTCCATGGGTCAGTGCTGCCCGGCCGCCCGAAGGCACTGACGCGCCCCCTCGGGGGGCAGCGATACGCGAAGCGATGAGCGTGGGGGTTTCATTCAGGTCTTGCTCACCACCGAACGGATGCGGTGACGAATGAAGAAGTCCGACGACGCCACGCAGATCACGACGATGGCCTGGATCAGTTGCACCATCGAGAACGGGATTTGGTAGAACACCTGCAGGTTGCGCCCGGCCACGAAGAGCGCCGCCACCAGCACCGCCACCACCGTGGCCGCCAGCGGGTTGTTGCGTGCCAGGAAGGCGATCAGGATGCCCGAGAAGCCATAGCCCGCGTAGAAGGCCTGCGTGAGCCGGCCTTCCTGCCCCGCGACGACGACGAAGCCCGCGATGCCCGACAGCGCGCCCGACAGCAGCACGGCCGAGAAGATCATGCGGCGCACCGGCACGCCGACCGCATCGGCCATGCGGGGGTTGGCGTCGACGAAGCGCAGGTAGAGGCCCGCGCGGCTGATGCCGACAAACCACCAGGCAAGCACCGCGACGACGAGCGCCAGCCCGATGGCCGCCGTGCTCACGTTGCCGAACCATTCGGGCAGCCGCTCGAAGGCGCGGAACTGCGGCGAGTAGGGGAAGGAATCCTTCGGGTCCTTCCACGCGCCGTACACCAGGTGCAGCAGGAAGTTGCTCGCGATGTAGTTGAGCATCAGCGACGAGATGATCTCGTTCACGCCGAGCTTCAGCTTGAGCAGCGTGGGCGCCATCGCCCACAGCAGGCCGAGCGCCATCGCCATGGCGAGCATCAGCGGCAGGCGCAGCGCGGCGGGGCCGACGTCGAAGAAAGAGATCGTGGTGGCGCCGATCGCGCCCCAAATCATCTGGCCCTCGAGGCCGAGGTTCCAGAAGCGCGCGCGGAAGGCCATTGACGCGGCGATGCCCACCAGGATCATCGGCGCCGCCTGGAACAGCACGGCCTGCAGACTCTGTTTGTCGAACAGCGTCTGCAGCACGAACTCGTTGAGCAGCTCGTTGGCCGGCACGCCCGCCGCGACCAGGATCGCGGCCGAGACGCCCATGCCGATGATGAGCGACACGCCGAGGATCAGCGCCTGCCGGTGCCACGCCATCTCCTGGCGCAGCTCGAGCGCGAAGCGCCGGCTGGCGAGGGGGCGCCGTGGCGCCACGGGTGCGGCGTTGATCGAGGGAACGGTCACCGAAGCATCAGCCATGGTCGGTCATCGCCTGCCCGACCGCCTGACGGTCCGCCGGTTGATCGAACTCGGCCACGATGCGTCCGCGCGTCATCACGCCGACGCGGTCGGCCAGTGCCAGCACCTCGTCGAGGTCTTCGCTGATCAGCAGCACGGCCGCGCCCGCATCGCGGGCGGCCAGCAGGCGCGCATGCACCTCGGCACCGGCACGCACGTCGAGCCCGCGGCTGGGGCTGTGCGCCAGCACGATGCGCGGCGCGCGGCCGAACTCGCGCGCCAGCACCAGCTTCTGCGCGTTGCCGCCCGAGAGCAGTGCGGCCTTCTGGCCGAGGCTGCGCACGCCCTGCACATCGAACTGTTCGACCGCGGCCTGCGCATCGGCTTCGAGCTTGCGCGTGTCGAGCCGCCACGGCGAGCCGTAGCTGCCCGCATGCACCTGGCCGATGCCGAAGTTCTCGGCCACGGTCAATGCGCCCGCGAGCGCGAGGCCGTAGCGGTCGGCCGGGATCGCGGCGAATTGCAGGCTGCGCCGCTGTGCATTCGACAGGCGCTTCAGGTCGCCGACATCCTGCAGCGTGATGTCGCCTTCGACGGCATCGTCCAGGCCCATCAGCGCCGCCGCCAGCTCGCCCTGGCCATTGCCACCGACGCCGGCCAGCCCGTAGATCTCGCCGGCCTTCAGTTGCAGGTCGACGCCGTCGAGCGCCGGTCGGCCACCTGCCACTGCACTGCGCAGTCCGCGCACCGTGAGCCGCGGCGCGCCGGCGGCGACGCCATCACGCCGCCGTTGCGGCACCGCGACCGAATCGCCGACCGTGAGCTGCACCAGCTCGGCCACCGCCACCTGCTTCGGGTCGACCGTCTTCACCGTGCGGCCGCCGCGCATCACGGTCACGCGGTCGGCATAGGTCTTCACGTCGGCCATCTTGTGCGTGACCAGCACGACGGCTGCGCCGCTGCGCGCGAGCGCCTGCACGGTCGAGAGCAGGCGCTCGGCTTCGGCATCGGTCAGCACGGCGGTCGGTTCGTCGAGGATCAGGATGCGCGCGCCGGCCAGCAGCACCTTGAGGATTTCCACGCGCTGCTGCTCGGCGATCGACAGGTGCGCGACGCGCTGCGTCGGGTCGATGTCGAAGCCCAGCTCGGCCGCCTTGGCGCGGATCTGTGCTTCCAACTGGCCGAGCCGCTTGCGATGGCTGCCTTCGCCCGATGCCAACGGATGGCCCAGCAGGATGTTTTCGGCCACGGTGAAGGGCTTCACCAGCTTGAAGTGCTGGTGCACCATGCCGATGCGATGCCGCGCTGCATCGCGCGGGCCGCCCAGCTGCACCGGGTTGTCGTCGACCCACATCCGGCCGGCCTCGGGGGCATAGAGGCCGGCCGCGATGTTCATCAGCGACGACTTGCCCGCACCGTTCTCGCCCAGCAGCGCATGCACCTCGCCCCAACGCGCGTCGAAGTCCGCGTCGGTCAGCGCCTGGAAGCCGTCGAAGGACTTGCCGATGCCGGTGAGTTGAAGGGCGGTCGCCATGCTCGGGTGCCAGGGCCTTACTTCTGCGTGACCACGCCCTTGACGTACCAGTCCATCTTCCAGAGGTCGGCGTCCGACAGCACGGCGCCGGCGGCGACGCGCTCCTTGCCCTCGCGGTCCTTCAGCGGGCCGGCGTAGATCTGCTTGCCCTTCAGCAAGGCATCGCGTTCGGCATTGATGAGCGCAGCCTTGTCTTTGGGCACGCCTGCACCGAAGCCGGCGATGTCGGTGCCGCCGTCCTTCATCGCGATGAAGGCGCCGTATTGGGCCGGCTTCCAGCCGCCCGCCATGATCTTCTTGAGTTCGGGCGTGAGGAACTTGTCCCAGACCCAGACCGACGAGCACAGCGTGGCCTTGGGCGCGAACTGGCGCAGGTCGCGGTGGTGGCCGGTGCCGTACACGCCGCGCTCCTGCGCGACGATCTGCGGCGTGGGCGAGTCGACGTGTTGGCCGATCACGTCGGCGCCCTGGTCGATCAGCGCCATCGCGGCGGCGCGTTCCTTCACCGGGTCGTTCCACGCGCCGGTGTAGATCACGTTGACGGTGGCATTCGGGTTCATCTTCTGCGCCCCGAGCGCGAAGGCGTTGACGGTCCAGTTCACCACGCCGAAGGGGTTGGCCGCGACGAAGCCCAGCTTGCCGCTCTTGGATGCCGCGCCGGCTGCCATGCCGCACAGGTACTGGCTCTCGTAGGTGCGGCCGTAGAACGATTCGAGGTTGGCGCCGTTGGTGGTGCCCGAGCCGTTGAGGAAGGCGACATCGGGGTACTTGGCGGCCAGCTCCTTGAAGGCGTCGGAATAGCCGAAGGCCGTGCCGATCACGATGTTGGCACCGCGCGAGATGAAGCGCTCGGCCGCCGGCTTGATGGCCGAGGCGTCTTCGGGCACGTTCTCGACGAACTGGATCTTCTTGCCGATGGCGGCCTCGACCTTGAGCCGTGCCTCGTCGAAGGCCTGCGTCCAGCCGCCGTCGTTCTTCGGGCCGAAATAGATCATCGCGATCTTCGGCTCGCCCTTGAGGGTGAAGCCATCGGCAGCCACGGCGGCCCCCGGCAGCGTTGCACATGCCACCAGCGCCGCAACGGCGCAAGAAATCGATCGACGCAACATCACTCTGACCTTTCAGGCGGGAAGAAAAAAGAAGGGGGAGGGCGGCGCGCGTCTACATCATGAAGTTGATGCGGAACACGTTGCCTTCGGGATCGAGCAGTACTGCTTGGTACCAGTGGTAGTAGGTCTCGTACGGCGCCTTGACGAGCTTGGCGCCGGCGTCGACGGCGATGGGCACCCTGCGGTCGACCTCGTCCTTCGAATCGACGTCGATGTTCAGCAGGAACTTCACGCCGCGGGTGTCGGAGAACTCGGCCAGGTGCAGCAGCGCGTAGGCGTCGAGCGCGTTGAAGCCCAGGCTCGACTTGCCGGTGTCCAGGCCGCGGAAGATCGGCGAGCGGATGGCCTCGATCTCGGGAAAGCCGAACACGCGCTGGTAGAAGCCGCTGAGCGCGACCACGTCCTTCGCGAAGACGTTGACGTAGGAGAGGTGGGCCATGCGTGTCTGCGCGTGCGGGCTCAGGCCGTGGCCTTGGTGCCGCCGAAGGTCGTCTGCTTGACGAACTTCGAGGTCAGATGGTCGCCCGAGGAGATGGGCGCGTACTTCGCCACCTCGCCCGGCACCAGGCAGCTCGGCAGGCACTCGACCATCGCGTCGTAGTTGGGTTGATGGAAGAAGACCAGCGACTGCCGGCGGTTGCTGCTGGCCACCTCGAAGGGTGGGTTGACCACGCGGTGCAGCGTCGACACCCACTGGTCGTTGGTCCACTGCATCATCAGGTCGGCGATGTTCACGACCAGGCCGCCGTCGACCTGCGGCACGTCGACCCACTGGCCGGCCTTGTTGAAGACCTGCAACCCCTTGTCGTCGGGCAGCACGATGGTGAGGCTGCCGTAGTCGCTGTGGGCGCCGGCGCGCAGCTGGCCCGGCAGGGGCGCCTCGGTCTGCGGCGGGTAGCTCAGCACGCGGAACATGCTGATGTGCTTGTCGATCTTGTCGTCGAAGAAGGTCTCGGGCAGCTTCAGGCCGAGCGCGAAGATGCGCATGAGCGAACGCGACAGGTCGCTCATCGCCTCGAAGTAGGCCTCGTAGGCCTCGCGGAAGCCCGGAATCGGCGGCCAGCTGTTGGGCTCGAAGTGCGGGCCGGCGGCCGGGCCGCGGTGGTAGTCGTCGTTGGGCACGCCCGAGGGGTCGATCGAGAAGGACTCCTTCAGGTCGCCCGGCGCGGCCTCCTCGAGGCTGTACGACAGGCCTTCCTCGCCGACCGCGCTGTAGCCGCGCACCGCGTCTTCGCGGGGCCGGTCGACCTTGCGCTTCTCGGCCAGCGGCAGCGCGAAGAACTGGCGCGAGAGCGCCGACACGCGCGCGATCAGCGCGGGGTCGATGCCGTGGTTCGTGATGACCAGGAAGCCGATGCTGCGGCAGGCCTCGTCCACCTTTTGCGCCAGCGCGGCGCGCGCGTCCGGCGTGCCCTCGAAGTAGGGGGCGAGGTCGATGATCGGTACGGACAGCAGCGTCATGTCGTCATTCCTTGATCCAGCGCGAAGACGGTCGCGACACGGTGTGGCATGCAACGTCCATGCCAGTTGGACCAAATGGACAAATGCGTTACCGTCGCCCCGCCGCACCAAGCGGGTACGGCTCGTGCAAGCAGATGTGCACGTTTGAAGAGCAATGCACAAGAAAGCACCAGGACATGGCAAAGATGACAGGGAGCACCGCGGGGAAGCCCACCACCAAGCCAGCTCCCAAGACAGTCGCCAAGCCGTCGCAGCGGGTGCTGGCCAAGCGGGCGCCGGCCGCGCGCGGGCCCGCCGCGATCAACCGGCGCCTGCGGCAGATCGAGGACAAGCGCAGCGTCATCCTGGCCGCGGCGCTCGGCCTGTTCTCGCGCTACGGGCTGCACGGCACCAGCGTCGACCAGGTGGCCGCGCGCGCCGACGTCTCCAAGAGCAACCTGCTCTACTACTTCGCCAACAAGGAGGAGCTCTACGTCTGCGTGCTGCGCGATCTGCTCACCGTGTGGCTCGAGCCGCTGCGCGGCTTCAGCGTGGAACAGGACCCGCACGAGGCCATCGCCGACTACATCCGCCGCAAGCTGGTGATCTCGCGCGACCGGCCCGATGCATCGCGGCTGTTCTGTCTGGAGATGATCCAGGGCGCCCCGCTGCTGCGCGACGAACTCAGTCGCGAGCTGCGCGACCTGGTCGAGCGCAAGTCGGAGGTCATCCGCGCGTGGGTCGCGGCCGGCAAGCTCGGCGCGGTCGACCCGCACCACCTGATCTTCGCGCTGTGGGCCACCACCCAGCACTACGCCGACTTCGGCGTCCAGGTGCAGGCCATCACCGGCCGCACGCTCGACGACCCGGCCTTCTTCGAGCAGACGGTGGAGAACGTGCAGCGCATCGTGCTGCAGGGCATCGCGGCGGACTGACCCGGCGGACGGATCAGTCTGCCGTTGTCATGAGGCCGTGATAGCGCCGGTCGAAGTACACGAGCCCGTGGGCCGTGTCGCCGAGCGTGATGGCGGCCACCTCGCAGAACAGCACGTCGTGCGTGCCGACGGCGGTGCTGCGCACCACGCGGCAATCGAAGGACACGGCGGCGCCGTCGAGCATCGGCGAGCCGGTGACGCCCGCGTGCCAGCGGCCGGCCGCGAAGCGCTCGTCCATCGGCGTCTTGCCGCCGAACACGCCCGAGAGCGCCTGGTGGTCCGGTGCCAGCACGTTCACGCACAGCACGCCGTTGGCCTCGAAGGCCGGGTACACCGACGCCGTGCGGTTCAGGCAGATCAGCAGCGTGGGCGGCTCGTCGGTCACGCTGCACACGGCCGAGGCCGTGAAGCCTGCGCGGCCGGCCGGGCCGTCGGTGGTGATGATGTTGACGGCCGCGCCCAGGCGAGACATCGCGTTGCGGTAGTCGGCCTTCTGCATGAGGATGAACGGGTTCAGGCGAGCGTGCAGGCCTCGGCGAAGTCCAGCCGCGGCAGGCGGCCGAAGACCTTCGACGCGTCGCCGTGGCCGAGGTTGATGAGGAAGTTGACGGTCCAGGTCGTGCCGCCGAAGAAGGCGGCGTTGACCTTGGCCTTGTCGAAGCCCGACATCGGGCCGGCGTCCAGGCCCAGCGAGCGGGCCGCCAGGATCAGGTAGGCCGCCTGCAGCGTGCCGTTGCGGAAGGCGGATTCGTGCGCCAGCTCCGGGGTGCCGGCCACCCAGGGGCGTGCGTCGGCATGCGGGAACAGCTTGGGCAGCTTGTCGTAGAAGGCCGTGTCCCAGGCCGCGATCACCGTGACGGGGGCCGTCATCGTCTTGTCGACGTTGCTGGGCGACAGGGCCGGCTTCAGACGTTCCTTGCCCTCGGGGGTGCGCACGAAGACGAAGCGGGCCGGCGAGCAGTTGACCGAGGTCGGGCCCATGCGGGCGAGTTCGTAGACCTGCTGGAGCAGGTCGTCGGACACGGGCTCGGCCGTCCAGCCGTTCTGGCTGCGGGCTTCGGTGAAGAGGGTCGCCAGGGCGGCGGTGTCGAGTGCTTGGGTCATGGGATGTCAGTAAGCGCCCGTCTTGGCGAGGAAGGCGAGCAGGGTGGCGTTGAAGGTGTCCGCGTCCGTCACGCTGTGGGCGTGTCCGCCATGCGGTACCCGGTCGAGTATCGCGCGGGGCAGGGCGTCGGCCAGGCGCTGCGACATCGTCCAGGGCACGAGCACGTCGTCCATCGCGGCGGCGACCAGTGTCGGCACCGCGATGCTGCCCAGTCGCGCGTCGACGTCGAAGGCGCGCAGCGCGCCGATGCGCGCCCGCATGTTGGCTTCGCCGGGGAAGTGCGCGAAGGCGTGATCGACTTCGGCCTGCACCTCGTCGGCATGCGCGGCGCACCAGTCGGCCGGGTACAGGAAGATTGGCTGCGCCTCGACATAGGCACGCGGGCCGACCGCGCCCAGCAGCGCCAGCCGCGCCTCGAAGCAGCGCGCCGAATGCGGGTTGGGCCGGGACCAGGCGTTGACCAGCACCAGCCCGGCCACGCGCGACGGTGCATCGAGCGCGAACTGCAGGCCGACCAGGCCGCCCAGGGCATGGCCGATGACGATGCATTGCGCGGTGTCGGTCGCGTCGAGCACCTCGACCACGTCGTGTGCCATGTCGGCGATCGTGTAGTCGGCCTTCAGCGCTTCGGGGCTGCGGCCGGTGCCGCGCTGGTCGTACGCGACCACGCGCCAGCCGGCAGCCACCAGCGCCGGGATCTGCGGCTTCCAGAAATTCGCCGAGCCGCCCAGGCCGGACGACAGCAGCAGGCTGGGCGCGCCGGGCGTCGCCTGGCCGTGGACCTCGTGGTACAGCGGCATCAGGGCTTGCCGACGTGGGCGATGGAGGCGATTTCCACCAGCGCGTCGGGCTTCACCAGGCCGCACTGGATGCAGTAGCGCGCCGGCTTCACGCCCGGGAAGTACTCCGCATAGACCGCGTTGACCTTCGCGTAGTCGGCCCAGTCCTTGATCATGATCATGTTGAAGGTCACGTCGTCCATCGTGCCGCCGGCGGTGGTGATGACGCTCTTGATGGTCTCGAGCACATGGCGCGTCTGCAGCGTCGCATCGCCCACGTGGACCACGTTGTTGTCCTTGTCGAAGGGCAGCGTGCCCGACACGTAGACGACGCCGTCGGCCATGGTGCCGGGAACGAAGGGCGCGATGGGGGTGGTGGTGCCGGGCGGGATGATGGCTTGCTTGGGCATGGACGAAGTTCCTGAAAAACGAGGGGTGGAGGAAAGGGGTCAGGCCGCGGTGGTCTCGCGTGCGGTCATGGCGGCGGCCGGCGTGCTCGGCGCAGCCACGGTGCGGCAGAAATCGTCCACGGTCGAGACCCAGCCGAAGAAGGTCTCGACGTTGTAAACGGCGGCCTTCTGGATGGCCGCGCCGCCCAGCTCGTGCGTCGCGTCTTCCAGCATTACGGCGAAGTACTCGAGGTGGAAGGCGTCGCGCAGCGTGGACTCGACGCACACGTTGGTCGCGATGCCGGTGAACACCAGATTGCGGATGCCGCGGGCGCGCAGGGTGCTGTCGAGCGTGCTGTTGAAGAAGCCGCTGTAGCGCGTCTTGGGGATCACGATGTCGCCGGTCTGCGGCTTCATCACGTCGAGCAGTTCGTAGTCCCAGCCGCCTTTGGCGAGGAACTTGCCGGCCAGCTCGGGCTTCTTGCGCATGGTCTTGAGCGCGTTCGACTTGTACCAGTTGGGCGAGCCCGGGCCGCCGGCATCGACATACGCGGCGTCCCAGCCGTTCTGCAAAAAGATGACCAGGATGCCCGCCGCGCGCGCCGCCTCGACGGTGCGCACGATGTTGGCGATGGTGCCCTGCGCGCCCGAGATGTCGAAGCCCGCCGAGTCGACGTAGCCGCCCACCGAGGCGTAGGCATTCTGCATGTCGACCACGATCAGCGCCGAATTGGCCGCGTGCAGCGCCACCGGTTCGGGCCGCGCGGGCAGCACCAGTGGGGCGGGCGCACCGGGCGCATTCGGCACGCCGACCGGCACGGTCGAGGTGAGGGTGGTGTTCTTCGGTGTCGTCATGGGGCGATTCCTTCGGGGATCAGGCGGCCAGCGCCTGCGGTTGGACCTGGGAGGGCACGGGCGAATCGACATTGACGCGGCTCTTCATCAACGGCTGGATGCGTTCACCGAAGGCCCCGACGCCCTTCACGAAGTCGTCGAAGGTCAGCAGCACGCCCTCGGTGCCGGGCACCTCGGCCACCTCGTCGAGCATGCGCGCCACGTTGGCATAGGAGCCGATCAGCGTGCCCATGTTGATGTTCACGGCGGAGGTGGGGTCGGCCATCTGGCGCACGTTGGTGTCGGCGCCCGATTTGGTGTCGGCCGCGCCCTGCACGCCCAGCCAGGCGATGGCCTCCTGGTCGGCGCCGGCCTTGTAGTGTTCCCACTTGGCGCGGGCGGCCTCGTCGGTCTCGTCGGCGATCACCATCATCAGCACGTAGGTCGTGACGTGGCGGCCGGTCTTGGCGGTGGCCTCGATCAGCTTCTGCGCCGAGGGCGCGAAGGCCTTGGGTGTGTTCACGCCCTTGCCGAAGCAGAAGTTGTAGTCGGCGTACTTGGCCGAGAAGTCCATGCCGGCGTCGCTCGCGCCGGCGCAGATCACCTTCATGTCGGCCTGCGGCTGCGGGCTCAGGCGGCAGTCTTCCATCTGGAAGTGCTCGCCCTTGAAGTCCGACTGGCCCCGGCCCCACA
Organism: Variovorax sp. J2L1-78; assembly: GCF_030317205.1. Classification (NCBI taxonomy): domain Bacteria; kingdom Pseudomonadati; phylum Pseudomonadota; class Betaproteobacteria; order Burkholderiales; family Comamonadaceae; genus Variovorax; species Variovorax arabinosiphilus. The sequence continues at coordinate 602,060 of NZ_JASZYB010000002.1, read as the reverse complement.
GGTCGCGCAGCACCTGCACGTACTCCGAGAGGTACTGGTAGCGCGTGCCGAAGAACTGGTCGCCCGGCCACATCCCCATCTGCGAGTACTCGGGCCGCTGCCAGCCGGTGACCAGGTTCACGCCGAAGCGCCCGTTGGAAATCGAATCGATGGTCGAGGCCATGCGCGCCACGATGGCCGGCGGCATCACCAGCGAGGCCGCGGTGGCGAAGAGCTTGATCTTGGTGGTCACGGCCGCCAGGCCGGCCATGAGCGTGAAGGACTCGAGGTTGTGGTCCCAGAACTCGGTCTTGCCGCCGAAGCCGCGCAGCTTGATCATCGACAGCACGAAGTCCAGCCCGTAGTGCTCGGCCTTGAGGGTGATCTCCTTGTTGAGCGCGAAGGTGGGCTTGTACTGGGGCGCGTTCTCCGACAGCAGCCAGCCGTTGTTGCCGATGGGGATGAAGATGCCGATGTTCATGGCGGACCATTCCAGGAGGGGACGAGGGCCGAGGCCGAGCCTGCGGAGCGATGGACATCGCTTTGCATGCTTCGTGCCATCTTGAAAAGTCCTTGTGCATCAAGGACTTGTTCGGCTCAACGTGTCAAGTTTTGACCAAATGGTCCAAAGTGGATCGTTCGGCCGGGCCGAGCCGGTGCGCAGTGCGCGCCGGTGGTGCGTCACCGGTCAAACGACATATTGCAAGCACGCGGCGCACTTTCAGAATGGGTGGTCCACCACCGGAGAGTTGCCATGAAAGCCGTCGGTACAGCGCTGGCCGCGTGTCTCCCGCTCTTCGCAGTCGCGCAGACGGCGCAGATGTGGGACGGTAAATGGCAGGTCGCCTTCAAGACCGAACGCGGCATCGATCGGGACGGCACCATCATCGTGGCGGGCAACGCAGGCACCTGGGACCTGAATGTGGCCCAACGCAACGACCCCTGCGCCGGCCGCGCCTATCCGATCGAGGTGCAACGCGCGACAGCGGAAGAACTTGTCTTCAAGGTGGCACGCTCGACGGCGTTGGCGGGCTGCCAGGACAACACGATGCGAATGAAGGCGACGGACGCGAACACGCTGGAAGGCACCTTCATGGGAAGGCCGTTCAAAATGACCAAGGCGAACTAGCGGGCAAGAAGTAAGCGCGCTCGCCGCCGGCCTGCGTGCGTGCCGTTCAGACGTTGCTGGTCGCGCGCACTTCGTCGATGGTCGTCGTGCCCGCCAGCACCTTCTCGATGCCGTCCTGGCGCAGCGTGCGCATGCCCTCGCGCAGGGCGGTGGCCTGCAGCGCCTCGGCGCGTGCGCCGGTCTGGATCAGGTGACGCAGCTCGCGCGAGATCATCATCAGCTCGTGCAGGCCGGCGCGGCCCTTGAAGCCGCTCTGGTCGCAGGCGGCGCAGCCGGGGCTCGTGTGCATCTGCAGCCGCCCGTCCTTGCCGTGCTGCGACGCCCAGCGCGCCAGCACTGCGTCGCGCGATTCGGGCAGGTCGGCCTCGCCGAAGGCGTGCAGATAGTCGGCCAGCAGTTCCTCGATCTCCACCTGCTCGGCATCGCGGCTCGTGCGGCAGTGCGTGCAGAGCCGGCGCACCAGGCGCTGGGCCAGCACGCCGAGCAGCGAGTCGGCGAAGTTGAAGGGGTCCATGCCCATGTCGAGCAGGCGCGTCACCGTCTCGGGGGCGCTGTTGGTGTGCAGCGTGGAGAGCACGAGGTGGCCCGTGAGCGAGGCTTCCACCGCGGTCTTGGCGGTTTCCTCGTCGCGGATTTCGCCGACCATGATCACGTCCGGGTCGGCGCGCAGGAAGGCGCGCAGCGCCTTGGCGAAGGTCCAGTCGATGCGCGGGTTCACCTGCACCTGGCGCAGGCCGGGCTGGGTGATCTCGATCGGGTCCTCGGCCGTCCAGATCTTGCGTTCCGGCACGTTGATGTGGCTGAGCGCCGAGTGCAGCGTGGTGGTCTTGCCCGAGCCGGTCGGGCCCACGCACAGCACCATGCCGTATGGGCGCTCGATGGCGTCGCGCAGGCGCTCGAGGTTCGGCTCCGACAGGCCGAGCCGGTCGAGCGCGATCGGCTTGGCCGAGGCCAGGATCCGCATCACCACGTCTTCCAGGCCGCTGTTGGTCGGGATGGTGGCCACGCGCAGCTCGATGCGGTGCTGTGGCGAGAACTTGGCGAAGTTGATCTTGCCGTCCTGGGGCTTCCGGCGCTCGCTGATGTCGAGGTCGCACATGATCTTGATGCGCGCGATCATCGCATTGCGGTAGTTCGGCGGCAGCTCGAGGTAGGTGCGCAGCTGGCCGTCCTTGCGAAAGCGGATGCGGATCTTCTCGCGGCCCGGATAGCTCTCGATGTGGATGTCGGAGACGCCGGCGCCATGGGCTTCCAGGATCATCCGGTTGATCATGCGCACCAGCGAGTTGTCCGACTGCTCGATGGGCGTGTCGTCGTCGGGGCGGTCCTGCTTGCCCTCTTTCTCGAGGGTCTGGAGCAGTTCGCTGGTGTCGTCCGGCACGAACTCGATGGGCTGCAGCGCCACGCTGCCCGGGCGGCTGTCGGTCGTCGCGCCGATCTTGTCGTAGGCGGCGAACATCATGCGTTCCATGTCGCGGCACTGGGCCAGCACCGGCACGGCCTTCATCTGGGCGATGAACTCGACCTCGTCGACCGCGCTGCGCCGGTTCGCCGGGTCGTCCAGTGCGACGATCAGTCGGCCGTCGCGCACCAGCAGCGGCATCACCTGCAGACGCTGGGCCGCGCTGTAGCTGATCTTGCGCAGCGCCTCGGCTTCCGCCGGGAAGGTGTCGAGGTCGACCAGCGGGTAGCCCATCTTGCGGGCCAGCGCGACCTGCAGGTCGGCGCGCGACACGGCGTTCTGCCGCACCAGCAGCTCGCCCAGCGGCACGCGGCGGTCGCCCTGCTGCGCACCGAGCGCTTCCTGCAGCTGCGCGGCGGTGATCATGCCCAGCGAGATCAGCGCCTCGCCGATGCGCACCATCGGCATGCGGGTCTGCTGCTCGATCGCCTCGAGCAACTGGTCGTGCGTGGTCACGACGCGCGACAGCATCATCTCGGCGGCGGCGCTCGGGGGCGCGGCGACGCTGCTGTCCAGTTCGAACTTCACGTACGCGCTGCGCGGGATGAACAGGCGCTGCACGCTGCCGTCGTCGCTCACCGGCGGAAAGAGGAAGAGGCCGACGCCGTTCTCGACATGGCCGACCGTCTCACCCGCGAGCTTGCTGCCGCTGGTGAAGCGCAGCTTGAAGCGGCTCTGGCCCGGCTGGCGCAGCGCACCCGATTGCGGGTCGAGCGCCGGCGGGTTCAGCGGCGCGATCGGCGCGGTGAGGGTGATGGCGCGGATCTGGTCGAAGCGCAGTGCCAGGGTGGTGCGGGCCCGCGGCAGCTGCACGTGCAGCACCCGCTCTTCCGGCACGAAGAAGGTCATGCGCCCGGCCACGCGCTGGTCGTTCAGGCTGTGGATCTCGCAGGGCAGCGGCTCGGTCTGCGGCTTGGCCGCCGGATAGCCGCCCTGGGGCGGGTTGGGCCACAGGAAGCCCTCGCGCTTGCTCGCACGTCCCCCCGGGATCTCCTTGGGGGGATCCCAGTCGATCGGCTTCAATGTGACTGTCATTCGTGAACTCCAGGGTCCTGGCCCGTTCAACGGCCCCGCTGCCGCTTCGGGTCGGCTTGTCGCGGGCACTTCTCCCATGTCGACATCACTCTACAGCGGTCGAGCCGACGGTGAAGCGCCAATGAATGCAGGAAAACCCCTTCGCTTCGCGCAATGGCGAAGTCGAAAGTTCGCGTCTGCTTGCGTCTACATCAGCGCGCCGGGGCGGGCGTCGCGTCGGGCAGCTCGATCTTGATGTCGAGCACCTCGAGGTCGTCCTGGCGTTCCAGGTGGACCTTGATGTCCTCGGGGTTGATGGACACGTACTTCGAGATCACCGCCACCAGCTCGCGCTGCAGGTCGGGCAGGTAGTCTGGGCGCTTCTTGCCGCTGAGGCTCGAGCGCTCGTGGGCGAGGATGATCTGCAGCCGCTCCTTGGCGACGCTGGCCGTCTTCTTCTTTTCGCCGAGCAGGAAGGAGAGGAAGGACATGGCTTACTTCCCCCCGAAGATGCGCTTGAAGAAGCCCGGCTTTTCCGCTTCGATGAAACGCATGGGACGGTCTTCGCCCAGGAAGCGCGCGACCACGTCCGAGTAGGCCTCGGACACGTCGGTGCCCTTGTCGTGGATGGCCGGCACGCCCTGGTTGGACGCGTTGAGCACCGTCTCCGACTCCGGGATCACGCCGATCAGCTTGATGCGCAGGATGTCCTGGATGTCTTCCAGCGACAGCATCTGGCCGCCGGCCACGCGGTTCGGGTTGTAGCGCGTGATGAGCAGGTGTTCCTTGATCGGGTCGCCGCCTTCCTTGGCGCGCTTGGTCTTGCTGCCGAGCATGCCCAGGATGCGGTCGGAGTCGCGCACCGACGAGACTTCGGGGTTGGTCACGATCAGCGCCTCGTCGGCGAAGTACATGGCCATCATCGCGCCGGTCTCGATGCCCGCGGGCGAATCGCAGACGATGTAGTCGAAGTCCATCGCCGACAGGTCGTTGAGGACCTTCTCGACGCCCTCTTGCGTGAGCGCTTCCTTGTCGCGCGTCTGCGAGGCGGCCAGCACGAACAGGTTGTCGCACTGCTTGTCCTTGATGAGCGCCTGGTTCAGGTTGGCCTCGCCCTGGATCACGTTGATCAGGTCGTACACCACGCGGCGTTCGCAGCCCATGATGAGGTCGAGGTTGCGCAGGCCCACGTCGAAGTCGATCACCGCCGTCTTCTTGCCGGCGAGCGCCAGGCCCGTCGCGAAGCTGGCGCTCGTGGTCGTCTTGCCGACGCCGCCCTTGCCCGAGGTCACCACCACAATTTTGGCCATTGCCGTTCCTTCTTCGTTTTTCGGTTGTTCAGGGTGCGGAGCGGCGATCAAAGGATCGGCTCCATCAGAAGCTTTTTGTCGTCCAGATGGATCTGGACGGCCTTGCCCGCGATGTCGGCCGGCAGCGCGACCTCGGAGGTCCGGTAGATGCCGGCGATCGCCACCAGCTGCGCTTCCATGCAGGTGGTGAAGATGCGGGCCTCGGTGTTGCCGCGCGCGCCGGCGATCGCCTTGCCGCGCAGCGGTGCATACACGTGGATGTTGCCGTCGGCGATCACTTCGGCGCCGAAGTTGACGACCGCCATCACGATCACGTCGCCGCCGCGGGCATAGACCTGCTGGCCCGAGCGCAGCGGCTTGTCGATGACCAGCGTGCCGGCCGCGGGCACCGGCACCTCGCGCACGATCTGCGGCGCTTCACTCACCGGTGCGGGAGCCGGCGCCCGTGGCGTGGGTGTGGGCGCGACCGGCATCGCCGCGATGGACAGCCCGGCATCGCGCGCCGCGGCGTTCTGCGCATCGCTGCCGCCGCGCACCGCGATCGGTTGCGTCTGGTGGCGCGCCAGCAGGTTGCGCAGGGCCGTGAAGTCGATGTCGGCGGCCTCGCCTTCGTCCTGCAGCAGCGACAGGTCGATCACCACCGGCTCCTGCTCGAAGAAGTCCGGCGAGTCGGCCAGCTGGGCGTCCAGCGCATCGGCCAGCACGTCCAGCTTCGCCGTCTTGAGGATCACCGCCACCAGCGGCAGTGTGGCGCTCTTGAATTCGAATACCGCCTTGTTGCGCGCGGCGGAAGCATCGGCCATGGGAAAAGGTCGTCCGAAAAGCGCTGAAGTCTAACGGCTGGGCCCGGCACGGCAGCTGCCTGGGGGCGCAAGAGCGGGTTCTGCAACAGTTTCTTGCATCGCGTTTCAATTCCGCCGGCACGTTGTGGCCGGCGAGAGATCGAACACCAACGGCGCGCCGACGCCGGTAACTAGAACAGAGCAGGGATGGCATCCAAGAAATTCGCTGTACTCGACGGCTTGCGGGGCCTTGCCGCGCTGCTGGTCCTCACGCGCCACACCGAGGCGTACTGGGCCGCGCCGTCGCTCTCACACAACCACAGCTACCTCGCGGTCGATCTCTTCTTCGTGCTGAGCGGCTTCGTGATCAACCACGCCTACGCGCAGCAGCTCCGGGAGGGCCGGCTGTCGGCCGGCCGCTTCATGCTGACCCGCTTTATTCGCCTGTGGCCGCTGCATGCGCTGGGGGCCGCGCTGGGGACGGCGCTGGTGGTGACCAAAGATCTGTACGCGCCGGACGTCTGGGTGCTGCCCCTGGTCCTGATGCTGCTCTTTCTGCCCTCGCGCATGCCCGAAGCCGGGCACGGCCTCTTCGAACTCAACCCGCCGGGCTGGTCGCTGTTCTACGAAATGGCGGTGAACCTGCTGTACGCGCTGACGCACCGCTGGCTGACGCACCGGGTGCTGGTGGCGGTGCTGGCCGCGAGCGGCGCCGGCCTGGTCGCGACCGGTCTGTACAACGGCAGCCTCGACGTCGGCTTCACGTGGAGCCTGCGCTCGCTGGCGGGCGGCACGCTGCGGGCCGTCTTCGGCATCTTCCTGGGCATCGGGCTGCATCGGCTGTACCTGGCACGCCAGCGGCGGCCTCGGAAGGCGGGCCCGGGGCCGTGGGCCCTGTGTGCCGCAGTCACGGCGCTGCTGATGGTGCCGCGCATCGAGGGCCTGGGAAGCACGGTCGATCTTCTGGCCATCTTCGTCGTGTTTCCGGTGTGCGTGTACCTCGGCGCGCAGGCGTCCGTCGGCGCGTCCTCCGTGAAGCTGTTCGCGCTGCTCGGCCTGCTGAGTTACCCGGTCTACGTGCTCCACGTGCCGCTGGGGAGTTGGCTCGAGGGCGCCCTGGCCGCGCCGCTGGCGCCGTATGCCCCGTTGGCCGGCGTGCTGTTCGCTGCAGGACTGGTGGGCCTGGCCTGGGCGCTCGACCGCTGGTTCGACCAGCCGCTGCGGCGCTTCCTCACCCGCGTGACCGCCGCCCGGAAGGCATCGCGCCCCGCCTGAGAGCCTGGATCAGGCGTTGCGTGCCCGCCCCAGCAGCGCCCACAGCAGGATCGCGCCGAAGGTCGCGGTGCCGATGCCGCCGAGCGCGAACTGGCCGAACTTCAGCGTGAAGTCGCCGGTGCCGATGATCAGCGTGATGGCCGCGACGATCAGGTTGCGGTTCTGCGAGAAGTCGACCCGGTTGTCGACCCAGATCTTCGCGCCGGCCACCGCGATCAGCCCGAACACCACGATGCTCACGCCGCCCATCACCGGCAGCGGAATCGCCTGGATCAGCGCGCCGAACTTGGGCGAGAAGCCCAGCACCAGCGCGATGATCGCCGCCACCACGAACACCGCCGTCGAATAGATGCGCGTGGCGGCCATCACGCCGATGTTCTCGGCATAGGTCGTCACGCCCGTGCCGCCGGCGGCGCCGCTCACCACCGTGGCCACGCCGTCGGCGATGAAGGCCCGGCCGATCAGCGGGTCGAGGTTGCGGCCGGTCATGGCGGTCACGGCCTTCAGATGGCCCAGGTTCTCGGCCACCAGGATGATCGCCACCGGCGCGATCAGCAGCATCGCGCTGCCCGTGAAGACTGGCGCGGTGAAGGCCGGCAGGCCGAACCAGGCCGCGTTGGCGATGCCGCCCAGGTCCACCGGCTTGCCCAGGCCCAGGCCGTTGGTGAGCAGCGCGTAGACGACGGTCGCGAGGATCAACCCGACCAGGATCAGCAGCCGCTGCACCATGCCGCGCGCGAACACCGCGACCAGGCCGACGCACAAGAAGGTCACGGCCTGCATCCAGGCGTCGAAGTTGCCGGCCTGCATGTTCTTGATCGGCACGCCCGCCAGGTTGAGCCCGATGACGGCCACCACCGCGCCGGTGACCACTGGCGGCATGAAGCGCTCGATCCACCCCGTGCCGATGGCCTGCACCAGCGCGCCGATCGCGATGTAGAGCACGCCGCAGGCGACGATGCCGCCGAGCGCCACCGCCAGGTTGGCGTTCGGGCCCGAGCCCGAATAGCCGCTGGCCGCGATCACCACGCCGATGAAGGCAAAGCTCGAGCCCAGGTAGCTCGGCACCCGCCCGCCGGTGATGAAGAAGAAGAGCAGCGTGCCCACGCCGCTCATGAGGATGGCGATGTTGGGGTTGAAGCCCATCAGGATCGGCGCCAGCACGGTTGCGCCGAACATCGCGATCACGTGCTGCACGCCCATCGCCGCGGTCTGCGGCCAGGGCAGGCGCTCGTCGGGCGCAACGACGGCGCCCTCGGTGGCCTGCACCTCGCGCCACTGGAAAATCTTGCTCACGGTTGTCTCCTCGTTTGAATTTATGCGGGGTGCGTTATGCGGGTGCGCGGGCGTTGGGCTGGCCGCGCGGCAGCAGCATGGACATGGTCAGGCGTGACACGCAGGTCAGGTCGCCCGCGTCATTCACCATGTCGATCTGCCAGACCTGGACCGTCCGGCCGCGGTGCACCGGGCGCGCGGTGCCAGTCACCCAGCCGCTGCGCGCCGAGCGCAGGTGGTTGGCGTTGATGTCGAGCCCGACGGCGCCGTGGCCTTCGGGCGACGAGTAGTAGGCGCCGCTGGAGCCGAGCGTTTCGGCCAGCACCACCGACACGCCGCCGTGCAGCAGTCCGAAGGGCTGCACCGTGCGTTCGTCCACCGGGACGCGGCCACGCAGGAAATCGTCGCCGATCTCGGTGAACTCGATGCCGAGTCGACCTGCGGCGGTCTTTCCGTTCGCGGCGGCGAGCAGTTCGAGCGAGATCGGTTTTTGCCAGATGGCCATGGAAACTCCGAAGAAGAAATGGTCAAAACTATAGCGAGCGTCCAACTCGGGCCGCCGGCCGACAGGCCGCCTGGGACCCCGCGGCTAAGCTTGCGGCATGACACGCACAGGTCGATGGCTGGTACGGGGCGCGGCAGGGCTGGTCGCGCTGGGCGTCGTCGGCGCGGCGCTGGTCGCATGGTGGCTGCCGAGTGACGCCGAACTCGCGGCTCGTGTCGGTTCCGAGTTCGAGCAGCGCACCGGCATCGGCCTGACGGTGGGCGGATTGCATTGGGCGCTGTTCCCGGTGCCGCGCGTGGTGCTGGAAGACGTCGCCACCGTGCAGGACGAACCGATCCGCGTGCACCGGCTCGAGGTCAACCCGCGGCTGCGCTCGCTGCTCGCGCGCGAGGTGCGGATCGACAGCGTCTCCGCCGACGGTGTCGCACTGCCGCGCCAATCGGTCCGGGCCTTTCGCGGCCGCGCCGAGGCAGCGCCGGCGCCGCGCGGCAACTGGACGCTGGCGGCGGTGCCGGTCGAGCAGGTGCGTTTCACCGAGCTGACCTGGGTCGACCGCCGCAACATCCCGCTGGCCTACGACGGCCGCGTCGACTTCGATCCGCACTGGCGCCCGCGCACCGCGGAATTCAGCCGCCACGGCGTGACGCCGCCGGCGCGACTGCGCCTGGAGCGCGACGGCGATGCCGACCGCTGGCGCACCCTGATCGACGTCGCCGGCGGCACGTGGAACGGCAGCAGCGAACTCGCGATCCAGAAGGACGACACGCTGCTGCTCACCGCGCAGCTGGAGCCGCGCAGCGTCGACATCGAGCAGTTGATGCAGACCTTCGATCGCCGAGCGCCGGTGGCCGGCAAGGTCAACGGCCGCACCGAGGTGCGTGCCACCGGCGCCAACGTGGCGGAACTCTGGCGCAACGCGACCACGCGCACGCGCTTTTCGGTGCAGCCCGCAACGCTCACGCGCTTCGACCTGGCCAAGGCGATCCAGACGGCCGGGACCAGCCGCGGCGGGCGCACGCCGCTGGATGAACTCACCGGGACCCTCGCTACCGAGAACACCGACGACGGCATGCGTTTCAGCTACACCGGACTGAAGGCACACTCGGGCCTGCTCACCGCCAGCGGCAGTGCGCGCATCTACCACCGGGCGATCGATGGCGAGGTGGCGGTCGACCTGGTCGACGGCGTGGTCGGCGTGCCGCTCAAGGTCAGCGGGTCGCTCGACGACCCGACGCTGTCGCTCACGGGGGGCGCGCTCACCGGTGCCGCCGTCGGCACCGCAGTGCTGCCGGGCGTGGGCACGGCCATCGGCGCGCGCATCGGGCAGCAGGTCGAACGCCTCTTCGGCGGCGACGACAGGAAGACGCCGCCCAAGGGCCCGCGGGCACCTTGACGGCGCGTCGCGCGCGGGACAGGCGCGCGACGCCCATGGGACATTCCCCGGGACCGCGCAAGGCCGGCGCGCCGTAAGCTCCCGGGCGACATGACCGCTCCCAACGTCCCCCAACTCCGCCTCTACCAGGACTGGCTGCGCGACACGCGCGGCCTCGCCTTCGACCGCTACGACGACCTCTGGCGCTGGTCGACCACCGACCTGGACGGCTTCTGGCAGAGCATCTGGGACTACCACGGCATGCAGTCGCCGACACCGCACAGCGCCGTGGTCGCCGATCGCAAGATGCCCGGTGCCGTGTGGTTCCCCGGCGCCCAGGTCAACTACGTGCGCGAGGTGCTGCGCCATGCCGACGCGGCGCACGCCGCGGGCATGCCCGCCATCGTGAGCGACAACGAACGTGGCGAGGTGCGCGAGCTGTCGTGGCCCGAGCTGCGTCGCCAGGTCGCCTCGGTCGCGCTCACGTTGAAGTCGCATGGCGTGCAGCGCGGCGACCGCGTCGCGGCCTACCTGCCCAACGTGCCCGAGACCATCGTCGCCTGCCTGGCCTGCCTCTGCATCGGCGCCGTGTGGAGCGTGTGCGCGCCCGACATGGGCACGGCCGCCGTGGCCGACCGCTTCCGGCAGATCGAACCCAAGGTGCTCATCGCCGCCGACGGCGTGTACTACGGTGGCAAGGCCATCGACCGCAGCGCCGTCGTGCAGGAACTGCGCGGGCAGCTGCCCAGCGTCGAGACGCTGCTGCTGCTGCGCACGCCGTATGCGGCGAGCCCAGTCGATCCCGAGATCGACTGGACCGACGCCATCGCGCGCGACGACGCCGAGGTGGCCGCCTTCGCGCCCGAATGGCTGCCCTTCGACCATCCGATCTGGATCGTCTATTCGAGCGGCACCACCGGCCTGCCCAAACCCATCGTCCACGGGCATGGCGGCATCGTGATGACGATGTACGCCTGCGGCCTCCACAACGACATCGGCGCCAGCTACGGCGCCAACAACCTCGGCGAGCGCTTCCACTGGTACAGCTCCACCGGCTGGGTCATGTGGAACTGCCAGATGGCGGGCCTCGCGCACGGCGCGACCATCGTGCTGTACGACGGCCACCCGGCCGGCAGCAAGGACAAGCCCGACTGGGCCGTGCTGTGGCGCTTCGTCGCCAAGCACCGCGTCACCTTCTTCGGTGCCGGCGCCGCCTACTTCACCAACTGCATGAAGGCCGGCGTGAGCACGGCCGCCTGCGGCGACCTGTCGTGCGTGCGCGCCCTGGGCAGCACCGGCTCGCCGCTGTCCGAAGAAGTACAGCGCTGGGGCACGGAACAGTTCCGCGCCGCGGGTTCTGAGGACATCTGGTGGTGCAACATTTCAGGCGGCACCGACTTCTGCGGTGCCTTTGTCGGCGGGAACCGCGAGCTGCCCGAAGTCCCCGGCCAGATGCAGTGCCGCCAGCTCGGCCATGCGGTCGAGGCGTGGAACGCGCAGGGCGAGCCGGTGATCGGCGAAGTGGGCGAGCTGGTGTGCGTGCAGCCCATCCCGTCGATGCCGCTCTACCTGTGGAACGACGAGGGCAACGCGCGCTACCTGTCGAGCTACTTCGACACCTATCCCGGTGTCTGGCGCCACGGCGACTGGCTCAAGATCGGCGAAGACGGCGGCTGCATCATCTACGGCCGCAGCGACGCCACCATCAACCGCCAGGGCCTGCGCATGGGCACCAGCGAGATCTACAGCGCGGTCGAGGCGCTGCCCGAGGTGCTCGACTCGATGGTGGTCGACCTCGAGTACCTGGGGCGCGAGAGCTACATGCCGCTCTTCGTCGTGCTGCGCCCCGGCGTCGTACTCGATGAGGCGGTGCGCGCCAAGATCGAGGGGGCGATCAAGACCTCGCTCTCGCCGCGCTTCCTGCCCAACGACATCTTCGAGGTGCCCGAGATCCCGCGCACGCTGTCGGGCAAGAAGCAGGAGCTGCCGATCAAGAAGCTGCTGCTGGGCCTGCCGATCGAGAAGGTGGTCAACAAGGAGGCGATGGCCAATCCGTCGAGCCTCGACTGGTTCGTGGCGCTCGCCGCGCGGCGCGCCGAGGCGCCGGTCGTTGCGTCGTAGCCGACTGTTGAGGCAGGTCAAGGCGCGAAAGCGCCCGCCTCGATAGCCTGGGGTTTTCCGATCCAAGGAGTGCCCCATGGCCGTACTGCAATGGTCCGAGTCGCTGTCGCTCGAACTGCCCGCAATGGACGAGACGCATCAGGAGTTCGTCGCCTTGCTGGCCCGCGTCGAAACCGCCGACGACGCGCATCTGGTGGCGGCGTGGCGCGCCCTGGTCGACCACACGGCGGATCACTTCGGCCGCGAGGACGACTGGATGCGCCGCACCGGCTTCTCGTCGGCCAACTGCCACACCGTGCAGCACCGCGTGGTGCTGGAGGTCATGTGCGAAGGGCTGGTGCAGGGCCTCAAGGGCCAGAACGAGGCGATCCGCCAGATGGCGCGCGAGCTGGCCGTGTGGTTCGTGCAGCATGCGCAGACCATGGACGCTGCCTTGGCGCTGCACCTGCGCAGCGTGGGCTTCGATGCCGCCAGCGGCGAGGTGCGCATGCCGCAGGCGCTGCCGGCGGCGCCGGTGCACGGCTGCGGTTCGGCCGCCTGCGCGACCTGACCGGCCGCCAGGCCCGGCTTACAGCCAGTTGCCGCCGCTCGGCATCTGGATCGTCGTCGCCGGGTCGCTGCCGCCGACCAGCGCGCCGATGGCGATGCTCAGCAGGGAGATGAAGATGCTGGCGAAGAAGGCGGTCCAGAAGCCCGACACCTTGAAGCCCCGCACCAGCGCCGACACGAGCAGGATCATCAGTGCGTTGATGACGAGCAGGAAGAGCCCGAAGGTCAGCAGCGTCAGCGGCAGCGTGAGCACGATGAGCAGCGGCTTGACCACCGCGTTGGCCAGGCCCAGCAGCAGGGCCGACACCACGAGCGCGCCGGTGCTGTCGAAGGTAAGCCCGCGGAACAGGTAGCTCGCGATCCACAGCGACAGCGCGGTGATGGCCCAGTGGATGAGGAAGGGGGTCAGGTTCTGCAGCATGTGGAGGACGCCGAAAGGTGGCGGTGGAAGGCGAGGAGAGCGATGCGACCCATCATATCGGCGCCTCGCCCGTGACTGACGCAGCGCGCCGGATCGGCTATGGTCCGGTGCATGTCGCCACTCCCCATCAATCACTTCAAGCGCGCGCTGGCCGAAGGCCGTGCGCAAATCGGACTCTGGTGCAGCCTGCCCGACCCCTACGTCTCGGAGATCGTCGCCGGTGCCGGCTACGACTGGCTCATGTTCGACACCGAACACACGCCCACCGACGTGCCGCGCATGCTGCAGCAACTGCAGGCCGCCGCCTCGGCCGTGCCTGCGGGCGCGGTGCCCTCGTCGGCCGTCGTGCGCCCGGCGTGGAACGATACCGTGCTGATCAAGCGCTACCTCGACATCGGCGTGCAGACGCTGCTGCTGCCCTTCGTGCAGAACGCCGACGAGGCCCGCGCGGCCGTGCGCGCCATGCGCTATGCGCCCGAAGGCATCCGCGGCATGGGCGGCTCCACGCGTGCCACCAACTACGGCCGGGTGCAGGGCTACGTGCAGCACGCGCACGAAGAGCTCTGCCTGCTGGTGCAGGTCGAGACGCGCGAGGCGCTCGAGCACCTGGAAGAGATCGCGAACGTCGACGGCATCGACGGCGTGTTCATCGGCCCGTCGGACCTGTCGGCCAGCATGGGCCACCCGGGCAACCCGAACCATCCCGAGGTGCGTGCGGCCATCGACGGCGCCATCGCCCGCATCCGCGCCTGCGGCAAGGCGCCGGGCATCCTGCTGCTCGACGAGGCGCGGGCGCGCGAGTGCCTGGACCTGGGCGCGCTGTTTGTCGCCGTCGCGATGGACCTGCAGATCCTCGCGCGCGGCGCCGAGGCCGTGGCCGCGCGCTTCGGTGCCGGCGGCGGCGCGGCGAAGGCCAGCTACTGACGCCGCGCCACCTCGCTCAGCGCCGGTGACGGGGCCGCGGCGCGCAGCGCCCGCACCGGCAGCGTGATCAGCACGACGCTGCGCTCGCCGTCCGGGCCTTCCGCCTCGATGCGCAGGCCGATGCTGCCGCCGTCGCCGTCCAGGTGCGTCAGCGCGACATCGGTGGGAATGGGGCAGCGGTGGTAACCGGCGATCTGCGGGCCGCAGGTGGTGCGCACCGCCGCGACCGCGCGGGCGCCGGGGCGGTCGGGCCGCGCCGCGACCGCGACGCTCACCTGCCGCAGCGGGTCGGTCGCCATGAAGGTCAGCGCGGCGTGGCCCTGGCCGCTTCGCGTCGGCTCGCCGCCGAGGCTGCGCGGCGCGATGTCGAACACGACGAAGGGCGCCTCGTTGGCGAGGTACTCGATGCGGGCCGGGTCCATGCCCAGCGGCGAAGGCGCACTGGCCGCGGTCGCGTGCAGCCATGGACAGAGCGCGAGCGTGAACACGAGCGTGCGTGCGGTGCGGATGTGCTTCATGGGGCTCTCCACCGTTCGTCTGCCCCGCAGTGTGGTCCCCGGCAAGCGCCCTGTCTTGAGGGTGGACCCGGAGAGCGCGTCGGCCCGCTGCCTACATTCGCAAGATTGCCGTGCGCGTCAGCCGCCCGCGCACCCGCCACAGCAGCGTCGCCGCGATCGACAGGTTCAGCAGGTTCCACGCGATGCCGTTCACGAACGCGGCGTGGTAGCTGCCGGTCAGGTCGAACACCTTGCCCGACATCCAGCCACCGAGCGCCATGCCGAGCAGCGTGCACATCAGCACCGTGCCGACGCGCGCCCCGGCCTCGGCCGGCGGGAAATGCTCGCGCACGATGATGGCGTACGAGGGCACGAGGCCACCCTGGAACAGCCCGAACATCGCCGACACGACGAAGAGCGGCACGAGTCCGTCGAAGGGCAGGAACAGCAGCAGTGCCACGCACTGCAGCGCCGAGCCCAGCAGCAGCGTGCGCAGTCCGCCGATGCGGTCGCAGATGGCGCCCGACACCAGCCGGCTGACGATGCCGCAGGCCAGCATGAGCGACAGCATCTGCGCCCCACGGGCCGCGCCGAAGCCCAGGTCGGTGCAATAGGCCACGATGTGCACCTGCGGCATCGCCATCGCGACGCAGCAGGCGACACCGGCCACGCACAGCAGGCCCTGCGCGGTGCCCAGGCTCAGGCCGAAGGGGCGCAGGGTGTCGGCCGCGATCGGCGACCCGGCGACAGGTGCAGCGTTCAGCACCACGGCGGGTGGGCGCGGGCGCATGAGCAGCGCCAGCCCGAACATCGTGACGCCGCAGAACACGCCCATGCCCAGGTAGGCCTGGCGCCAGCCCACCGTCTCGACGAAGTGCTGCACGATGGGCGGCCACACGGCCCCGGCGATGTAGTTGCCACTGGCGCAGATCGCCACCGCGATGCCGCGCCGCTTCACGAACCAGAGCGAGGTGTCGGCCACCAGCGGCGCGAAGGCGGCCGAGCTGCCGAGCAGCCCCACCAGCACCGCTTGCGCTGCCACGAAGACGACGATGTTGGGCGCGAGGGCGCACGCGACGTAGCCCAGCCCGAGCGCGACCGCACCGCCCAGCAGCGGCCACATCACGCCGAATCGGTCGGCCAGCCGGCCCATCACCACGCCGCCGACACCGAAGCCGATCATCAGCAGGGTGTACGGCAGCGAGGCCTGGGCGCGGTCGATGCCGAAGTCGGCCTGCACCGCGGGGATGACCACCGACACCACGTACATGCCGCTGCTGCCCACCGTCATGATCAGCAGCGTGACGAGCAGGCGCCACAGGGCGTAGCGCGAATCGGGCTGGTGCGCGTCGGGCAGACGCGGCGGGGGCGCGGTGGTGGGCATGTGGTGTGTCTCGTCGTTCGCCATCTCGGGGTGGCATTCATCGGCAGCGGCCTGGCGCCGCGCCTGTGTGCATTGTGGCCGGTGCGGCGGCGATCAGCCGGTCAGCGGCAGGGTGAGGGTGGCCGTCAGCGGCACGCCGTCGACGCGCTCGCCGCTGGCGACGATCACCGCACGGCCGCCTTCCTGCGCCACCTCCGCCAGCGTGCGCCACAGGCAGCGCATCGAGCCGGCGTCGAGGCCGGCGGTCGGCTCGTCGAGCAGCGTCAGCGGCCGGCTGGATGCGAGCGCGGCGGCCAGCCACACCTTGCGCTTGGAGCCCGTCGACAGCATGAACATCTTCTTCGCGAGATGCGGCGCGAGCGAGAAGCCGTCGACCAGCGCCTGCCAGCGTGCCGCGTCGAAAGGCACGTCGGCCGAGCGCGACGCGGCGCATTCCTCGACGCCCATCGCATCGAAGGCGTCGGTCGACGGGTCGACGAAGAACACCTGGCGCCGGTAGGCCTCGGCCGCATCCGGCAACGCCGCGCCGGCCAGCGTCAGCCGGCCGCCGGTGGCGGGCAGGACGCCGGCCAGCACGCGCAGCAGCGTCGACTTGCCGCTGCCCGTGTCGCCGTGCAGCAGCGTCACGCCGGCCCCGATGCGGGCCGACCAGCCGGCCGCGATCGGCGGGTCGCCGGGATAGGCGAAGCGCAGGTGGTCGATGTGGAGGATCGGGGGTGTCGCAGCGAGGCTCATGGCGCCAACCCTAACGCAAGCGCGCCTGCGCCCCCAGCCACTCGGCGAAGGCGGCCAGCAGCGGGCGCGGTTCGCCGCGGTCCGGTGTGACGAGGTAGTAGTTGCGCTGGCCGGAGAGGGGCCGCGCGCAAGCCACCATCAACTCGCCGCGCGCGATCTCGTCGTCGACCAGCATCGTCGGCATCAAGGCCACGCCCAGGCCGTGCGCCGCCGCCGTGGCCAGCATCGAGAACAGCTCGTAGCGCGGCCCGGTGCGGGCGCGCGGCGCGTCGACCTGCTGCGCGTCGAACCACTGGCGCCAGCCGTCGGGCCGGGTGCTCTGCTGCAGCAGCGGCATCTGCGCGATGGCGGCCGGCGCCACCGGCTTGCCGCGCGGCAGCAGGCGCGGGCTGCACACCGGCACCACGTCCTCGGGCATCAGCAGCAGCGCGCGCGTGCCGGCCCAATTGGCGACCTGCGCCGGCGTGCCGGCATAGAGCGCGGCGTCGAACTCGCCGTCGGCGAAGAGGAAGGGGCGGGTGCGGGTTTCGATGTGCACCACCGCGTCGGGCTGCAACTGGGCGAAGCCGGGCAGGCGCGGCAGCAGCCAGCGCGTGGCGAAGGTGGGCACCGCCGCCAGCGCGAGCGAGCCGCCGCTGCCCTGGTCGGCCATCGCATCGAGCGTGTCGCGCTCCATCGATTCGAGCCGCAGCGCGGTCTGGCGCGCATAGGTCGTGCCGCTGGGTGTCAGCGCCACCCCGTGCCGCGTGCGGCGGAACAGCGCCACGCCGAGGAAGGCCTCGAGCGCGCCGATCTGGCGTGACACGGCGCTCTGCGTGAGCGACAGCTCCTGCGCGGCGCGCGTGTAGCTCTCGTGGCGGGCAGCGGCGTCGAAGCAGACAAGGGCTTGCAGGGGTGGGATCTTGCGGCGCATGGGCAACCTCAGACATTCTCGAAAGTCATATCTGGCTGAGTATTGCTCGTTTGCCTCGACCTGGCGCGGCGGCTAGGATCGTCCGATCCTTTTCCCCCGATTCCTCTCTTTTCCGGAGACAGCACATGGCCGCCAAAGCGCAATTCCACTGGGACGATCCCCTTCTTCTCGACCAGCAACTGACCGACGAAGAACGCATGATCCGGGACGCGGCCAACGCCTACTGCCAGGAACGCCTGCTGCCCCGCGTCACCGAAGGCTTCCGCACCGGCGAAACCGACCCGGCCATCTTCCGCGAGATGGGCGCGCTGGGCCTGCTGGGCCCGACGATCCCCGAGCAGTACGGCGGCCCCGGCCTCAACTACGTGGCCTACGGCCTGATCGCCCGCGAGGTCGAGCGCGTCGATTCGGGCTACCGCTCGATGGCCAGCGTGCAGAGCTCGCTGGTGATGGTGCCGATCAACGAATTCGGCACCGAAGCGCAGAAGCAGAAGTACCTGCCCAAGCTCGCCACCGGCGAATGGATCGGCTGCTTCGGCCTGACCGAACCCGACCACGGCTCCGACCCCGGCAGCATGGTCACCCGCGCCAAGAAGGTGCCGGGCGGCTACGCCATCAGCGGCGCCAAGATGTGGATCAGCAACTCGCCCATCGCCGATGTCTTCGTCGTGTGGGCCAAGGAAGTCAGCGAGTCCGGCACGGTTGGTCCGATCCGCGGCTTCGTGCTCGAGAAGGGCATGAAGGGCCTCAGCGCCCCGGCCATCCACGGCAAGGTCGGCCTGCGCGCCAGCATCACCGGCGAGATCGTCATGGACAACGTGTTCTGCCCCGAAGAGAACGCCTTCCCCGAAGTGCAGGGCCTCAAGGGCCCCTTCACCTGCCTCAACAGCGCACGCTACGGCATCTCGTGGGGTGCCCTCGGCGCCGCCGAAGACTGCATGCACCGCGCCCGCCAGTACACGATGGACCGCAAGCAGTTCGGCCGCCCGCTTGCCGCCAACCAGCTGATCCAGAAGAAGCTGGCCGACATGCAGACCGAGATCGCGCTGGGCCTGCAGGGCAGCCTGCGCCTGGGGCGCATGAAGGACGAAGGCATCGCCGCGGTCGAGATCACCTCGATCCTCAAGCGCAACAACTGCGGCAAGTCGCTCGACATCGCCCGCCAGGCGCGCGACATGATGGGCGGCAACGGCATCAGCGACGAGTTCGGCGTGGCGCGCCACCTGGTGAACCTGGAAGTGGTGAACACCTACGAAGGCACGCACGATATCCATGCCTTGATTCTGGGCCGGGCCATCACGGGCATCGCCGCCTTCGCGAACTGAGCATGAGCAGCCCGTCGAAGGAAGGTGCGCTCGCGGGCCTGAAGGTGCTCGACCTGTCCCGCGTGCTCGCGGGCCCGTGGTGCACGCAGATCCTCGCGGACCTGGGTGCCGACGTCGTGAAGATCGAACGCCCCGGTGTGGGCGACGACACCCGCGGCTGGGGCCCGCCCTTCCTGAAGGACGCGGACGGCCACGACACGACGCAGTCGACCTACTTCACCGCCTGCAACCGCAACAAGCGCTCGGTCACGGTCGACATGGCCACGCCCGAGGGCCAGGCGCTGCTGCAGCGCATGGCCGCGCAGAGCGACATCGTGGTGGAGAACTTCAAGACCGGTGGCCTCGCGCAGTACGGGCTCGACTACCAGAGCCTGAAGGCCGCGAACCCGCGCCTCATCTACTGCAGCGTGACCGGCTTCGGCCACGACGGTCCGCATGCGCAGCGCGCCGGCTACGACCTGATGATCCAGGCCACCAGCGGGATGATGAGCATCACCGGCCGGCCCGACGACGAAGCCGGCGGCGGCCCGCTGCGCGTGGGCGTGGCGCTGACCGACCTGTTCACCGGCGTGTACGCCAGCACGGCCATCCTCGCCGCGCTCGAGGTGCGGCACCGCACCGGCGAAGGCCAGCACATCGACATGGCGCTGCTCGACGTCGGCATGGCGATCCTCGCGAACCAGGCCAGCGCCTTCCTCAACACCGGCGACGTGCCGCAGCGCCAGGGCAATAGCCACCCGAGCCTGGCGCCGTACCAGGACTTTCAGACGCAGGACGGCGCCATGCTGCTGGCCATCGGCAACAACGGCCAGTTCGCGCGCTTCTGCGAAGCAGCCGGCCATGCCGAGTGGGCGGCCGACGAACGCTTCGCCACCAACACGCTGCGCGTGAAGCACCGCGGCGTGCTGATCCCGCTGATGCAGGCCGTGACGCGCACGCGCACCACGGCCGCATGGATCGCGCTGCTCGAGGACAAGGCCGTGCCCTGCGGCCCGATCAACAACATCGCGCAGGCCTTCGACGACGAACAGGTCAAGGCGCGTGGCCTGGCGGTGACGCTGCCGCGCGAGGCGGGCGACGGCATCGCGAGCATCACCGGCGTGGCCAGCCCGCTGCGCCTGTCGGCCACGCCGCCGGTGCTGCGCCGCGCACCGCCGGCGCTGGGCCAGCACACCGACGAGGTGTTGGCCGAATGGGGCGTGGACGCGCAGCAGATCGCTGCGCTGCGCGCCGCCGGGGTGGTCTGACGGCGCGTTCCGAGGCGCGCCGCCGGGCGCTCAGAAGGCGCGGCCGACCACCGCGAGCGCGACCACCCCGACGCCCAACATCAGGTTGACGGCGACCAGCTTGCGGATGTTGCCCAGCTGTACCGCCGCCACCGGCCATTCGCGCGCAGCGACGGCGCGCTGCAGCCGGGCGTAAGGCGCAAAGCGGATGTGCAGGAACAGCACCATCATCACCAGGCCCACGGTGAACATGCCGTGCACGCTCCAGTGCACACGCGCGAATCCCCCGGCCGCCATCACCAGGCCCAGTCCGCTCACGAGCACCGTCGCCACCGCGATCGACACACCGACAAAGAAGCGCGACAGGGCGGCCGCCATGAAGGGCAGCCGCTGCGGTGGCTCGAGTGTGGCCACGGCGGCGGGCCGCACGGCGACATGCATCACCGCCATGCCACCGACCCAGAAGGTCACGGCGATCAGGTGGAGAAAGAGGAGGAGCGAGGTCGTGAGCATGGCGCAGCGTAGACCACAAAGCCCGACATTCTTGCTGCCAAGGGCTTCAGCCTTGGCGCTCGCGTGCCGATAGCTGTCTCAGACAGGGGCCGGCGTCGAGGGTCGCGCATGGTGCGCGGCGCGCGCGGCCCTCGTCGCCCAGGCGGTGTGCGCCGCACGTCACCCACGGCGCACCAGACCACCGGAGAGATTTCGATGAGCACCTACACGGCCGTCCGACTGTCGTTCGCCAAGCGCAAGCAAGGCGGTTCCACCGCGCACGTGCGGGTTGCCGGGCGCGGCTCCATCTTCGAACCGCTGCGCACGCGTGGCCCACGCCCTTCGGACATTCATGCGGCCGCTGTGCTGGCCGAGCGCGAGGCATCAGACGCTGAGGCGTTCAAGGCCATCGTGTTGTCGGTGCTCGACGTTCGCTGGCGCTAGCCGACCATCGCCCAGCTTGCGCAGCACCGTGCGTTCAGTGGTTCCAGGGCGAGCGGTGGGTGATCTCCGTCGCGACCACTCCTGAACTTCGCTGCGGCCGATGCCCAGGTCGTTGAGTTCGTGATCGCTCATGCCGCGCAGTTCGAGCGTGTCGCCCGATGCAGCGCCGGTGCCGCGCACGCGGCTCAGCCAGCGGCGCAGCAAGGCAAGCAGACTGGGGGCGGTGGCGTCGTGCGGGCGGGTCATCGAAAGCTCCTTGGCTGAAGTGAGCCGCCATCTTCAGCATTCGCATGCTATTGTGGAAGTTGAGATTTCTGAGGCCGTCGATCAGCCTTCCTGATAGCTCACCACACCCACGACGCCATGCGCCAACTCAACCTCGACCAGCTGCGCACGCTGGTGGCCATCACCGATCTCGGCACCTTCTCCGCCGCCGCGAAGGCGCTGCATCTCGCGCAGCCGACCGTCAGCCTGCACATCAGCGAACTCGAATCGCGCCTGGGCGCCCAATTGGTGGCGCGCGGCAGCCGCAGCGTCACCCTCACGCCGGCCGGTGCGGCGCTGGTCGAGCGCGGTCGGCGCCTGCTGCGCGATGCCGACGACGCCGTCGACGCGGTGCGCCGGCAGGCCGAAGGCCGCATCGGCCGTGTGCGGCTGGGCACCTCGACCGGCGTGGTGATCGACCTGCTGCCGCAGGTGCTCGAAACGCTGCAGGCGAACCACCCGGGCATCGATGTCGAAGTGAGCATCCTCGGCTCCGCCGATGCGATGTCGCGCCTGGCGCAGGGCACGCTCGACATCGGGCTGGTCGCGATGCCGCAGCCGCCGCTGCGCGACCTGGTGGTCACCGCCTGGCGCAGCCAGCCGATGATGGCCTTCGTGCCACCGAAGTGGAAGGCGCCCAGGCGGGTCACGCCGGCCTGGCTCGCCGCCCAGCCGCTGATCTTCAACGACGCCACCACCCACATGTACCGGCTCGCCGTCGAATGGTTCGCCAACGCCGGCCAGGCGCCGCGCGCACGCATCGAGCTGAACTACGACGTCGCCATTCGCAGCCTGGTCGCCGCCGGCTACGGCGCGGCCATGCTGCCGCTGACGCCCAGCACCGACGACGCCTGGCGCGAGCGCGTGCAGATCCTGCCGCTGAGCCCCAAGCTGACGCGGCACCTGGGCATCGCGCACCGCAGCCAGGCCTCGCTCGACGGCGCGACCGAATGGGTCATCGAGACGCTGATGGGGTTCCGGCAGGCTTGAATCCGGCCCAGGTCTCGACCTGTGTCGCGACCCAGTCGGGGTCGTCCAGTGCGAGGTCATGGCCGGCCGTCGGATGCTCGGCGATCGGCAACCGCCACGCCTGCGCCAGGCGGCGCGAACATCCCGGATCGACGAGCACATCGCCCCCGCCCACCAGCACCAGCAACGGCACGCCCGGCGCCTGCACCGGCGCCCGGTAGCGCGCCGCCGCAAGCAGCTGGCGCAGCGCGTTCGTCGTCGACACCGGGTGCCGTTCGCGCAGCGCGACCCAGGCATCGATGACGGCCATCTTCTGCGCCGCGGTGAAGCGGCGCCGGCTGGTGAGCTGCAGCACGACGGCTTCGCGCGCCTGTGCATCGCGCCAGGGCCACAGCACGCCGAGCAGCGCGGGGTAGTGGCGGGGCCGCAGGCGCTGGTGCCACGCGCTGAAGGGGCGCAGGCTGGTGTTGACCAGCACGGCGCTGGCGACCTCCTGCGGATGCCGATGCGCCCACTCGACCGCGACCATCGCGCCGAGCGACATGGCGAGCAGGTGGCAGCGCGTCACGCCGAGCGCGTGCAGTTGCGTGCGGCAGTCGTCCATCGTGGCGCGGATCGACGTCGGGCTGCGCACCGCGTGCCGTTCGCCGGCACCGGGCAGGTCGAGCGTGAGGATGCGGGCGCCAGGCAGCCGCTCGGCCAGCAGTGATGGCAACGGCCCCCAATGGCCGGCTTCGCGCGTGAGGCCGCGCAGCAGCACCCAGGGCAGGTCGTCGGCCATCGTGCTCACACCGCCTCGTACCAGCGCGCCAGCGCCTGCGCATGGTGGCGGCGCCGCGTCTCGTCGACCGGCACCCACTGCTGATAGCTGCTGGCCGCGCGCGTGATGAAGTCCATCCACCACAGGTGACGCCTCAGCACGCGCTGCTGCCGGTGCGCGATGACCGGGTTGAAGATGCCGTGCCGCGAGAAGAGCTGGCGTGGGTTCTTCTTCACCCACAGCCACGAGCCCATCTCCAGCGTGAGCGGCAGGAAGAGCGTGTCGGGCCGCGTGCAGGCTGTGAGGTAGAGGTGGTCCCACAGGTCGCCGTGCGCGGTGTACTGCCGGCTCTGCGGCTCGAGCACGTAGGGGTGGTGCATCAGGTTCAGGTCGATCAGCTCGCCCAGCGCATGCATCTCGGGCAGGTGCGCCATCGGTTTGGGCGTGTGCGCGTACGGGAACCACAGGCGGTCGGCCAAGCCGAAGCCGGAGTGGCAGTCGAGCGCGATGCTGAAGGGGCGGCTGAGCAGTTCGCGCTCGACCAGCGCGCACAGCGCCTGGCTTTCGTCCTCCATCGCGGCGCCTTCCACGCCGCGGTACCAAGGCAGCGTGGCGCTCAGGCGTTGTCCGCCGAGCAGCCAGGGCACGCGGCCGAGCGCATCGACCGGTGCGTTGCGCATCAGGTCGACGCCGCGCGGGTTGGCACGCGTGCCCAGCCACAGGCCGCCGGGGTTGACGATGGGCAGGAAGACGAGCCGCAGCGTCTCGAGCTGCCGCTGCAGCGTGGTGTCCCACTGCAGCCGCGTGACGATGTTGCGCAGGTAGGCGATGGTGACCTGCGCGCCGATGCGTTCGAGCCCGTGCACGCCGCCGAAGAAGCCCACGGCCGGCACGTCGCTGCGTTCGCTGCCGAGCAGGAAGGCCTGCACCTCGAAGCGTTCGCCGCCGGCGTCGACGCTGCACAGCACGCGCCGCTCCATGGCCGGTCCGGCGAGGTCGACGAGGGCCTGGAGCTCCAGGAGTTCGGGCAGGTCGGAGGGGCTGGCGGGGCGCATGGCAGGGGGTGGAATCCGCCGTGAGCATAGCCATCGGCCTGCCATCAAAACGTCATGTTCGGCGCGTAGGGTGGCGGTGTTCCTCCCTCTTGTCGAAACCTTGCCATGCGCGCTGCCCTGCACCTGCCGACGACCGCGTTCCACGTGTGCCGCGTGCTCGCTGGCGCCCTCGTGTGGGGCGTGACGGAATCGATCGCGCTGGCGCGCTCGCGCCGCCGTACCGCGCGCTGATCAGCGCCGCGATCAGCCAACGCGGATCGCGTTGCCGGCCAGCGTGCCCAGGCGCCGCAGGGCCGTGTCGAGCCCATCGTCATAAGGCCAGCCGCAATTGATGCGCAGGAAGCGGTCGCTGCGTGCGTTGTTCGAGAACAGCCAGCCCGGTGCGATCGCGATGCCTTCCTGCAGCGCGGCATCGAACACCACGGCCGACGAGCAGCCCTCGGGCAACTCGACCCACAGCTGCAGGCCGCCCGGCGGCAGGTTCATGCGTGTGCCCTCGGGGAAGTAGGTGGCGATGGCTTCGGCCGTGCGCTCGCGCTGCCCGCGCAGGGCGGTGCGCAGGCGCCGCAGGTGGCGGTCGTAGGCGCCGGTGCCCATGAACTGCCCGGCGCCCAGCTGCGAGAGGATCTCGTTGTTGCGCGTCTGCGTGTACTTGAGCATCTCCACGCGCGCCTGCCAGCGACCGGCGGTGATCCAGCCCAGCCGCAGGCCGGGCGCCAGGATCTTGTGCATCGATGCGCAGTGCAGCACGTTGCCCGTGCGGTCCCACGACTTGAGCGCGCGGGGCGTGCCCTCGGCGTCGAGCAGCTCGGTGTAGGTGTCGTCCTCGATCAGTGCGATGCCCTGCGCCTCGCACAGCCGCACCAGGCGTTCCTTGTGCGCATCGGGCATCACGCTGCCCAGCGGGTTCTGCAGATGCGGCACCACCACCAGGGCCTGGATGTCGCCGTAGGTCTGCACGGCGAGTTCGAGCGCCTCGATCGACAGGCCGGTCTGCGGGCTGGTCGGGATCTCCAGCGCGCGCAGGCCGAGGCTCTCGAGCACCTGCAGCAGGCCGTAGAAGGTGGGCGACTCCACCGCGATGGTGTCACCGGGCTTGGCCACCGCGCGCAGCGCGAGGTTGAGCGCCTCGATGCAGCCGTTGGTGACCAGCACGTCGTCGGGCGCGATCGCCATGCCGGCGGCCACCGCGCGCTGGGCGATCACGCTGCGGAAGTGCGGGTCGCCCTGCAGCGGCGGCACGCTGGAGACGACGTCCGGCCACAGGCGCAGGGCGCGGGTCATCGCGGCGCGCAGTTCCTCGGCCGGGTAGAACTGCGGTGCCGCACGGGCGATCGAGAGGTTGAGCTTGACCTTGGCCGCACGCCGCCGTGCCACGAAGTCCGACACCTGGCCGTGGATGCCCACGTACTGCGCCGGGTCGGGGCGCAGGCCGGCGAGCGGCTCGTCCATCTGCGCCATGCGCAGGCGCTGCGGCCGCCGCACGAAGTAGCCCGAGCGTTCGCGTGCCTCGGCCCAGCCGTCGGATTCGAGCGTGCGGCACAGCTGCAGCGCGGTCGACAGGCTGATGTCGTGCAGCCGCATCAGACTGCGCAGCGACGGCATGCGCGTGCCCGGCTGCAGCGCGCCGGCCTCGATCGCGCCCCGGTAGTGGGTCGCGAGCTGGCGGTAGAGCGGCGGTGTCGTCGTCGTGGACATGGGCCGATGCTGGCCCGTGCCCGGGCCGTGGAACAGATGCAGATTCTCGGAAAGTGACCATAACAGAGGGCGCCGCAGCCCCGCTGTTCCGGTTGTATCGCCGCCGCCTGTGCCTGTTGCGGGATGGCCTCGCGGCGGAGCATCGAGGCCTCGCTTCAAGGAGTTTCCGATGACCTCGATCTCGACCTCGACCCGGCCCTCGACGATCCGCACCCTGCGGCTGCAACGCGGCCAGGCCGTGCACGCGGCCTTCGACGCCGGCACCGTGCTGCAGGTCGCGGCCGGTGCGCTGGTGCTGCGCGAGCCGATGCGTTGGCTGGCCGACACCGTGGTGGCGCCCGTGCGTCGGCTGGACGAAGGCCAATGCCATGCACTGGCGCAAGGCGGTGGTTGCGTGCTGGAGGCAGCCGATGGCGACGTCGAACTGCTGCAGCATGCGCCGGCCGCGCGCTGGCACGGGCTGTGGCCTCGCTGGGGGCGGCCCGCAGCGTTGGCCTGACCGGGTGCGCACATGGCCTATGCTGGGGGCCGTCCGAACCGTCAGGAACCTATGAAAAGCACCACCCTCCTGCTGGCCGCCGTGCTGGCCGCAGCCGCCTTCCCTGCCACCGCGCAGGTCTCCGTGAACATCAACGTCGGTGGCGACGTGGTGCGCAGGGCGCCACCGCCGCCGCGCCATGAGCGCATGCCCGGCCTGCGCGCCGGCCACGTGTGGGTGCCCGGTCACTGGCAATGGAACGGCCGGGACTACGTCTGGATGCGCGGCCACTACCAGGCCGCGCGCCCCGACTACGCCTATGCGCCGGGCGCCTGGGTGCGGGTCGACGACGGGTGGCGCTGGCGCGAGGGCGACTGGCGCCGCGCGGAGCGGCGTGCCGAGCGCCGCCATGACCGGCATGACGACCGCCACCACTGCCCGCCCGGACAGGCCAAGAAGGGCAACTGCTGAGCGCTGCGCGCGCTCACGGCGCGCGCCCCAAACTCACTGCATCCGGCCGCTGAGGTAGGGCTCCGGGTCGACCGCCACGCCGGCCTTGCGGATCTCGAAGCGCAGCTTCACGCGGTCGGTGCCGCTCTGGCCCATCTCGGCGATCGGCTGGCCGCGCGCCACCTGGTCGCCCTCGGCCACCAGGGGACGGCTGATGTGCGCATAGGCGGTGATGAAGTCGTTGTCGTGCTTGAGGATGACCATCGTGCCGTAGGCCGGCAGCGCACTGCTCACCAGCACCACCTGCCCGGCGCGGGATGCGCGGATCGGGTCGCCCATCCGCCCGCCGATGTCGATGCCCTTGTTCGCGTTGCCGTCGAAGCGTCCGATCACCGGGCCGGCCGCGGGCGCGCCGAAGGTGGCGCCGGGGGCGTCGCGCAGGCCGGGCGGCGTCGGGGCGGGGAGGGGCGCCGGCGGCGGCGCGGCCGGCACGGGGTAGGTGGGCAGCGGTGCCATGGGCGGCAGCGGCGTGGTGGTGCCGCAGGCAGCGAGGGCGGCGGCCGCGACGGCCACCAGCGTCGAGCGGCGCATCACGGACGGAAGAGGAAAGAGGTGCATGTTCGAGCCCATGGTGTGTGCATTGCCTTCTGGCGAGGTTCGTCGGCGTTCGATGGTTCCCTGTTCGACGCGATCATCGCGCCGATGTTCCGGGCCGGCGGCGGGGAAGTCCCTGAGGGGCGGCCGGCTATCGCGGCTTCGAAGGGTAGCCGTTCTCGACCCAGGCCTCCGCGCTGGTGGCCGTGAGCTTGAAGGTCGGCGCCACGCGCGCTTCGCCGAGCGTCGTGCCCGATTCGTCCTGCGCGCTGAGCAGGCCGTGCGGGTTGTCCTCGTCCGGCACGATGCGCAGCGCCACGCGGATGCGTTCGGTGCCGTGCCCGACGAACACGTGCTTGTTGAGCTGCGCATGCAGCTGCTGCTCGTGACGGCGCAGCACCTCGTTGGCGGTCTTCACCAGCGTGTGGAAGGCCGGCGTGTCCAGCGGCTTGGGGTTCTTCTTGTCGCGGCCCATGGTCCAGGGGCCGACCAGCGCGGGTTCGGGGTCGCCGTGGCGCGTCATCGCGACGGCCCAGCCGTCGTCGTCTTCGTTCTTGATGATGCGGGCGGTCCACTGCTCGTCGCCCCACAGCGTCGGCGTCTGGATCGGTTCGGTGCCGGATTCGTCGGCGGTGCTTGAAATGTCGGTCATGAGGGGTCGAGTCTTGCACAGCTGCACGACACGGCGCCGAGCGGCTCAGAACACCGACAGCCCGGTCTTCGCGACGAACAGCTCCAGCGCCTTCAGGCCGAGCAGCGAATTGCCCGTGGCGTCGAGCGCGGGCGACCACACGGCCAGCGTGAGGTGGTCGGGCACCACCGCCACGATGCCGCCGCCCACGCCGCTCTTGCAGGGCAGGCCGATCGAGAAGGCCACGTCGCCGGCCGCGTCGTAGGTGCCGCAGGTGAGCATCAGCGCATTGAGCCGGCGCGTCTGGCGCTCGGTGCACACGGCCGGCTGCCCGCCGAGCGGATGGGCGCCGTCGCGGCTCAGAAAGGCCGCGGCGCGCGCCAGCTGCAGGCAGGTCATGCGCAGCGCGCACTGGTGGAAGTACACATCGAGCACCGGCGTCACGTCGTTGTCGATCTTGCCGAAGCTCTTCATGAAGTTGGCCAGCGCGTAGTTGCGGTAGCCGGTGGCCGCCTCCGACGCGGCCACCTCCTCGTCGAAGCCGATCGGCTCGCCCGCCAGGTCGCTCATCAACGCGAGGATGTCGCGCTGGGCATCCCCCTGGCTCAGCAGCCGGTCGGCCACCGCGATGGCGCCGGCATTGATGAAGGGGTTGCGCGGCTTGCCCTGCTCGTTCTCCAGCTGCACCAGCGAGTTGAAGGGATTGCCCGAGGGCTCGCGGCCGATGCGCTCCCACAGCGCGTCGCCCATGCGCCGCATGGCGAGCGTCAGGGTGAAGAGCTTCGAGATGCTCTGGATCGAGAAGGGCACGGCCGCGTCGCCGGCGCAGGCCTCCTCGCCGTGGCAGGTGCGCAGCGCGATGCCGAACTGCTGCGCCGGCACGCGCGCCAGCGCCGGGATGTACCTGGCCACCGTGCCGGCCTGCCCGAGCAGCGGGCGCAGTTCGGCGTCGATCTCGTCGAGGACGGGCTGGAAGTTCATCGAGGCGCTTCGGCGCCGTCGGCCTTCATGATGGTTTCGCCGCGCAGCATGCCCATGTCGCGGATGTTGAAGCGGTGGCGCTTCCAGCCGGCATAGGTGCGGCGGAAGTTCAGCAGTGAGACGAAGTAATAGACCACCTTGAACATCAGCAGCGAGCGCCGGTAGCGGGGCCCTTCCTGATGGATGTCGGCGGCGAGCAAGGACATGAGCCCCTGCTTCACGTTGAAGATGTTCTGCGGGTGCATGAACATGTCGCGGATGGTCGGGTTCGTCACGCGGTAGATGAACCACGAGTAGTCGCGCGGGCCGACGCGCATGCGTTCCTCCAGGGCTTGGCGCGCCGCGGTCAGTTCGGCGGGCCGGTCGAGCGCCGTCTGCACCAGCTTCGCGCCGTCGAAGGCGCTCTGCATCGCCAGGAACACGCCCGACGAGAACATCGGGTCGATGAAGGTGAAGGCATCGCCCACCATCAGGTAGCGGTCGCCGGTGGCGTGCGTGCTCGAATAGGCGAAGTTGCCCGTGGCGTGCACGGCGTCGTCCACCAGCGTCGCGTCCTTCAGGCGGTCGTGCAGCTCGGGGCAGAGCGCGATGGTGTCGAAGAAGTAGTCCTTCAGCGGCTTGTCGCGCGCCTTCAGGTAGTAGGCCCAGCACACCGCGCCGACGCTGGTGGTGCCGTCGGCCAGCGGAATGAACCAGAACCAGCCGTGCTCGAACCAGCAGATGCTGATGTTGCCTTCGCGCCTGCCCTCCAGGCGCCGCGCATTGCGGAAGTGCCCGAAGAGCGCCGTGCTGTTGTGGTCGGGGTTCTTCTTCTTGCTCTTGAACTTGCTGGCCAGCACCGTGTCGCGACCACTGGCGTCGACCACGAAGCGCGTGCGCCAGGTGCGGTTGGCACCGTCGTCGAGCACCGCCTGCACGGTGGCGCCGCTGTCGTCGAAATCGATCTCGCGCACCTTCGCGCCCTCGAGGGTCAGCGCGCCCAGCGTGGCCGCATTGCGGAACAGCAGCTCATCGAGCTCCGAGCGGCGCACCTGCCAGGCCGAGTCCTTGCTCGGGTCCCAGCCTTCGGAGAAGTCGACGTAGCTGCAGTAGTCGAGGTCGGGCGGCACGAACTCGATGCCGAACTTCGGCATGCCGATCTTCTCGACCTGCTCGCGCACACCGAGTTTTTCGAACAGCTCGACATTGCCTGGCAGCAGCGATTCGCCGATGTGGAAGCGCGGGTGGTGCGCCTTCTCGAGCAGCACCACATGGCGGCCTTCGCGCGCCAGAAGCGCCGCGATGGTCGACCCCGCGGGGCCGCCGCCGACGACGAGCACATCGCATTCCTGAACTGTTGGCATGGGTCGCGTTCTCCTTTTTGGTGTGTTGTGCGGGGCTTCAGGCCCGTCGTGCGCCGTCGGCCGTGGCGTCGTGGCTGGGACGGGCGATGAGGCTGAGCAGCGGGCCGGTCGAGGCCGTCGTGACGAGCGCCATCACGAGCAGCATCGTGAACAGCTCGGGACCGATCAGGCCGGCATCGAGGCCGACCTTGATGACGATGAGTTCCATCAGGCCGCGCGAGTTCATCAGCGCGCCGGTCGCCAGGCTGTCCCGCCAGCCGTAGCCGCTGACCCGCGCGCCGGCGGCTCCACCGGCGATCTTGCCGACGCTGGCG
Organism: Variovorax sp. J2L1-78; assembly: GCF_030317205.1. Lineage (NCBI taxonomy): Bacteria > Pseudomonadati > Pseudomonadota > Betaproteobacteria > Burkholderiales > Comamonadaceae > Variovorax > Variovorax arabinosiphilus. The sequence continues at coordinate 571,389 of NZ_JASZYB010000002.1, read as the reverse complement.
ACCACCAGGATCAGCGCCATGGCGCCAAGTCCCGCGTGGGCGAAGGCGCCCGAGGTGGTGCCCAGCCCCGCCAGCGCGAAGAAGATCGGCATCAGCACGATGATCGACAGCGGCTCCAGCCGCTCGACCAGGTGCTTGAGCAGGCGGTCGTCGCGCGGCAGGCTCAGGCCGAACAGGAAGGCGCCGAAGACGGCGTGCAGGTGCAGCCACTCGGTCACCATGGCGCAGGCGAACAGGCCGATCATCAGCGTCGCCAGCACCGTCGGCGACGGCACGCCGCCCGGCGCATGCACGCGCAGCATGCGGGCAACGAGCGGCTTGACGACGAGGAAGATGACGGCCACCAGCACCGCGAGCCCCAGGCTGATGCGCATGAAGCCCGCCAGCCCGGCGCCCGAACTCGCGAAGGCGACCACCAGCGCGAGCAGCACCCAGGCCAGCGAGTCGACCACGCCGGCGGCACCGAGCGCCAGCTGGCCCACCGGCGTGCGCGTCATGTGGCGGTCCTTCAGGATGCGGGCGAGCACCGGGAAGGCCGTGATCGACAGCGCCACGCCGAGGAACAGCGCGAAGGGCCAGAAAGGCAGGCCCGCCGGTGCCAGCGTCGGGTGTAGCACCGGCGCGATCGCCAGGCCCAGCACCATCGGCAGCAGCATGCTGCACACGCCCACCCAGCCGGCCGACTTGACCTGTGCCGCCATGCCGCTCGGCGACCGAAGCTCGGCCCCGACGACGAACATGAAGAGCACGATCCCGAGCGAGGCCAGCGACGACAGGCCCTGCAGCGAGGCCGGCGGAAACAGCTGCGCGTGCCACGCGGGGAAGAGGGCGCCGAAGACGATCGGCCCGAGCAGGATGCCGGCCGTCATCTCGCCGATGACCATCGGCTGACCGAACGCGCGCAAGAGCAGGCCGCAGCCGCGGGCGACCACCAGGATCACGGTGAGCTGCAGGAGCAGGAGGGCGAGTGTCATGGCGGGCATTCAAAAATGGCGGCTTGCAGTATGTCGCATCGCTGGGGGCCGATGGGCAGCTCGGCCGCAGGGCCGGCACCGGCCGAAAGGGTGGTGCGGGCGCGGACAGGCCACCGCACAATCGCCGGGGCAGAAGGTCTGCACTTCGAGGGATTTCGTTATGCGCCGTATCGCGGCACTCATCGGGCTGATGCTCGTGGCGGCCTGCGCCGCCGTCGTCACCGGGTCGGGCTTCGCGTCGCGCTTCGGCGCGGCCGACACCGAACGCTTCGACGTGCGGGTCACCCAGCTCGATGCGCCTTCCTACGAGGGCGTGATCCAGCCGATCCTCGACCGCCGCTGTGTCGTTTGCCATGCCTGCAACGACGCACCGTGCCAGCTCAAGGCCACCAGCTGGGAAGGCCTGGCGCGCGGCGCCAGCAAGACACCGGTGTACGACGCCACGCGCCTGCTGGCGGCCGCGCCGAGCCGGCTCGGCATCGATGCCGACAAAGCCTCCGAATGGCGCGAGCGCGATTTCTTCGCGGTGCTCAACGAGCACGCGCCCACCGTCGAGGCCAACCGGACGGCCGGCCTGATGCACCGGCTGCTGGCGCTCAAGCAGCAGCACCCCTTGCCCGCCGGCGAGGTGGCCGACGCCAGCCTGGATTTCTCCATCAACCGCGAAGCCAGCTGCCCGGCCGGCACCCAGATCGATGCCTACGAGCGCACCACGCCGCTCGGCGGCATGCCCTTCGGCCTGCCGGGCCTGGCCGCGGACGAGTACCGAGCGCTCACGCGCTGGCTCGAACTGGGGGCGCCTGCCAGCCCCGCGCGGGCGCCGACACCGCTCGCGCTGCAGCGCGTGGCGCAGTGGGAGCTGTTCTTCAACGGCGATGCGCTCAAGCAGCAGCTGTTCAGTCGCTACGCCTACGAGCATCTCTTCCTCGCGCATCTGTACTTCGACGACGATGCCGATCGCCAGTACTTCAAGCTGGTGCGCTCGGCCACGCCGCCAGGGCAGCCCGTGCAGCTGGTGCGCAGCCGCCGGCCGGTCGACGACCCGGGCGTGGCGCGGGTGTACTACCGGCTGGTGCCCGAACGCGAAACCATCGTCGCGAAGACGCACATGCCCTACGCGCTCGGTGCCGATCGCATGGCGCGCTGGCGGTCGCTGTTTCTCGATGCGTCTTACAGCGTGGACACGCTGCCGGGCTACAGCGCGGCCACGGCCGCCAACCCCTTCGCCACCTTCGCGGCGCTGCCGGTCGGCGCGCGTTACCGCTTCATGCTCGACGAGGCGGAGTTCACCATCATGGGCTTCGTCAAGGGTCCGGTCTGCCGCGGCCAGATGGCGCTCGACGTGATCCGCGACCGCTTCTGGGTCACGTTCATGGCGCCGACCGAGCGCTACGACGCGGCGATGGCCGATCTGCTGTCGCGCGACGCCAACCTGCTGCGCCTGCCGACCGGCCACAGCAACACCGATGTGCTGATTCCGTGGCTGCATTACGCGCGCCTGGAGAACCGCTACCTGAAGGCGCGCACCGACTTCTACGCCGGCGAGCTGCGCGGCCCCGAGAACCTCGACCTGCGCCTGCTGTGGGACGGCGAGGGTCGCAACGCCAACGCCGCGCTCACCGTGTTCCGCCACTACGACAGCGCGAGCGTGGTGAAGGGCTTCGTCGGCGACACGCCCGAGACCGCCTGGGTCATCGGCTACCCGCTGCTCGAGCGCATCCACTACCTGCTGGTCGCCAACTTCGACGTGTACGGCAACGTCGGGCACCAGCTCAACTCGCGGCTCTACATGGACTTCCTTCGCATGGAAGGCGAGTTCAACTTCATCTCGATGCTGCCGCGGGCGCAGCGTACGGCCGTGCGCGACCGCTGGTACCGCGGCGACAGCCTCGGCACGCGCGAGCAGGTCTATGGCGGCGCGTCCACCACGCTCGATGTCGAGAGCGGCATCCGCTTCCGGACGGCGGACGTCAAGCGGGAGCTGCTCGACCAGATGAAGACGCGGCTCGCGCCGGTGCTCGGCGACGGCCTCGCGCTGAGCCGGGACGCGCCGCCGGCCCTGCGTGAGCTCGCCGCCCTGCGCGGTGCTGCGCTGCAGTGGCTGCCGGAGTCGTCGGTGCTCGTCGTCGACATGCCGGGTGCACCGGGTGCGCCGCCAGCCACCTTCAACCTGCTGCGCAACACGGCGCACGGCAGCGTGTCGCATCTGCTCGGCGAGCGCCGGGAACTGAGGCCCGACGAGAACACGGTGACCGTGACGCCCGGCCTGGTCGGCAGCTACCCGAATGCCTTCTTCCGTGCGACGGCCGGGGAGCTGCCGGCGATGACCGAGGCCATCCGCCGGCTGCGTTCAGACGCAGACTACACCGCCTTCGTCGAGCGCTGGGGCGTGCGGCGCACCAGCCCGAGCTTCTGGGCCGTGAGCGACGCGGTGCACGCGCGCTACGCGCGCGATCAGCCCTTGAGCGCCGGGGTGCTGGACTTCAATCGGCTGGAGAACCGCTGAACGCCGAGAGGGGTTCCTAGAATCTTTGCATGTCGCACCCCGAGTCGCTTGTCCCACCCTCGTCACCCCTGCCGGCGCCACCGCGCCGCCGCGGCACGGGCCAGGTGACGATCCGCGACGTGGCCCGGATGGCCGGCGTCGCGCCCATGACGGTCTCGCGTGCACTGAACAAGCCCGACCAGGTCTCCGCGCAGGTGCGGCTTCGCATCCGGGACGCCATCAAAGCGAGCGGCTACGTGCCCAACCTGACCGCGGGCGCGCTGTCGTCCGGCCAGAGCCGTCTCATTGCCGCCGTGGTGCCGACGATCTCCACGCTGACCCTGCATCCGATGTTGCAAGCCCTTGGCGATGCCCTGGAGGCCAACGGCTACCAGCTGTTGCTCGGACAGACCGGCTACGACAACGCACGGCGCGATGCGCTGCTGGAGACCATCCTGGGCCGACGGCCGGGCGGCATCGTGCTGACCGGTGTGCTCGAGGATGCAGCGTGGTCCGAGCGGTTGCGCGCCAGCGGTGTCCCCATCGTGGAAACCTGGGACCTGACGCCCACGCCGCTCGACATGCTCGTCGGCTTTTCGCACGCGGCCATGGCGCGGGACGTCGTGCGTTACTTCCACGGACGGGGCTATCGGCGCCTGGCGCTGTTCGGCGGCGACGACACGCGCTCGCGGCTGCGCAGCGAGGCCTTCTGCGACGAAGCGGCCCGCCTGGGGCTGCATCCGCCCGTCACCCATGCGGTGAAGGCGCCGGCGACCTTGATGGATGGGCGGATCGGATTGGCCTCCGTGCTCGCGGGCACGCCCGAGGTCGATGCGGTCTTCTGCAGCTCCGACCTCGTGGCCCTGGGTGTTCTCGCGGAGGCGCGGTTGCGCGGGCTCGCGGTGCCGGCCCGCCTGGCCGTGATGGGTTGCGGCGATCTTCCGTTCGGGAGCGACCTCGAGCCTTCGCTGAGCACCGTGCATGTCGACGGCGAAGCGATCGGCCGAACGGCGGCCGGCATGCTGATGGCGCTGATCGAAGGGCGCGCAGAGGCTGTGAAAGCAGTCGACGTCGGCTTCTCGATCGCGCAGCGCGGCACCAGCTGATCGGGTGCCCACCCCAGGGATAACCATGAGGATTCGCGGGTTGACGCCCCAAATGGTACCGATACCATTCCCGCTCCGCATCCAACAAAAACTCGGAGACAGCCATGCACCTTCCTCTCAGCCGGCGTGCTTTTGCAGCGATGCTGGGCACCGCCATGCTTCCGGCCGCCGTGTGGGCGCAGGGCGAGCCGTGGCCTTCCAAACCGGTGCGGCTGATCGTTCCGACCCCGCCCGGTGGCGCCACGGACCGGCTGGCACGCATGCTGGCTGTCGAACTTGGAAAGGCTTTCGGACAGCCCTTCGTGGTCGACAACCGCGGTGGCGCAGGAGGCTCGCTCGGGACCGCGGTGGTCGCCAAGGCGCCGGCCGACGGCTACACGTTGCTGTTCACCGGGGTGTTCAACACGATCAATCCCGGCCTGTACCCGAAGCTGCCCTACGACTATGTGAGCGACTTCGTCCACATCGCGCCCATGACCCAGGGACCGAACATCCTGGTCGCCAAACCCGACTTCGAAGCCAGCACCGTGGCGCAGCTGGTGGCGCTGGCCAAAAAGAAGCCGTCGAGCATCGACTTCGGCAGCGGCGGCAACGGCACCTCGGGACACCTGACGATGGAGATGTTCCAGCGCCTGGCCGGCATCCGGATGAATCACGTCGCCTACAAGGGCACCGCACCCGCCTTGCAAGATGTGCTCGCGGGGGTTGTCCCGCTGATGGCGATCAATCAGGACACGGCCATCCCGCACATCCAGGGTGGCAAGCTCAAGGCCCTGGCCGTGACGAGTCGCCAGCGCAATCCGGTGTTTCCGGCCGTGCCGACCTTCGTGGAGGCCGGCTTCTCCGAACTCGTGGTGACATCGTGGGCCGGCCTGGATGCGCCGAAGGGCACGCCGTCGGCCATCGTCGAACGGCTGCACGACGCCACCCTCAAGGCCGTTCAGTCCAAGGATGTGCAGGATCGGCTGAGTGCCGAGGGATGGATCCCCTTTGCCACCACCTCCCAGGCCGACTTCGACAAATTCGTGCGTGCCGAAACCACCCGCTGGCTTCGCACCATCAAGGATGCAGGAATCCAGATTGAGTAGTACCCAGACCCTTTCGATCGGCGAATTCCGGCTGGCCTCCGGCGTCTCCTTGCCCGCGGTCTCCGTGGCTTACGCCAGCTATGGACAGCTGGCCGCCGACGGCCGCAATGCCATCCTCGTCACGCACGGCTACACCGCGAGCCATCAGATGCTCGCGCACGGCGACGGCGTGGCGGAAGGCTCGTGGGCACCCTTGATCGGCCCTGGCAAGCCGCTGGACACGGACCGCTACTTCATCGTCTGCTCGAACGTGCTCGGTTCGTGCTACGGCACGACCGGCCCGGCCAGCATCGATCCGCGCACCGGGGCTCCTTACGGGCCGGACTTTCCCGATGTGTGCTTCGCGGACATCGTCCATGTCCAGCGCGAACTGCTCGGGCGGCTCGGCGTGCGCCACCTGCGTGCGGTGGTCGGGCCGTCCCTCGGTGGCTTCCAGGCCTTGCAGTGGGCACTGGACCATCCCGGATGGGTCGATGCGATCGGTGTCGTCGTGTCGGCGCCCTACCTGCCCCCGAACCCGCTCATGAATCTGCGGTCGCTGCAAGCCGAGCTGCAGGCCGATCCGTCGTGGAACGCCGGGCGATTCCATGCGGGCGGCGGTATGCCGGAGACGATGAAGCGTCTGCGGCGGGCCACGCTGCAGGCCTATGGGATGGATGCGGTCCTGGCGGCGCAAGGGATGACACCGCGCGAACGCGATCAGCGAATGGACCGGATGGCGGCGGCGTGGGCGGCCGAATTCGATCCGCACTCGCTGATCGTGCTGCTCAAGGCCGCGCTGGGTTTCGATGTCCGGCCGCGGCTCGAAGGCCTGCGTGCCGACGTGCTGTACGTGGTCGCCAACAGCGATCAGCTCTTTCCACCCGATCCGGCGGTGCGTGCGGCCCTGGCTCCCGCCAGCCGCCCGCAGGCTCTGCGTTACGTGGAAATGGACACGGCCTTCGGGCACCAAGCGTCCGGGCCGGCGCATGCGCTGTGGGGCCATGCGCTGCGCGATCTGTTGGGCGATCGTTAGCGGATCAGCCCCACAGCCGATACTGCAGGACCAGCGCACCGAGCGCAGCGGCCAGGGCGAGCGGCATCGCCACCGCGCCGACGCGCAGGAACTGCCAGGCCGTTACGTTCTCGCCCTCGCGCCGGATCGCGACCAGCCACAGCAACGTGGCGAGCGAGCCGGTGAGCGACAGGTTCGGCCCCAGGTCGATGCCGATGGCCACCGCGCTGCGGATCAGCGGCGAGGCATCGGCACTCGCCAGCACCGACCCGGCGATCAGACCGGCCGGCAGGTTGTTCATCAGATTGCACAGCAGGGCGACGAGCGCGCCGCTGCCGAGGGCGGTGCCGGTCGGCGAGGCCTTCGCGGCGTCGGCCAGCGTGTGGCTCAGCAAGGGGATCAGGCCCGAATGCACCAGCCCTTCGACGAGCACGAAGAGGCCGGCGACCAGCGCCAGCACGCTCCACGACACGCCGCGCAGGAGCGGCCAGGGCGCGCTGCGTTCGCGCAGCAGCACGCCGATGCAGGCCAGCGCACTGGCGCCGAGCGTCATCGCGCCGAGCGGTCCGTCGAGCGCCGACGTGACCACCAGCACCACCGCCACGATCGCGATGCCCCAGCCCGCCCAGCGGCCACCGGTGGACAGCACGGGCTGTTCGATGTCGCGTGCGATCGGCGCGGCCAGGGCGCCCCGCTGCAACCAACGCAGCACCGCGTAGGTGACGACGATCGACGCCACCGAGGCCAGCGCGAACTGCGCGATCCACGTCCCCAGCGGCGGCAGGTGCGCGCCGAAGATCACCAGGTTGGCCGGGTTCGAGATCGGCAGCACGAAGCTCGCCGCGTTGGCGATGAAGGCGCAGGCCAGCAGGTAGGGCAGGGGCTTGGCGCCGGCCTTCTTCGCGGCCGCGTACACGGCCGGCGTGAGCACCACGGCCGTGGCGTCGTTCGACATGAACACCGTCACCACCACGCCGATGGCATACACGCCGAAGAAGAGCCGCGTCGCCGAGCCGCGCGCGTGGCGCACCGCGCGTGCCGCCAGAAAGTCGAACAGCCCCTCGCGCCGCGCGAGCTCCGAGATCAGCATCATCCCGGCGAGAAAGAGGTACACGTCGAGTCCCTTGCCGACCGCGTGCAGCGCCTCGCGCCACGGCAGCAGCTGCGCCGCCACCAGCAGCAGTGCGCCGGCCACGGCCCAGACGGCCTCCGGCCAGCGGCCCGGCCGCAGGATGACGGCGGCGGTGGCGAGTGCGGCGATGGCCCAGGTGGCGAGGTGGGCCGGGGGGATGGCGGCGAGCGTCATGCGGCAGGCGCCTTCCGGTTCACCAGCAGGATCCCCACGCCCACCCCCAGCAGCGCCAGCACGAGCTGCACCGTGAGCGGCTCCTTGAGCAGCACCACGCCGAACACCAGCGCGAACAGCGGCGTGAGAAAGGTGAACGACGAGATGCGCGTGGCCGGGTAGTGCCGCACCAGCCACATCCACGCCAGGTAGGTGGCGAAGGCGCCGATGCCGGTCTGCAGCGCGATGGAGAACCAGGCGTAGCCCGAGTACGACCAGCCGCGTTGCTCGCCGAGCAGGAGCGACATCAGGGGCGAGGCCGCCGCCGTGACGGCGATCTGATAGAAGAGCGCCTTCTCGGCCGTGGCCGTCGCCATCTTCGTGGTGCGCAGTGCCAGCGTGGTCAGCCCCCACAGCAGGCCGGCCAGCAGTGCGAGCGCATCGCCGCGCAACTGCGTCGAGCCGGCCGGGTGCGTGAAGCTCTCGCTGAACGCGAACACAACCCCCGCGAAGGCCAGCGCCAGGCCGATCCATTGCACGCCGCGCAGCTTTTCGGAGGGCACGAAGCGCGGCAGCAGCAGCGCCACGGTGAAGGGCGCGCAATAGAGAAACACCGTGAGCCGCGACGCGCTCGTGTACTGCAGCCCGGTGTAGATGCAGAGGAACTCTCCCGCGAAGAGCCCGCCGACCAGCAGCCCACTCCCCAGCGTGCCGTCGCGCTCGAACAGCTTCACGCCGCGCGCCAGGCACCACAGCATCAGCAACACGACCGCACCCGTCATGCGGATGGTGGCCTGCCACATCGGCGGCACCTCGACGACCGTCGTCTTGATGAGGATCTGCTGCAGGCCCCAGAAGGCGCAGCAGGCGACGAGGATGGTGGTGGCGCGGGGGTCGAGGTGGGTCTTGCGGTCGGTCATGTCTCTGGAGGGCGCGAGGTGTCGGCCCGGGATCGTAGCTGGCCGCTTCAGACCGCGAACTTCACGGCCGCCAGCGCCGAGCCCGCACCCTCGAAGCGCTTGGCGATGGCCGTGAGCTGCGCCTCCAGGAATTCCAGGAACATGCCCATCGCGACCGTCGTGGTCTGGCCGCTGCGCTGGTACAGGCAGTCGTGCGACCAAGCGCCGGAGTCGGCCAGGCCCTGCCACGCCAGCGTGCCGGCGGCCACGTCTTCGACCACGTTCTCCGGGATCAGGAAGCCGATGCCGACGCCGCTGCGCACCAGGCGCCGCACCATCGCCACCGAACTGGTCTCGACCAGCGGCCGCGCCTTGCGGTGTTCGCGGTGGTCGATCTGGTCGACCATGGCGCGCAGCTCGGTGTCGGGCGTCATGAGGATCAGCGGGTGGTCGAGGCAGTCGCGCAGCCGTGGCGCGCGGCCCAGTTGCGTGAGCGCGTGGCCGGGCGGCGTGACCAGGCCCAGCTGCTGCGGGAAGCCGCGCACCTCTTCCACGCCGGGCGGAGGCTTGCGGCGCAGGCAGAAGCCGATGTCGGCTTCGCCGGTGGCCACCCATTTCAGGATGTTCTCGCCGCTGCCCGAGCGCACGCTGTAGGTCACGCCGGGGTAACGCTGCATCGCGATCTCGATCACGTCGGGCACCAGTTGCTCGGCCGACGAATGCGACACCGCCAGGCTGATGTGGCCGCGCCGCAGCGCGCGCAGGTCTTCGACATGCGACAGCGCGCTGTCGAAGTCGCGCTGGCTGCGGCGCACCGCCGCGACCATGATCTCGCCCGCGCTGGTCAGCTGCATGCCGCGCGGCAACCGGTCGAACAGCGGGGTGCCGACCTGAGCCTCGAGGTTGAGGATCTGCTGGTGCACCGCGGCGGCCGTGAGGTGCAGCGACTCGGCCGCCTTGCGAATGGAGCCGCGCCGTGCGACCTCGTCGAAACAGCGGAAGGACTGGGAAATGGCGGCCATCCGCGGACTGTACGGAATTTACGAACACGTCGTTCAAAACAATCAGGTTTTCCAGACGCTAACAAGCGCCTAGATTCCGCTCCATCGACAGGCTGCAACGGTGCGGCCTGCGCACCTCAGGAGCCCGAATTGACCACCACCGTCGACCAGATCACCCAGCGCCGCCGCGGCGTCGGCCTCATCGCCCACGACCCGGCGGCTTCGGCCGGCGGCTACACGCTGATCGCGCCGCAGACGGCCGACGGCAACGTCTACCTCGTCGGCATGGACGGCGAGGTGATGCACCACTGGAAGATGCCGCTGCGCGCCGGTCGCCACGCGGTGATCCTGCCGAACGGCAACATGGGCTACAACGGCAACCACGCGAAGTCGCCCGACCTCTACCCGGCCTGGTCGATGTGGCACGGGGGCGATTTCTCCGAGGTCACGCCCGAGGGCGAAGTCGTCTGGCACTACGAAGACCCGACGCATCACCACGACGCCAAGTGGCTGGCCAACGGTCACCTGCTCTACGCCGCCTGCGCGCCGGTACCGGCCGGCTTCGCCGACCGCGTGCCGGGTGGCACGGCGCACGGCCCCGACGAACAGATGTATGGCGACGTGATCCGCGAAGTGAACCGCGCGGGCGAGCTGGTCTGGGAGTGGAAGTCGTGGGAGCACCTGAAGCCCGAAGACTTCCCGATCCACCCCGGCTTCGGCCGCTACCACTGGCCGCTGGTCAACGGCCTCGACGTCGACGCCGAAGGCCGCGTGCTGATGAGCCTGCGCACCACGGCCGGCATCATCGGCGTCGACAAGGCGAGCGGCGGCGTGACGCTGCACATCCCGCCGAGCGTGGTGTCGCACCAGCACGCACCGATGGCGCTGTCCAACGGCCACATCCTGGCCTTCGACAACGGCAACTTCCGCACCGGCAGCCACGTGCCGTTCTCGCGCGTCGTCGAGATCGACCCGAAGACCGGCGAGGTCGTCTGGTCGTACGCCGACGAGATGGTCAATGCCTTCTTCACCGCCTTCATGGGCAACGCCCAGCGGCTGTGGAACGGCAACACGCACATCACCGAATCGGCCACCGGCCGGCTGTTCGAGGTGAACCCCGAAGGCGAAGTCGTGTGGGAATACATCCTGCCGTGGTTCGCCGAATACCCCGATGCGGCGGCCCGCAAGACCGGCCCCGGCCGGCTGAACAGCGTGTTCCAGACCTGGCGCTACCAGGCGGCGCAGCTGCCCTGGTTGCGTGCCTGAAGCGCGACCTTTCGATCCGATTCACGAACACTCACCGAGCACCCTCATGTCCACATTCACGTCTTCCATCACAGCCACGCGCCGTCGCTTCGCCGCGCTCGCGCTCCTGCTGACCATGCCCTTGGCCGCCTTCGCGCAACCGGCCGCCTGGCCCGCCGAACCCATCACGGCGGTCGTGCCGTTCTCGCCGGGCGGCAGCGTCGACGTGGCCGCGCGCCTCCTCATGCCCAAGCTGGCCGAGCGGCTCAAGCAGACCATCGTGATCGAGAACACCGTCGGCGCGTCCGGCACCATTGCGACGCAGCGGGTCATCCGCGCGAAGGCCGACGGCACCACGATGCTCTTCGGCGTCGCCAGCCCGGTCAGCGTGGCGCCGCTGGTGTCGCCCAACGTCTACAAGTACGACGCGCTGAAGGAGCTCACGCCGGTCGTCCCGGTCGCGGCCTCGCCCTTCGTGCTGGTGGGCCGGCCCGACCTGCCGGCGCGCACTGCGGCCGAGCTGGTCAAGCTCGTCCGCAGCCAGCCGGGCAAGATCAATTTCGGCACCGACGGCGTGGGCACCGGCCTGCACGTGACGGCCGAGATGATCAAGCAGCAGGCCGGGCTGGACATGGTGCACGTGCCCTACAAGTCGGGGCCGCAGGTGCTGACCGAGCTGGCCGGCGGGCAGATCGACCTGGCGGTGCTGCCGGTCGCGCTGGTGCAGGCCTTCATCCGCGACGGCAAGGTGCGCGGCTACGGCGTGACCTCGCGCCAGCGCTGGGCCACGCTGCCCGACGTGCCGAGCCTGTCGGAGACGGCCGAGTTCAAGACGCTCGACGTCGAATCGTGGCAAGGCCTGCTGGTGCCGGCGAAGACCGACCCGGCGATCGTCGAGCGCATCGCCCGCGAGATGACGGCGGTGCTGGCCGATCCCGACACCGTGCGGCGCCTCGCCGAGGCCGGCTTCAAGCCGATGACGATGACGCCCGCGCAGTTCGCGACCTACCTGGCCGAGGAGCGGCGCGACCTGGCGCGCATCATCGCGGCGGCGGGGATCAAGGTCGAGTAAGCCGCTGCTTGGCGTGCAACACGAGCGGTTGTCGCGTCGGAGAATGCAGCCATGCACGACATTCCCCTCATCGACATCGCGCCGCTCGCGTCCGACGACGCGGCCGACCGCCGCGCCATCGCCGCGCAGATCGGCCGAGCCTGCCGCGAGGTCGGCTTCTTCGTGATCACCGGCCACGGCGTGCCGGTGCCGCTGACCGATGCGACCTTCGCCGAGAGCGCGCGCCTCTTCGCGCAGCCGGCCGAGGTCAAGCGGAAGATGGCGATCGACCAGCTCGGCAGCAACCGCGGCTATGTCGGCCTCGGCGTCGAAGCGCTCGACGAGAAGACCGCGGCGGACCACAAGGAAGCCTTCAACCTGATCTGGACCGACGGCGCGACCCGGCCCGACAACGCGTGGCCCGAGTTGCCCGGCTTCCGTGACACGGTGCAGCGCTATTTCGACGAGGTGCTCGCGGTCGGCGCGCGGCTGCACCAGGCCTTCGCGCTGGACCTCGACCTGCCCGAGGACTACTTCGCCGACAAGATCGATCGCCCGCTCGCCACGCTGCGCCTGCTGCACTACCCGGTGCCCGCGCAGGCGGTGCCGGCCGGCCGGCTCGGCGCCGGCACGCACACCGACTACGGCAACGTCACCCTGCTCGCGACCGACGGCGTGGCCGGTCTGCAGGTGCAGCGGCGCGACGGCGTGTGGCTCGACGCGCCGGCGCTGCACGGTGCCTTCATCTGCAACATCGGCGACTGCCTGATGCGCTGGACGAACGACCTCTACGTGTCGACGCCGCACCGCGTCTTGAAGCCCGCGGCGGAGCGCTATTCGATCGCGCTGTTCGTCGACCCCAACCCCGATGCGCTGGTGAGCGCCATCCCGTCGTGCGTGCGCGCCGGCGAATCGCCACGCTACGCGCCGATCACGACGCACGACTACCTGCAGCAGCGCTTCGCCGCGACCTACGGCACGTCCTAAAGAGGCAACCGGCAGGCGGGAGTGGGAAGAGGAACGTCTTGCCGGTCGATCCAGTATGTTGGATACTCATCCAACATGAAGGAAGACAAGACGGCGAGCGTCGACGACATCAACACCCGCATTGCAAAGCGGGTGCGCGACCTTCGGGCGGCGCGTTCCGAGACTCTGGACGCACTCGCCTCGAACAGCGGTGTCAGCCGGTCGATGATTTCCCTGATCGAGCGCGCCGAAGCCAGCCCGACCGCCGTGGTCCTCGAGAAGCTGGCCGCGGGGCTGGGCGTCTCGATGGCCAGCCTCTTCGGCCCCGAGGAGGCAGACGAAGAACGACGGCCCCTGGTTCGGCGCGCGGCGCAGGCCATCTGGAAAGACCCTGAATCGGGCTACCTGCGGCGCAACCTGTCGCCACCGAACTGGCCGACGCCGATCCAGCTGGTCGAGGTCCACTTCCCCGCGAAGGCACGGGTCGCCTATGAATCGAGCGCGCGCCGGCCGGCGCTCGAGCAGCAGATCTGGGTGCTGCAAGGCCAGATCGAGGTCACGCTGGGCGATGCGCGCCATTTGCTGCGCAGCGGCGACTGCCTGGCGCTGCGGCTGGATAGACCGCTGGTCTACAGCAACCCTTCTTCTCAACCGGCCAAGTACATCGTGGCGATCTGCGACGAGGCGCTGGCCCGCTGGATTCAAGGTCCCATGCAATGACGAACGACGCCGTACGCCTCGTGGACTGCAACGAAGGCGCGCATGCCGCCGCGATCCTGGCCATCCTCAACGAGGCGATCGTCCACTCGACAGCGCTCTATGACTACGTGCCGCGTCCGCCGGAAGCGATGGCCACCTGGTTCGCAACCAAGCGAGCCCATGGCTTTCCCGTCGTCGGCGCCGTGGACGCCTCGGGGAAGTTGCTGGGCTTCGCGAGCTGGGGCACCTTCCGCGCCTTTCCGGCCTACAAGTACACCGTCGAGCACAGTGTCTATGTGCACCACGACCACCGCGGCCAGGGGCTCGGAAAGACGCTGATCGCGGAGCTCGTTCGCCGCGCTCGTGCGGCCGATCTTCACGCGCTCGTCGGCTGCATCGATGCCAGCAATCAGGGCAGCATCACCTTGCACGAGCGACTGGGCTTCACGCATTCGGGCACGCTCCAGCAGGTCGGGTTCAAGTTCGGCCGATGGCTGGATGCGGCCTTCTACCAGCTGCTGCTGACAACACCGGCCCGCCCGGTGGACGGCTGATCTAGAGCGGGTGTTCCGTGTAGAAGCGCCCGCCGTGGAACAGCAGCGGCGACGCGCCGGGCGTGTGCGAGCAGCGCTCCACCTCGCCGACGAAGATCACGTGGTCGCCTTCGTCGTAGCGGCTGCGGTTGAAGCACTCGAAGCTGGCCGCCGCGCCCGCGAGCACCGGCGCGCCGCCGATGCCTTCGGTGAAGGCGACGTCCTGCCAGCGGTCGTCGCGCTTCTTCGCGAAGCGCTCGGCAAGTTCTTTCTGGCTCGCAGACAGGATGTTGATGGCGTAGTGCGAGCCGGTGCTCAGCGTCGGCATCGAGCCCGCGCTCAACGCCAGGCTCCACAGCACCAGCGGCGGGCTCAGCGAGACCGAGTTGAACGAGTTGGCCGTGAGCCCGACCAGCGAGCCGTCGGCCGCGCGCGCCGTGACGATGGTCACGCCGGTGGCGAACATGCCGAGTGCCTGGCGGAACTCGTCGGCCGAGAAGGAGGGCGGCTGCGCCTGGACGGGAACGGTCACGGGGGAAGGGCAGAAGGAGAGGGAAGACCTATTCTGGCCGATGCGCCCCGCCCGCTCTGTCGCGCGGGCTATCCGAAGAACCAGTAGCAGACCGCGATGGCGGCGACCACGCCCGCGGCCTCGGCGGCCAGCGCGCACGCCACCGCATGCCGCGCGCGCTGGATGCCGACCGCGCCGAAGTAAACGGCCAACACATAGAAGGTGGTCTCGGTGCTGCCCTGGATGACCGCCGCCGCCAGTGCTGGAAAGCTGTCGACGCCCTGGCTCTTCATGGTCTCGATCAGCATGGCGCGGGCCGCGCTGCCCGAGAAGGGCTTGACCAGCGCGGTGGGCAGCGCGTCGACGAAGCGCGTGTCCCAGCCGGTCTGCACCACCAACCAGCGGATGCCGTCGAGCGCCATGTCGAGCGCGCCCGACGCACGCAGCACGCCGATGGCGCAGAGCATCGCCACCAGGTAGGGCAGCAGGTTCTTCGCGACGTCGAAGCCTTCCTTCGCGCCTTCGATGAAGCGCTCGTACACCGGCACGCGGCGCAGCGCGCCGATCACCAGGAAGGCGATCACCAGGCCGAAGAGCACGAGGTTGCCCAGCAGCGACGACAGGGCGGCCAGCGCCGCGGAAGAGAGCGTCGCCAGCAGCGCCATGAAGCCGCCGAGCAGCAGCGCACCGGGCAGCAGGTAGGCGAGCACGACCGGGTCCCACAGCTTCAGCCGTTGCACCAGGGCCACCGACAGCAGGCCGACCAACGTGGAAGCGCTGGTCGCCAGCAGGATCGGCAGAAAGATCAGCGTCGGATCGGCCGCGCCCTGCTGCGCGCGGTACATGAAGATGGTCACCGGCAGCAGCGTGAGTGACGAGGCGTTGAGCACCAGGAACAGGATCTGCGCGTTGCTCGCCGTCGTGGGGTGCGGGTTGAGCGTCTGCAGCTCGCGCATCGCCTTCAGGCCGATGGGGGTGGCGGCGTTGTCCAGCCCCAGCGCGTTGGCGGCGAAGTTCATGGTGATCAGGCCCAGCGCCGGGTGGCCGGCCGGCACCTCCGGCATCAGCCGGCGGAACAGCGGGCCGAGCAGCCGCGCCAGCCAGGCGACCAGGCCGGCCGCTTCGGCGATGCGCAGCAGGCCGAGCCAGAGCGTCAGCGTGCCGAAGAGCAGCACCATCACCTCGACGGCCAGCTTGGCCATGGCGAACAGGCTCTCGACCATGGCGGCGAACACGGTCGGGTCGCCGCCGACCAGCCAGCGGACCAGCCCGGCGACCGCCGCGACCAGGAAGAAGCCAAGCCACAGGCCGTTGAGCATCAGGCCACCTCGATCAGCAGGTCGGGGCGAAAGCCGTCCTGTTCGCCCTTGGCCGCGTAGCCCAGCGGGTTGGCGATTACCCGGCAGCCGTCCTTCACATAGTCGAAGGCGCAGTGCAGGTGGCCGTGCAGCCACAGGTCGGCCTGGGGCAGCAGGTGGTCCAGGCTGTTGCAGAAGCCGGCGGTGCCGGGGCGCAGGCCGTAGCGCGGGTCGGCACTGGCCAGCGTCGGCGCGAAGTGGGTGATGGCGACGGTCGTGCCGTCGAAAGGCTGGGCGAGGGCTTCGGTCAGCCAGGACTCGCAAGTGAGTGCATGCTCTCGCATTTGCGACGCCATGAAAGGGTGTCCGCCGCGCGTGGTGGCCGCCTTCGCCAGGTAGAAATCGGCGGCGCGCGTGGCCTTGCCGCGCTTCTTGAGCCGCTCGCCCAGGTCGTCGGTTGGGGCGACCAGCGCGTCGAAATCGGCCCACAGCGTCGTGCCGATGAAGCGCACGCCGTGGTGCACGACGATTTCCCGCTCCAGCCAGACGATGCCGAGTTCATCGCACAGTGTGCGCAGCCGCGCGTGCGTGTCGTCGAAATCGGTGGCGTCGTATTCGTGGTTGCCGGGCACGTAGAACACCGGTGTCGGCCAGCCGTGGCGCGGCGAGAAGCGGCCGAGGCCGAAATCCGTGTCTTCCAGCCGGGAGCCATTCTGGTAAGAGCCGAGGTCGCCCGCCAGCACCAGCAAGTCGGCACCGGGCGCGGGCGCGATGCGCAGGCGGGGGTGCGACTCCAGGTGCAGGTCGGAAAGCAGCTGAAGCTTCATTGGGTTCAGTCTAGGCGAATGCCCTTATGTGCAAGGCGCATGAAGTCGGGCTGGAAAGACTAGGGATAACCCTTAATCTACGGTCTAGTCCCAACACCAGCGCGGGATCCGGCCGCGCAAACATCATGTTCAGTCTGCTCGCCCACATCGCCCGTTTCTTCCGCTCCCCCGCCGACGAAACCCCCGCCAGCCCGGCATCGCTCCTGATGGAGAGCGCCGACCTTCGTGCCGGCCATGACGCCCACGATGCGCAAGACCTGCGCGTCGCTGCCAGCGCCTGGCTGCGCGTGGTGCGCTGAAGCGCGCCTGTCGGCCCCATACCAATACTCACGGCACCGCCGCCGTTCCCGGGGCGGGTTGCCCCAGCAGCGAGCGCGCGAACGCCGCCGCCGCCGCCCGTACCAGTGCCGCGCGCAGCCATTCGTGCGCATGCCCGTGCTGCGCACGCCGATGCCAGACCGCGTCCACGTGGACCAGCGGCTGGTCGAAGGGCAGATCGCGCAGCACCAGTTGCTCGTCGATGCCGGTCACCCGCACGAAGTGCCGCGGCAGGACCGTGAGCAGGTCCGAGTTCGCCACCACGCGGCCGGCCGTGAAGAACTGATTCACCGTGACCGCGATGCGGCGCTCCCGACCTAGAGCCGCGAGCGTCTGGTCGATGAAGCCGTAGGGCCGACCCGAGAAGCTCACCAGCAGGTGGCGCGCCGCGCAGTAGTCGTCGAGCGTCAGCGGCTTGTCCGCCAGCGGATGGCCGCGCCGCATCACACACACATACTGACCCACATAGAGCCGCTGCGCCTCGAAGGGCACTGCCACGCCGGACTGGCCGCGCGCGGTCAGGCTGGCGATCACGGCGGGAAAGTAGCCGATGGCCATGTCCGCTTCCTCGTTCTCGAGCAGCTGGCGCGGGTCGCGCGTGGTCAGCGGCACGACGCGCACCGAGATCGCCGGCGCCTCGGCCTGCATGATCTGGACAAGGCCGGGGATCAGCTCGGCGGCGGTGGCGTCGGCCATCGCCAGCACGAAGGTGGTGTCGGCCACGGCGGCGTCGAATTCGCTGGGTGCCAGGGTGTGCTGGAGCTGCTGCAGGGCGTCGCGCACGGTCGGCCACAGGGCGAGCGCACGGGGTGTCGGCTCCACGCCGGCACCGGAGCGGCGCACCAGCTCGTCGCCCAGCACCTCGCGCAGCCGCCGCAGCGCATTGCTCACGGCGGGCTGGGTCAGCGACAGGTTGCGGGCGGCGCGGGTCAGGTTGCGCTCGGCCATGACCTCGTCGAAAACGCGCAGGAGGTTGAGATCCAGCGTGCGAAAGTTGACGTTCATCATCCTGGTGAATGATAAACATCAGAAAGATAAAGTGGCGGAACACTAGGGTAACCCCTAATATTCGTTCCATCGGCTTCGGCCATTCACCCCTTGGAGGGAATTCTCATGACCAGCTTTGTCCACGTCGAACAACCCGCGGCTCATCCGGGCGTCGCCCGCGCCGAAGCCGTTTTTGACCATCTCCGCGCCACGGGCAACTTCAATGGTTCGCGCGGCCTGGCCGCCCTGCTGCTCGCCGCCATCGTCTCGGCCATGCTCGTCGTCGCCGACAAGCTGGTGTCGAACCTGAACGAAGGCGGCCTGCTCGCCGCCTGGCTGGTGATGTGGGGCGTGGCTTTCGTCGCCCTGGCCTTCTTCGCCGACACGGCCCGCACCCTGGCCGTCCGCGCCACCGCTGGCTGGACCGCCTACGCCCGTCGCCGCCACGCCGCACAAGCCGATGCACGCTTCCTGGCCTACGCCAAGTACGACCAGCGCATCATGAACGACATCCAGGCCGCCGTGACCCGTCACGAAGCGGTGATCGGTGCCCCGGCCGCCGTGCCGGCCCAACTGGCCCGCGCCATGATGGCCCAGCGTTCGGCCGACGTGAAGGTGCCGACGCTGTACGAAGCCATGCGCCGAGTGAACCTCGGCAAGTACTACTGAGCCCTGCGCTGAGCGCAAAGAAAAAGCCGCCCTCGGGCGGCTTTTTTCATGGGCGCGCGAAGCGCCCGTTGCGCGTTCAGGCCGCGAGTCGCTGGGCGATGGCCGCCTTGGTTTCCGGCAGCTCCTTCGGCAGGTGGTGCGCGAGTTGCTCGAACAGCTCGGTGTGCAGCTTCAGTTCGGCCTGCCAGGCGGCCTTGTCGATGCTGGTGACCGTGTCGAACTGGGCGGCGCTGAAATCCAGCCCGGTCCAGTTGAGGTCCTCGTAGCGCGGGCTCACGCCGGTGACGTGCGCGACGCCGTCGCCGGCCTTGCCCTCGATGCGGTCGATCATCCACTTGAGCACGCGCATGTTCTCGCCGTAGCCCGGCCAGACGAACTTGCCGTCCGCGCCCTTGCGGAACCAGTTGGTCGTGTAGATCTTGGGCAGCACGGCGCCCGAGGCCTCCAGCTTCTTGCCCAGGTCGAGCCAGTGCTGGAAGTAGTCGCTCATGTTGTAGCCCATGAAGGGCAGCATGGCGAAGGGGTCGCGGCGCACCACGCCGGCCTGGCCGGTGGCGGCGGCGGTGGTTTCCGAACCCATCGTGGCGGCCATGTAGACGCCCTCGGTCCAGTTGCGCGCTTCGGTCACCAGCGGCACGGTGGTCGAGCGGCGGCCGCCGAAGATGAAGGCGTCGATCTTCACGCCCTTCGGATCGTCCCAGGCGTCGTCGAGCGCCGGGTTGTTGGTCGCGGCCACGGTGAAGCGGGCGTTGGGGTGGGCAGCGGGCTTGAGCTTGCCGCCGACGCCGTCTGCCTTGGCGCTCTCCGGCGTCCAGTCCTTGCCCTGCCAATCGATGAGGTGTGCGGGCAGCGCCTTGCCTTCCGCGTCCTGCTCCATGCCCTCCCACCAGACGTCGCCGTCGTCGGTGAGCGCGACGTTGGTGAAGATCACGTCCTTGTCCAGGCTGCGCATGCAGTTCGGGTTGGTCGTGTAGTTGGTGCCCGGCGCCACGCCGAAGTAGCCGGCTTCCGGGTTGATGGCGCGCAGCGAGCCATCGGCCTGCGGCTTGATCCAGGCGATGTCGTCGCCGATGGTCGTGACCTTCCAGCCCTCGAAGCCGGCCGGCGGCACGAGCATCGAGAAATTGGTCTTGCCGCAGGCGCTCGGGAAGGCGGCGGCCACGTGGTACTTCTTGCCTTCGGGGTTGGTCACGCCCAGGATCAGCATGTGTTCGGCCAGCCACCCTTCGTCGCGGCCCATGGTCGAGGCGATGCGCAGCGCGAAGCACTTCTTGCCCAGCAGCGCGTTGCCGCCGTAGCCCGAGCCGTAGCTCCAGATCTCGCGGGTTTCCGGGTAATGGACGATGTACTTCGTCGTGTTGCAGGGCCAGCTCACGTCCTTCTGGCCGGCTTCCAGCGGTGCGCCCACGGTGTGCACGCAGGGCACGAACTCGCCGTCGGCGCCCAGCACGTCGTACACGGCCTTGCCCATGCGGGTCATGATCTTCATGTTCACCGCCACGTACGCGCTGTCGGACAGCTCGATGCCGATGTGCGCGATCGGCGAGCCCAGCGGACCCATCGAGAAGGGCACGACGTACATCGTGCGGCCCTTCATGCAGCCGTCGAAAAGAGGCTGCAGCGTCGCACGCATCTCCGCCGGCGCCATCCAGTTGTTGGTCGGGCCGGCGTCCTCCTTCTTGGCCGAGCAGATGTAGGTGCGGTCTTCGACCCGTGCCACGTCGACCGGATCGGAATTGGCAAGGAAGGAGTTGGGCCGTTTGGCCGGGTTCAGCTTCTTGAAGGTGCCGGCATCGACCAGTTGCTGGCAGAGGCGGTCGTACTCTTCGGTGCTGCCGTCGCACCAGTAGACGCTCTCGGGCTTGCACAGGGCGGCCATCTCGGCCACCCAGGCGATCAGCTTGGCGTTCTTGACGTAGCTCGGCGCCTGAATGGGCAGGCCCTTCATCGTGGGTGCGTTCATCGAAAGTCTCCAGGAGTTGAAAAATCGTCTTTTCGAGCGGGGCTCGGTGGCGGCGTGAGGGCCGTTTGAAAAAACGTTTTCGCTCTGTGCGGCTCGTGGGCCGCGTCGATGGAAGCAATGCGCCGCAGGCGAAGCGCTCAGCCTGCGACGTTGAAGGTGTGGTGGGACCGTCGCGAGCGGTTCGAGCTTGCGCCGAGAACCGCAGCCGTACTGCTGTACGGCGAGGACCGCAGGTGCGAGATCGAGCCGCGCAGCAGGTCCAACCGCACCTTCAGGCCATGTAGATGGCGATGGAGGCTAGGAGCAGCATCAGCACGCCCCCCACCAGCGGCAGCACGAGCGGCATCAGGTGCACGACCGATTCGACCGCGTCTTTCTCGACCAGGGCGTCGTGGCCGGGCTCAACAGGCGTGGGGGTGGACATGAGTAGTTCCTTTGTATTCAAACCGGGGATTGCCTTCATTTTAGCCAACCGACCCGGTCGCCGTCCAAGGGCCTTCCCGGGGCAGGGGTCAATGCGACTGCTGTTCTTCCGCCTCGAAGCCCGCCTGCCGCAGGGCGGCGAGCACGGCGGCCAGGTGCTCGCGCCCCCGCGTCTGCAGCACCAGTTCGATCTCCACGTTCTGTGCCGCCAGCATGGTGAAGGCCCGCTGGTGGTGCACCTCGTCGATGTTGGCGCCCGCTTCGGCGACCGTCGTGGTGATGCGGGCCAGCATGCCTGGCACGTCGCGCGCGCTCACGCGCAGCCGGGCCAGCCGGCCGGCCCGCACCATGCCGCGCTCGATGATGGCCGCCAGCAGCAGCGGGTCGATGTTGCCGCCCGACAGCACCAGCCCGACCTTCTTGCCCTGAAAGCGCGCCGGATGCCGGATCAGCGCCGCCAGCCCGGCCGCGCCGGCGCCCTCGACCAGCGTCTTCTCGATCTCCAGCAGCATCAGCACGGCCTGCTCGATGTCGCCTTCGTCGACCAGCAGCAGGTCGTCGACGTGCTTTTCGATGACGTCCCGCGTCAGCACGCCGGGCGTGCCGACCGCGATGCCTTCCGCGATGGTGCTGGTGCCCTGCACGTGGTGCGTGCCCTGCACGGCGTTCACCATCGCCGGAAAGCGCGTGGTCTGCACGCCGATGATCTCGATGCCCGGCTTGCGCGCGCGCGCCGCGATCGCCATGCCGGCGATCAGCCCGCCGCCGCCGACCGACACCACCAGCATGTCGAGGTCGGGCACCGCATCGAGCATCTCCAGCGCGACGGTGCCCTGGCCGGCCATGATGGCTTCGTCGTCATAGGGGTGCACGAAGGCCAGGCCGTCGCGCTCGGCCAGCTCGAAGGCATGGGCGCGGGCGGCGTCCAGGGTGTCGCCGTGCAGCACCACCTCGGCGCCGAAGCTGCGGGTGCGCTCGATCTTCACGCCCGGCGTGAAGCGCGGCATCACGATGGTCGCCTTCATGCCCAGCCGCTGCGCGTGGTACGCCACGCCCTGGGCGTGGTTGCCGGCGGACATGGCCACCACCCCGCGGACGCCGCTTTCACTGAGGTCGACCAGTTTGTTGCACGCGCCGCGCTCCTTGAACGAGGCGGTGAACTGCAGGTTCTCGAACTTGAGGAAGACCTGCGCGCCGACGATGTCCGAGAGCGTGCGCGACTCCACGCAGGGCGTCGCCAGCAGCTGGCCCTGCAGGCGCACCGCAGCGCGCTCGATGTCCTGGATTCCGATCATGCCTTGCATTGTGGATGGATTTGCAACATCGGGAGATTTACCGATGCGCTGTCTTCCCCAACACAAAACTCTGCGTTATGGTCGCGCTGAGATTTCCCTTAGCCAGAGGTTGTCGAATGGTCAAGCGTGTCGGCGTCGATGCGGTGGTTGCTCCCTTGCGCGGGCAGGCGCTGCCGTCGCCCGGACTCAAGGAAGCGCCGGTGCTCGAGCTCATGTGCTCGCACTTCGTGCTCACGCTCGCCGCCAAGCAAGGCCCGCGCTTCAATGTGCGGCGCGACCTGAACGGCCTTCTGTCGCTCACCGGCCGCCATCTCGTCTGGCCCATGCCGGTGTTGCAGCGCCTGCGCGAATTCCTCGGCCGCCGCTGCGTCGGGAACGAGGTCTGGAAAGGCGTCGAGCATTTCGACGGCCGCACGCTGCTCGAGCGCCACGGCGTCTGGCGTGGCCCGTATGAAGAAGGCACGCTCTTCTTCTACCTCGACGAGTACGTGAAGGACCAGCCGAAGGACCTGCTGTCGGTGCTCTCGGTTACGCGCGACTGGCTGACGCATGCGCTGCGCAAGCAGTCGACACTGGTCGAGAAGAACATCGACGCGCTCGCCGGCCTGCTGCAGCTCAACAAGGCCGAGCGCGCGCTGCTGCTCTACGGCACGCTGGCGCGCTACCAGCGCGACCTGCGCTCGCTGCTGGTCGAGTTCAAGGTCAACAACGCGCCCGAGGCCTATGCCGCCATCGCTGAGGTGGCCGGTGTCAGCGCGAGCGACGTGGGCGAGGCGCTGCGCGCCGGCTCGCGGCTCGAACGCATCGGCCTGGTCGAGAACCTCATCTCCGAACACAACATCACCGACCTGGCCGACCTGATGAAGGTCAGCGAGAAACTGCCGCCGGTGCTGATGCGCGAGTACCGCGACCACAACGAGCTGATGGCGGTGTTCACCCGGCCGTCGGCCAAGAGCGCGCTCACGGTCGACGACTTCTCCTTCGCCGCGGACGACACGCAGATGCTGGTCACGCTGCTGCGCGCGGCCGTGCAGCGCAAGGAGCCCGGCGTGAATGTGCTGCTCTACGGCCCGCCCGGCACCGGCAAGACCGAGCTGGCCAAGGTGGTGGCGCAGGCCGCGGGGCTCGAACTGTTCGAGGTCGAATACGCCGACCGCGACGGCAACTCGCTCTCGGGCCGTGACCGCTACCGCTCGCTGCAGATCGCGCAGGTCTTCCTCAAGGGCAGTGCGCAGGCCGCGCTGCTGTTCGACGAGGTCGAGGACGTCTTCCCGCCCATCAGCACCGAGGCCGCGCAGTTCATGTCGCGCGCCGAGCAGATGCCGTCGCCCGCCAGCGGCAGCGTGAGCGGCAAGGCCTGGGTCAACCAGATCCTGGAGTCGAACGCGGTGCCCACGCTGTGGGTCACCAACCGCATCGAGCAGATCGATCCGGCTTTTCGTCGTCGCTTCGCCTACCACCTCGAGCTCAAGTCGCCACCGCCCGGCGCGCGCGAGCAGCTGGTGCGCAAGACGCTCGAAGGCGTGACCGTGTCCGACGCCTTCACCGCCAAGCTGGCCGGGCGCAAGGGCCTGACGCCGGCGCAGATCCGCACCGCGGTGCGTTTCGCGCAACTGGCGAAGACCGACGACGCCTCGGTCGAAGGGCTCATCGAGCGGCAGCTGAAGAACGCGGACCTCGCGCTCGGCACCATCGACCGCCAGCATGGTGCGCGCCGCGCCGTCACCACCTACGACCTCGACATGCTCAACGTCGAGACGCGTTTCGAGATCCCGCGCATCGTCGAAGCCTTGAGGGTGCGCGGCCACGGTACGCTGTGCTTCTACGGCGCGCCCGGCACCGGCAAGACGGCGCTGGCCGAGCACATCGCCAAGGCCATCGGCCGCCCGCTGATCGTCAAGCAGGCGAGCGACCTGATGAGCAAGTACGTCGGCGAGACCGAGCAGAACATGGCCGCCATGTTCAAGGAAGCCGAGGCCGAGAAGGCGGTGCTGCTGCTCGACGAGGCCGACTCCTTCCTGCAGGACCGGCGCGGTGCGCAGCGCACCTACGAGGTCACCGAGGTCAACGAGATGCTGCAGGGCATGGAGCGCTTCGGCGGCATCTTCGTCTGCACCACCAACCTGCTCGACCGGCTCGACCAGGCGGCGCTGCGTCGCTTCACCTTCAAGATCAAGTTCATGCCACTGACCGACGCGCAGCGCGAGCACATGTTCGTGACCGAGGCGCTGGCGGGTGACGGGGTGCTCATGACGTCGGAATTGCGCCAGCGGCTGCAGCGTTTGCCGCAGCTGTGCCCCGGCGACTTCGCGGCGGTGAAGCGGCAGACCGACATCCTCGCCGCCGAGTTCAGCGCGACGGAGTTCCTCGACCAGCTCGAGGCCGAGCACCGCATCAAGCCCGAGGTTCGCGAATCGCGCGGCATGGGCTTCGTTCAATAGACACGCACGCACCCGGCGCCGCGACGATCCGATCGCGTGCGCCAAGGGTGGCGCGCGCAGGGAGGGAATCGCATGACAAACCGTTGGACAGGTGGTGAGGCGCGTGCGCTTCGGACGTTCTCGATCCTGGCCGCCGCCGTGGCGTTGGCGCTCGTGGGTTGCGGCGGCGGAGGAGGAGGCGATGGCGGTGCGGCGTCGCCCGCGCCCGCCGACGGCGGCAGCGTCCCGGCGATCGTGCCGTCGGCCAGCGTGGCCGACCGCTGCGTCGCACCGCGCGCCGGCACGAACCCCGACACCGGTCTTCCCTTCGCGGACGCGGCCGGCACGCTCGACGACGAGAAGACCTGGGTGCGCAGCTGGATCGACGAGACCTACCTCTGGTACAGCGAGGTGCCGACCACGCTGCAGTCCGCCGCCTACGCCACGCCGGTCGCGTACTTCGCCGATCTGAAGACGCCGGCGCTCATGCCCTCGGGCCGTGCCAAGGACCGTTTCCACTACACCTACGACACCGCGCAGTACCGCAGCATCCTGCAGAGCACCGAATCGGGCTACGGCGTCGAGTTCGCCTACCTCGCCCGCACGCCGCCGCGGCAGATCCGCGTGGCCTACACCGAACCCGGGTCGCCGGCGGCGCAGGCCGGCCTGGTGCGCGGCATGACCTTGCTCGCCATCGACGGCATCGACGCGGTCAACGCCGGCAGCCAGACCGACGTGGACCGCCTCAACGCGGCGCTGGCGCCATCGGCGAACGGACAGGCCCACGCCTTCCAGCGGCGCGCGGCCGACGGCAGCGTGGCGACCGTCAACCTCACGTCGGCCAGCGTGCTGCGTTCGCCGGTGCAGGCGGTGCGCACCCTCCCCACGCCCACCGGCAACGTCGGCTACCTGCAGTTCAACGACCATGTGGAGAAGGCCGAGGTTCAACTGGTCGATGCGGTGAACCAGTTGCAGGCCGCGGGCATCGCCGACCTGGTGCTCGACATGCGCTACAACGGCGGTGGCCTGCTGGCCGTCGCGAGCGAGCTGGCCACCATGGTGGCGCCGGCAGCGTCCACCCAGGGCGCGGCCTTCGAGCGACTCGTGTTCAACGCGAAGAACCCGTTCCATCTGAGCGCGTCGCAGTCCACGCTGCCGTTCTATGCCACGGGGCGCGGCTTGTCGGTGACCGCCGGCCAGGCCCTGCCGCGGCTGAACCTCCCGCGGGTCACGGTGTTGACCGGCCCGGACACCTGTTCGGCCAGCGAATCGGTGGTCAACGGCCTGCGCGGCGTCGGCGTCACGGTCCACCTGATCGGCGGCGCCACCTGCGGCAAGCCCTATGGCTTCTATCCCGAGGACAAC
The DNA here is from genome assembly GCF_030317205.1 of Variovorax sp. J2L1-78. Taxonomy (NCBI): domain Bacteria; kingdom Pseudomonadati; phylum Pseudomonadota; class Betaproteobacteria; order Burkholderiales; family Comamonadaceae; genus Variovorax; species Variovorax arabinosiphilus. Next base: position 544,987 of record NZ_JASZYB010000002.1, on the reverse strand, counting down.
TGCGGCACCACCTACTTCGCGATCCAGTTCCAGGGCGTGAACGCGCAGGGCTTCGGTGACTACGGGGACGGCCTCGTGCCCACCTGCACCGTGGCCGACGACTTCGACCATGCGCTGGGCGACGCGGCCGAAGCGCGGCTGGCGGCCGCCCTGCAGTACCGCAGCAGCGGCACCTGCCCGACGGCGCCGTCGTCCAAGAGCCTGAGCGCCGGCCTGCAGAAGGCCGAAGGGGCCGGCACGCCCTACCTGAACCGCAGCGCCCTGCGCACCAGCCGCATCGTGCGGCCGGTCGATCTGCCGAACTGATGAACCGAGGCTGGGGTCGCCGCCCGGTCAGCTGCACACCCGCAGCACATCGCTCCCATAAGCCTCGAGCTTCTTGGTGCCGATGCCGCTGATGCCCTGCAGGTCTTCCAGGGTGGCGGGCGCGCGCTCGGCGATGGCGGCGAGCGTGGAGTCGTGGAAGATCACGTAGGCCGGCAGGTTGTGCTCACGCGCCACCTCGCCGCGCCAGGCCTTGAGGGCCTCGAAGCGCTTCTGCGCGTCCGCGTCCAGCGTGGCCGCTGCGGGGGAGGGCGCACCGCGCGCCGCACGCTCGCGCCGTGGCTTGCGCTCGGCAGGGGACGACACCGACTCGCGCAGGCGCACCGTGGTCTCGCCCTTGAGCACCGCGCGCGAACCGTCGGTCAGCTGCAGCGTGTTGAAGGCTTCCGAGTTGACCGCCAGCGCGCCGGTCGCGATCAGCTGGCGCAGCACGCCGCGCAGCTGCACCTCGCTGAACTCCGCGCCGATGCCGAAGGTGCTGATGCGCTCGTGGCCGAACTGCTTGACCTTCTCGGTCGCCTTGCCGCGCAGGATGTCCATGATGTGCCCGGCACCGAAGCTGATGCCGCTATGCTGGCTCACGCGGTAGATCGTGCTGAGCAGCTTGCGTGCGGCATCGGTGCCGTCCCAGACCTGCGGCGGATTCAGGCAGTTGTCGCAATTGCCGCAAGGCGTGGAGGCCTCGCCGAAATAGCCCAGCAGCCGGACGCGCCGGCAGTCGCTCGCCTCGGCCAGCGACAGCAGCGCGTCGAGCTTGCCGCGCATCACCTGCTTGAACTCCTCGCCGGCGGGGCTCTCGTCGATCATGCGGCGCTGGTTCACCACGTCCTGCAGACCGTAGGTCATCCAGGCGTCGGCGGGCAGGCCGTCGCGGCCGGCGCGGCCGGTCTCCTGGTAGTAGCCCTCGATGTTCTTGGGCATGTCGAGGTGGCCGACGAAGCGCACGTCGGGCTTGTCGATGCCCATGCCGAAGGCGATGGTCGCGACCATCACGATGCCTTCCTCGCGCAGGAAGCGGTCCTGGTGCCGCTGGCGCACCGCCGCGTCGAGGCCGGCGTGGTAGGGCAGGGCGTTGATGCCCGCGTCCTGCAGCATGACGGCGGTGTCTTCGACGCGCTTGCGCGACTGGCAGTACACGACGCCCGCATCGCCTTCGTGCTCGCGCTGGATGAAGCGCAGCAGCTGCGTCGTCGCGTCCTTCTTCTCGACGATGGTGTAGCGGATGTTCGGCCGGTCGAAGCTGCTGACGAACTGCCGTGCTTCTTCGAGCTGCAAGCGCTCGACGATGTCGGCCCGCGTCAGGTCGTCGGCCGTGGCGGTCAGCGCGATGCGCGGCACGCCAGCGTAGCGCTCGTGCAGCACGGTGAGCGCCCGGTACTCGGGGCGGAAGTCGTGGCCCCACTGGCTCACGCAATGCGCCTCGTCGATGGCGAAGAGGCTCAGCTTGCCGCGCTCCTTCAGCGTGTCGAGCTGCTGCAGGAAGCGCGGCGTGTTCACCCGCTCGGGTGCGGCGTACAGCAGCGTGATCTCGCCGCTGAGCATGCGGCGCTCGACGTCCTGCGTCTGCTGCCAGTCGAGCGTGGAGTTGAGGAAGGCGGCGTCGACGCCGGCCTCGTGCAGCGCACCGACCTGGTCGTGCATCAGCGCGATCAGCGGCGACACCACGATGGCCACGCCGTGGCCCGCCCGTTGCCGGGCGATGGCGGGGATCTGGTAGCACAGTGACTTGCCGCCGCCCGTGGGCATCAGCACCAGCGCGTCGCCGCCGCCCACCACGTGGTCGACGATGGCGGCCTGGGCACCGCGGAACTGTTCGTAGCCGAAGACCTCGTGGAGGATGTCGGCGGGCGCGGCGGAGGGAAGGGGGGAAGACAGGTCGGACACGGGCGGGCTCTCAGGGAGCCTGCATTGTCGCGGCTTGCGTGCCTAGTGCTTGGGCGCGAGCTGCAGGGTCCTGGCGAAGGCCCGCCAGTCCCGGTGCCCGCGCGGCAGGCCGGCCAGCTGCGCCCGGGTCAGCCAGACGACCTCGGCGGTCTCCAGCACCTCGCGCACGCGCGGACGGCTCGGCACGGGGCCCAGCGCGATCAGGTCGTCGAACAGCTGGGCCGCCGGCATGGCGCTCTCGCACTGCAGCCCGGCGAACTTCTTGGCGCGCGACGCGCCCCGCAGGCGTTGCACGCGCAGGTCTCCGCCGCCGCCGTTGCGCTCCCACAGTGCCACGGCCTCGACGGAGGCCGCCGGTTCGACGAAGCCGTCGATGCGCCGGCAGGCCGTCTGCAGCATGTGCTCGGCCCAGGTCGACAGGTCCGCCGAGGTCGTCTTCGCTCGGAGCCCGAGCAGGTCGGCAACGTTTTCAATGAGTTCATCGGGCAGGCTCTCGCGCAGCGGCATCGGGGCTCCAGGGGACGGGAAGTAGAGAGGATGGTCGCGCTTTCTCCAGAAATCGCGGGTTTCCGATGGTACCGACACATTTCGTCACCAATAGGCGCGCGGGGCGGGACGCATGCCGGGCGCCGGGATCGAGGGGTTCTCTGTATAGACAGCTTGAGGCGCTGGATCGATCCTGCGCCAACTTGGGGCTCGCTCTCCCTCGTGACAGCTGTTCTCACTGGCATCCTTTTTGCGTGCGAGCTGTCTAGACTGATTTGGAAAGGCCTGTGCATGGAGACTTCGACTTCCGCCCCGGTATCCGCCCTCGTGAGCGCGGCCGATGTGGCGGCGTTCCAGCGCGACGGCGTGATCGTCCTGCGCCAGGTCTTCACCGACTGGGTCGAACCCCTGCGCGCCGGCATCACGGCGCTGATGGCCGACCCCAGCCCGCTCGAGCGCTCGGTGGTCCCGGCCGACGGCACCGCCCCCTTTTTCCAGGACCTGTGCAACTGGCAGCGCATCCCGCCGTTCCGCGACTTCGTCTTCGGGTCCCGTGCCGCCGAGATCGCCGCCGCGCTGATGCGGTCGAAGACCGCGCGCTTCTTCCACGACCACGTGCTGGTGAAGCAAGCGGGCGGAAGCACCGTCACGCCCTGGCACCAGGACCAGCCCTACTACTGCGTCGAGGGTCGCCAGAGCGCGAGTTTCTGGATCCCGCTCGACCCGGTCGGGCGCGACGTCGTCATGGAATGCGTGCGCGGCTCGCACCGCTGGGGCAAGGACTTCCGCCCGATGCGCTTCAATGGCACGCGGCTCTACGAGAACGACGACTTCGAGGTCATGCCCGACATCGAGGCGATGCGCGGCGAGCTCGACCTGGCCGGCTGGGACATGCAGCCAGGCGACGCCATCGCCTTCGACTTCCGCACAGTGCACGGCGCACCGGGCAATGCCTCACCCCGCGCACGCCGCGTCTTCTCGGCGCGCTGGGTGGGCGACGACGCCACCTACGCCGAGCGCGCAGGCAAGGGGTCACCGCCCTTCACCGGGCTGACCATGAAGCACGGCGACCCCTTCGACGCGCCGATCTTCCCGCTGGTGCACCCGACCTCTCAAGGCGACCAGGCCGGCACGACTGCTGCTTAGTTCCTTCTCTTTTCCCTTCATCCACCTTTCCCTACGGAGTCACGATGTCCTCTTTGAAGCAACTCGCCGCCTGCGCCCTGGCTGCCGCCACCCTCGTCGCCGGCCTGGTGTCGCCCGCCGCCGCCCAGGAGACCGCCGTCGCCGTCGGCATCTCCGGCTGGACCGGCTTCGCACCGCTGACGCTCGCGAAGGAAGCCGGCATCTTCAAGAAGAACGGCCTGGACGTGTCGATCAAGAAGATCCCGCAGAAGGACCGCCACCTGGCCATGGCCTCGGGCGACATCCAGTGCGCCGCCACCACGGTCGAAACCTGGATCGTCTGGAACACCAACGGCATCGCCGCCACGCAGATCTTCAAGATGGACCAGGGCATGGGCTCCGACGGCATCGTTGCCAAGAACGCCATCACCAAGGTCAGCGACCTGAAGGGCAAGACCATCGCCGCGTCGGCGCCCGGCACCAGCCCGCACTTCTTCCTGTCGTGGGTGCTCAAGAAGAACGGCCTGACGCTCAAGGACGTGACCGTCGTCACGCTCGAGCCGTCGCCCGCCGCCACCGCCTTCGTCGCCGGCAATTCGGGCCTCGACGCCGCCGTCACGTACGAGCCCTACCTGAGCCTGGTCAACGACAAGCCGGACGCTGGCAAGATGCTCGCCAACTCGCTGCAGTACCCGATGGTGTTCGACACCTTCGGCTGCACGCCGAAGTTCCTCAAGGAGAACCCGAAGGCCGCCAAGGCGCTGACCGAGAGCTACTTCGAGGCGCTGGACCTGATCAAGGCCGACAAGATCAAGGCCTTCACCATCATGGGCGCCGACGTCAAGCAGTCGCCCGAGCAGTTCGAGAAGTCGCAGTCCAAGATCCAGTGGGCCGACCGCGAAGCCAACATGAAGTTCTTCAGCGGCGACATCCAGGCCTTCAACAAGGAAGCGGCCGTGCTGCTGCAGGAAATCGGCGTCATCAAGACCGCGCCGACCAACATGGACGCGCTGTTCGACACCAGCTTCCTGAAGAAGTAATCGAGCGATGCAAGCTGCGCCTCTCCATGCCGCCGAGCCCGCCGTTACGCCCGCGGCGGTGTTTGCCGACAAGCCCCGCATGAAATTGCTCGTGCCCGTTTCTCCGCGCCGACGCGTGTGGCTGGGTGTCGCCTTCTTCGCCGTGTTCATCGGCTTCTGGTGGGCCATCACCGCCAGCGGCTGGGTCCCGCCGCACTTCCTCGCGTCGCCGTGGAAGACGCTGCAGTCGGGCTACGACCTCTTCGCCACGCAGAACTTCATCCGCGACGTCGGCATGACGGTGTGGCGCGTGGTCGGCGGCTTCCTCATCGCCGCCGTCATCGCGGTGCCGCTGGGCATCGCGATGGGCGCGTACAAGCCGGTCGAGGCCTTCTTCGAGCCCTTCGTCTCGTTCGCGCGCTACCTGCCGGCCTCGGCCTTCATTCCGCTCTTGATCCTGTGGGTCGGCATCGGCGAGGCGCAGAAGCTGTCGGTCATCTTCCTCGGCTGCTTCTTCCAGCTCACGCTGATGATCGCGATGATCGTCGCCGGCACGCGGCGCGACCTGGTCGAGGCGGCCTACACGCTGGGCGCGAAGGACCGCGGCGTGATCCGCCGCGTGCTGCTGCCCGGCGCCGCCCCCGAGATCGCCGAGGCGCTGCGCCAGGTGCTCGGCCTGGGCTGGACCTACGTCATCGTCGCCGAACTCATCGGCGCGTCCTCGGGCATCGGCCACATGATCACCGACAGCCAGGCGCTGATGGCCACCGAGAACATCATCGCGGGCATCGTCGTCATCGGCCTTGTGGGGCTGTGCTCCGACCTGCTGTTCAAGAAGGCCAACCAAAGAATGTTCCCGTGGAGCCTGCTGCGATGAGCCGCCTTTCCATCCGCCAGGTCGGCAAGACCTTCCCCGGCAACCGTGGCAAGGCGCCGACGCAGGCGCTGCAGCCGGTCAGCCTCGACGTGGTCGACAACGACTTCATCACCGTGCTCGGCCCCTCGGGCTGCGGCAAGTCGACGCTGCTGCGCCTGGTGGCCGGCCTCGAGACGCCAAGCACCGGCGAGATCCTGCTCGACGGCGTGCCCATCCACGGCCCCGGCGCCGACCGCGGCGTGGTGTTCCAGAGCTACACGCTGTTCCCGTGGCTTACGGTCCAGAAGAACATCTGCTTCGGCCTGCGCGAGAAGGGCATGCCCGCCGCGCAGCAGAAGGAGATCAGCGAACGCTTCATCGCGCAGGTCGGCTTGCGCGGCTTCGAAGACCATTTCCCCAAGCAGCTCTCGGGCGGCATGCAGCAGCGCGTGGCCATCGCCCGCGCGCTGGCGAACGACCCGAAGATCCTGTTGCTCGACGAGCCCTTCGGCGCGCTCGACAACCAGACCCGCGTGCTGATGCAGGAACTGCTGCTCGGCATCTGGGAATCGGCCCGCAAGACGGTGCTGTTCGTCACGCACGACATCGACGAGGCCATCTTCATGGCCAACCGCGTGGCCGTGTTCAGCGCGCGGCCGGGCCGCATCAAGGCCGACGTCGCGGTCGACCTGCCGCACCCGCGCCATTACACGATCAAGACCTCGCCCGAGTTCATGGACCTGAAGGCGCGGCTGACCGAAGAGATCCGCGCCGAATCGCTGGCCGCGGCGGCGCATTGAGGGCTCCGATGTCCGTCGCCTCGAGTCCCCGCGCTTCCGTGGCCGCACCCTCGGCGCTCTACCAGCAGGTCAAGGACTTCGTCGCGCGCAAGATCGCCGACGGCTCCTGGAAGCCCGGCGACCGCGTGCCGTCGGAGCAGGAACTGGTCGCCGAGTTCGGCATGGCCCGCATGACGGTCAATCGCGCCCTGCGCGAACTGGCCGAGCAGGGCAAGATCGTTCGCGTGGCCGGTGTCGGCTCCTTCGTGGCCGAAGAAAAGCCCCAGTCCACGCTGCTGCAGATCGCCAACATCGCCGACGAGATCCGCCAGCGCGGGCACGATCATCGCTGCGAGCTCGTCTCGCTGGCGCGCGTCGCGGCACCCCTCGACATCGCGGCGTCGCTCGACCTGCGCACCGGCGAATCGGTCTACGCGCTGACCTGCGTGCACTTCGAGGACGACGTGGCCGTGCAGCTCGAAGACCGCTACGTCAACCCGCGCATGGCGCCCGACTTCATCCGCCAGGACTTCACCCTCGCGCTGCCGTCGGAGTACCTGGTCAAGCACGTGCCCTTCGACCAGATCGAGCATGTGGTCGACGCCATCCTCCCCACGCCCGAGCAGGCCGAGCTGCTGCAGATGCCCGTGACGCAGCCCTGCCTGATGCTCACGCGCCGCACCTGGGCGGGCGGCACGCCGGTCACGCTGGTGCGCTGCCTGCACCCGGGGACGCGCTATCGGCTGGGCAGCCGCTTCCGGGCCGACGGCGCGGTGCCGCAGGGCTGAGCGGCTGTTGCACGCCGAGGAAATCTCCTGGACATTTCAGCTGTATAGACAGGATTAGACCAATGAACACACCACCCTTGGAACTGCACCCCGGTGCAGTGTCGCTCGTCGAGCTGCGGCGCATCCACGCGGGTGGCGTCGCGCTTTCGCTCGACCCCCGCGCACGCGCTGGCATCGCAGCGGCGCAAGCCACCGTCGACCGTATCGTGGCCGGCGGCGAGGTGGTCTACGGCATCAACACCGGCTTCGGCAAGCTGGCGCAGACGACCATCCCGCACGAACGGCTGGCCGAGCTGCAGCGCAACCTCGTGCTGTCGCACAGCGTAGGCACCGGCGCGCCGCTGGCCGATGGCGTGGTGCGCCTCGTGCTCGCAACTAAGGCGGTCAGCCTGGCGCGCGGCCATTCGGGCGTGCGGCCGCAGCTCATCGATGCGCTGCTCGCGCTCTTCAACGCCGGCGTGCTGCCGCGCATCCCGTGCAAGGGCTCGGTCGGTGCGTCGGGCGACCTCGCGCCGTTGGCGCACCTGGCCTGCGTGCTGATCGGCGAGGGCGAGGCGACCTTGCCCGATGGGCGTGTCGTCGGCGGCGCCGAGGCGATGCGCCAGATCGGCCTCAAACCCTTCGTGCTCGGCCCGAAGGAAGGCCTGGCGCTGCTCAACGGCACGCAGGTGTCGACCGCACTCGCGCTGGCCGGCCTGTTCGGTGCCGAGACCGTCTTCGCGGCCGGGCTGATGGCGGGCGCGCTGTCGCTCGAAGCCATCCAGGGGTCGATCAAGCCCTTCGATGCGCGCATCCATGCCGCGCGCGGCCAGCCGGGCCAGATCGCGGTGGCCGCGGCGGTGCGCACGTTGCTCGAGGGCAGCGACATCGTGCCTTCGCATGCCGATTGCGGCCGCGTGCAGGACCCGTACTCGGTCCGCTGCGTGCCGCAGGTGATGGGCGCCTGCCTCGACAACCTGGTGCATGCGTCGCGCGGGCTGGTCGTCGAAGCCAATGCCGCGTCGGACAACCCGCTGGTCTTCACCGACACCAGGGAGGTCATCAGCGGCGGCAACTTCCACGCCGAGCCGGTCGCCTTCGCGGCGGACATCATCGCGCTGGCCATCGCCGAGATCGGCGCCATCTCGGAGCGCCGCCTGGCGTTGATGCTCGACAGCGGCCTGTCGGGCCTGCCGCCCTTCCTGGTGCGCGACGGCGGCGTCAACTCCGGCTTCATGATCGCGCAGGTCACGGCCGCGGCGCTCGCCTCGGAGAACAAGTCGCTCGCGCACCCCGCCAGCGTCGACAGCCTGCCGACCTCGGCCAACCAGGAAGACCACGTCTCGATGGCGACCTTTGCCGCACGGCGATTGGGCGATATGGTCGAGAACACGGCGGTCGTCGTCGGCATCGAGGCGATGGCCGCCGCGCAAGGCATCGAGCTCAAGCGCGACCCGGCGGCACCGCTCAAGAGTTCGCCGCTGATCGAAACCGAACTGGCCCGCATCCGCATGACTGTCGCCTTCCTCGATCAAGACCGCTACATGGCGCCCGACCTCGAAGCGATGCGCCGCTGGGCGCTCGCCGACGACTGGCCCGAGCCGCTTCTGGCCGTGCTGCCCAGCCGTATCGGGCTGTCGCAATGAATTTGAAAGACGCCGTCTGCATCGTCACCGGCTCCGCCACCGGCGTGGGTGCGGCCGTGGCCACGCGCCTGGCCGGCAAGGGCGCGCGCGTGGTCGTCAACTACACGCGCAGCCGTGACGAGGCGCTGCAGACGCAGGCCGCCTGCGAGGCGCTGGGCGCGGAGACGCTGCTGGTGCAGGCCGACATCTCGAGCGATGCCGACTGCCGCCGCATGGCGGCCGAGACGCTGGCGCGCTGGGGCCGCATCGATGGCCTGGTCAACAACGCGGCGACCACGGTCGCGGCCGATCCCTTCGACCTCGAGTCGCTCGACGCGCAGGCCTTCAGCCGCATCTTCGACGTCAACGTGATCGGCACGTACCAGATGGTGCGCGCCGTGGTGCCCGCCATGCGTGCCGCGGGTGGCGGCGCGGTCGTCAACGTGTCGTCGTCGTCGGCCTTCACCGGCGGAGGCAGCTCCATCGCGTACACGGCGTCGAAAGGCGCGATCAATTCGATGACGCTCGCGCTGGCCCGTACGCTCGGCCCCGAAATCCGCGTGAACGCGGTGTGCCCCGGCCTGATCCAGACGCGCTGGATGCCCGCCGCCGTGGGCGCCGCGACCTTCGACACGCTCAGCCAGCGCTTCGCGCAGAGCGCGCCCATGGGTCGCATCGCGTCGGCCGACGACGTGGCCGAGCCCATCGTCTGGCTGCTCGAAGGCGCCGACTACGTCACCGGCGAACTGCTGATGCTCGACGGCGGCATGCGCCTGTCGGGCGGCGTGCAGCGCAAGAAGCCATGAGCACCGCGGCCACTCTCGACGACGACACGCTGCCGCTCGCGGGGCTGAAGGTGCTCGACTTCTCGCGCGTGCTGGCCGGCCCCTTCTGCACGGCGATGTTCGCGGACGCGGGCGCCGACGTGCTCAAGGTCGAGCCCTTCGAGGGCGACGACTACCGGCACATGGGCTTCCAGGTCGACGGCCGCAGCACCAACTTCGCCTTCGTCAACCGTGGCAAGCGCAGCCTCTGCCTCGACCTCAAGCGTCCGGCGGCGGCCGAGGTCATCGCGCGGCTCGCCGCCTGGGCCGACGTGGTGGTCGAGAACTTCAAGCCCGGCGTGGCCGACCGGCTGGGCATCGGCTACGCGCAGCTGTCGGCGCTGAACCCGGGGCTCGTCTACTGCAGCATCTCCGGCTTTGGCCAGCAGGGCGTGTGGTCGGGCCGGCCGGCCTATGACACCATCGTGCAGGCGCTCAGCGGACTGATGGCGGCCACCGGCGACGCCGACGGCCCGGCCACGGTGGTCGGCGAATCGATCGCCGACGTGGCGGCCGGCACCTTCTCGGCCTGGGGCGTGATGGCGGCGCTGTGGCAGCGCACGCGCACCGGCCGTGGCCGCCATCTCGACATCGCGATGGTCGACTGCCTGATGAGCATGATGCCCACGCTGGTGTCGCGCTCGGTGGCCGGCGGTGCGCCGCCGATGCGCGTGGGCAACCGCCACCTCAACTCCGCGCCCTTCGGCGCCTTCCGCGCAGCCGACGGCGTGTACGTGCTGGCCGTCGCGAACAACAAGTTGTTCCAGCAGCTCGCGCGCGCCATGGGGACGCCCGAACTCGCGCAGGACGCGCGCTTCGCGAGCAACGCCCTGCGCAAGCGGCACGAGGCCGAGCTCACGCAGGCCATCGAGGCCTGGTCGTCGTCACTGAGCGTGCAGGCGGTCGTCGCCGCGCTGCAGGCGCACGATGTGCCGGCGGCGCCGGTGCTCGACGTGCAGCAGGCCGTCGACTCGGCCCACGCCGTCGACCGCCAGCTGGTGGTGCGCCGCCCGAACGCCGGCGGCGGCATCGACTGCCACATCGAACAACCTGTGCACTTCGGCGACCTGCCGCGCGGCACGACATCGCCCGCGCCCGACCTGGGCGCCCACACCCGCGCGACGCTGGAGCTCTTGGGCTTCGGCGCCGACGACATCCAACGCTTCCAGAACGAAGGACTCACCGCATGACCACCACCGACCCCCGCCACGACCCGACCCGCGTGATCCGCGCCCCGCGCGGCAGCCAACTCACCTGCAAGAGCTGGCTCACCGAAGCGCCGTTCCGCATGCTGCAGAACAACCTCGACGCCGAAGTGGCCGAGCGCCCGCAGGACCTGGTGGTGTACGGCGGCATCGGCCGCGCCGCGCGCAACTGGGAATGCTTCGACCAGATCCTCGCGTCGCTGAAGGAACTGAACGACGACGAGTCGCTGCTGATCCAGTCGGGCAAGCCGGTCGGCGTGTTCAAGACGCACGCCAACGCGCCGCGCGTGCTGATCGCCAACTCGAACCTGGTGCCCAAGTGGGCGACCTGGGAGAAGTTCAACGAGCTCGACCGCGCCGGCCTCTTCATGTACGGCCAGATGACGGCCGGCAGCTGGATCTACATCGGCGCGCAGGGCATCGTGCAGGGCACCTTCGAGACCTTCGTCGAGGCCGGCCGCCAGCACTACGGCAACGACCTGTCGGGCAAGTGGATCCTCACCGCGGGCCTCGGCGGCATGGGCGGTGCGCAGCCGCTGGCGGGCGTGCTCGCCGGCGCCTGCGTGCTGGCGATCGAGTGCCAGCAGTCGAGCATCGACTTCCGCCTGCGCACGCGCTACGTCGACAAGCAGGCCAAGGACCTCGACGACGCGCTGGCCCTCATCGCGCACCACACGGCGAGGAAGGAAGCCGTGTCGATCGCGTTGCTCGGCAACGCCGCGGAAATCGTGCCCGAGCTCGCGAAGCGCGCGAAGGCCGGCACCGCGATCAAGCCGGATCTGGTGACCGACCAGACCTCCGCGCACGACCTGATCCACGGCTACCTGCCCGTGGGGTGGACGGTGCCGCAATGGCAGGCCGCGATGAAGGACGCGTCGCAGCACGCCGCGCTGACCGCCGCTGCAGCCCAATCCTGCGTCGTGCACGTGCAGGCCATGCTCGACTTCCAGGCCATGGGCGTGCCCACGGTCGACTACGGCAACAACATCCGCCAGGTCGCATTCGACGAAGGCGTGGCCAACGCCTTCGACTTTCCCGGCTTCGTGCCCGCGTACATCCGCCCGCTGTTCTGCGAAGGCAAGGGTCCGTTCCGCTGGGTCGCGCTCTCGGGCGACCCGGAGGACATCTACAAGACCGACGCCAAGATCAAGGAGCTGTTCCCGGAGAACAGGCACACGCACCGCTGGCTCGACATGGCGCGCGAACGCATCGCCTTCCAGGGCCTGCCCGCGCGCATCTGCTGGCTGGGCCTGGGCGAACGCCACAAGGCCGGCCTGGCCTTCAACGAGATGGTGAAAAGCGGCGAACTGAAGGCGCCCATCGTCATCGGCCGCGACCACCTCGACACCGGCTCGGTCGCCAGCCCGAATCGCGAGACCGAAGCCATGAAGGACGGCACCGATGCCGTCAGCGACTGGCCGCTGCTCAACGCGCTGCTCAACACCGCCGGCGGCGCCACCTGGGTCAGCCTGCACCACGGCGGCGGCGTCGGCATGGGCTACTCGCAGCACGCCGGCATGGTGATCGTGTGCGACGGCACCGACGCCGCCGCCCAACGCATCGCCAACGTGCTGTGGAACGACCCGGCCAGCGGCGTGATGCGCCATGCCGACGCGGGCTACGACATCGCCGTCGCGACCGCGAAGAAGCACGCCCTCAACCTCCCCATGATCCACAAGGCCTGAAGCACATGTCCGATTCGACCGCGGAGATCCATCTCCAGTACCTCAACTACCCCGACGTCCAGAAGCTGGCGATGACCGACGCCGAGATCATCGCGGCCGTCGAGCAGGGTCTGGTCGCGCAGGCGCGCGGCGAGGCGACCATCGAGCCGCGCATGCACCTGGTGCCCGAGAAGGACTACCCGGGCCACTTCAACGTGCTGCGCGGCTACATCCGCACGCTCGGCGAGCGCGGCGTGGCGGGCGTGAAGGTGGTGGGCGACTTCTATCGCAACTACGAGATCGGCCTGCCCTCGGAACTCGCCATCCTCAACCTGTTCAACCCGAAGAACGGCGTGCCGGTCGCGATCATCGATGCGTCCGACATCACCGACATGCGCACCGGCGCGGTGACGGCCATCGGCGCCAAGCACCTGGCGCGCAAGGACTCGAAGATCCTCGGCCACATCGGCGCGCGTGGCACGGCCTACTGGAACGTGCGCCTGCTGAATTCGATCTTTCACTTCGACGAGATCCGCGTGCATTCGCGCCGCAAGGAAAGCCGCGACGCCTTCGCCGCCAAGCTGGAACAGGACCTGGGCGTGAAGATCACGGTGACCGAGGACTGGGAAAGCTGCGTGCGCGGCGCCGACATCGTGGTCGAGGCCTCGCGCCTGGAGAAGCCCGCACCGATGCTCAAGACCGAGTGGATCAAGAAGGGCGCCTGCGTCATCCCCTACGGCACCAACAGCGCGGTGGAGCTGTCGCTCACCGACATCATGGACAAGATGGTGATGGACGACTGGGGCCAGGCCAAGGCCGGCCCCTTCGGCGCGTTGCGGGCGCACGTCGACAGCGGCAAGCTGTCGGAGACGACGCTGTACGCCGAGCTCGGCCAGATCGTCGCGGGCATGAAGCCGGGCCGTCAAAGCGACGACGAGACCAACCTGTTCTGGCACCGCGGCCTGTCGCTGTCGGACATCGCGCTTGGCTGCGCGATGCTCGACAAGGCGAAGGCGATGGGCATCGGACAAACCTTGCGCTTCCGCTGAGCAGGCCGCCATGCCCCTTGTCGCCAATGCGCGCATGTACTCGGCCACGCCGGCCGTGCGCGACGCCTGGAAGGTGCTGCTGCGCTGGGTGCTGGCGCGCGCCGGGCTCGCGTGGGAGGTGATCGACTACGACGCGCCCGCGCCGCTGTCGGCGTTGTGGGCGCGCGACGACCTGGGCCTGGCGATGATGTGCGGGCTGCCCTTCGCGCAGCGCGGCGTGCGGCCGACGCTGGTGGCCGCGCCCATCCCGTCACCGGCGCGCTACGGCGGCCGGCCCGTCTACTTCACCGACATGGTGGTGCGGGCCGACTCGGCATTCGAGCGGCTCGAGGACACCTTCGGCGGCACGGTCGGCTACACGCTGGCCGACTCGATGTCGGGCGGCGTCGCCTTCCGCGACCACCTCGCGCCGTACCGCGAACGCGAGGGCACGCGGCTCTACGCCCGAGCGGTCGGCAACCTCATCCACGCGCGCGGGGTCATCGAGGCGCTGGCCGCCGGGCGCATCGATGTCGGCCCGCTCGACAGCTATTACCACGACCTGTTGCGCCACGACGAGCCCGCGCTCGCCGCGCAGGTGCGCGTGGTCGCGAGCACCGGCGCGATGCCGATCCCGCCGCTCGTCGCCACCGCGGCGCTGGCGCCCGAAGACCTGCAGCGCCTGCGCCAGGCGCTGGCCGACGTGGCGAAGGCACCCGACCTGAAACCGGTGAGGGAACGCTTGTTGCTTGCAGGTTTTGCTTCCGCCGATCCGGCGGCCTATGACGCGCTCGCGGCCATGGCCCGGCGCCCCGTCCCATCCTTCGAGGAACTTTGATGATGAAGCGTTTTCTGTCGGCCACCTCCGCGGTGGCCGCATCGCTGCTGCTGGCGGTCGCGCCGTTGCAAGCCTCGGCGCAGGCCTACCCGACCAAGCCCGTGCACGTGATCGTGCCTTTCGCGCCAGGCGGCCCCGTCGACGTGCTCGGCCGTGTGCTGGGCCAGGACTTCGCCGAAGCCTGGGGCCAGCCCTTCGTGATCGAGAACAAGGTCGGCGCGGCCGGCAACATCGGCGTCGACTTTCTCGCCAAGGCCATGCCGGACGGCTACAACATCGGCATCGTGCCGGCGGGCAACATCGCCGTGAACCCGTCGCTCTTCCCCAGCCTCTCGTACAAGGCCTCGGAGCTGCAGCCGGTGGCGATGCTCGCGACGGTCGAGAACGTGCTGGTCGTCAACCCGGCGCTGCCGGTGAAGAACCTCAAGGACCTGCTCGCGATGGCGGCGGCGAAGCCCGAGTCGGTGAGCTTCGCGTCGCCCGGTGCCGGCAGCCAGGCGCACCTGGCCGGCGAGCTGATGGCGCTCAATGCCAACGTCCGCCTGATCCACGTGCCGTACAAGGGCACCGGCCCCGCGCTCGTGGACGTGATCGGCGGCCAGGTCACGATGATGTTCGGCCAGATGTCGTCGGTGCTGCCGCAGATCAAGTCCGGCAAGCTGCGCGCCATCGGCGTCGCCAGCCTCAAGCGCTCGGCCGTGCTGCCCGACGTGCCCACCATCGCCGAACAGGGCATGCCGAACTTCGAGGCGGTGTCGTGGTACGCGCTGATGGTGCCGGCCGCCACGCCCAAGGCCATCGTCGACAAGCTCAACGCCGAAAGCCTCAAGATGCTCGCCAAGCCGGCGATCCAGGAGAAGTTCGCGGGTCTCGGCCTCGAGCCCGGCGGCGGCACGCCGCAGGCGCTGGCCGCCACCATCCAGACGGAAACCGTGCGCTGGGCCGACGTGATCCAGAAGAAGAACATCAAGGCCGAATGAGCGCCGCCGCCCCGAACCACTCTCACCGCTTTCCAGGAACCCCCATGACCCTCCGCCGCAACCTCCTCGTCGCCGCACTCGCCATCGCCGGATTCACCGGCATCGCCCACGCGCAAGCCGTGCTCACCGTCGGCACCGACGCCACCTTCCCGCCCATGGAGTTCGTCGAGAACAACAAGCGCACCGGCTTTGACATCGAACTGGTCGAAGCCATCGGCCAGGCCATGGGCCGCAAGGTCGAATGGGTCGACATCGACTTCAAGGGGCTGATCCCCGGCCTCATGTCCAAGCGCTTCGACATGGCGGTGTCGGCGATCTACATCACCGACGAGCGCAAGAAGGTGGTCGACTTCAGCGTGCCGTACTACGCGGGCGGCCTGGTCGCGATGGTCAAGGCCGACAACACGACGATCAAGTCGCCGGCCGACCTGAACGGCAAGAAGGTCAGCGTGCAGGTGGGCACCAAGTCGGTCAGCTTCGTGAAGGAGAAGTACCCGCAGGTGCAGCTGATGGAAGTCGAGAAGAACCAGGAGATGTTCAACCTGGTCGACATCGGCCGCAGCGACGCCGCCGTGACCGGCAAGCCCGCCGCCTACCAGTACGTGCGTACCCGCCCGGGCCTGAAGGTGCTCGACGAGCAGCTCACCACCGAGGAATACGGCATGGCGATCCGCAAGGACACGCCCGAGCTCACCAAGGCGGTGGACACCGCCATCGCGAAGCTCAAGGCCGACGGCACCTACGCGGCCATCGTGAAGAAGTGGTTCAGCAACACCGCGGCGAAGTGACCCGGCCGCATTGATGGATCTGGATTTCACACCGGTATGGGCCGGATGGGCCAACCTGCTGCGCGGTGCGCTGGTCACGGTGGAGATCACCGCCTGCGCGCTCGCGCTCGGCTGCCTGCTCGGGCTGCTGGTGGGCATCGGCCGACTGAACCCGAAGCGCCGATGGCTCTATGGCGTGTGCACCGCCTACGTGGCGGTGATCCGTGGCACGCCGCTCCTGGTGCAGCTCTTCATCCTGTTCTTCGGGCTGCCGCACTTCGGCATCCTGCTGCCGGCCTTCCTGTGCGGGGTGCTCGGCTTGGGCGTGTATTCGGGCGCCTATGTGTCGGAGATCGTGCGCGGCGCCATCCAGTCGATCGACCGCGGCCAGACGCTGGCGGCGCAGTCGCTCGGCATGACGCCCGCGGTGGCGATGCGCCATATCGTGCTGCCGCAGGCGGTGGTGCGCATGATTCCCCCACTCGGCAACGAGTTCATTGCGTTGATCAAGAACTCCGCCTTGGTATCGTTGCTGACCATCCACGATGTGATGCACGAAGGCCAGAAAATCATCAGCGTGTCGTACCGATCGCTTGAGGTGTATCTGGCCATTGCCCTTGTTTACTTCCTGTTGACAGGCACCGTGACGCTCGTGCTGCGACATTGGGAACGGAAACTCGGACAAGGAGGATTGGTTCGATGAGCCTGCAGCGTTTCTCGCGTTCAGCCCTGGCGGAGACGCCGTGGAAGAACGGCGGGGGCACCACGCAGGAGGTCGTTTGCTTTCCGCCGGGCGCCGGCCTGGACGACTTCGATTGGCGCGTGAGCATCGCCACCATCGCGATGGGCGGCCCCTTCTCGGTCTTTCGCGGGGTGGACCGCACGATCATGCTGCTCGAGGGCGACGGTGTGCGCCTGCAGTCGGCCGCCTTCGACCACGTGCTCGACGCCCCGCACCAGCCCTTCGCCTTCGACGGCGATGCGGCGGTCGAATGCCACCTGCTCGGCGGCCTGTCGACCGACTTCAACCTGATGGCGCGGCGCGCCCGCGGCGAGGCCACCCTGCGCGTGCTCTCCGAGATGGCGGTGCTGGACCGCAGTGCCCACGGCCTGCTGATGACGCTGGATGGCCAGTGGCGCGTCGGCGGCGGTACGCTGAAGCAGGGCCAGGGCGTCTGGTGGACCGAAGAGCCCCACACCTGGACCGTCAAGCCGGCCAGCCGCGGCGCACGCCTGGCGGTGGTGCAGTGGCGGCCCGACGATGCCGTGCCCGCCCTCGACGATCTTCACATCTGACCCATGAAACCCTTCGACACCTGCCCCTCCGCCGACGGCCTCTGGACCGGCCTGCGGCTTGCCGACGCACCGACCGTGGCCGCTGCCATCGCGGTCATGGAGGGCGTGGTCCGCTGGGTCGGGCCGCAGGCCGATGTGCCGGCCGAGTTCCACGCACTGCCACGGCACGACGGTGGCGACGCGCTCGTCACGCCGGGCCTGGTCGACTGCCACACGCACCTGGTCTACGGCGGCCAGCGCGCCAACGAGTTCGCGATGCGGCTGGCCGGCGCGAGCTACGAGGAGGTGGCGAAGGCCGGTGGCGGCATCGTCTCCAGCGTGCGCGCCACGCGCGAGGCGAGCGAAGACGAACTGTTCGCCAGCGCGGGCAAGCGCCTCGAATCGCTGCTGGCCGAAGGCGTCTGCGCGATCGAGATCAAGTCCGGCTACGGCCTGTCGCTGGAACACGAGCGCAAGCAACTGCGCGTGGCGCGCCGCCTCGGTATCGCGTATGGCGTGACGGTGCGCACCACCTTTCTCGGCGCGCATGCACTGCCGCCTGAATACGCGGGCCGAAGCGGCGCGTACGTCGACCTCGTGTGCGACGAGATGCTGCCCGCGCTCGCGGCCGAGGGATTGGTCGATGCGGTCGATGTGTTCTGCGAGCGCATCGCCTTCTCGCTGGAAGAAACCGAGCGCGTGTTCCGTGCGGCGAAGCGCTTGAACCTGCCGGTCAAGCTGCATGCCGAGCAGCTGTCGGACATGGGCGGCGCGGCGCTGGCCGCACGCTACGGTGCGCTGTCGTGCGACCACATCGAGCACCTGTCGCAGGTCGGCATCGACGCGATGCGCGATGCGGGCACGGTGGCGGTGCTGCTGCCGGGCGCGTTCTACACGCTGCGCGACACGACGGTGCCGCCGATCGCCGCGCTGCGTGCGGCCGGCGTACCGATGGCAGTGTCGACAGACCACAACCCCGGTACCTCGCCGGCGCTGAGCTTGCTTCTGATGGTGAACATGGCGTGCACCCTGTTCCGGTTGACGGTGCCGGAGGCGATTGCTGCGGTGACTTCGCATGCAGCGCGCGCGTTGGGGTTGCAGGCGACGCATGGTTCTATTGGCGTGGGGATGCCGGCGAACTTCGTGCTGTGGGATGTGCGGGAGGTGGCGGAGCTGGCTTACTGGTTTGGGCAGCGGCCTGTGCGTTCCGTCGTTCGGCAGGGGAGGGTGGTGCTGTGATCGTTGGCGTTGGTGGGAGCGCCCGGCAGGCGGTGCGGGCCGGGCTTGGGCCTGCGCAATCGCTGCGCTCGCTGCGTAGCGGGATGTACCACGACCGTGTCCACGTCGGTGGGCGGTATGCCTTTGGGCGGCTGTTGAGGCTCCGGCGAGCACCGCAGGGGCAGGCGGATCAGGGCCGCGCGTGTTTGAGCGAAGCGAGTTTGCGCGGACCCCGCCTGACGCGAGGAGCAGCAGCGAAGCCCGAAGGGCCGGAGACGTCTGCCGCCCAAAGGCATATCGCCCGCCGACGCCCCACGCACAACACGATCACCACATGACACAGAGCATCCTTGCAAGCCACGCATTGCTCCCGACAGGTTGGCAAAAGAACGTCCGCCTCGCGTGGAACGACAAGGGCCAACTGACCCACGTCGAACCCGACACGAGAGAACCTGCAACGACACAAGGCCCCGTCATCCCCGGCACGCCCAACCTCCACTCCCACGCCTTCCAGCGCGCCATCGCCGGCCTCACCGAATACCGCGGCGAGGCGAGCGACAGCTTCTGGAGCTGGCGCACGCTGATGTACCGCTTCGCGTTGCGGCTCGACCCTGCGCAGCTCGAAGCCATCGCGCTGGGCCTGTACGTCGAGATGCTGGAGGCGGGCTACACGTCGGTGTGCGAATTCCACTACGTGCACCACCAGGGCGATGGTCGGCCCTATGCCGACGATGCCGAGCTCGCGCATGCGCTGATGCGCGCGGCGCAGCGCGCGGGCATCGGCCTCACGCTGCTGCCGGTGCTGTACCAGACGAGCGGCTTCGGCGCCAAGCCGCCGAGCGAAGGGCAGCGGCGCTTCATCCGCTCGACCGAATCGATGCTGCGCCTGCTCGAAAGACTCAAGCCGCTGTGCGACGGCCAAGGCGCACGCCTCGGCCTGGCGCCGCATTCGTTGCGCGCGGTGCCGCCCGATGCGCTGCACGACGTGCTCGCCGGCCTCGACGCCATCGACCCGACCGCGCCGGTGCACATCCACATCGCCGAGCAGACGCAGGAGGTCGACGACTGCATCGCATGGAGCGGCCAGCGCCCGGTCGCCTGGCTGCTGGACCATGCGCCGGTCGACGCGCGCTGGTGCCTGGTGCACGCGACGCACATGGACGCCGAGGAATACCGTCGCGCCGCCGCGAGCGGTGCGGTCGCGGGCCTGTGCCCGACCACCGAGGCGAACCTCGGCGACGGCATCTTCGACCTGCCTGCATGGCGTGCAGCCGGTGGCACATGGGGCATCGGCTCCGACAGCCACATCTGCGTGAACGCCGCCGAGGAACTGCTGATGCTCGAGTACAGCCAGCGTCTGGCCACGCGCCAGCGCAACGTGGCGGCGGCGGCGTCGCAGCCGAACGTCGCGAGCGCGATGACGCTGGCGGCGGTGCAGGGCGGGGCGCAGGCATCCGGCCGCGCCGTGGGTGGCCTGGTCGTCGGTCAGCAGGCCGACTTCACCGTGCTCGATGCCGCGCACCCCGCACTCGCCGGTCTCGACGCGCCCGACATGCTGTCGTCGCACGTCTTCGCCAGCCACCGCACCAGCGCGATCGACGCCGTGTGGGTGGCAGGCCGACCCCGCGTGCAGGCCGGCCGCCACCCGCTTCACGACAGCGCGTCGGCCGGCTTCGTTGCCGCGCGCCATCAACTGCTTCAGGATTCACGATGAGCTTTCAAACCACCGAACCCCCCTTCCGCTTCCGCCAGGGCACGCGGCCCTTGCTGATCTCCATGCCGCACGTCGGCACGCACGTGCCGCCCGCGCTGGCCACACGGTTCACCGCCGAGGCGCGCGAAGTGCCCGACACCGACTGGCACCTCGAGCGGCTCTACGACTTCGCCGACGAACTCGGCGCGTCGGTGCTGGTCGCCACGCACTCGCGCTACGTGATCGACCTCAACCGTCCGCCGGACGGCGCCAGCCTGTACCCGGGCCAGAGCGTGACCGGGCTGTGCCCGGTCGACACCTTCGACAACACGCCGATCTACGAAGCCGGCGACGTGCCGGAAGACGACGAGATCGCCGAGCGCCGCGACGCCATCTGGCACCCGTATCACGCGAAGCTCACCGAAGAACTCGCGCGCATCAAGGCGCAGCACGGCATCGCCGCGCTGTGGGACGCGCATTCGATCCGCTCCGTGCTGCCGCGCTTTTTCGAGGGCAAGCTGCCCGACCTGAACCTGGGCACCGGCAAGGGGACGAGCTGCGACCCGGCGCTCGCGCAGACGCTGCGTGATATCGCCGAAAACGCGACCGGCTACACCGGCGTGCTCAACGGCCGCTTCACCGGCGGCTACATCACGCGCCACTACGGGCAGCCCGCGCAAAACGTGCATGCGGTGCAGCTGGAGATGACGCAGTCGAGCTACATGCAGGAGTCGCTGCCCTTCGACTACCTGCCCGACGTGGCGGCCGGCGTGCAGCCGCATGTGCGTCGCATGATCGAAGCCATGCTCGTGTTCGTCGAGGCGCCGCATGGCTGATGTCGACTTCATCGCGGCGCTGATCGCCGCGGCTGGCGCTGACGCCGTGCAGACCGGCGACGCCGTGCCGCCGCGCCATTGCACCGACTGGAGCGGCGTCACGCCGGTGCAACCGGTCGCGCTCGTGCGCCCGCGCAGCACCGACGCGGTCGCGGCCGTGCTGCGCGCGTGCAGCGAATTCTGCGTCCCGGTCGTGCCGCAGGGCGGCCTCACCGGCATGGCCGGCGGCGCGGTGCCGGTCGCCGGGGCGATCGCGCTGTCGCTCGACCGCATGAACGCCATCGAGTCGCTCGACGTGGCGGCGTCGACCCTCACCGTGCAGGCCGGCGTCACGCTGCAGGCGGTGCAGGAGGCTGCCGCGGCGCAGGGCCTGCAGTTCGGCGTCGACCTCGGCGCACGCGGCTCCTGCCAGATCGGCGGCAACCTCGCGACCAACGCCGGCGGCAACGGCGTGCTGCAGTTCGGGATGATGCGCGAGCAGGCGCTCGGGCTCGAGGTGGTGCTGGCCGACGGCACGGTGCTGCCGATGCTGCGGCCCATGATCAAGAACAACACAGGCTACGACCTCAAGCAGCTCTTCATCGGCGCCGAAGGCACGCTCGGCGTCATCACGCGCGCTGTGCTGCGCCTGCACCCGGCACCGCGCGCCAAGGCGACCGTGCTGGTCGCGGTCGGCAGCTTCGAACAGTCGCTGGCGCTGCTCGGCCGGCTGCAGGCGCGTTTCCCCGGTGCGGTCGCGGCTTTCGAGCTGATGTGGCGCGACTTCGTCGCCGCGTCGCTGCAATGGCAATCGCTGCGCGAGCCCTTCGGTGCGCAGCACCCGTTCGCGGCGCTGATCGACGTGACGGGCAGCGACGAAGACACGCTGCGTGCCGCGATCGAGGAATTGCTCGGCGAATCGATGGAAGCTGGCGAGGCGCTCGACGCCGTCATCGCGCAGTCGCAGGCCCAGGCCCGCACGCTGTGGAAGATCCGCGAAGCCACGGCCGAACTGCCAGCCAACATGCACCCGCCGATCAATTTCGACGTGAGCCTGCCGATGGCCGACATCGGCCGCTTCGCCGACACCTGCCGCGCCGCGCTCGACGCGCGCTGGCCCGGCAACATCGCGGTCTTCTTCGGCCACGTGGGCGACAGCAACCTGCACCTTTCGGTGGACGCCAGCACCGTCGGCGGCGATGAGCACGGCGTCGAAAAGCTGGTGTATGACCAGGTCGCCGTGTTCAACGGCAGCGTGTCGGCCGAGCACGGCATCGGCACGCACAAGAAGCCGTATCTGGGTGCCAGCCGCACGCCGGCCGAACTGGCCGCGATGCGCGCCATCAAGCAGGCGCTGGACCCGCAGCACCTCATGAACCCCGGGAAGCTCTTCGACCGCGTCTGAGGAGGCGCGGCGTGGGCGCCGCGATCACCCACCGCGGCAAGCCCTTTGGCCGCTTCCTACAATCGCGGGCTATGAAGCCCCTCGTCTACACCCGCGGCCAGGCCCTGCCTGGCATCCTGGCCCAACGCATCGCCGTGCTCGATGGCGCCATGGGCACGATGATCCAGCGCTTCAAGCTGACCGAAGAACAGTACCGCGGTGAGCGTTTCAAGGACTTCGAGCGTGACGTGAAGGGCAACAACGAACTGTTGTCGTTGACCCGGCCCGACGTGATCCGCGACATCCACGAGAAGTACCTCGCGGCCGGTGCCGACCTGATCGAGACCAACACCTTCGGCGCCACCACCGTCGCGCAGGAGGACTACCAGATGGCGCATCTGGCGCGCGAGATGAACGTCGAATCGGCCAAGCTGGCCCGTGCCGCCTGCGACAAGTACAGCACGCCGGACAAACCCCGTTTCGTCGCCGGCGCCCTCGGCCCGACGCCCAAGACGGCCAGCATCAGCCCCGACGTGAACGACCCGGGCGCCCGCAACGTCGACTTCGAAACCCTGCGCGCGGCGTACTACGAACAGACCGAGGCACTGGTCGAAGGCGGCGCCGACGTGATCCTGGTCGAAACCATCTTCGACACGCTCAACGCCAAGGCCGCGCTGTTCGCGGTCGACGAGTACTTCGAAGCCTCGGGCGAGCGCTTGCCGCTCATCATCAGCGGCACCGTGACCGACGCGTCCGGCCGCATCCTGAGCGGCCAGACCGTGACCGCCTTCTGGCACAGCGTGCGCCATGCGCAGCCGCTGGCCATCGGCCTGAACTGCGCGCTGGGCGCGGCGCTGATGCGCCCCTACATCCAGGAACTGGCGCGCGTGGCGGAAGACACCTTCATCAGCTGCTACCCCAACGCCGGCCTGCCCAACCCGATGAGCGACACCGGCTTCGACGAGACGCCCGACGTCACGGCGCGCCTGCTGCACGAGTTCGCGTCCGACGGGCTGGTGAACATCGTGGGCGGGTGCTGCGGCACCACGCCCGACCACATCGCCGCCATCGGCCGCAGCGTCACGCCGCTGGCGGGGCGTACGCTGCAAGGCACGGCCTTCTACCGCGAAGCGGCGTAGCGCTTGGCTGATTGACAGTGCTTTCCGACAGGGCCTACCCTGCCGTGAAAGGACTTCACTATGAAAACCACCGTGTGGCGCTGGGTCGGTGCCGGCGCACTCGCTTTGTCGATGCCGCTGGCGGCGACTGCGCAGCAGGCCTTCACCCGCATTTCGGTCAACCTGCGTGCCGGACCAGCGGCCGACTATCCGGTGGTGGCAGTCCTCGGCGGTGGGCAGCCGCTCGATGTGATGGGCTGCACCGGTGGGTACAGCTGGTGCGACGTGGTGTTGCCCGACGGCCTGCGTGGCTGGGTCTTTGCGCAGGGTCTCGACTACGCCTACGAGCAGCAGCGCGTGCCGCTCGCCAGCTATGGCGCGGTGATCGGGGTGCCGATCGTGACCTTCGCATTGGGCAGCTACTGGTCGAACTATTACCGCGACCGCCCCTGGTACGGTGACCGCCGCTGGTGGGGTTCGCGCCCGCCGCCGCCGCCGCCGGTGCAGGGCTGGCGTCCACCGCCACCGCCTCGCCCCGAGTGGCGACCGAATCCGTGGCGACCCGGAGGCCCGGGCGGGCCGGGGCCGGGCTTCCGTCCGCGGCCGGACCGTCCACCGCCGCCGGGTCCGGGCGTGCGCCCGCCGCGGGACGACGGTTTCCGCCCGCGCCCCGACCCGGGCTTCCGTCCGCCGAGCCCGCGGCCCGAGTTTCGGCCGGACCGGCCGAGGCCACCGCAAGGCGCCGAGTTCCGGCCGCAGCGGCCGAATCCGGCCATGGAGGGCCGCCCCGGCCGCCCGCCGCCGGACGCCGGTCGACCCGACCGCGGTCCGCGCGAAGGCGGCGGTCCGCCGGGACGCGGCCGCGAGCACCGGGGCGGCGGGGAAGGTCGAGGCCCGGGCGAGGGCCGCGGCGGCCCGGGACGCTGAGCGGCGCGCGACGCGGCCTCAGGATTTGTCGCGCGCAATCAGCGCCACGAAGCGCTGCGCCCCCAGCCCCAGCGGCCGCTCGCGCGACCACACCACGTCGACCCAGAGGTCGAGCCCGTTGCTGAGGTTCTCGAACGGAATCTCCAGCAGCGCCCCCGCCGCCACGTGCGGCTTGGCGAAGGCGCGCGGCAGCCAGCCCCAGCCGAGACCGGCGGTGATCAGGCTCAGCGCGGCCAGCGCGTTGTCGGTGCGCCAGACGTGCCGGCCGAAGACGAAGCGCGGGTCGCTGGTCGCGAGGTCGCGCCCTGCCACCACGATCTGCCGGGTGTTGTGCAGGTGCTCCTCGCGCAGGCGCCCGCCGGCGGCGGCCAGCACCGGGTGGGCCGGGGCCATCACCGCGACCATCGTGTCGCTCGCCACTTCCTGAAAGCCCTCGCGGCCATCGAGGCTGGGCCGCTCGAACACCAGTGCCAGCTGCGCGCGCCCGGCATGCAGCAGCGCCAGCGCGTCGGCCTGCGGCGCAGCGAGCACTTCGACTTCGAGCAACGGATATTCCGCCGCCAGCGCCGCGAGCGCACCGCTCCAGGGCGCCGCCAGCAGTTCGGGCGCGATGGCCAGCGTCAGCCGGTTCTCCAGGCCTTGGGTGAGCGCCAGCGCCTGCACCTCGAGTTGTTTGAACTGGGCGGCCAGCAGGCGCGCCTGCGGCTCCAGGGAGCGGGCGGCGGCGGTCGGCTTGGGCTCGCGGCCGCTGCGGTCGAACAGCGGCAGTTCGAGCTCGGCCTCCAGCCCCGCGATCGCCATGCTCACGGCGGACGGCACGCGCCCCAGCGAGCGCGCGGCCGCGGAGAACGAGCCGTGGTCGAGCACGGCGAGAAAGACCTGCAGGTTGTCGGTGGAGAAGGCCATGCACCCGATCTATCAGTTGAATTGAAAGAAGATGACTTTTTATATCAGTCGGTGACACATAAAGTCCAGCACCTGTTCACTGTTTTCCGGGGATTTCCATGCAAGGGCTCAAGCGCCGCGTCGTCTACATCACGCTCTACGAAGGCATCGCCATCGTCGCGGCCAGCCTGGGGCTGGCACTGATGTCGGGCCAGGGCGTCGGCCATTCGGGCGTGCTGGCGGTCATGGCGTCGGTGGTCGCGGTGCTCTGGAACCTCGTGTTCAACACGCTGTTCGAGCGCTGGGAGGCGCGCCAGGCCGTGCGCGGGCGCAGCGTGTGGCGCCGCATCGCCCATGCCATCGGCTTCGAGGTCGGGCTGCTCTGTTTCCTGGTCCCGATCTTCGCCTGGTGGATGGACGTCACGCTGCTGCAGGCCCTGCTGATGGACCTGGGCCTGGCGATGTTCTTCCTGGGCTACACCTTCGTCTTCAACTGGGCCTTCGACGCGATCTTCGGGCTGCCGGCATCCGCCGCTGGCGCCGCCCAACCGGCCTGACGCGCAGCCCGTGTCGGGCGGCCGTGCAACACTCGGCGCATGTCTTCTTTGGAATGGGCCGCGTCCGCCCTGCAGGCGTTCGACGGGGTGGTCCAGGCCAGCGCCGGTTTCCGCAGCCGCGCCGGCCAGCGGCGCATGGCCGAGCAGGTGGCCGACACGCTGGCTGCGGCCACCCTCGGCAAGACCGAGGGGGATGACGGCGACGGCCCGGTCGACCCGCCGGTGCGCGCCATCGCGGTGATCCAGGCCGGCACCGGCGTCGGCAAGTCGCTCGCCTATTGCGCCCCGGCCATCGCGCTGGCCCTGGCGCGCAACACCCGCGTTGTGATCTCCACCGCCACCGTGGCGCTGCAGGAGCAGCTGGTCCACAAGGACCTGCCGGCCCTCGCCAAGCTGATGCCGCAGCCCTTCCGCTTCGCCCTGGCCAAGGGCCGCGGTCGCTACGTCTGCCAGCAGAAGCTGGAGCGTCTGACCGGGATGATGGCCGAGCACGATGACGAGGAGGACGAGGTCGAAGACGACCTCTTCGCCGACGACGACGTGGCCGCACAGGCCCGGCCCGCCAGGCCTGCGCACGAAGTGGAGGCTCGCCTCCAGTTCTACACGGGCATCGCCCAGACGCTCGCGACCGGCGCCTGGGACGGCGACCGCGACACCCTCGACACCCCGCCCGCTGCCGACGCCTGGCTGCCGATGGCCGCCGACGCGGCATCGTGCACCGGCAAGCACTGCCCGTCGTTCAACCAGTGCGTCTACTACGAGCGCCGCAAGACATTGGTCGGTGCGCAGGTGGTGGTGGTCAACCACGACCTGCTGCTGGCCTCCATCGGCAACCGCCAGCTGCCCGAGCTGGACAACTGCCTGCTGGTGCTCGACGAGGCGCACCACCTGCCGGCCACCGCGCTCGCGCAGTTCGGCTGCCGCATGGACCTGGGCCGCCACGGCTGGGTCGAACGCTTGGCGCAGCGTGCGGTGCGCGTGGGCGTGCGCTTCGAGGTGACCGAGGTGGCCGACGTGCCGATGCACGCCGCGCAGATGCGCCAGGCGCTGCAGGAAGCCGAGCGGCTCGTGATGGATTTGTACGGCGACGGCCTGAAGACCGACCTCGCCGGCCCGGCGGGCCTGCCCGGCCGCGGTCCCGCGCGTGCCCGCCTGCCGCTGGGTGCGCTTCCCGAGGTGCTGCAGGGCCCGCTGGGGCGGGTCGCGCATCACGCGTCAGGTTTCCTCGATGCCCTGCGCGTGATCGCCAGCGCCCTGCGCACCGAGATGCGCGAGCAGCCCGCCATGGCCCGCAAGCTGTCGACGATGTACGCCCAGCTCGGCGCGCTGGCCCCACGGCTGGAACAGACCCTCGACACCGCCCAGCTGCTGCTGCGCGACGCCGCGCCCGACGCGGTGCCGGCCGCCAAGTGGTTCACGCTGCAGGTCGACGGCGATCAGGCCACGCTGCAGGCGCACGCCAGCCCGCTGCTGCCCGGCGCAACGCTGCGCCACCACCTGTGGAACAAGGTCCGCGGCGCGGTGCTGACGTCGGCCACGCTCACCAGCTGCGGCCACTTCGACTTCTTCCTGCGCGAGTCCGGCCTGCATGGCGACGAGGCGGCGACGACGCTGGAGGTGCCCAGTCCCTTCGACTACGCGGCCCAGGGCAAGCTGATCGCCGTCGAGACCCGGGCTGACCCGCGCGACGCGGCCGGCTATGTCGCCGAGATGGTCCAGTCGCTGGTGCGCGATCTGGCCGAGGTGCGGCACGGCGCGCTGGTGCTGTTCACCTCGCGCGACCAGCTGCGCCAGGCCGTCGAGGCACTGCCCGCCCCGCTCAAGCCGCGCGTGCTGCTGCAGACCGCCATGCCGCGCCAGCAACTGCTGGCCACCCACCGCCACCGCGTGGCCGAGGGGCTGCCGTCGATCATCTTCGGCATGCAGTCCTTTGGCGAAGGGCTCGACCTGCCGGGCAAGCTCTGCGAATCGGTCTTCATCGCCAAGCTGCCCTTCGCACCGCCGGACGATCCGGTCGGCGAGGCACGGGCCGAATGGCTGCGCACGGTGGGGCGCGACCCATTCACCGAACTGGTGGTGCCGGCAACGGCCATTCGGTTGGCGCAGTGGGTGGGGCGGGCGATTCGCAGTGAGGAGGATCGGGCTTCCGTGTACTGCTACGACCGGCGGCTGGTGCGGACGTCGTATGGGCAGCGGCTGTTGAAGGGGTTGCCGCCGTTTGCTTTTTCTACAGTGCGGGTGGATGGGGTTGTTGCTGCCTGATCGTTGGCTTGGGTGAGGGCGCCCGGCAGGCGGTGCGGGCCGATCGACCCCGGTGCGCCGGCCCTTCGGGCTGCCTTGCGGTGCTCGCCTTTCGCGGGGTCCCGCCCAAACTCGCTGCGCTCAGACAAGGGCGAGCCCTGATCCGCGAAAGGCTGCGCTCCTCAGCGACGCACAGGGGATCGCCCGACCCGCACCGCCTGCCGGGCTTGGTGGGCGCAATCGCTGCGCTCGCTGGACAGAGATGCATAACGGTCGCGTCCACGTCGGTGGGCGGTAGGGCTGTGGGCGGCTGTCCGGCTGCGGCGAGCACCGCAGCGAAAGGCGGATCAGGGCCGCAGCTGTTTGAGCGCAACGAAGTGAAGCGAGTTCTGCGGACCCCGCCTTTCGTGAGGAGCAGCAGCGAAGTCCGAAGGACCGCAGTCGTCTGCCGCCCACAGGCCTACCGCCTGCCGACGCCCCTACACCACACCGAAACCCTGAACAACCATCCCTCCAACCAAAGGCAACTAAAATCGACGACCCCGAGGAGCGTTGCAGCGGCCAGCTTTCCAGCTACCGCCAGGCTCGGGTCCTTCCCCGCAACGACGCTCACCTGACCATCGCGAATCCAGGTGAGCCCATGTCCGAATCTTCTTCCTCTGCCGTCACGCCTGTTCCCCCGATGAAGCTGTCGGGCCTCGAGCCCGTGCGCATCGGCGACGGCACGCTGTTCGTCAACATCGGCGAGCGCACGAACGTCACCGGCTCCAAGGCCTTCGCGCGGATGATCCTAAACGGCCAGTTCGAAGAGGCCCTGGCCGTCGCGCGCCAGCAGGTCGAGAACGGTGCGCAGGTGATCGACATCAACATGGACGAGGCCATGCTCGACAGCAAGGCCGCGATGGTCCGCTTCCTGAACCTGATCGCGTCGGAACCCGACATCGCGCGCGTGCCGATCATGGTCGACAGCTCCAAGTGGGAGGTCATCGAGGCCGGCCTGCGCTGCATCCAGGGCAAGGGCATCGTCAACTCGATCAGCATGAAGGAAGGCGAGGATCAGTTCCGCCACCATGCCAAGCTGCTGCGTCGCTACGGCGCTGCCGCGGTCGTGATGGCCTTCGACGAGAAGGGCCAGGCCGACACGTATGAGCGCAAGGTCGAGATCTGCCAACGCGCCTACCGCATCCTGGTCGACGAAATCGGCTTCCCGGCGGAGGACATCATCTTCGACCCGAACATCTTCGCGGTCGCCACCGGCATCGAGGAACACAACAACTACGCGGTCGACTTCATCGAGGCCACACGCTGGATCAAGCAGAACCTGCCCGGTGCCAAGGTGTCGGGCGGCGTGTCGAACGTGAGCTTCAGCTTCCGCGGCAACGACCCGGTGCGCGAGGCGATCCACACCGTGTTCCTGTACCACGCGATCAAGGCCGGCATGGACATGGGCATCGTCAACGCCGGCATGGTCGGCGTGTACGACGACCTCGAGCCGGTGCTGCGCGAGCGCGTCGAAGACGTGATCCTCAACCGCCGCCCCGATGCCGGCGAACGCCTGGTCGAAGTGGCCGAGACGGCCAAGAGCGGCGCCAAGGACGAGAGCAAGCGCAACGACTGGCGCGGCACGCCCGAGGCGCCGGTGAGCGTCGGTGATCGGCTCAGCCATGCGCTGGTGCACGGCATCACCGAGTTCATCGTCGAGGACACCGAAGAGGCCTACCAGGACATCCTGGCCAAGGGCGGCCGGCCGCTGCACGTCATCGAAGGCCCGCTGATGGACGGCATGAACGTCGTCGGTGACCTGTTCGGCGCCGGCAAGATGTTCCTGCCGCAGGTGGTGAAGTCGGCCCGCGTGATGAAGCAGGCCGTGGCCCACCTGCTGCCCTACATCGAGGAAGAGAAGCTGCGCGACGAGGCGGCCGGTCGTGATGTGCGCACCAAGGGCAAGATCATCATCGCCACCGTGAAGGGCGATGTGCACGACATCGGCAAGAACATCGTGACCGTCGTGCTCCAGTGCAACAACTTCGAAGTGGTGAACATGGGCGTGATGGTCCCGTGCCACGAAATTTTGGCGCGCGCCAAGGTCGAGGGCGCGGACATCGTGGGCCTCTCCGGCCTCATCACCCCGAGCCTGGAAGAGATGCAGTACGTGGCCGGCGAGATGCAGCGCGACGACCATTTCCGCATCAAGAAGATCCCACTGATGATCGGCGGCGCCACCACCAGCCGCGTGCACACGGCCGTGAAGATCGCGCCGCACTACGAAGGCCCGGTCGTCTACGTGCCCGATGCCTCGCGCAGCGTGAGCGTCGCGCAGAGCCTGCTGAGCGACCAGGCGACCAAGTACATCGACGAACTCAACGCCGACTACGACAAGGTGCGTCTGCAGCACGCCAACAAGAAGCAGGTGCCGCTGTGGCCGCTGGCCAAGGCACGCGCCAACAAGACGCCGATCGACTGGACGGGCTACACGCCGCCGGTGCCGAAGTTCATCGGCCGCCGCGTGTTCAAGAACTTCGACCTGACCGAGCTCGCCAAGTACATCGACTGGGGCCCGTTCTTCCAGACCTGGGACCTGGCCGGGCCGTTCCCTGCGATCCTGAAAGACGAGGTTGTCGGCACCGAAGCGGTCCGCGTGTATGCCGACGCGAAGCGCATGCTGCAGCGCCTGATCGAAGGCCGCTGGCTCAGTGCGAGCGGCATCGTGGGCTTCTGGCCGGCGAACACCGTGAACGACGACGACATCGAGCTCTACACCGACGAGACGCGCAGCGAGGTCGCGATGACCTGGTACGGCATGCGCCAGCAGACCGAGAAGCAGGTGATCGACGGCGTGATGCGCCCGAGCCGATGCCTGTCCGATTTCGTGGCGCCGAAGGACAGCGGGCTGAAGGACTATGTCGGGATGTTCGCCGTGACGGCGGGCCTGGGCGTCGAGAAGAAGGAGAAGGCCTTCGTCGACGACCTCGACGACTACTCGGCCATCATGCTCAAGGCGCTGGCCGACCGGCTGGCCGAGGCCTTCGCCGAATCGTTGCACCACCGCGTGCGCACCGACCTGTGGGGCTACGCTGCGGACGAAGCCTTGAGCAACGAAGACATGATTGCCGAGAAGTACCGCGGCATCCGCCCGGCGCCCGGCTACCCGGCCTGCCCCGACCACAGCGTGAAGCGCGAGATGTTCGAGCTGATGCAGTGTGCCGACATCGGCATGACGCTCACCGAGAGCCTCGCGATGACGCCTGCGGCGAGCGTGAGCGGCTTCCATCTGAGCCACCCTGCGTCGACCTACTTCAACGTCGGCAAGATCGGGCACGACCAGCTGGCCGACCAGGCGGCACGCCGTCGGCTGCCGGAGAGCGAACTCGAACGCCTGTTGGCCCCCAACCTGTAGGCCGTGGTCGCAGTTACGGTTTTTACAGCGGGGGTGGGAGCCGCGGCGGGGTCGCGCTGTCTAAGCTTGGAACATCGAAAGTTTCGAGCGAAGGACATGACCATGGAAAGCCCGATGACGAACGGCGCCGACCCCCTGCAACGCACACCCGCACACCGCGGCGCGACCTCGCCCAAGGTGCTGTGGGGCACCATCGGCGCACTGGCCGCCGTGGTCGCCGCACTGGGCGGCACCATGCTCTACCAGCACAGCGCCAGCGATGGCGGCGCGCCCAGCGCGATCGCAACGCCGCAATCGCTCCATGGCCCGGAAGACGGCGACCGGCCCTCGGCCGCCCTGCCGGCGCCAGTGCGTGCCCCGGACAACGCGGGCACTGTCAGCCGCACAGCGCCGCCCCCGACCACCCCCTCGACCGCCGGCATGAACCCGTCACCGGGCAGTGGTGCCGTCGCTGCGATGCCGGCTCCCCAACGGGCGCCGGTCTGCGCGACCTGCGGCCGCGTCGAGTCCGTACGCACCGTTCAACACGCGGCCCCGCCCACGGGCGTCGGCGCGGTGGCGGGGGGTGTACTGGGTGGCGTGCTCGGCAACCAGATCGGCCATGGCGGCGGGCGCACCGCGGCCACGGTGATCGGCGCCGTCGGCGGTGGCTATGCCGGCCACACGATCGAGAAACGCACGCGCACCGAGACCCGCTACCAGGTCAGCGTGCGCATGGACGATGGCCGGCTGCGCACGGTCGAAACGCGCACCGCGCCGCCCATCGGCAAGCCGGTGACCCTGCAGGGTGACGTGCTGCGTCCCGCCGACGGTCGCGTCTGAGCGTCTAGCCTGAGCTGGCCCGGCGCGCGGTGCGCTTGCGTGTCGGCATCGGCTTCAACTCGTGCGGCTGCAGCACGAACTCGCTGTTGTCCGACAGCATCTCGACCGCGAGATCGATGAAGGCGCGCACGCGCAGCGGCTGCGCCACCCGGCTGCCGTAGTAGACGTAGAGGCCGAGGTGGTCCGTCACATGCGGCGTCAATAACGGCACCAGTTGGCCGTTGCGCAGGAAGGGGGCTGCCGTTGATCCGATCAACTGGCCGATCACCTGGCCCGCCGTCACTGCGCGAAGCTCGAGGTCGACATCGTTGGTGCACAGCGCGGGCGCGATGTCGCGCCCGACGACCTGCTCGCCGACCTTGAACTCCCAGGGCATCAGCTTGCCGCTGGTCGGGTGCCGGAAGCAGCTGCAGCGGTGGCGTGTCAGGTCGTCGATGGTCGCGGGCGCGCCGAAGCGTTCGATGTATGACGGTGCAGCACACACCACCAATTGCACCGGCATCAGCCGCCGCGCGATCAGGCCGTCCTGCGGCGCCGGGCCGGAGCGGAAGCCGACGTCGACCCGCTCCTCCACCCAGTTGGCGATGCGGTCGTCGAGCTGCACATCGGGCTCGATCTGCGGGTGCTGCGCGCAGAAGGCCTCCAGCACCGGCCACAGGATCTGCAGCATGGTCGCACGCGGGGCCACGATGCGCAGCGGCCCGGCGATCTCTTCCCGGCTGCGGCTGGCGCCGCGCAGCGCACGCTGCAGCGCCGCCAGCCCCGGCTGCGCCGCCTGCAGGAATTGCTGGCCTTCCTCCGTCAGGCTGAGGCGCCGCGTGGTGCGGTGGAACAGCCGCACACCCAGATGGGATTCGAGCTGCGCGAGCGCCTGGCTGGCGGCCTGCGGCGTGATCGCCTGCGCGGCGGCGGCCTGCCGAAGGCTGCCCAGCTCCGCCGCCTGGATGAAGGTGGTGATCGCGCGGAGTTCGTTGAAGGCCATGGCCGGATTATCACGATTGTCTTGCGGATGAAGCGAGCGAATGTGGGCTATTCCGATGCAGATGCAAAACCTACATTTCCCTCACCGCAACCCTTCATCACCCTGATTTCAAAGGAACCGACATGACTGCAACGAACGAATTCAAGCGCGTCTGGATGATCACCGGCGCCTCCCGCGGCCTCGGCGCCCGCATGGCCGAAGCCGCACTCGCCCACGGCGACGCGGTGGTGGCGACAGCCCGCAACGCCGCCGACGTGGCCAAGCGTTTCGGCGACCATCCCGCGCTGCTGGGTGTGTCGCTCGACGTGACCGACGAGGCGCAGGCCGCGCGTGCCGTCGAGGCGGCCATCGCCCGCTTCGGCCGCATCGACGTGCTGGTCAACAACGCCGGCTTCGGCCTGCTCGGCGCGGTGGAAGAAGCCACGGCCGAGGAGGTGCGCAAGCTCTACGAGACCAACGTGTTCGGCCTCTTGAACGTGACGCGCGCCGTGCTGCCATCGATGCGAGCGCGCCGCAGCGGCCATGTCCTCAACCTCTCGTCGCTGGGCGGCCACCAGTCCGGACCCGGCTTCGGGCTGTACTGCTCGACCAAGTTCGCGGTCGAAGGCATCAACCAGGCGCTGCACCAGGAACTCGCCCCGCTGGGCATCCATGTGACGGCGGTCGAGCCGGGCTACTTCCGCACCGAGTTCCTCGAAGGCAACTCGCTGACCGTCTCGCCGACGCTCATCGCCGACTACGAAGGCACGTCGGGCCAGGTGCGCATCGCCGCGCGGAACATCAGCCTCAACCAGCCGGGCGACCCGGTCAAGCTGGCGCAGGCGGTGATCCGGCTGGTCGAGTCGCCGAAGCCGCCGATGCGCCTGCCGCTGGGCACCGACACGCTGCAGGTGATCCGCGACCACATCGATGAGCTGCAGCGCGAAACCGCGGAATGGGCCGAGGTGGCAGCGTCGACCGACTACGCCGCAGCCTGATGCGGCGCTTGCGCCGGGAGCTCGCCCTGGTTGAACATCCGTTCGCTCGCGAAATCGACGAAGGCGCGCACCTTGGGCGACAGCTGGCGGCTCGACGGCCAGAGCGCGGAGAACTGGCCCTGGCGCACCAGGTGCGCGGCCAGCACGCGCTGCAGTTCGCCGCGGCACAGCGCATCGCGCGCGAGAAAGTCGGGCATGTAGGCGACACCGAGGCCCGCCACCGCGGCGCCGAGCATGGCTTCCATGTTGTTCGAGAGCAGGCCCGGCGGCAACTGCGTCGGCAGGCCGGGCAGGTCCCAATCCTCGATCCTGCCCCCGGTCACGAACTTGTAGCGCAGACAGGCATGGCGTGCCAGGTCGGCCGGCACCTGCGGCACGCCGTGGCGCGCCAGGTAGGCCGGCGAGGCCACCAGCACGAAGTCGAAAGGCCCCAGCCGCCGGGCCACCAGCCGCGAGTCCGCCAGGTCGCCACTGCGGATCGCGACGTCCACGTTCTCGGCGATCACGTCGACCAGGCGGTCGTTGAAGTCGAGGTCGAGTTCGATCTCGGGGAAGCGCGCCTTGAAGTCCGGCAGCACCGGCAGCAGGAAGCGGTAGCCGATGGTCGGCAGGCTCACGCGCAGGCGGCCGCGCGGCGTGGCCACCGCGTCTTGCATCATGGTGCGCGCATCGTCGAGCTCGTCGAGGATGCGGCGGCAGCGCTCATGGAACATCGCGCCTTCCGCCGTGAGCCGCACCTGGCGGGTGGTGCGGTGGAACAGGCGCAGGCCGAGTTGCGCCTCGAGCCGCGCGACGTTCTTGCCCACCGCCGACGCCGAGATGCCCAGGTGCCGACCGGCGGCGGCAAAGCTCAGCAGGTCGGCTGCCCGCACGAAGGATTCGAGCCCGCTGAAACTGTCCATGGTGATTGGCAACCTGGGGTTGGGAGTGCGAGGAGTCTGGCCGCCATTTTCATTCCATTGAATCCTTTTTATCTTCTGCTCCTCCATCCCCTTCCCGTGTGAAAGCCATCGCGATGTCCTCCTCCGTCTCCAAGAACTGGCTGCTGGCCGCCGTGTGCCTGGCGGCGCTGGGCATGCCGCTGAGCTTCACCGGGCCCGCCGTGGTGCTGCCCGCGATCCGCGACGCGCTAGGCGGCAGCCCGGTGCAGCTCAACTGGATCACCAACGCCTTCATGCTGAGCTTCGGCGCCACGCTGCTGGCGGCCGGCGCGCTTGCCGACGCCTGGGGACGCAAGCGCGTCTTCCTGCTCGGACTGGTCGTGGTGGCACTGAGCTGCGCGATGCTGGTGGGGGCGCCGGGCATCGTGACGTTCGACGCGGTGCGCGCGCTGCAGGGGCTGGGGTCGGCCGCCGCATTTGCCGCCGGCACCGCCGCGCTGGCCCAGGTGTTCGACGGCGCGGCGCGCACGCGGGCCTTCAGCCTGATCGGCACCTCGTTCGGCGTGGGGCTGTCGTGCGGCGCGATGCTGTCGGGCTGGCTGGCCCAGACCTTCGGCTGGCAGGCCGTGATGCTGAGCCCCGGCGCGGTGTGCCTGCTGGCGCTGGGCATCGCTGCGCCGGCCATGCGCGAATCGCGCAACCCGCAGGCGCAGGGGCTCGATCTGCCCGGCGCGCTGAGCTTCACCGCGGCGCTGAGCCTGCTCACGCTGGGCGTGCTGCAGGCGCCCGACAGCGGCTGGGGCAGCCCGTGGGTGATCGCTGCGCTGGCCGGTGCGGCGCTCATGGGCGCGGCCTTCATCGCCATCGAGCGCCGCGCCGCGCATCCGATGCTCGACCTGTCGCTGTTCCGCTTCCCGCGTTTCGTCGGCGTGCAGTTGCTGGCCGCCGCACCGGCCTATGGCTTCGTCGTGCTGCTGGTGCTGTTGCCGCTGCGCTTCGTCGGGCTCGAAGGGCGCAGTGCGCTGGAGGCGGGCGGCTTCATGTTCGCGCTGTCGGGGCCGATCCTGGTGGTGCCGACGCTGGCGGCCTGGCTCGCGCAGCGCTACCCGGCCGGCGCCCTGTCGGCGCTGGGCCTGCTGGTGTGCGCGGTGGGCCTGGTCTGGCTCAGCCGCTGCGCGCCCGGCACCCCCTTGCACGCCATGGTGTGGCCTCTGTTGCTGATCGGCGCGGGCATCGGCCTGCCCTGGGGCCTGATGGACGGCCTGGCGGTGAGCGTGGTGCCGCGCGAACGGGCCGGCATGGCCTCGGGCATCTTCAACACGGTGCGCGTGGCCGGCGAGGGCATCGCGCTGGCGCTGGTCGGTGCCGGGCTGACCGCGCTGGTGGCGCTGCAGCTTGCCCACCTGCCGGGGCACACGGTGCTGGCCGCCTCGCAGGCCGCGCAGCGCATGACGACCGGTGACCTGCCGCAGGCCCTGGCGCTGCTGCCAGGGCTGGGCCGCGAAGCGCTGCTGCACGCCTACGGTGCGGCCTTCGCGACGCTGCTGTGCGTGCTGGCGGCCGTCACCGTGCTGACCGCACTGGCGGTGTTCAGCTTCCTGCGGGGGGAGACGCAGCCGGTCGTCCCCGAGACCTCGGCGCTGGCATCGGAGCCGCGCGCCTGCTGAGCGCGCGCAATGGGCGCCCTGCCGGTGCGGCCGCGCGGCGCGCCGTGTGACATGTGGAAACCTGATCCCGGCGCCAACCGACAACCAAAGGCTTCACTTTCATGCACAGTGAAGCGCTATGTTCAATGCCAAGTCGTCGACGATCGCCTGCCCCGAATGCGGCCAACGCAACCGTGCCGAGGCTCGCTTCTGCGAGGCGTGCGCCGCCCGGCTCGGCGCCGAGCCGTCGATCGCGTCGGCGCGGGCTCCGACGCGCGCACCTCTGCCGCAGGCGACGGCCCCGGTGCCGCTCGCGGCATCGACGGCGGCAGGGGGCGACAGCCGCTTCGACGCGCCGCGCACCGTCCATTCCCGGCCCCTGCCGCTTCAGGCGCAGGCGACCAACAACAGTGGTTTCTGGTTCAAGTTCTGCATGGCCGGCCTGGCCGTGATGATCGGCTTCATCGCCTGGAGCCTCTACATCCTCACCGGCAGCAAGGCGCCGACGCAGTTGCCGGCGGGGCAGGTCAGTGCGGAGGTGCCGCCGGTCGCGGCATCGGCGGCACCCGCCGGCCCGAGCCCAGCGCCGAGCCCTCTGCCGGCGACCGTGGCGCCCGTAGCGCCATTGCCCACCACCGCGGCCGCAGCAGCCGACGCACCGCCCCGATCGGCCAGCCCGACAGCACGCGCGCCGCGGCCATCGTCGATCGTGCCGCCCGCGGCCCCACGCCCCGCCATCGACGCTGGCGAAAGGCCCACGCCTCAGCGCCAGGCCGCCGCCCGTGAACGCGTGCGGCCACCGCCTTCGGGGGTGCGTCCCGCCGATTTCGGCGGCTGGGTCGAACCCTCGCGCCCGCCCGCGATGACCTCGTCGCCCAACTACCAGGATGCCGGTCCGCCCATCGTGGCCGGCCCGGGTCCGCGCGAGCCGCTGCCCACGGCACCGCCAGCGCAGCCCGCCGGCAGCGTCGCCACCACGGGCCGGCAGGACCTGGGCCCGCCGGTCAGCGCCGGCCCCGGCCCGCGCTACGACTATTCGACGCCGGGCGCCGTGGGGCGTTAACGGCGACAGCGCCGAACCGCGGCGCGGAAGCGTCAGTCGTTCAGCGGGAACAGGCAGGCCACGGTGCGCGTGTCCGCGTCGGTCCGGCGTGTGAGCACCGGGTCTTCCAGACGACACGCCGCGCGGACGTCGGGGCAGCGCGACGCGAAGCGGCAGCCCTGCGGCAGGTCGATCGGGCTCGGGATCTCGCCGGCCAGCGACGCCTTCAGCGGCCGCTCGAAGCTCGGGAAGGCCTGCATCAGCGCCCGCGTGTACGGGTGCAGCGGCCGGGCCATCACCTCCGCCGTCGGGCCTTCTTCCACGATGCGGCCGAGGTACATCACGGCCACGCGCTGGCACAGGTAGCTCGCCACGCCCAGGTCGTGCGTGATGAAGACCAGCGTGAGCCCCATGTCGCGGCACAGGTCGCGCAGCAGGTTCAGCAATTGCGCCTGCACCGACACGTCGAGGCCCGCGACCGATTCGTCCGCGACGAGGGTCGTCGGCTCGCCGGCCAGCGCGCGCGCCACCGCCACGCGTCGTACCTGGCCGCCCGAGAGTTCGGCCGGGAAGCGGTCGGCCAGGGCCGCCGAAAGCCCGACGCGCTGCAGCAGCGCGGCCACGCGTGCCGCCTCGTCGGCCGGCGGGCAGATCTTGTAGAGCCGCAGCGGCTCGATCAGGATGTCGCGTACCCGCAGCCGTGGGTTCATGGAGCCGCGCGCGTTCTGGTAGATGAAGGCGACCTCGCGCGCGAAGCGCTGGCGGCCGGCCGCGTCGAGCGTGCCGAACTCGGCCTGCCGGTAGCGCAGGCGACCGTCGCTGGGCGGCTCCAGGCCGAGCATGAGGCGCACCAGCGTCGACTTGCCCGACCCGCTCTCGCCCACCAGCGCGACCGAGTCGCCGGCCGCGATGTCCAGCCGCACACCGTCGAGCGCCTTCAGGCGGCGCGGTGCACGCCGGCCGAACAGGCTCGTGCGCGGGCCATGCCCGACGGCGTACGACTTCTCCACGTCGTGCATTTCGAAGAGCAGGCTCATGCGGCGACTCCTTCGCTGGCGGCCGCGAGGAGGCGGTCGATCTCCCAGCAGGCCAGGCTGCGCCCCTCACGCTGAACCAGAGGCGGGCGCTCCGCCGCGCAACGGGGGCGGACGTGCGGGCAGCGGGTCGCGAAGCGGCAGCCCGCCGGCATGTCGGCCGCGCCCGGCACGGTGCCGGCCAGCGGTTCGAGCCGCACCGCGTCGAGTTCGACCACGCAGCGGCGCAGGCCCACGGTGTAGGGGTGCAGCGGGTGGCCGAGCACGGCGCGGGCGGGCCCGGTCTCGACGATCTGGCCGGCGTACATCACCGCGATGTCGTCGCACACCTGCGATGCCAGCGCCAGGTCGTGCAGCACGAAGATGGCGCTCGAGCCGAGCGCGCGCACCCGCGTGAGGATCAGCTCCATGATCTGCGCCTGGATGGTCACGTCCAGCGCGCTGGTCGGCTCGTCGGCGATCAGCAGCTCGGGGTTGCAGGCCAGCGCGATCGAGATCATCACGCGCTGCTGCATGCCGCCCGACAGCTGGTGCGGGTAGGCGGCCAGGCGCGTGCGCGCGTCGGGAATGCCGACGCTGTCGAGCAGTTCCACGGCACGTTCGATGGCCTGCCGGCGGTCGAGCCGCAGGTGGCGGCGCAGCGGCTCGCAGACCTGGTCGCCGATGGTGAAGCAGGGGTCGAGCGCCGCCGATGCGTCCTGGAAGACCAGGCCGATGCGGCGCCCGCGCAGCGTCTGAAAACGCTTCTCCGGCAGGCCGACCAGCTCTTCGCCGTCGAAGCGCATGCTGCCCTGCATCCGCACCTCGGGCGCCTGCAGCAGACCGATCAGCGCCATCGCGAGCGTCGACTTGCCGGCGCCTGATTCGCCCAGCAGGCCGAGCGTGCGGCCCGCACCCAGCGAGAGCGTCACGCGGTCGAGCACGGCGTTGCCGCCGCGTTCCAGCGTGAGGTCTTGCACCGCCAGCAGCGGCGGCCCGGCCAGCTCGGGCGCGGGGTGGCCGGCGTCGGCGGGCGCTGCGGCAGGAATGCCGTTGTCGACGTACATGCTCACCGGCCCTCCGATCGCGGCGCGAAGGCGTTGCGCAGCCCGTCGCCCATCAGCGTGAGGCCGACCAGCAGCACCGCCAGCGCGAGGCCGGGCCAGGTCGAGATCCACCAGGCCATCGTGATGAAGCCGCGGCCTTCCGCGATCATCAGGCCCCAGTCCGGCGTCGGCGGTACCACGCCCAGGCCGAAGAAGGACAGGCCCGACTCCAGCAGGATGGCCGTGCTGATGCGGATGCCCGCCTGCACCAGCAGCGAGGAGGTCACGTGCGGCAGCAGATGCCGTAGCACGATGCGCAGTTTGGGCACGCCCATCAGGCCGGCGGCCTCGACGAAGGGCAGCGACTTCACCTGCAGCACGTCGGAGCGCACGATGCGCGCGAACGGGCCGATGAAGGACACGGCCAGCGCGTACACCAGCTTGTCCACGCCCATGCCGAGCACGGCGATGAAGGCGATGGCCAGGATGATCTCGGGGAAGGCGAGGATCGCGTCGACCAGGCGCATCAGCGCCCATTCGATGCGCCCGCCGGCCAGGCCCGCGACAAGGCCGACGACCAGCCCGCCGGCCAGGCCGAGCGCCACCGAGCCGAAGCCGATGCCCAGCGCCAGCCGCGCGCCGTAGAGCAGGCGCGAATACAGGTCCTGCCCAAAGGAGTCGGTGCCCAGCCAGTGGTCGGCGCTCGGCGGCTGCAGCGCCACGGCGAAGTCCTGCACGGTCGGGTCGTGCGTGGCCAGCCACGGCGCGAACAGCGCCATCAGCGCGAAGAGGCCGACGATGCCGATGCCCACCAGCGCGGCGGGCTCGCGCCGGATCGGGTGCCACCAGCGCTGGCGCCAGCCGGCTGCGGGCGCCATGGCCTGCGGGGCCACCGCGGAAGAAGAAGGAGGAAGGACGACGCTCATGGGTACCCGTCGATGAAGAGCATGCGGCGCTCGGGCGTCATCGCCGGCGCAGCCGTGGATCGAGCCATTGGTAGGTCTGGTCGACCAGCAGGTTGACCAGCACGAAGAAGAGCGCGGTGAGCATGATCCCGGCCTGCACCACGCCGTATTCGCGGTTGAGCACGGCGGTGGTGATCATCATGCCCAGGCCGGGGATGGCGAACACCACCTCGGTCATGACGGCACCGCGCAGCAGCCCGCCCAGCTGCAGCCCGATCACCGTGACCAGCGGCATCAGCACGTTGCGCATCGCGTGCACGCCGACCACGCGCCACATCGGCTCGCCGCGTGCGCGCACCGCGCCGATGAAGGGTTGGGCCATCACGTCGATCAGGCTCGCGCGGGTGGTGATGGCGATGAGGCCGGCGTAGTACGCGCCCAGTGTGATGGCCGGCAGCGCCAGGTGGTGCATGCCGGCGGCGAAGTCTTCCCACGGGCGCACGAAGCCCATGGTCGGGAACCAGCCCATGCCCACGCCGAACACCCAGACCAGCACGATGCCCAGGTAGAAGCTCGGCACGGCCGAGCCGAGCACCGACAGCGACGAGACCAGCCAGTCGACCGGCCCGCCGCGGCGCAGCGCCGCGAGCATGCCGGCCGGCACGCCGATCAGCAGCGCCATCGCCAGGGCCAGCGCCGACAGCGTGAGCGTGATCGGCAGCGCCTCGTACACCGCCTGCTTGAAGATGTCGGCGTGGCTGATGTACGAGGTGCCCCAGTCGCCGCGCACGAAGCCACCGAGCCAGTTGAGGTACTGCTGCGGCCAGGGCAGGTCGAGCCCGAGTTCGCGCGTGAGCTTGGCGTGCGCCGCCGGCGAATACTCCGCGCCCAGCATCAGCGACACCGGGTCGCCCGGCGCCAGCTTGAGAAACCAGAAGGCGGCGATCGAGACCACCGCCAGCACCAGCAGTGTCTGCATCAAGCGGGAGAACAGCGCACGGGCCATCACGCGGTCGACCTCTTAAGCCTTCAGGCTGACCGTGTGCATGTTCATCAGGTTCACCGGCACGTACTTGAAGCCGTCCACGCGCTTGTTGAAGATCTTGTAGACCTTGGTGTGCGCGAGCACGGCCATCGGCGCGTCCTGCATCAGCATGATGTCCTCGGCCTGCTCGTAGAGCTTCTTGCGCGCGGCGACGTCGACGATCTGCGACGCCTGCAGGATCAGCGCGTCGAAGGCCGGGTTGGCGTAGCCCACGCGGTTCCACGGCATGCCGCTGAGCCACTCGGGGCGAATGGTCTCGTCCGGGTCCAGGTCGGCTTCCCAGGCGGCGTCATAGAAGTCGTAGTCGCCGGCGTTGGTGCGCTTGTTGAGCACGGCCGGGTCCATCAGCTCCAGCTTGGCCTTGATGCCGATCTTCGCCAGCATCGGGATGATGAGCTGCGCATTGCGGCTGCCGCTGCCGCCGTTGGAGGTGAAGGCCTCCGACGCCAGATACACCGGCGCCACCTCGCCCTGGTCCTTGGCCTTGGCGCGGTAGGCCTGCGCCTTCTTGAGGTCGAAGAACTGGCCGCGGCCCGACTTGGCGATGGCCGGGTCGTAGAAGTTCGACATCGGCGGCGAGACCATCGAATAGGCCGCGATCGCATCGCCGAAGTAGCCCTGCTTGACCAGCACGTCGCGGTCGATCGCGTAGGCCACGGCCAGGCGCAGGTTCGGGTCGTCGAACGGGGCGCGCTTGGTGTTCATGCCCAGGAAGGCGTAGTTGCCCTCGACCTCGCCGAAGACCTGCAGGTTCTTGTTCGCGCGCAGCTGCGACATGAACTGGAAGGGGCAGGCGTCGAGCGCATCGATCTGGCCCGAGATCAGCGCCGCCACGGCGGACGTCGGCTCCTTGATCAGCTGGATGTTGATCTTGTCGAGGTAGGGCAGGCCCTTCTCGAAGTAGTCGGGGTTGCGCTGCAGCTCGATCATCTCGTTCTCTCGCCACTGCACGAACTTGAACGGGCCGGTGCCCACCGGGTTGCGACCGAAGTCCTTGCCGAACTTCTCCACCGCGCGGCGCGAGACGATGGTGCCCGCGCGGCCGGTGGCGCCGTTCATGGCCACCGGGAAGAAGGCGAAGGGCTTGTTGTAGCGCACGCGGATCGTCAACGGATCGATGATGTCGATGCCTTCGAGCGAGGCCACCATCCAGGCGTGCGGCGAGCCGGTCTTGGGGTCCTTCACGCGCTCGATGCTCCACTTCACGGCGGCGGCGTCGCAGGCATCGCCGTCATGGAACTTGACGTCGGGGCGCAGCTTGAAGACGTGCGTCTTGTCGTCGGTCATCTCCCAGCTCGCGGCCAGGTCGGGCACGAAGGTGACCTTCTTGCCGTCGTACGCCACCTTGAGCAGGCCGTTGTAGATGTTGTTGTGGATCTTGATGGCGGCCAGCGAGCCGGTGAAGTGCGGGTCGAGCGTGTCAGGCGGCACCACCTGGCCCCACTTCAGCGTGCCGCCGCGCTTGGGCTCGGCGGCCGCTGCCACGTTCGGGCCGAGCAGCGCGGCACCGCCGGCTGCCGCCGTGGCCGCCGACAGGGCGCCGGCCTGCATCACGCGCAGAAAGTCGCGCCGGCCGAAATCGGTGGCAAGGCGTTCGGCGAGTTGGCGTTTGAAATCGGGCTGGTCCATCGAAAACTCCGTTGCGGTTGATGAGAAGAAGGGAAGGAGGAAGGGCTCAGTGGCCGAGCGCGCAGCCGTCCTTGCGCGGGTCGGAGGCGCCGTGCAGCACGCCCGTGTCCCAGTCGATCCAGATCGCCTGCGCGCCGCCGATGGGCATCTCGGGCTTCACGAGTTCGAAGCCGCGGCGCGTGAGTTCGTCGCGCGTGGCCGTCGGCAGCGTGCCTTCGACCTCGACCTGCGTGGTGCCCGGCACCGGGAACACGCGCGGCAGGTCGATGGCCGCCTGCGGGTCGAGCC
The DNA here is from genome assembly GCF_030317205.1 of Variovorax sp. J2L1-78. NCBI lineage: Bacteria > Pseudomonadati > Pseudomonadota > Betaproteobacteria > Burkholderiales > Comamonadaceae > Variovorax > Variovorax arabinosiphilus. Next base: position 501,030 of record NZ_JASZYB010000002.1, on the reverse strand, counting down.
CGAAGTCGAGCACCTTGGAGATGAAGTGCGCATGGCCCATCGCCTGGTACTGCCCGCCCATCACGCCGAAGGGCATGCGCACGCGGCCGTCCTGCACGACCATGCCGGGGATGATGGTGTGCATCGGCCGCTTGTGCGGGCCGATGGCGTTGGGGTGCGCCGCATCGAGCGAGAAGCTCTGGCCGCGGTTGTGCAGCAGCACGCCGCCCGGCGCGAGCTGGCCGCTGCCAAAGGGGTGGAAGATGGAGTTGATGAAGCTCGCGCAGTTGCGGTCGCGGTCGACCACGCTGATGTAGACCGTGTCCCGGTGCGCCGCCGGTTGCGGTGCCGGCACGTGCACCGCCGCGGTCCGTGGGTCGATGCGCGCGCGCAGTTCGTCGGCCAGGCCCGGCGACAGCAGCCAATCGGCGTCGACCGGCACGTGCTTCGGATCGGCCAGCCAGGCATCGCGCGCCGCATAGGCCAGGCGTGCCGCCTCGATCTCCCGATGCAGCCGGTCGGCCGACAGCGGGTCGCCCTCGGCCGCGAAACCCGAGAGGATGTTGAGCAGCAGCAGCGCGATCACACCCTGGCCGTTGGGCGGGCATTCGAGGATGTCCATGCTGCGAAAGCGCGTGCGGATCGGCTGCACGTACTCGCCGCGGTAGCGCGCGAAGTCTTCCGCCGTGTGCAGGCCGCCGCGCGACTGCAGGAACTCGACGATGCCGCGGCCGATCGCGCCTTTGTAGAACGCATCGCGCCCGCCGGCCGCGATGGCGCGCAATGTGGCGGCGAGTTCGGGGAAGCGGTGCACGGTGCCCTCGGCCGGTGCGTGGCCGTTCTGCAGGTACACGCGCGCGGCGTCGGCGTCATCGCGCAGCAGGGTGGCCTGCAACGCCCAGTCGCTGGCGCAGCGCGGCGCCACCGCGAAGCCTTCTTCGGCCAAGGCGATGGCCGGCTGCAGCAGCGCTGCGAGCGGCATCGTGCCGTGTTCGGCCGCCAGCGTGGCCCAGGCGTCGACCGCGCCGGGCACCGTCACCACATGGGGCGACTGGCGGGTCCATTCGGTCACGCCGCGGGCCTGTAGCGCAGCCGGCGTGGCCGCGGCCGGTGCCCAGCCGGAGCCGTTGAAGGCGACCACGTCGTCGCGGCCCTGGCGGGCGTACAGCGCGAAGCAGTCGCCGCCGATGCCGGTCGAGCCGGGTTCGACCACGCCCTGCACCGCGCAGGCCGCGATGGCCGCGTCCATGGCGTTGCCGCCGGCCTGCAAGATGTTGACCGCAGCGAGCGTGGCGCTGGGGTGCGAGGTGGCGGCCATGCCATTGCGGGCCATGACCACGGAGCGGCCGGGTCGTTCGAAGTTGCGCATGGGAGCGGTGTGAGGGCGAAAAAGGGGATGGAAAAAAGGTGCGGCTGGTCTATGCCTGGCGCGACACCGCCGCGGGCAACGGCACGCCGTCGGCCATCAGCTTCTCCAACGGCGGGATGGTGGAGACGATGTGCTCGCGCATCGCCTCCTCGACCTCGTCAGGGTCGCCGCGCCGCAGCGCGTGCAGCAGGGCGTGGTGGTCGTGCTCGGTGCTGTTGGGCTTGGCCGTGTGCTCCATCCACAGGCGCATGTGCGGCTCGACGAAGGAATGCAGCGCGGCGATCTGCGCGATCAGCCGGGGCCGCTGGCTCAGGCCGCAGAGATATTCGTGGAGGTTGCGGTGGTGCGTCACCCACTGCTGCACGTCGGCACCGTGGCGGTCCATGCGCTCGAGCAGGTTCTCGACGTCGCGCAGTTCCTGCGCGCCCAGATGGGGCAGTGCGACGCGCACCGCCTGGGCCTCCAGCACGGCGCGCATCTCGAACACCTCGCGCATCTCGGCCACGGTGATGCCGCGCACCGTCGCGCCGCGGTTCGGCCGGATCAGCAGCAGCCCTTCGGTCGCCAGGCGGCGGAAGGCCACGCGCACCGGCATGCGGCTGGCCGAGATGGCGACGGCGATGTCCTCGGCGATCAGCCGGTCACCGGCGCGGAACGCCCCATTGCGGATGCGCTGCAGCACGTAGTCGTAGGCCTCCTGCTCGGCGCTGGCCAGCAGGCGGTCCATCAGGCGTGCGCTCCGTCATCGTGACCGTCGCATTGCCTCGGCGAGGCGATCACGGCCCATTTGTAATATTGGATCCACGTATGCATGAAAGGCCCCGTAAGCACGGAGCGTGCCCGGCATTTCAGGCCTGCGGAGACGCATTTCGGGCGTGCGAGCGCCGACGTGGGGCGCAGCGCGCACCGTCACGTCCTGGAAAGGGGGTGGGGATGCTGGAGCGCCGGCAGTCGAGCGGCGCCCCGGCGGCGGGCGTCAGTGCCCGGAGAGAACGACCGGCACTTCGGTCGCCGGCGGCGTGTTCCGGCTGCGGCCGGCGCGCACGATGCCGTCGATCATCACCATGCCCACGCCCGGGATGTCGCCGAGCGCGACGCTCTCGAGCAGGCCGGCGGCGGGTGAATGCTGCGCGCGGTCCATGAAGACAAAGTCGGCATCGCGGCCCACTTCGATCAGCCCGCAGTTGAGGTTGCGGATGCGCGCCGTGTTGCCGGTTGCGAAGCAGAACACCTGCTCGGCCGGGATGTTGGCGAAAGCCGTGATGAAGGACACCATGCGCAGGATGCCCAGCGGCTGCACACCCGAGCCGGCCGGGCCGTCGGTGCCGAGGATCACGCGGTGCGGGCACTTCAGCTCGATCGCGGCGCGGGCCGCGGCGATGGCCGTCTTCTCGTTGCCGTTGTGCACGATCTCGATCGCGCGCGAGGACTTCTCGCACAGCTCGCACACATGCGCCTCGGGCAGCGAGGTGTGGCCGCCGTTGATGTGGCCGATGACGTCGGCGTCGGCCTCGAGCACCACGTCCTTGTCGATATAGCCCGAGCCCGGCACGGACGGGCCGCCCGTGTGGATGGTGCTCTGGATGCCGTACTTGCGCGCCCAGGCCACCATCTCCTTGGCCTCGTAGCCAGCCTTCACCGTGCCCAGGCCCACTTCGCCGAGCAGGCCCACGCCGGCCTCGGCCAGCTCCTTGAAGTCACTCTCGACCATGCCCTTCTCGATGACCGGCGCACCGGCCAGCACCTTCACGCCGCTGGGGCGGAAGTTGTCGTAGGCGCGCTGGGCGGTGATGGCCAGCGCCTTCAGGCCGACGATGTCCTTGGGACGGCCGGGCAGGTGCACTTCGCCGGCCGAGATCATCGTGGTCACGCCGCCGTTCATCGACGAATCGATCCAGCCCAGCTGGCTCTGGCGCGGCGTCCAGTCGCCGAAGACCGGGTGCACGTGGCTGTCGATGAGGCCGGGCGCGACGGTGGTCTTCCTGCAGTCGATGACGGTCTTGGCGCCCTCGACGTCGCAGTCCTTGTACTTGCCGACTGCGGTGATCAGGCCGTCGACGACGACGATGGTGTCGGCGTCGAGGATGGGGTGGTCGATGTCGCCTGAGAGCAGCAGCCCTATGTTCTGGATGACGACCTTGCCCGACTTGCCGCCGGCTGCGATTTCTGCCATTTGATGTCCTCGTGGGGGGATGTTGTGTCTGATATGTCGTCGGCGCGCACCGTGCGCAGCAGCGTTTCGATCACGAAGTCTTCCCAGTGCGTGACCGCCGCCGGCAACTCCAGCGGCTCGCCGAGGAAGGCGGTGAGCGTGTGGCGGTTGGCCGTGTAGAAATAGCCGGTGGCCGCGATCAGCAGGTAGACATCGCGTGCCACCAGGTCGGTGCGGAACAGGCCCTGCGCCGCACCGCTTTGCAGGATCTCGGAAACGATGGACACCGCGCGCGACGAGTACTCGCGTGCCCGCAGCGACTTCGAGATGTGCCGGCCCTTGTGCAGGTTCTCGGTGTTCAGCAGCGTGACGAACTCGGGGTTCTTGCGGTAGTAGCCGAGCACGAAGCGGATGACCGCGGTGAGCGCGTCCACAGGCCGCGTGGTGTCGAGGTCGAGCGCCGCCTCGGCATCGTCCATGCGCTGGTAGATGCCCTCGAGCACCGCGATGAAGAGGCCTTCCTTGCTGCCGAAGTAGTAGTAGATCATCCGGTCGTACGACTTCGCCGCCTTCGAGATCTTCTCGACACTGCCGCCGTCGTAGCCGTACTTGGCGAACACCTTGGTGGCCGCCTTCAGGATCGCATCGCGCGTGGCCTGCGCCGCAGCCTCGCGCACGCCCGTCTTGCGCTGGGGCTTGGCGGCAGGCTTGCGGGTGGTCATGCGTCGGCGCAATGCAGGAGTGCTCGGGACATGCCAGCGACATCCGCGGGCCTGGCTTTGCCAGACCGCAGGATGTGCCCCCCTGGGGGGGAGCCGCGCAGCGGCACGGGGGGGTTCATTTCTCGGCGAAGGCGCGTTCGACGACGAAGTCGCCGGGGGTGCTCGTGTTGCCTTCCTTGAAGCCGCGTGCTTCCAGCATGTGCTTCAGGTCGACCAGCATGCCGGGGCTGCCGCACAGCATCACGCGGTCTTCGGCGGCGTTGATCGGCGGCAGGCCGAGGTCGTCGGTGAGCTTGCCGCTTTCGACCAACTCGGTGATGCGGCCCATGTTGCGGAACTCTTCGCGCGTGACCGTCGGGTAGTACAGCAGCTGCTTCTCGATCAGCTCGCCCAGGAATTCATGCTTGGGCAGGTGGTCGATCACGAGGTCGTGGTACGCCAGTTCGTCGACCTGGCGCACCCCATGCACCAGGATGACCTTCTCGAACTTCTCGTACGTATCCGGGTCGCGGATGATGCTCATGAACGGTGCGAGGCCGGTGCCCGTGCCGAACAGGTACAGGCGCTTGCCCGGCAGCGTGTAGTCGATCAGCAGCGTGCCGGTGGGCTTGCGGCCCACGATGATGGTGTCGCCGACCTGGATGTGCTGCAGCTTCGAGGTGAGCGGGCCATCATCCACTTTGATGCTCAGGAACTCGAGGTATTCCTCGTAGTTGGCGCTGGCGATGGAATAGGCACGCAGCAGCGGCTTGTTGTTCACCTTGAGGCCGATCATGGTGAAGTGGCCGTTCGAGAAGCGCAGTGCCGGGTCGCGCGTGGTGGTGAAGGTGAACAGGCGGTCGGTCCAGTGGTGGACCGAGAGGACGCGTTCTTCGCTGAATGCACTCATGAAATGACTCGATGAAAAGTGGACGAAATGGCGGGCGACAAAATGCTTGCGAACGGGGCTGGCGGCGTCAACCTGCTGAAGTCGCCCAATTGTCGTTCACCGTATGCACCATGCCGGTGAGCCCAGGAAAACACCCATGCAAACATCGGGCCGGATTGGTAGATTCCGGACCGTTGATGTAGTGAACACCACATGAACGTGGAGTGGATGCTACACAAATGACAAATTGCGCACAAGCGTGAAACCGGCATGTTTGTTGCACGCGGTGGCAGCACGCTTTCTGAGAGAAACGCCACGATGACTGAACACACCAAGACAGATGGACTGCCGGGCATGGACGTGCCGGTGATCCCCGACGCCGCCGGTTTCGGCAAGGCCCCGCCGCGCAACGAACGCATGAGCACGGCCAAGGTCGAGTGCAACGCCTGCCCGGTGCTCTGCCAGATTTCCGACGGCCGCACCGGTGCCTGCGACCGCTACGCCAACCGCGACGGCGTGCTGGTGCGCGTCGACCCCGTCGTGCTGCTGCGCCGCGCGCTGAGCAACCCGTCGCCCGCGCTGGTGCCTTTCGCCCGCGACGGTGCCGAGCCCGCCGCTGAAGGCGCGGAAGCCGACTGGAACGGCGACCTGCTGCATGCCGACGAGGTCTTCGTCACCGGCGTCGGCTCCTCCACCACTTACCCTGACTACAAGCCCGCGCCTTTCATCGTCGGCTCCAAGGCGCGCGACGTCGACATGGTCACGGTCGTCACCGAAGGCATTTTCAGCTACTGCAGCCTGAAGGTGAAGATCGACACCGACCGCTTCCTGGGCGCCGAACAGGCCAACGTCCGCTACAAGGGCGAGGTGGTCGGCCACGTCACCACGGCCGAGTACGGCTCGCAGATGCTGTCGCTCGGCGGCGTGCACCACCTCACCGGCGGCAGCAAGAAGGAAGGCCGCATGGCGCTGGAGCTGATGCAGAAGCTCGGCAACAAGCAGGCGGCCGAATGCACCATCGACGGCGGCTCCAGCCTCGTCATCCAGGCCGGGCGCGCGCCCATCGTCAACGGCGTGGAAGAACAGCGCATGCGCGTGGGCTGCGGCTCGGCCGCCGTGGGCATCTTCGCGCGCCAGTTCGCCGGTGTGGCCGACGAGGTGGTGGTGGTCGACGACCACATCACCGGCGTGCTGACGCAGCACCAGGCCGGGCGCTGCCTGGACATGCCCGAATCGGGCATCAAGATGCTGGGCCGCAAGTCGACGCCCGGCCGCTACTTCCAGGTGGCCAACCCCGGCAACGGCTGGGGCGGCACCGACATCGCCGACCCGCTCTCGATCATCGAGGGCTGGGAAGAGGGCGTGGCCAAGCCGGGCCTGCGCCTGCTCATGACCTCCACCACCGGCGAGCATGCGCAGTGGTACGTGCTCGACGAGGCCCTGAAGCCGGTCGAGCAGCCGATGCCCGCCGAAGTGAAACGCATCGTCGAGCGCATCGGCGAGAACTGCGAACCCTCGCTCTGCACCGTGCTCTTCCTCGGCGGCGCGGGCGGCAGCCTGCGTGCGGGCGTCACCGAGAATCCGGTGCTGCTCACCCGCGCCATCAAGCGCGCGCTGGTCAACGTGACCTGCGGCGGTGCGCCGGCCTACGTGTGGCCGGGCGGCGGCATCACCGTGATGGTCGACGTCATGCGCATGCCCGACAACAGCTTTGGCACCGTGCCCACGCCGGCCATCGTCGCGCCCATCGAATTCAGCATGCGGCTCGAGGACTACGCCGCGCTCGGCGGCCACGTCGAGCATGTGTTCCCGCTGCAGGAGGCGCTGGCGCGCGGTGCGTGGCAGGACGACGGCGCGCCCGTCACGCGCCAGTGGGTGCGCATCGATGACGCCAACCCCTGGCCGCTCGGCCAGCCGCCGATGCTGGGCTGAACCTTGCACGCCGAACGCCATCTGCTCGACGCCCAGCGTTGGCATCTGCACCACGGCCCGATCGATCTGGTGATCGAGGCCGAGGGCGATGCTGCGGCCGTGGCGTCGGCGCATGCGGCGGCATGGGCGCGCTTCGAATCCCTGCTGGGTGAGTTGGTGGGTGAGCTGCCGCTGCTGCGCCAGCCCGTCGGTGCGACCTGTGGTTTGCGAGGCCCGATCGCGCGCCGCATGTGGAACGCCTGCGCGCCGTTCCGCCCGGCTTTCATCACGCCGATGGCGGCCGTGGCTGGCTCGGTGGCCGACGAGATCATCGCGCTCTATCGCCGACCCGGCATCGAGCGCGCCTGGGTCAACAACGGTGGCGACATCGCGCTGCACCTGGCGGCCGGGCGTTCGGCACGCGTCGGTCTGTTCGCGGACATCACCCGGTTCGACCTGGCCGACGCCGGCCCGCTCACGACCGACGGCCAGTTCGTCGTCGAGGCGGCCCAGCCGGTGCGCGGCGTCGCCACCAGCGGCTGGCGCGGCCGCAGCTTCTCGCTGGGCATCGCCGACAGCGTGACGGTGCTCGCCGCCACGGCCGCGCAGGCCGACGCGGCCGCGACCATCATCGCCAATGCCGTCGATGTCGACGACGGCGCGATCCGCCGGTTGCCGGCCAGCCAGTGCAAGGACGACAGCGACCTCGGCGACATCCCGGTGACGGTCGACGTGCCGCCCCTTGCCCCCGCGACGGTGCGCCGTGCACTCGATGCGGGCGCGGCCCGCGCGCGCAGCCTGCAGACCGGTGGAAACGCCTGGGCCGCGATGCTGGTTTGCCAGGGGCAGTGGCGTCTTGTCGAACCCTTATGCTCCATCACCGCGGCGACGCCGCGCGATGCAGTTGGTTCAGTATTTGCTTAACGAATGGCGAGCTTCATTCCATGATCGATATCCGCCGCGTCTTCACCCATGTCGAGCACATCCACCACGAGTTCGGTCCCCGCGCCGCAACGCCGCTGGTGCGTGGCGCCATCGGCGTGGTGATGACCAACCCCTTCGCGGGCCGCTACGAGCCCGACATCCTGCCCATGATGGCCTTGCTCGACCCGGTGGGCGTCGACATGGCGCACAGGCTGCACGCCGCCATGGACGTGCCGCTCGAGCAGATCGCCACCTACGGCAAGGGCGCCATCGTCGGCGCCGCCGGCGAACTGGAGCACGGCGCCCTGTGGCACGTGCCCGGCGGCTACGCCATGCGCGAGCTGCTCGGCTGGAAGGGCGACCGCGCCGCCTACACGGCCGGCAAGGCCGAGGAGAAGTCCGGCCAGCCCGGCAACGCGCTGTCCATCGTGCCCTCGACCAAGAAGGTCGGGCCGCCCGGCGCGGCGCTCGACGTGCCGCTGACCAACATCAACGCCAGCTACGTGCGCGGCCAGTTCGACGCCATCGAGGTGCGCGTGCCTGGTGCACCGGCCGCCGACGAGATCGTCTTCATCCTCGCGATGAGCACCGGCTACCGCGTGCACGCCCGCGTCGGCGGCCTGCTGGCCAAGGACATCAGCAAGTGGGACGGCCTGCGCTGAGCCCCGAGACAAAGGAAAACATCATGAGCGCCAACATCCGCAAACTCATCGTGCAGGTCGACGAGACCCGCAAGGAAATGGGCCAGGACATCACGCCGCCCACGCGCCGTGCCGTGGCCATCGCCGTCATCGAGAACCCCTACGCCGGCCGCTACAGCGAGTCGCTCGACGAACTCATCGCCATCGGCGAAGAACTGGGCGCGCTGCTGGGCCAGAAGGCGGTCGCGGCACTCGGCATCGCACCCGGCGAGGCGCAGAGCTATGGCAAGGCGGCCATCGTCGGCGAAGCCGGTGAGCTCGAACACGCCGCCGCCATCCTGCATCCGAAGCTGGGCGCACCGCTGCGCGCGGCGGTCGAAAAGGGCGCTGCGCTGGTGCCGTCGGCCAAGAAACGCGGCACGCTGGGCACCGCCATCGACGTGCCGCTGGGCCACAAGGACGCAGCCTTCGTGCGCAGCCACTTCGACGCCGTCGAGGCGCGCGTGTCCGATGCGCCGCGTGCCAACGAGATCGTCGTGGCCGTCGCCGTGACCGACAGCGGTCGTCCGCTGCCGCGCATCGGCGGCCTCCAGCATTCCGAAGTCAAGGGCGAAGACGGTCTGCGCTGACCGCACCGTCAGCGAGCCTGCCCCGTTGTGTTTTTTCTGTTCGACCTCTCCAGGAGTTTCCCCATGAACCCATTGCGTCATGTCTTCAGCGCGGCCGCCGTCGCCACGCTCGCCACCGCTCTCGTTCCCGCGCATGCGCAGGGCGTGATCAAGATCGGCGAAGTCAACAGCTACAAGGCGCAGCCCGCCTTCCTCGAGCCCTACAAGAAGGGGATGGAACTGGCCGTCGAAGAGATCAATGCCAAGGGCGGCATCAACGGCAAGAAGGTCGAGCTCATCACGCGCGACGACAACGCCAACCCGGGCGACGCGGTGCGTGTGGCCGAAGAACTGGTCGCCCGCGAAAAGATCGACGTGCTGACCGGCACCTTCCTGTCGAACACCGGCCTGGCCGTCGCCGACTTCGCCAAGCAGAAGAAGGTGTTCTTCCTGGCCGGCGAACCGCTGACCGACAAGATGACCTGGCAGGGCGGCAACGAATACACCTTCCGCCTGCGCCCCGGCACCTACATGCAGGCCGCGATGCTGGTGCCCGAGGCCGTCAAGCTCAAGAAGAAGCGCTGGGCCTTTGTGTACCCCAACTACGAATACGGCCAGTCCGCCGTCGCCGCGTTCAAGACGTTGCTGAAGGCCGCGCAGCCCGACGTCGAGTTCGTCGCCGAACAGGCGCCGCCGCTCGGCAAGGTCGATGCCGGCGCCGTGGCGCAGGCGCTGGCCGATGCCAAGCCCGATGCGATCTTCAACGTGCTCTTCGGTGCCGACCTCTCGAAGTTCGTGCGCGAAGGCAACACGCGCGGCCTCTTCAAGGACCGCGCGGTGGTGAGCGTGCTCACCGGTGAGCCCGAGTACCTCGACCCGCTCAAGGACGAGACGCCCAACGGCTGGATCGTGACCGGCTACCCGTGGTACGGCGTGCAGACGCCCGAGCACAAGGCCTTCTTCCTGGCGTACCACGAGAAGTACAAGGACTACCCGCGCCTCGGCTCGGTGGTCGGCTACAGCATGATCAAGTCGGTGGCAGCCGGCGCCGCCAAGGCCAAGAGCACCGAAACGGCCAAGATGGTCGCGGCCTTCAAGGGCCTCGTGGTCGACACGCCGTTCGGCAAGATCACCTACCGCCCCGAAGACCACCAGTCGACCATGGGCGCGTTCGTCGGCAAGACCAAGAACGACAACGGCAAGGGCGTGATGGTCGACTACACCTACTTCGACGGCGCCAAGTTCCAGCCGAGCGCCGCCGACGTCAAGAAGTCGCGCGCAGCCGACTGATCATCTTTCCGGAACGCTCGCACCCATGAGTCTCTCGTCCTTGCTGCTGCAGTTCCTCACCGGGCTGTCGTCGGCTTCTTCGCTGTTCCTCGTGGGGGCGGGCCTGTCGCTGATCTTCGGCGTCACGCGCATCGTCAACTTTGCGCACGGCTCCTTCTTCATGGTCGGCATCTATGTCGCCTACACGCTGGTCGACAAGCTCGGCACGGGCTTCGGCTTCTGGCCCGCGCTGGTGATCGCGGCGCTGTCGGTCGGCGTGCTCGGCGCGCTGATCGAAATGGTGCTGCTGCGCCGCATCTACAAATCGCCGGAGCTGTTCCAGCTCCTGGCGACCTTCGCGCTCGTTCTCGTCATCAAGGACGCGGTGCTCTATTTCTGGGGGCCCGACGAACTGCTCGGCCCCCGCGCGCCGGGCCTGTCGGGCTCGGTCGAAATCCTCGGCCGGCAGTTCCCGACCTACGACCTCTTCCTCATCGTCGTCGGGCCGGTCGTCCTCTTCCTCATGTGGCTCCTGCTCACGCGCACCCGCTTCGGCACGCTGGTGCGGGCCGCCACGCAGGACCGCGAGATGGTGAGCGCGCTGGGCGTGAACCAGGCGTGGCTCTTCACGGCCGTGTTCGCGCTCGGCGCGATGCTGGCGGGCCTCGGCGGCGCGCTGCAGTTGCCGCGCGAACCGGCCACGCTGGCGCTCGACCTGAACACCATCGGCGCCGCGTTCGTGGTGGTCGTGGTCGGCGGCATGGGCTCGATCCCCGGGGCCTACGTGGCGGCGTTGCTGCTGTCGCAGATCAAGGCCATCTGCATCTGGCTCGGCGTCGTCGATGTCTTCGGCTTGAGCATTTCCTTTTCCAAGCTCACGCTGGTGACCGACTTCGTCGTGATGGCGATCGTGCTGGTGTGGCGCCCATGGGGCCTGTTCGGCCGCCCGCAGGCACCGAGCCGCTATGTCGGCATGCCTGAAGAGCCGTTGCGCCGCGCGAGCAAGGGCTACCTGTGGCTGGTGGGTGCGCTCGGCCTGGTGCTGATGGCGATGCCGCTGCTCACGGCCGACTCGCCGTACACGACGGTGCTGATGATCGACCTGCTGATCGCGGCGCTGTTCGCGGCCAGCCTGCACTTCATCATGGGTCCGGCCGGCATGCATTCCTTTGGCCATGCCGCGTACTTCGGCCTCGGCGCGTACGGCGCCGCGCTGCTGGTGCGCGCCAGCGGCTTGCCGATGGAAGTCGCGCTCATCGTCGCGCCACTGGTTGCCGCCATCGGCGCGTTGATCTACGGCTGGTTCGCGGTGCGGCTGTCGGGCGTGTACCTCGCGATGCTCACGCTGGCCTTCGCGCAAATCACCTGGGCGGTGGTCTACCAATGGGATTCGTTCACCGGCGGCAGCAACGGGATCACCGGCGTCTGGCCGTCGGAATGGCTCGCGGACAAGCGTGCCTACTACTGGCTCACGCTGGTGCTGGTCGCGGCCGGCATCCTGCTGCTGCGCCGCGTGCTGTTCTCGCCCTTCGGCTATGCGCTGCGGGCTGGTCGCGATTCGGTGCTGCGTGCCGATGCCATCGGCATCGACGTCAAGCGCATGCAATGGACCGCCTTCGTCATCGCCGGGGCCGCAGCCGGTCTCGCGGGTTCGCTCTACGCGTTCTCGAAGGGGAGCATTTCGCCGGAGAGCCTGAGCGTCGACAAGTCGGTCGACGGCCTGGTGATGGTGCTGCTCGGCGGCATCCAGACGCTGGCCGGCCCGGTGGTCGGTGCGGTCACCTTCAGCTGGCTGCACGACACGGTGGCGCGCAACACCGACTACTGGCGCGCGATGCTCGGCGCGATCATCCTGCTGCTGGTGCTGTTGTTCCCGCAAGGTATCGCGGGCTTCGCCAAGCAGCTGTTCGACAAGCGCAAACGCAAGCCCGCAGCGGCTGCAATCGAAGAGGCCAAGGCATGAGCGGCACACCCCTTCTCAAGGTCGAGAACCTGGGCAAGTCCTTCGGCGGCGTGAAGGCCGTCGACGGCATCAGCTTCGACCTGGCGCCGGGTGAACTGCTGGCGCTGATCGGGCCCAACGGGGCCGGCAAGTCGACCACCTTCAACATGGTCAACGGCCAGCTCAAGGCCGACCAGGGCTCGATCAAGCTCAATGGCGACGAGCTCGTCGGCCGCAAGCCGCGCGAGATCTGGCGCCTGGGCGTGGGCCGCACCTTCCAGATCGCCGAAACCTTTGCGTCGCTGACCGTGGTCGAGAACGTGCAGATGGCGCTGCTCTCGCACGACGGCAAGCTCTTCTCGATGTGGCGCCGCGCGGCCGACCATCGGCGCGACGACGCGCTGGCGCTGCTCGACCAGGTCGGCATGAAGGCGCAGGCCGACCGCCCCTGCAGCGAACTCGCCTATGGTGACGTCAAGCGCGTCGAACTCGCCATCGCCATGGCCAACGAACCCAAGCTGCTGCTGATGGACGAGCCCACCGCCGGCATGGCGCCCAAGGAGCGCAATTCGCTCATGGCGCTGACCAAGGACCTGGTGATCCAGCGCGGCATGGCGGTGCTCTTCACCGAGCACAGCATGGACGTGGTTTTCGCCTATGCCGACCGCATGATCGTGCTGGCCCGCGGCCGCCTCATCGCGCAGGGCAAGCCGCTGGAGATCCGCGACCACCCGAAGGTGCAGGAGGTGTATTTCGGCAGTGGCAAGACTTTCGAGAAGATCGCAGAGAAGGCCGCGGAAGTGAACGCGGCAGTGGGAGCCTGAGCATGAGCAAGCACGAGACACTGCTGACCGCCCAATCGCTGTGCGCCTGGTACGGCGCCGCGCAGATCCTCTACGACGTCGACCTCGAAGTCCGCCGCGGTGAAGTCGTCGCGCTGATGGGCCGCAACGGCGCGGGCAAGTCGACCACGCTGAAGGCGCTGATCGGCATGCTGACCAAGCGCAAGGGCGCGGTGAGCTTCCTCGGGCACGACATCTCCAAGAGCGAACCGCACCACGCGGCCAAGATGGGCCTGGGCTTCGTGCCCGAGGACCGCCGCGTGTTCACCGACCTCACGGTCATGGAGAACCTCGAGGTCGGCAAGCAGCCGCCGCGGCGCTGGGCCGACGGCAGCGAGGCACCGCTGTGGACGCCCGAGCGGCTGTTCAAGCTCTTCCCGAACCTCGGCGAGATGCCGCAGCGCCCCGGTGGCCGCATGAGCGGCGGCGAGCAGCAGATGCTGACCGTGGCGCGCACGCTGATGGGCAACCCCTACCTCGTTCTGCTCGACGAGCCGTCCGAAGGCGTGGCGCCGGTCATCGTCGAGCAGATGGCGAACATGATCCTCGAACTCAAGGCGCAGGGCGTGAGCATCCTGCTGTCGGAGCAGAACATGCACTTCGCCGAGCTGGTGTCCGACCGGGCCTATGTGCTCGAGAAGGGCCAGATCCGCTACCAGGCGACGATGGCCGAACTCGCCGCGAACGACGACGTGCGCCGCGCCTACCTGAGCGTTTGAACGCGGCGTCCGATCACCGTTCTTCTCCACCTTTGCCAGGAGCCCCGCCATGCAACGCAGAACCTTCCTTCACGCCGGTGCCGCCCTCGGGCTCGTGGCGCTGTCGCCGCAGCTCTTCGCTGCGGGCAAGCGCAAGCCGGCCGCCAACGCCGCGCTGATCGTGGTCGATGTGCAGAACTGCTTCATCGAGGGCGGCACGCTGCCGGTGAAGGGCGGTGCCGAGGTGGTGCCGGTGATCAACAAGCTGGCCGGCGCCTTCCGGAACGTGGTGGTCACCCAGGACTGGCACACGCCCGGCCACGCGTCCTTCGCGACGGCCTACCCCGGCAAGAAGCCCTTCGAGACGACCACGCTCACCTACGGCACGCAGGTGCTGTGGCCCGACCACTGCGTGCAGGGCACCGACGACGCGTCGCTGCACAAGGACCTGAAGCTGCCGACCGCGCAGCTCATCATCCGCAAGGGCTACAACAAGGGTGTCGACAGCTATTCGGCCTTCGAGGAAGCCGACCACAAGACGGTGACCGGCCTGGCCGGCTACCTCAAGGCACGCGGCATCAAGACGGTGTACATCACCGGTCTGGCCACCGACTTCTGCGTCGCCTGGACCGCCATGGACGCGCGCAAGGCCGGCTTCGAGGCCTACGTGATCGAGGACGCTACGCGCGCCATCGACCTCAACGGTTCGCTCGCGGCCGCCTGGAAGCAGATGGCGGCCAAGGGCGTGAAGCGCATCCAGTCCAGCGATATCGAAACGGCCTGACGCGTGATGCCCGTCTCCCGCCGCACGATGGTGGCCCGCAGCGCCGCCGCCGTGATGATCCCCGCCGTGTCCGGTTTCGCCCGTGCCGAGAACGGCGTGTCGGACAACGTGATCCGCATCGGCCAATCGGCCGTGTTCAGCGGTCCGGCCAAGGACTTCGGTGTGGACTACCGCGCGGGGCTGCAGGTCTGCTTCGGCCGCATCAACAAGGGTGGGGGCATCCACGGCCGGAAGATCGAGCTGATCTCGTACGACGACGTCTACGAGCCGGCGAAGACCGCCGTCAACACCGCCAAGCTGATCGACGAGGACAAGGTCTTCGCGCTGATCGGCTACGTCGCCACCGGCAACCTCGCTGCGGCGATGCCGCTGGCCGACAAGGCCGGCGTGCCGATGTTCGCCCCGCTGGTGGGCACCACGTCGTTCCGCACCAGCTTCAACCGCAACCTGTTCCATGTGCGCGCGGGCTACGACTTGGAGCTGCGCAAAATCATCAGCCACCTGTCGACCATCGGCATCGGCAACATCGCCGTGGTCTTTCAGGACAGCGCCTTCGGCAAGTCGAACCTCGCCACCTGCGAACAGCTGGCGGCCGACTACAAGGTGCAGGTGGTCAAGGCCGTGCCGATGGCGATCGCCGCGACCGACGCCAAGGAGATCAGCGCGACGCTCGCGGGCGCCAGGCCCGGCGCGGTGGTGATGATCATGGCGGGGCGCATGGTCGAGGTCTTCATCCGCGATTACCGCGCCGGCGGCGCGGCGGCGCCGCTGTACACGCTGTCGGTGGGCATCACCGATGCGCCGGGCTCGGCCGAACGGCTGCAGGGCAAGCTCGAAGGCCTGGTCACGGCCAGCATCGTGCCGCCGCCGCAGTCGCTGTCGGTGCCGATCGTGGCCGACTACCAGCGCGACCGGGCCGAGGCCGGCGAGAAGATCGACAGCTACACGGCGCTCGAGGGCTACATCGTGGCGCGCGTGTTCGCCGAGGGCTTGCGTCGTGCCGGGCGCACCCTCACGCGCGAAGCCTTCGTCGCGGGCATGGAGGGCATCGGCAATGCACGCTTCGGCGAGTTCCCGGTGACCTATGGCCCGAGGAACCACAACGGCTCGACCTTCGTCGACCTGGAGATGTACAAGCGTGACGGACGGCTGCAGCGCTGACACCACGGCGCATGCGGCCAGCCTGGTCACCTTGACCGTCAACGGCGAGCCGCAGGCGCTGGCCGTGTCCCATGAGACCTCGTTGCTGCAGCTGCTGCGCAACGACCTCGGCCTCAATGGCCCCAAGTACGGCTGTGGCCTCGGGCAATGCGGCGCCTGCACCGTGTGGGTCGACGGCGTCGCAGCGCGCTCCTGCGTGATTCCCGCGCATGGCGTGGCCGGCCGTGCCATCACCACGCTTGAAGGCCTGGGCTCGCGCGTGAACTGGCACCCCGTGCAGGCGGCCTTCGAAGACGCCCAGGCCGCGCAGTGCGGCTACTGCCTCAACGGCATGGTGATGCAGGCCGCGGCGCTGCTCGCGCGCGAGCCGCACCCGAGCGAAGAACGCATCCGTGCCGAGCTCTCGGGCAACCTGTGCCGTTGCGGCACGCACGTCGAGATCGTGCGCGCGGTGCAGCTCGCCGCATCGCGGCTGGCAGCGAACGCATGACGAGCGTGCGTCGGGCCGACACGCCGCACACGCGCGGCGATTTCCTGACGGCCGACGGCGTACTGGTCATCACCCGGCCGACGCCGCTGCCGCCGCCTCCGGCCCAGGGCCAGCCCATCGCGGTGTCGGGCAACCCGGCCGAAGGCGACGAGATCCTGCTCGCGGTGTGGGACGACGGCAGCGTCACCGCGCTGCACGGCCACGTCGACCTGGGCACCGGCATCCGCACGGCCCTGGCGCAGATCGTGGCCGAAGAACTCGACATCCCGCTCGGCGACCTGAACATGGTGCTGGGCGACACCGCGCGCGTGCCCAACCAGGGCGGCACCATCGCCAGCGCGTCGATCCAGATCCACGCGGCGCCGCTGCGCGCCGCGGCCGCCCAGGCGCGCGCCTGGCTGCTGGCACAAGCCGCGGTGCGGCTCGGTGTGCCGGCCGATGCGCTGTGCATCGAGGCCGGCGTGGTGCAGCTGCGCGACGACGACGGTCGTCGGCTGCCGCTGGGCCAGCTGGTCGCGGGCCAGCGCACCGTGCTGTCGCTCGACACGTCGACACCGACCAAGAGCGCCGCGGACTACCGCCTCGTCGGCACGCGCCAGCCGCGCGTCGACATCCCCGCCAAGCTGGCGGGCGAGCTGGTCTTCGTGCACGACATGCGCGTGCCCGGCATGCTGCACGGCCGCGTCGTGCGGCCGCCGTACGCGGGCGCCGACCATGGCGACTACATCGGCAATACGCTCGAATCGGTCGACGAATCGTCCATCGCGCACATCCCCGGCATCTGCGCCGTGGTGGTGCTGCGCGACTTCGTCGGCATCGTGGCCGAGCGCGAGGAGCACGCCGAGCAGGCCATGCGCGAACTGCGTGTGACGTGGAAGGCCTGGCCTGGCATGCCGGACCTGTCGAACGTCGAACAGGCGCTGCGCAACAACCCCGCGACGCAGCGCCTGCTGATCGACGACGGCGATGTCGACGGTGCCATCGCGCGCGCGGCGCAGCCGATGCGGCGCACCTACGTGTGGCCCTATCAAATGCACGCGTCGATCGGGCCGTCGTGCGCGCTCGCCGATTGGCGTGCCGATGCGCCTGACGGCTTTCCCTTGCGCGTGTGGGCCGGGTCGCAAAGCCCGCACGTGCTGCGCGACGACCTCGCCAGACTGATGGGCCTGCAGGACCTGCAGGTCGACGTGGTCCGCATGGAAGCTGCCGGTTGCTACGGCCGCAACGGTGCCGATGACGTGGCCGCGGATGCCGCGCTGCTGGCCCGCGCCGTCGGTGCACCGGTGCGCGTGCAGCTCACGCGCGAACAGGAGCACGCGTGGGAGCCCAAGGGTGCTGCGCAGCTGATGGACGTCAATGGCGGGCTCGACGCCGACGGCGGCATCGCCGCCTACGACTTCGAGACCTCGTACCCGTCGAACGGCGCCCCCACGCTGGCGCTGCTGCTCACGCGCACTGTCGAGCCGGTGGCCCAGGCCTACGAGATGGGCGACCGCACGGCGCGCCCGCCCTACACGGTCGACAACCTGCGCGTGAAGGTCAACGACATGGCGCCGATCGTGCGCGCCTCGTGGCTGCGTGGCGTGTCGGCGTTGCCGAGCTCGTTCGCGCACGAGTCGTATATCGACGAACTCGCCACCGCGGCGGGCGTCGACCCGGTGCAGTTCCGCCTGCGTCACCTGCACGACGAGCGAGCGGTCGAGCTGGTGCAGGCCACCGCGCAGAAGGCCGGCTGGCGCATGCGCACCGGGCCGCAGGAGAACGCGGATGGCGGACTTGGCCAAGGGGGCGACATCCTCTTCGGCCAGGGCTTCGCCTATGCGCGCTACGTGCACAGCAAGTGGCCCGGCTTCGGCGCGGCCTGGGCCGCCTGGGTGGCCGACGTCGAGGTGAACCGCAAGACCGGCGAGGTGCACGTGCGCCGCGTGGTGGTCGGCCACGACGCGGGGATGATGGTCAACCCCGCGGGCATTGAGCACCAGATCCACGGCAACGTGATCCAGACCACCAGCCGCGCGCTGATGGAGGAAGTCCGCTTCGCGCCGCAGCAGGCGGGTGGCGCGCCTGCCGGTGAGGTGATGGCCGGCCGGCCGGCGTCGGGCGTGGTCGCGAACCGCGAGTGGGGCGGCTACCCGATCCTCAACTTCCGCCAGGTGCCGGTGATCGAGGTGATGCACATGCCGCGGCAAGGCGAGGCGCCGCTGGGGGCGGGCGAGTCGTCGTCGGTGCCGGGCACGGCGGCCATCGCGAACGCGATCTTCGATGCGACGGGGGTGCGTTTTCGTTCGCCGCCCTTCACGCCGGAGGTGGTGCGTGCGGCGCTGAACCCTTTGATGCCGCCCGATGGTGAGGGTGCCACTGCAGATCTACCACGCGCGCACGCGCCAGGGGCCACGCCGCCGTTACGCATGCCGACCGATGCGCCCTGGCCGAAGCGCAAGGGCATGTGGGCCGCGGCGAGTGCCGTGCTCATCGGCGGCATCGGCGTGTTCGCCGGCGTGCTGGGCTGGCGCTCGGCCATCGCGCCCGTGTCGCTCACCGCACCGGTCTACAGCGCGACGACCATCGAGCGGGGCCGCGTGCTCGCCGCGATGGGCGACTGCGCCGTGTGCCACACCGCCGAGGGCGGCACGCCCAATGCCGGCGGCCGTGCGATGAACACGCCCTTCGGCACGATCTACACCACCAACCTCACACCCGACCCCGAAACAGGACTGGGCCGCTGGTCCTTCAGCGCCTTCCAGCGCGCGATGCGCGAAGGTGTCTCGCGCGATGGGCATCACCTGTACCCGGCCTTTCCATACACGGCCTTCGCCAAGACCAGCGACGACGACCTGCAGGCGCTGTACGCGTACTTCATGTCGATGCCACCGGTGCAGTCAGCCACGCCGAAGTCGGACCTCAAGTTTCCCTTCAACATGCGCCCGCTGATGGTCGGCTGGAACGCGCTGTTCCACGACCCCACGCCGTATGCACCGGTCGCCACGCAAAGCGCCGAATGGAATCGCGGGGCCTACCTGGTCAACGGCCTGGGCCATTGCGGCGCCTGCCACACGCCGCGCAATGCGCTGGGCGCGGAGCAGGGCGGCCGTGCCTTCTTGTCGGGCGCGATGGTCGACGGCTGGGAGGCGCCTGCGCTCACGGCGCTGTCGAAGTCCGCCGTGCCCTGGAACGCCGACGCGCTTTATGGCTACCTGCGCAACGGCCATGCGCCGTCGCACGGCACCGCTGGCGGGCCGATGGCCGAGGTGGTGCGCGAACTGCAGCAGGTGTCCGACGAAGACATCCGCGCGATGAGCACCTACCTCGCATCCTTCAACCCGGCCGTGCCCGACCCGCAGGCCCTGGCCGCGCAAGCCGTGCAGACGGCTGCCGCCACCAAAGGCCGGCTGCTCGGCGCACCGCAGCGCCTGTTCGACAACGCCTGCGCCGCCTGCCACCACGACGGCGACGGGCCGACGCTGTTGGGCGTGAACACGCCGCTGGCGCTCAACACCAACTTCACGAGCGACCGGCCCGACAACCTGCTGCGCACCATCCTCGACGGCGTGCGCGAGCCGGCCACGAAGGACATCGGCTTCATGCCGGCCTTCGGCGGTGCGCTGGACGACGCGCAGATCGTCGAGCTCGCCGGCTACATGCGCGCGCGCTTCGCGCCGCAGGCTGCGCCGTGGGCCACCCTGGCGAAGGATGTGGCGCGGCTGCGTGCCGAAACCACCGTCAGGCGCTGATCAAGTCTTCGCGGCCGCCGTATCGGACGGTGCGGCCTGTGGCGGCATCAGCGCGTCGATCTCCGCATCCTTGGCGGCCCAGATGCCCGCCAGCCATCGGTGGAACCGGCCGCGGAAGACCGAGTCGGCGACGTAGTCGCCCTGCGCGAAGTCTGCCGGGATCGCCACTTCGCGCGCCCGCACGACGACGCGTGTCGTGCGGCCGCAGAGAAAGTCCCAGAAGCTCGGCACGCCGTCGGGGTAGACGATGGTCACGTCGATCAGCGACTGGAACTTGGCGCCCATCGCTTCGAGTGCCAGTGCGAGCGCGCCGGACTTGGGCTTGAGCAGGTGGCGGTAGGGCGAGCCCTGCGCCTGGTGCTTGGCGGCGGTGAAGCGCGTGCCCTCGGCGAAGTTCATCACGCTGGTGGGCACCAGCGCGAATTTCTCGCAGGCGCGGCGCGTGGTCTCGCGGTCCTGGCCGCGCAGCGCGGGGTTCTTGCGCAGGTCGGCCTTCGAGTGGCGCGCCATGAAGGGGAAGTCGAGCGCCCACCAGGCCAGGCCGATCACCGGCACATAGATGAGCTGCTGCTTGAGGAAGAACTTCAGCATCGGAATGCGGCGGTTCATCGTGTGCTGCAGCACGAAGATGTCGACCCACGACTGGTGGTTGGCGTTCACCAGGTACCAGCCGCGGTAGGCCAGGTCGTCGACACCCTGCACGTCCCATTGGGTCCGCTGCGTGAGCCGCATCCAGCCGCTGTTGCAGGCGATCCAGGCCGTGGCCACGCCGTTGAGCACCGGGTCGATGGCTTTGCGCACGGCGGCGAAGGGCAGCACCAGCTTCACCAGCGCGAGCACGAAGACCAGGCTGCACCAGAACAAGGTGTTGACGACCAGCAGCAGGAAGGCGATGACGCCGCGGACGACGGGGGGCAGAAAACCGAGCATGGGACGGGCGGCGCCGCGAAGGCGCGAGTGAGCGCGAGGACTGCGATTGTGCGCACAAGATGGCCCGAGGCTTCCTGCGCCAGATCAGGCCGGTGCGGAATCCCTGCGGCACGCACGCGGCGGCCGGGCGCGTTATCGTTGCGGCGCACGGCCTTCGCGGCCGGTGCGTCCTTCAGAACTTCAGAGCCGAGACAACACCATGCCCCTCTCCCTCCGTGCCTCTTCCTCTCTTCCGCACGATACCGCCCAGGCCACGCTGGTCGGCCGCCTTTGGCAGCCGGACGTCGGCCCGGTGCTGGTGGCGGTGCATGGCGACCACCTGCACGACCTGTCGCGCGTCGCGCCCACCATGAGCCAGCTGCTCGAAGGCGACGCGCCCGCAGCCGCTGTGCGCGCGGCGCTGCAGGACGGCATCGCGCATCGCATCGCATCACTCGAAGGAGCCCTGGCCAACAGCGACGAGACGGCACGCGACACGACCCAGCCCTGGCTGCTCGCGCCCTGCGACCTGCAGGCGGTGAAGGCCAGCGGCGTGACCTTCGTCGCGAGCCTGCTGGAGCGCGTGATCGAGGAGCAGGCGCGCGGCGATGCGTCGCGGGCCGAGGCCACGCGCCAGGCCATCGGCGACGTACTCGGCGACAACCTGGCGGACATCGTGCCGGGCTCGCCCGAGGCGGCGCGCGTGAAAGAGGTGCTGATCGCCCAGGGCGCGTGGTCGCAGTACCTGGAGGTCGGCATCGGACCGGACGCCGAGATCTTCACCAAGGCGCCGGTGCTGTCGGCCGTGGGCACGGGTGCCGACGTGGGCATCCATTCGGGGTCGGTCTGGAACAACCCCGAGCCGGAGGTGGTGCTGGCCGTGAACAGCCGGGGCCAGACCCTGGGCGCGGCGCTGGGCAACGACGTGAACCTGCGCGACTTCGAAGGCCGCAGCGCGCTGCTGCTGGGCAAGGCCAAGGACAACAACGCCTCCTGCGCCATCGGGCCTTTCATCCGCCTGTTCGACGCCGGCTTCGGCATCGACGACGTGCGGCGCATCACGGTCGGCCTGCAGGTCACGGGGCCGGAAGGCTTCACGATGGAGGGGTCGAGCTCGCTCGCGAAGATCAGCCGCGATCCGCTCGACCTGGTGGGCCAGGCCATCAACCAGCACCACGACTACCCGGACGGGCTGATGCTGTTCCTGGGCACGATGTTCGCGCCCACGCAGGACCGCCACGGCCCAGGCCAGGGTTTCACCCACGTCGTGGGCGACCAGGTGCGCATCTGGGCCCCGGAACTCGGCGCGCTGGTCAACCGCGTGGTGCACGCCGACCAGGCGCCGCGCTGGCGCTTCGGCATCACCGCGCTGATGCGCAACCTCGCGCACCGCGGGCTGCTCTGAGCCCGAACGTTCTCACCAGGGCAGCGGGTCGCCCAGATGGAAGAAGCCACCGCTGGGGCCATCGGCCGGCAGCGTCGCCAGCTGCACGCTGGTCTTGGCGCCGTCGACCACGTTCATCGGCGCATTGCTGCCGCCCATGGCGGTCTGCACCCATCCGGGGTGGGCCGAATTGACTTTGGTGGTGCTGCCCTTGAGCTCGTAGGCCAGGTGCACCGTGTAGGCGTTGAGGGCCGTCTTGGAGGCGTCGTAAGCGGTCGCCTTCGCATCGTAGATCGGTGAGGCGGGGTCGCTGTGCAGCGTCAGCGAACCGAGGATGCTCGACAGGTTGACGATGCGGCCGGCCGGCGCCAGGCGCAGCAGCGGCAGCAGCGCCTGCGTGACGGCGATGGGCGCGAACAGGTTGGCGTCGAAGGTCGCGCGCAGCACCTTGTCGGGCACCGTCGAGGGCAGGTAGCGCGGCGCGCCGCCGGGCTCGCCTTCGAGGTAGACGCCGGCGTTGTTGATCAGGATGTCGAGGCGCCCGGCCTTCTTCTGGAAGAAATCGAAGGCGCGGCGGTGGTCGGCGTCGTCGGTCACGTCGAAGACGATCGATTCGGCCTCGATGCCTTCCTCGCGCAGCTGGGCGACGGCGTCGCGGCCGGCTTCGGCGCTGCGGGCGCCGATCACCGGCAGGATGCCGAGCGCGCCGAGCTGGCGCGCGGTTTCGAAGCCGATGCCGCGGTTGCCGCCGGTGATGAAGGCGATCTTGCGATCGAGGGGGGTGCTCATGGGGTTCTCCTGGGTTTGAGGGATTGACCGCGCCCGGTGCGCTGCCATGGCGCGATGGTCGCGCAGCCGGTCGTTGCAGGCGCGGTTGCTTTGCGAATGCAGTGTTCGCCGAAAAGCCAACAGTGGCAGGGAACCCGTTCAGCGCAGCGCGCGCCGGTACTGCACCGCCTCGGCCACGTGCGGCTGCTGCACGGTTTCGGTGGCCGCCAGGTCGGCAATGGTGCGCGCCACCTTGAGCGCACGGTGTGTGCTGCGTGCCGACCAGCCCAGCCGCGCGGCCGCGGTGTGCAGAAAGCCGAGCGCGGCCGGCGCCAGCGCGGCATGGCGGTCGATCGCCGCACCTGCCAGCGCTTGGTTCGGCATGCCCTGGCGGGCGATGGCGCGTTCGCGGGCGGCGACGACGCGCGCACGGATGTCGGCGGTCGATTCCCCCGGGGCGGCGTCGAGCAGTTGCCGCGGTGCGATCGCCGGCACCTCCACGTGCAGGTCGATGCGGTCGAGCAGCGGGCCGCTGAGCTTGCCTTGGTAACGCGCCACTTGCTCCGGCGTGCAGCGGCAGGCCTTGAGCGCGGAGCCGAGGTGACCACACGGGCACGGGTTCATGGCCGCGATGAGCTGGAAGCGCGCGGGGAATTCGGCCCGGCGAGCCGCGCGCGAGATGGTGATCGTGCCGGTCTCGAGCGGCTCGCGCAGGGCTTCGAGGGCGGCGCGGGCGAACTCGGGGAATTCGTCGAGGAAGAGGACGCCTCGATGCGCCAGCGAGATTTCGCCCGGCCGCGGCGGCGAGCCGCCCCCGACCAGCGCCACCGCGCTGGCGGTGTGGTGCGGCGCCGCGGTCGGCCGGCGCATCCATGCATCGACGGTGAAGCGCCCGCCCAGGCTGGCGATGGCGGCGCTCTCGAGCGCTTCCTCGACCGTCATCGGCGGGAGCAACCCGGCGAAGCGCTGGGCCAGCATCGACTTGCCCGAGCCCGGCGGGCCGACCATCAAGAGCCCGTGCTGGCCGGCGGCCGCGATCTCCAGCGCGCGCTTGATGCCGGCGTGGCCCTTCACGTCGGCCAGGTCGGCGTAGGGCGTAGCGGCCGCGGCCGGACTGGGCGTCACACGGGCCCAGCCTGCGGCCGGCGGCGTTTCGGGTGTGCCCGCCGGCTGGTGCAGGAACTGCCCGACCACGTCGAGCAGGTGCTGCGCGCCATACACCACCGCGTCGGGCACCAGCGCGGCCTCCTGCGCGCTGTCGGTCGGCAGCACCAGCCGCGTCGCCACGCCGCGCGTGTGCAGCGCAAGCGCCATCGCGAGCGCACCACGCACAGGCCGAAGATGGCCGGAGAGTGAGAGCTCACCTGCGAACTCGTGACCGGCCAGCCGCTCGGGGTCGATCTGGCCGCTGGCGGCGAGGATGCCCAGGGCGATCGGCAGGTCGAAACGGCCGGAATCCTTCGGCAGATCGGCCGGCGCGAGGTTGACGGTGATGCGCTTGTTGCTGGGGAATTCCAGCCCGGCGTTGTGGATCGCCGAGCGCACGCGCTCGCGGGCTTCCTTGACCTCCACGTCGGCCAGACCCACCAGCGTGAAGCTGGGCAGACCGTTCGCCAGGTGCACTTCGACCGTGACAGCGGTCGCTTCGAGCCCGAGCAGGGCGCGGCTTTGCACCAAAGACAGACTCATTCTTCTCCCTTTCACCAATATGGTGCGATCTTGTATGTCCAGAGCGACAACGTTCACATTGGTGCGCACCTGCGGTTTGAAACAATTTTGGCTACGTTTCAAGCCGTGACAGCGCTTACGTGATCACTCTCGCGCCCAAGACCCGTGCAGTTTGGCACGCTCCCTGCTTTGACAGGCTTCCCCCTACCTTCAATTCCCGCACAGGAGCCAAATCGATGATGCACCGTAAAACTGCCCAGGCCTTGGCCGTGGTCGCCCTCGCTACCCTGCCGATGCTCGCCAGCGCACAGCTGACGGCCAATGTGGCACTCACGAGCAACTACAAGTTCCGCGGGCAGGACCAGGACACGGGCCGCACGCGTGCCTTCAAGCCGGCGATCCAGGGCGGCTTCGACTACGCCTTCGGCGAGAGCGGCTGGTACGTGGGCAACTGGAACTCCAGCGTCAACTGGCTGTCGGGCAACAGCATCGAGAGCGACCTGTACGGGGGTTACAAATTCACCGCCGGTGGCGTGAACTGGGACGTGGGCGCGTTGACCTACATCTACCCGGGTGCCAAGGGCGCCAACACCACCGAGCTGTACGGTGCCGGCAGCTTCGGTCCGCTGACGCTGAAGTACTCGCACACGATCTCCAAGGACTACTTCGGCTGGGCGGGCGAGGACGCGGGCTCGGGCTACAAGGGCCGCAACACGGGGTACCTGAACCTGGCGTTCGCACAGGAAGTGGCGCCCTCGTTGACGCTGAAGGCGGCGGTGGGCTACACGCGCTTCAACGGCGGCATCAAGGACAACGTCCCTGGCATCCCGAACTACGTGGACTACGCGCTGGGCGTGTCGTACGACTTCGGCAGCGGCGTGGCGCTGTACGGCGGTGTGCAGGGCGCGAACAAGAAGGACTTCTACGGCTTCGTGAACAAGGCGCGTGGCATCGTCACGCTCAGCAAGACGCTGTAAAGAACAAAGGCGCGGCCCATGCTGCCGCGCCGACCCATTTCATCTCTAGGAGAAACGCCATGAAGCTGGTCACAGCCATCATCAAACCATTCAAGCTCGACGAGGTGCGGGAAGCACTGTCGACGATCGGTGTCCAGGGGATCACCGTGACGGAAGTCAAGGGCTTCGGTCGCCAGAAGGGCCACACCGAGCTCTATCGCGGCGCGGAGTACGTGGTCGACTTCCTGCCGAAGGTCAAGATCGAAGCGGCTGTGGCCGACGAACTGGTCGAACGCGTGATCGAAGCGGTTGAGGGCGCCGCCCGCACCGGCAAGATCGGCGACGGCAAGATCTTTGTCTACAACCTGGAACAAGTGGTGCGCATCCGCACCGGCGAAACCGGCCGCGAGGCACTCTGACCCGTATCGAGGCACGAAAGAACAATCGACATGAAAAAACTGCTTGTCTCACTCGCGCTCGGCCTGAGCGTGCTCACTGCCGGGGTGACCGGTTTCGCACAGACACCCACGCCGAACGCCCAGGAAGCCGGCGCTACGTCGGCCTCCGCACCCGCCGCCGCGACGCCTGCGGCAGCCCCCGCGCCCGCCGCCGCGACGGCCGCAGCCCCTGCTGCTGCCGCGCCCGCGGCCGACGCTGCTGCCGCACCCGCCGCCGCGCCGTCGTTCAACAAGGGTGACACCAGCTGGATGATGCTGTCCACGCTGCTCGTCATCATGATGACGATCCCCGGCCTGGCGCTCTTCTATGGCGGCCTGGTCCGCAGCAAGAACATGCTGTCGGTGCTCATGCAGGTGATGGTCACCTTCTCGATGATCGTGGTGCTCTGGCTGATCTACGGCTACAGCCTGGCGTTCACCGAGGGGAACGCCTTCATCGGCGGCTTCGACCGGCTCTTCATGAAGGGCATCTTCGATGCGGCCACCGGCACCTTCGCGCCGGGCGCGACCTTCAGCAAGGGCGTCTACATCCCCGAGCTGCTGTTCGCCGCCTTCCAGGCCACCTTCGCCGGCATCACCTGCTGCCTGATCGTCGGCGCCTTCGCCGAACGTGCCAAGTTCGCGGGCGTGCTGGTGTTCATGGTCATCTGGTTCACCTTCAGCTACGCGCCGCTGGCGCACATGGTCTGGTTCTGGATGGGTCCTGACGCCTACACTGCCGCCAACGTGGTGGACGGCATGAATGCCAAGGCCGGTCTGATCTGGCAATGGGGCGCGCTCGACTTCGCCGGCGGTACCGTCGTGCATATCAACGCAGCCGTTGCCGGCCTCGTCGGTGCCTACGTGATCGGCAAGCGCATCGGCTACGGCAAGGAAGCCTTCACGCCGCATTCGCTGACGCTGACGATGGTCGGTGCCTCGCTGCTGTGGGTGGGCTGGTTCGGCTTCAACGCCGGTTCGGCCCTCGAAGCCGGCACCAGCGCCGTGCTCGCCTTCATGAACACCTTCTCGGCCACGGCAGCGGCGGTGCTCGCCTGGTGCATCGGTGAAGCGATGATGCGCGGCAAGGCCTCGATGCTGGGTGCAGCGTCGGGCGCCGTCGCCGGCCTCGTGGCCATCACCCCGGCCGCCGGCAACGTCGGCCTGATGGGCGCGATCATCATCGGCTTCATCGCCGGCTTCGCCTGCCTGTGGGGCGTCAATGGTCTCAAGAAGCTGCTGGGTGCGGACGACTCGCTGGACGTGTTCGGCGTGCACGGTGTCGGCGGTATCGTCGGTGCGCTGCTGACCGGCGTGTTCAACACGCAGGCCCTCGGCGGCCCGGGCCTGGTCGGCGACTGGGTCACGGCATCGGTCACGTCCAACGGCATCGGCGCCCAGGTCTGGATCCAGCTCAAGGGCGTGCTGCTGACCATCGTGTGGTCGGGCGTGGTGTCCTTCATCGCCTTCAAGATCGCCGATCTGACGGTGGGCCTGCGTGTGACGGAAGAAGAAGAGCGCGAAGGCCTCGACATCTCCGCCCACGGCGAAACCGCCTACAACCGTTGATCGTCCGAAGCGGCCGTTGCAACCCGCAGCGGCCGCTTCGTCAAAGAATCTTCAAAGAGTTTTCAGCGAGAGTCTCCTTTGGATGTTCAGCCCGCAGCGCTTTGGCGCCGCGGGCTTTTTTTTGTCCTCGGCGTGTGGGCCGGGCCACGGCCGCGCCCCACAATGGCCGCATGAACTGGACTCCCCTCGACGACAGCGTGTGCGAGCTCGGCGAATCGCCGTTCTGGCATCCGGACGAACAGGCCCTCTACTGGCTGGACATCCCGGCGCGCACCGTGCTGCGCACCCGCGGCGACGGCAGCGCGATGCGCATCGAACGCTGGCCACTGCCCAGCGAGCCCGGCTGCATGGCCCCCGCACGCAGCGGCGGCCTGGTGCTGGCGCTGCGCGACGGCATCTACCGCGCCCGCGCATGGGGAGGCGAGCTGCAGTTGCTCGTGCGCGCCGACCACGACACGCGGACCATGCGCTTCAACGACGGCAAGTGCGACGCGCAGGGCCGCTTCTGGGCCGGCACGATCAACGAAGCGAAGGACCGCGCCAACGCGGCGCTCTTCTGCCTCGATGCGCGCGGCGGGCGGTCGCCCGTCTTCACGCAGATGGCGAACGAGGCCACGACCGCCAACGGCCTGGCCTTCTCGACCGATGCCCGCACGCTCTACTGGGCCGACACCGCCGCGCATGCGGTGCGCGCCTGGGACTGGGATGCGGCGGCCAACGCGCTCTTGGGCGAACGGGTCTTCGTGCGCTTCGACCCCAAGCCGGCGGGCTGGACGCCCGAGTCCGGCCTGCGCTACGACGGCCGGCCCGACGGTGCCACCTTGTCGTCCGACGGCCACTACTGGGTGGCGATGTTCGAAGGGGCGCAGGTGTTGCGCTTCGATCCGTCGGGCGCACGGGTCGAGGCCTTGGTGCTGCCCGCCCAGTGCCCGACGATGCCCTGCTTCGGCGGGGCCGACCTGCGCACGCTCTTCGTCACCACGGCGGTCAAGGGCCGCAGCGACGCAGAGCGCGCGCGCCTGCCGCATTCCGGCAGCGTGTTCAGCACCCGCGTGGCGACGGCCGGCCTGCCGGTCCATTTCTTCGAGGACTGATCTTCGAGGACGGATGCCGGCCGGCAGCGGGCAGCACGGCAGTACCATCGACCGCATGAACCCCGAGCTTCACGCCATCGCGGAGCGCATTCGCGCCGCCACCGCCGCCGGCACCCCGCTGCGCATCCGGGGCGGTGGCTCCAAGGACTTCTATGGCGAGCCGGTCGACGGCGATCTGCTCGATACCCGGGCGTTGTCGGGCATCACGAGCTACGAGCCGAGCGAACTGGTGGTGACGGCGCGGGCCGGCACGCCGCTGGCCGAACTTGAAGCCGTGCTGGCCGAGAAGGGCCAGTGCCTGCCCTTCGAGCCGCCGCATTTTTCCGAAGGCGGCACCGTAGGCGGCATGGTCGCCGCTGGCCTCTCGGGCCCGGCGCGCGCCAGCGTCGGCGCGGTGCGCGACTACGTGCTGGGCGCGACGCTCATCAACGGCCGCGGCGAGCTGCTGAGCTTCGGCGGCCAGGTGATGAAGAACGTCGCAGGCTACGACGTCTCGCGCGTGCTGGCCGGATCGCTGGGCGTGCTGGGCCTGATCACCGAGGTGAGCCTCAAGGTGCTGCCGGTGCCGCCGGCCGAGGCCACGCTGCGCTTCGAATGCGGGCAGGCCGAGGCGCTCGAACTGCTCAATGGGTGGGGCGGGCGGCCGCTGCCGCTCAACGCGAGCTGCTGGGTGTCCGAGGCCGGTGACGGCGTGCTGTACCTGCGCCTCAGCGGCGCCGTGGCGGCGGTCGACGCCGCCTGCGCGCACCTGGGCGGCGAACGGCAGGGCGACGTGCAGGCCGACTGGAATGCCTGCCGCGACCAGCGCCTGCCCTGGTTCGCCGACGCCCCGGCGGGCCACGACCTCTGGCGCCTCTCGGTGCCGCAGAGCACGCCGGTGCTGGCGCTGGGTAGCCCCCCGCTCGTCGAGTGGCACGGCGGCCAGCGCTGGTACTTCGCGCCGGTCGGTGAAGGCGCGCGACTGCGTGCGGCGGCGCGGGCCGCCGGCGGCCATGCCACGCTGTTCCGTGCGGCGCAGCACGACGCGGCGGTGCCGCGCTTCGATGCGCTCACGCCGCCGCTCGCGCGCATCCACCATGCGCTGCAGCGCGAGTTCGACCCGGCCGGCATCTTCAACCGCGGCCGCCTCTACCGCGCCGAGCCCGCGCTCGGCTAGCCGGAGCCCCACACCGCCGCCATGCGCCGCCTGCTCCATCTCACCGGCCAGCATCGGACCGCCTCGGTCGACCGGATCTTCGGCCTGCTGCTGGCCTTCAATGCCGGGGCGGTGAATGCGGGGGGGCTGCTGGTGGTGCACATGTACACCTCGCACATGTCGGGCTTTGCCTCGCAGGTGGCCGACGGGCTGGTGCTGGGCAACGTGGCGCTGCTGCTCGGTGCGCTGGGCGCGTTGCTGGCGTTCATCGCCGGTGCGGCCACGACGGCCGTGATCGTGCACTGGGCCCAGCGCCACCATCTGCGCAGCGCCTTCGCGCTGCCGCTGATGCTCGAGGCCGCGCTGCTGCTGGTCTTCGGCCTGCTCGGCGCCATCACGCTTACCTGGCCGACGCCGTTCGCGGTGCCGCTCACCGTCCTGCTGCTGTCGTACATCATGGGCTTGCAGAACGGGCTGAGCTCGGCGATGTCGCACGGCAAGATGCGCACCACGCACATGACGGGGCACGTCACCGACCTGGGCCTCGAGCTCGGCCGGCTCGTCTATCGCAACCATCGTCTGACCCCCCCGGAACAGCGGGTGCGCGCCAACCGCGTGGCGCTGCGCTTCTACGGAGGGCTGATCGGCATGTTCATCGTCGGCGGCATCGTCGGCGCCACCGGTTTCAAGTACATCGGCTTCGTCTGGGTGGTGCCGCTGGCCGCGCTGTTGCTGGCGCTGTCGCTGCCGCCCTTCCGGCGGGACCTGCGGCGTTCGGTCTACCTGCAACTGCTGCTCGGCTCAGCCGTGCGGCGCTTCGGACGACGCGCGCCACCGTCCGGCCCGTAGGGCGCTCACAATCGACGCAGAACGAGACAACCCACGATGCAAACCCAACTGGCCCCCGAATTCCAGGGCACGGCGGACGGCCGCGAAGCCGAAGCCATCCTGCGCAAGTGCGTGCACTGCGGCTTCTGCACCGCCACCTGCCCCACCTACCAGCTCCTCGGCGACGAGCTCGACGGCCCGCGCGGCCGCATCTACCTGATGAAGCAGGTGCTCGAGGGCCAGCCGCCCACGCGCGCCACGCAGCTGCACCTGGACCGCTGCCTGACCTGCCGCAACTGCGAGACCACCTGCCCGAGCGGCGTGCAGTACGGCCACCTGGTCGACATCGGCCGCCGGATCGTCGACGAGAAGGTGCCGCGCCCGGCGATGGAATCGGCCACGCGCTGGCTGCTGAAGGAAGGCCTGACCTCGCCGCTCTTCGCGCCGGCGATGAAGCTCGGCCAGTCGGTGCGCGGCCTGCTGCCCGAGAAGCTGCGCGCCAAGGTGCCGGCCCGGCAGGACGCCGGCGCCTGGCCGACGCGCACGCACGCGCGCAAGGTGCTGATGCTCGCGGGCTGCGTGCAGCCGTCGATGATGCCCAACATCAACAGCGCGACCGCGCGGGTGCTGGACGCCGCGGGCATCCAGACCGTGGTCGCGCCGGAAGCCGGCTGCTGCGGCGCGGTGAAGTTCCACCTCAACGACCACGAAGGCGGCAAGGCGCACATGCGCGCCAACATCGATGCGTGGTGGCCGCATGCCGAGCGCGACGACGTGGAAGCCATCGTGATGAACGCTTCCGGCTGCGGCGTCACGGTGCGTGACTACGGCCACCTCTTCAAGGACGACCCGGCCTACGCGCTGAAGGCCGAACGCATCAGCGCGCTGACGCGCGACCTGAGCGAGCTGCTGCCCGACTTGGTGCCCACGCTCAAGCCGCGCGTCAGGGCACCGGCCGGCGTGGTGGCCTACCACCCGCCGTGCACGCTGCAGCACGGCCAGAAGCTGCGCGGCGGCGTCGAGGTGAACCTGCGCGCGCTGGGCTTCGACATGCAGGTCGCGAAGAGCGAAGCTCATTTGTGCTGCGGCTCGGCCGGGACGTATTCGGTGCTGCAGCCCGAGCTGGCCTACCCGCTGCGCGACCGCAAGCTGGGGCATCTGAACCAGCTGCAGCCGACCACCATCGTCTCGGCCAACATCGGCTGCATCACGCATCTGCAGAGCGGCAGCGCCACGCCGGTGCGGCATTGGATCGAGCTGCTGGACGCGGCGCTGACGGCGGCCTGATCGGACAGTGGGAGCCGTCATCCGCCGACGCATGCGGGCCGGGCTGTGCGGCATGGTGCCGGCATGTTCAAGTTCGAGGAGTTCCGCATGTCCCCCCGCCGTCTGCTGGTCGTTCAAACGTATGTCGCGCTGGCCTGTGTCGGTGCCAGCGCGCTGACCTTGGTTCAGGCACAGGGCGCCGTGCCCGCGATGCGCAGCGAAGGCCCGGTCCGCTACGCCTGCGGCGGGATCGGCGTGGACGAGTCCACCGCCATGCGCGCGGCGATGAAGTCGCACCCGCTTTCGCTGCTGTTCGCACGCACCGATGGCGCTTACTTGGCGGATGTGGTGGTGACGTTGACCGGTGCGGGTGGGGCGCCGGTGACGCTGCGTGCGGGCGGGCCCGTGTGTCTGCTGAACCTGCCCGCCGGCAGCTATACCGTGGAGGCGGTCACCGACAGCATGAGCAAGCGCCAGAGCGTGACCGTGGGCGGTACGCCCAAGACACTTGATTTCCGTTTCTAAGCGGGTGCCCTCGCCTCGGGCGCGCACTGCGGCAGCCCGATCATGAACTGCGTACCGGCGCCCGGGCTGCTGGTCACGTCGATCCAGCCGCCGTGGCGCGACACCACGGTATTGACCACGGCCAGCCCCAGGCCCCAGCCGTGCGCCTGACCCGAGCCGGTCCGGCGATGGCCTGCTTCACGCACCCGTGAGAGGCGCTCGCTGTCCATGCCGGCGCCTTCATCGCGGATCGACAGCAGGACCTCGGAAGACTGCTGGTCCAGCGAAAACTGCGTGGCCACGCAGACATCGATCTGGCTGCCCGGCGGGCTGTGGCGGATCGCGTTGTCCAGCAGGTTGCGCAGGGCGCGCATCAGCAGCGCGCCATCGGCCAGCACGAAAGCCTCGTTGTCGTGCAGCCGCTCGCGCAGCGTCACGCTGCTTTTCTGCGCGTAGGCCCACACGGCATCGAGCGCGTCCATCGTCACGCTCGCGATCGACACGGCCATGATGCGGTAGTCGGTGGAATCGGCCTCGAGCATCGCCATGAAGCTGTCGGCCATGGTGAGCGTGCGCTGCGCTTCACGCGCGACGGCGGCGTTCAGATCGCGCGCGGCCATGGCCGAATCGCCGGACGCATGCAGTTCGAGCAGGCTCAGGATCGACACCTGCGGCGCTCGCAGATCGTGCGAGAAGAAGGAGAACAGCGCGGCGCGTTCGCGCTCCGCCTGGCGCTCGCGGGTGAGGTCGCGCAGCACGACGATCCAGCGCTCCGACGCGGGGCCGGCGGCGCCCTTGCCGATACGCACCGCCTGCGCGCGGAAGACCGAGCCGACGCCTGTCGTGTACTCGCCGGTCGCGGCCTCGCGCCACAGCGAGGGCAACGCCGACACGGCGGTGGGGGGGCCGTCGACGATGTCGAGGCGCGTCAGGGGGGCCAGCAGACTGAACAGCTGGCGTCCGGCCAGCGCATCGCCTGGGCCTTCGGGGGCGACGCGGCCCCAGCTGGACGGTGTCAGCAGCGCGCGTGCCGCAGCGTTGGCCTGGCCGATCAGGCCATCGCCGCGGCAGATCAACACCGCGACCGGCATCAGCGCCAGACTGTCGCTGAGTGTCGACTGCAACGTCACCAGGCGGTCGATGGCGCGGTCGAGCGAGTGGGTGCGCTGCTCGAGCGAATCCATGGCCACCGCCCGGGCCACCGGTGCCGGCTCGAACGCGCCGGCGGGCACGGCGTTCAGGACGTCGACGCGCTGCCGGAAGAACTGCATCAGCGCCGCCAGGCGCCGCCAGCTCCACATCACATAGGCCAAGGCGATGCCGGCGAGCGGCGTGGCGATGGGCAGTGCGGTGCGGGCCTCCTGCAGCGCGACGATGCCCAGCCCCGCCGTGACGGCGCCGAGCACCAGGGCGCCGATCGCTGCGTGCCGTGCGAGCACGAGAAAGAGGGTCAGGGCCGCCCACATCGGCAGCGCGATCCACAGCCACACCGTGCGCATGCCGGGAAACTCGATGGTGCGGCCCTGCATCAACACGTCGAGGGCATTGGCGTGGACCTCCACCCCGGGCAGCGCGGCGCCCCGCGCGCCCATACCCGTCACGGCCAGCTGATCGTCGAGCCGCGAGTCTTCCACCGCGCCCACCAGCAGGTTTTTCCCGCGAAAGCTCTCCGGCGGCACCGTGCCCAGGAGTACGTCCACATAGGACACCGTGCGGTAGCTGCCCGCCGGCCCGGCCAGCCGGAAACCGAAGCGCGACAGCCGCGTCCACTGGCCGTCGGGCTCGAAGGCCGGCCGTGCCGGTGCCGCGTCCTGCGCGCCGGAGGCGACCAGCACCCCGACATAGGGCGCCAGTCGTGCCGATGTGCCTTCGTAGCGAAACAGGGTCCGGACCCGATCGTCGCTGTCGGCGCTGGCATTGACGTGGCCGAGGCCGCGGGCCGCCGCGGCCAGAACCGGGACGGGTGCGCTGTAACCGACGGTGGGGGGCGTCAGCTTGGACGTGCCCGTGGGCACTGCGCCGAAGTTCATCGGCAGATAGACCGGCAACTTCGTCATGGCGGCGGCCAGCCACGCGTCGTCTGCCGGCGGCCCCGGGGTGTCGAAGAACACGTTGAACAGCACGCTGCGCGGCGCATGGGGCGCCAGTTGTTCCAGCAACCGCGCATGGATGGTGCGGGACCAGGGCCACGGGCCGAGCGCCGCGATGCTGCGCTCGTCGATGCCGATGATCACGATGTCGGGCGAAGGCGCGGCGCGTTGGTCGGCGCGCAGCACCTGGTCGTAGAGCAGACGGTTGATGTCGCCCAGGCCGGGGCGATCGTTGGCCCACAGCAGGACCAGGGGAAGCAGCGCGGCGATCAGCAGCCACTCGATCAGGAAACGGCGGCGCATCGGAGGCTTTGGGGAAGCGCCGTCGTCTCAGGAGGTGGCGGGAGCCACATGCGAGCGGACCCACTCGAGCCGATAACCCTGGCCGTACACCGTCTGGAGTCGAATGCCGTTGGCGGGGTGAAGGCCGAGTTTGCTGCGTAATCGGTAGATATGGCTGTCGAGGGCGCGGGACGACAAGGTTTCGCCCCGGTGGCTGCCTTGCTCGAGCAGGTACGAGCGCGACACCGGCTGGCCGATGTGCCGGAACAAGGCCAGCGCCATGCGGAATTCGCGGTCGGTGACCTCGCATCGATGGGGAATGTCGCCCGACGGCGATGCAATCTCCACCATCAGCAAACCGCGGTCGAACAGCCAGGCGCCATAGCGTTCCTGCAAGGGCGTCTGCGTGGCCGCGTTGGCCTGCGTCAGGTCGCTGCGCTGCTTCAACAGGCGGCGCACGCGCGCGCACAGCTCGAGCGAGCGAAAGGGTTTGACCACGTAGTCGTTCGCGCCTTCGTCCAGCGCTTCGGCGATCTGCCGCTCCGAGCCGTGCACGCTGAGCATCAGCACGGGGGTTTCGTCCTTCTGGTAGTCGCGCAGCCAGCGGAGCAAGTCGATGCCGTCCAGGTCGGGCACCGTCCAGTCGAGGAGCAGCAGGTCGAAGGTGTCCAGGCGCAGGGCCCGGCGCAGCGCCTCGCCCTTGTCGAAGGCAACGATCGTGATGTGCTCCTCCGGCAGTGCCATTTGCTGATTGAGGGCCCTGATCACGTGCACCCGTTGATGGGTGTCGTCTTCGAGTACTGCGATTCGCATTCGTGGAATGTCCTACATCTCAAGAGTTTCCGCGGCAAATGTCGCCGAATCTGAGGCTTCGTACGAGCTCGTTGCTGCATCTTCGACGGAGGGCCTCGGCTAAATTGTAACTTCAAGGTTAAATCACGCCAATTAAGTAACAGTTCTACGTGGAAATCGATACCAAATCTCGCAAAAACTCGCACCTTTTGTCGCATCGCTGCTGCCTCGACACCATCCGCCCCTCGCAGGGAGAGCCGGGCCAAGGGCATCAAACAACGTTGCGTCGAGGCCTTCATCAGAACAGACAAAGGAGCGAAATAGTGAAAAAAACTTATCGATTGATTGGGAATGAGGGACTCGGCGTCGAGGCGTTGGTCCCGGCGTTCATCGGTGGCCGCCGACGTCAACAGCACCGAATCCTGATGAGAGGGGGCCACCAACCCACCTGAGCCTGAGAACAGGCGAGCGGCTGCGGACCGTTCGCCCCGGGGAGGGGCACAAGAGACTCGGCCAACGAGCCTGTGCCATCGCGCAATAAGTAACGTCCTGTTGGTTTGTTGGCGGCAGTTCCTCGCGAACTGTCGCAACCCACACGTTCGTGCACGTCCCCCGGCCACCATCGCGCCCGCCATCAAGGGGCGCCTGGGCGCCCGCTGCAAATCCATTCATTCGCAAGCGTACACAAGGGGGAAAGACATGAACAAGACGTATCGATCAATCTGGAACGAGGCGCTCGGCGCCTGGGTCGCCACATCGGAAATCACATCCGGGCGTGGCAAGAAGAGCAGCAGCAAGAGGCTCGCCGCCACAGCCGCGCTGCTGACCACGGTGCTGGCGCTGGGCAGCACGGCTGCGATGGCCGGCGATGTCGTGCAGACGACGGGCGGCACGCTGGGTGCGACAGCAACCGGTGCCGCTGCCATTGCTTTGGGCAACAACGCGGAAGCCAGCGGCACCAGCATGACGGCCATCGGCGGGTCGGCGGGCACCGGGACGACGGGCTCCGACATCATCGTCATCGGCAACAACGCTGGCCAGGACATGAACG
Organism: Variovorax sp. J2L1-78; assembly: GCF_030317205.1. Lineage (NCBI taxonomy): Bacteria > Pseudomonadati > Pseudomonadota > Betaproteobacteria > Burkholderiales > Comamonadaceae > Variovorax > Variovorax arabinosiphilus. The sequence continues at coordinate 464,206 of NZ_JASZYB010000002.1, read as the reverse complement.
GCGCCTACATCACGGTGATCGGCAACGGCGCTGGTACCAACATGACGGGTCAGTACAACGCGGTGGTCGGCTACAAGTCGGGCGAGGGCGTCACGGGCAGCTCCAACACGCTGCTCGGCGGCTATGGGGCGGGCACGGGCACCACGGGCAACTTGAACACCAGCGTGGGTAGCTTCAGCGGTCAGGGCATCACGGGTGATCGCAACACCAGTATCGGCACACGTGCCGGCCAAAACAACAACGGCGCAGCGGGCGGCAACGACAACACCGCCGTGGGCTACCGCGCCGGTCAGAACGCTGCGAGCAGCGGCAACACTGCGCTCGGCAATGTCGCAGGCAATGGTGTGACCGATGGCGGCAAGACCTACCAGCTCACCACGGGTGAAGGCTGGACCATGAGCGGCGTCTTCAACAGCGCCGTGGGCGCGGGTGCCGGCCAGCTTGTCAGCGGTGCCGACAACGCGGCGCTGGGCACCAACGCCGGTGTCGGCATCACCGGCAGCGGCAACGTCGCGGTCGGCAAGGGCGCAGGCAGCGGAGCCATCACCCCGGGCGGAACGGTCAATTGCATGCAGCCTGGCGTGAATGACGGTTGCAGCCAGGCAGGCACCACTGTCGGAACGCTGGCCGTCGACAACACGGTGGCCATAGGCACCGCCGCCATCGCTAAGGCCAATGGCGCCATGGCCATCGGGCAGGAAGCCGGCGCCACCGGTAGCAACGCCATCGCGCTGGGCGTGAAGGCGATGGCGGGCATCAACGGAGCGGGCACGACCGGCGTACTGAGCGGCGGGATTGCCATCGGCGCGGAAGCAAAGGCGATGTCCACCGGCGCTGGCAGCACCATCGCGATCGGCGCCCGGTCCGTGGCATCGAGCCCGAGTGGGCTCGGCGATTCGATGGCGCTGGGCACCGATTCACAGGCCATAGGGCCAGATTCGCTTGCCGTCGGCGGGCAGACCGTCGCCAGCGGCAAGTACTCCGTGGCGGTCGGACACGACTCAACGCGTGCTTCCGGAGACCTGAGCTCCGCCTTCGGCGTCGGCGCCGTGGCGAGCGCCAACAGGTCGACCGCACTTGGTGGCGACTCCGCGGCCGCGCAGGTGGGGGACGTGGCACTCGGCTACGGTTCCAAGACCGCCCCGGTCGTCAACACGGCAGGCACCACGATCCGCGGCACGCCCTACACCTTTGCCGGCACCGATGCGAGCAGCACTGTGAGCGTGGGTTCGGGCGCGGCGGTCGACGGCGTGCGCACCATCACCAACGTGGCCGCCGGCCGCATCAGCAGGACCAGCACCGACGCGATCAATGGCTCGCAGCTGTATGCCACGAACTCGGCGATCGAGGACCTCTCGGTCACGGTGGCCGCCAACAAGACCAAGTACTACAGCGTCAAGTCGACCGGCGGCACCAACGAGGACAACCTGGGCGCCACCGGCGTCGACGGCATCGCCGCAGGCAAGAACGCCGTGACCAGCGCCGACGCGGGCGTCGCGATGGGGCTCGGCGCCACCGCCAGCGGGGCCGGCAATGCGGTCGCTGTCGGCAGTGGGGCCGTGGCCTCTGCGCAGAACGCACTTGCCTTGGGCGCGGGTTCGACCGCCGGCGCCGAGAACACGATTGCGATGGGCTCGGGCTCGCAGAGCAGCGCGGCCCAGGGCACGGCCATCGGCAACGGCGCCCAGGCCCTGACGGCGTCGAGCGTGGCGCTGGGCAGCGGCTCGGTGTCCGACCGCGCGGTCGTGGCGACGCAGGGCCAGATCCCGGTCGTGCTGACGCCCGAAGGCGGCAGCATCAGCGTGCCCTACAACACCACGGACAAGACGCTGCTCGGCGCCGTGTCCGTCGGCAACGCCACCGGCTACCGGCAGATCATCAACGTGGCCGACGGCACGCAGGCGAGCGATGCGGTCACGATCCGCCAGCTGACCGGTGCGCTCAGTGCGTTCTCGACCACGCCAACCAAGTACTTCCATGCGAACTCGGCGGCCATCGATTCGGTCGCCGCAGGGGCCGAATCGATCGCGGTCGGCCCGCAGACGGTGGTCAACGGCGACAACGGCATCGGCATGGGCAACGGTGCCATCGTGCAGCAGACGGCACCGGGCGGCATCGCGATCGGCCAGGCGGCGACCTCGCACCTGGCGGATTCGATCGCCGTCGGCACCGGCGCCTCGGCGGCGGCTGTGCAGGGCGTGGCGGTCGGCCGGGGCAGCAGCGTGACGCAGGTCGGCGGTGTGGCACTGGGCGCAGGCTCGGTGGCGAGCACGGCAGCCGGCGTCGCGGGCTACATCCCGCCGACGGCCACGGCCGAGCAGCGCACGGCGATCGGCGCGACCACCAGCACGCTGGCGGCGGTGTCGGTGGGCGATGCGGCCAACGGCCAGTTCCGCCAGATCACCGGCGTGGCGGCGGGCACGGTGGACAGCGACGCGGTCAACGTGAGCCAGCTCAAGGCGGTGCAGGGCCAGGTCACGCAGATCGACCAGGGCTCGGTGAAGTACGACACCAACGTCGACGGCTCGGTCAATTACAACAGCGTGACCATGGGCGGCAACAACACGACCGGCCCCGTCAGCATCCACAACGTGGCACCGGGCGTGGCCGGCACCGACGCGGTCAACGTGAACCAGCTGAACGCCGTCAACAGCAACCTCAACAGTCGCATCGATTCGGTCAACAACCGCATCGACGGTGTCGCCAGGAACGCCTATGCGGGCGTGGCCTCGGCGATGGCCTTGCAGATGCCGGCGAGCTACGTTCCGGGCAAGACGGTCATGCGTCTCGGCGTGGGTACGTTCAAGGGCGAGAGCGCCGTAGGCATCAGCTTCCGGCGCACCTCCGACAACAACGCCTGGAGCCTCACCGGCGGCCTCGCCACCAGCCGGGCCGGCGTGGGTGCCACGGTCGGCGCCGAGTGGGTTTTCAACTGATCACGACACGGACTGCATTCATCATGAAAACGATTCTTCAAACCAAGACCCCCGTTGTCGGCTACGCGCTCCCGCTCATCGCGGCCTGCGTATCGGCGATCGTGACCATCGGTTGCGCCGCGCCGAGCCACACCATCACGCCCGAAATGCAGGCGCGCGCTGCCGCAGACAACCCGGCGCCGCCGAAGGACGCGGACTTCCCGGCAATGAACTCGGCCAAGTGGCAGCAAGGCAGCTTTCCGAGCCTCGAGGCCCTGCGCGCCATGCGCACCGGCATGGGCAAGGACCAGGTGCGCGAACTGCTGAGCTTTCCGCATTTCAGCGAAGGCCTGGGCGGCGTGCGCGAGTGGAACTACATCTTTCACTTCCGCACCGGCGCCGGCCCCGAGTACATCACCTGCCAGTACATGGTGCGCTTCAACGCCGACGTGCTGACGAACGGCATGTACTGGAAAGGCCCGGGCTGCGCGGACCTGCTGGCGCCCGCGGTGGTCGCGGCCAAGCCGACGCCGCCCGTCGTGCCGCCACCGCCCGTGGTGGCGGCGAAGACCACGCTGGGGGCCGACGGCCTGTTCCGCTTCGACCGCAGTGCGGAAGGCGACCTGCTGCCCGACGGCCGGCAACGCGTCGAGCGGCTTGCCGCCGCCTTGCGCGGGCAGGCCTTCGACCAGGTGGTGGTCACCGGTCACACCGACCGGCTCGGTTCCACCGCCTACAACGATGCGCTGTCGCTGGCACGCGCGCAGACGGTGCGGCAGCTGCTGGTGCAAAACGGCGTCGACGCCGCGCGCGTGCGCGCCGAAGGCAAAGGCGAGCGGCAGCCGGTGGCCCATTGCGCCGGCACCGCCCGGACGCCCGAGCTGATCGCCTGCCTGCAGCCGGACCGTCGCGTCGAGATCGAGGTCACCGGTCTGCGATAGGACGCAGGGCGCCCCCAAGCCCCTCACACGGCCCGCCTGGCTTCAGGCGGGCCGTTCTTTTTCGAGCGGTTGAAGCGCGTTGATGCGCCGCAACGGGCGCGCATCGTCCGCCTAGCCGATCGCAGGCAGGCGAGCACGCACCCGGGACACAACGGTGAACCTTTGTTGCGAACTAGTTTGCATTTTTGCTACGAAATGCATCTCAAATCTCGCGAAACCTCGCATCTGCGGCCGTCCCCCCCGCGTCCTCGACACCATCCGCCTCCGTGACAGGGAGCCGGGCCCGAAGCAACCAGACGACGTTGCGCTGAGGCCTTCAATCGAAACGTAAACAGGGGCGAGAACATGAACAGAACCTATCGATCGATCTGGAATGAGGCGTTGGGCGCCTGGGTGGCGACGTCGGAAATCTCCGGCCGCCAGGGCAAGGGGAGCGCACGCGCCGGCATGGGCATCGCCCTCTTGGTGCTGGCGACCGGGCTGGCGCATGGCCAGACGAAGATTGGCAACAATTCGACCGTCATCAACCCGGGCTCGCAGTTGGAAATCGAGGACCCCACCCGCGGCGTCCTGATGCCGCGCGTGGCGCTGACCGACCGGGCCACCTGGACCCTCAACGGCAACCAGCCGGTCGACGGGATGATGGTCTACAACACGAACGCCACCACCGGCGCGAACGGCCTGCAGGCCGGCATGGCGGTCTGGAAGGGCGGCCAGTGGGTCAGCGTCGACGAGACGCCCTACCTGCATGTCAATTCCACGGCGGTGGGCAATTCGACCCTCTCGAACTCGGGTGCCACCGGTGCGAACGGCATTGCGCTCGGTGGGGATGCGACCGCCACCAGCTTCAACGCGGTCGCGCTGGGGACCAGCGCGGATGCCACCGGTATTGGTAGCACCGCGATCGGTGGGGATGCGGCCGCCACCGGCTTCAACGCGGTCGCGCTGGGCACCAGGGCGGCTGCGGGCGACAACGGAGCGGGCGGGGGCGGCATTGCCATCGGTGTCGGAGCGCGGGCGCTGTCCGCTGTCTCTGGCAGCACCATCGCGATCGGCGCCCGGTCCGTGGCCTCGAGCCCCACCGGACTTGGCGATTCGATGGCGCTGGGCACCGATGCGAATGCCACCGGCCAGGATTCGCTCGCCGTTGGTGGGCAGACCACCGCCAGCGGCAGGTACTCCGTGGCGGTCGGACACGACTCAACGCGTGCTTCCGGAGACCTGAGCTCCGCCTTCGGCGTCGGCGCCGTGGCGAGCGCCAACAGGTCGACCGCACTTGGTGGCGACTCCGCGGCCGCGCAGGTGGGGGACGTGGCACTCGGCTACGGTTCCAAGACCGCCCCGGTCGTCAACACGGCAGGCACCACGATCCGCGGCACGCCCTACACCTTTGCCGGCACCGATGCGAGCAGCACTGTGAGCGTGGGTTCGGGCGCGGCGGTCGACGGCGTGCGCACCATCACCAACGTGGCCGCCGGCCGCATCAGCAGGACCAGCACCGACGCGATCAATGGCTCGCAGCTGTATGCCACGAACTCGGCGATCGAGGACCTCTCGGTCACGGTGGCCGCCAACAAGACCCACTACTACAGCGTCAATGACGGCGGTGCGCCGGCCGGCAACTACGACAACGATGGTGCCACTGGCAGTTATGCCGTGGCGGCTGGCGTCAATGCCACCGCTAAAGGTTCCCAAAGTGTGGCACTGGGTCTTGATGCTGCCGCGACGGGCAGAGGGGATGTCTATGTTGGCAACGCTGCCGGTCTCGGCGGCCTGACGACGAATTCCGACAACGTGGGTATGGGTTCTTTCGCGGGTCAAAACGTGAACGGCATTCTCAATACGGCGGTTGGTGCCCGGGCGGGTGACAACGTGAATGGCACTGGCAATATCGGGATGGGTTATCAGGCGGGCAACAATGTGGTGGGCAATGACAATGTCGCACTCGGAAGCTATACCGGTGTGTCGGTGACCGGCAATCGAAACATCGCCATCGGGGCGGGTGCCGGTCTCAATGTGACAACCAGCCAGACGGTGAGCATCGGCACCAACGCCATCGCATCAGGTAGCAATTCCATCGCAGTGGGTTTGGGTGCTACTGCAACCGGCTCGGGTGGCCCTCAAGACAACAACATTGCCATCGGCCCCAGCGCATCGGCTGCAACCCAGGGGGCGACGGCGGTGGGTCAAGCGTCCCAGGCGATCGGCGTCAATTCATCGGCCTATGGCAACGGTGCCATGGCGCTCAACGGCAACGATGCGGCCATGGGCAGTGGCGCGAAGGCTTCGGGTGGCGGCAGCTCTGCTTTCGGGACCGGGACGGTGGCTTCTGCCAGAGTGGCGACAGCGGTCGGTTACGCAGCCTCCGCATCGGGTGACTCTGCAACCGCACTGGGTGTGGGTGCCACCGCGAACGGTATCAATTCGCTGGCATTGGGCGCCTCAGCGGTTGCGGTTCCGACTGGCGCCGTGGCGCTGGGCTCGGGCGCGGTGTCCGACCGCGCCATTGCCGGCACGCAGGGCGACATCCCCGCGGGCAGTTCGCTCATTCACTACAACACCACCGACCGCGCACTGCTGGGCGCCGTCTCGGTGGGCAACACCACGAGCTACCGCCAGATCACGAATGTGGCCGACGGGACGCAACAACAAGACGCCGTCACGGTGCGCCAACTCTCGGGCGCCCTGCAATCCTTTGCTGTCACGCCGACGATGTACTTCCATGCCAACTCCAGCGCGGCTGATTCGCTGGCGGTTGGCATGGATTCCGTCGCCATCGGACCGCAGACGGTGGTCAACGGCAACAACGGCATCGGCATGGGCAACGGGGCGACCGTGCAAGCCAGCGCGCCGGGCGGCATCGCCATCGGCCAGGCATCGACCTCGGGCGCGGCCGACGCGGTGGCCCTGGGAACGCAGGCCTCGGCGAACGCGGTGCAGGGCGTGGCCCTCGGTGCGGGCAGCAACGTGACGCAGGCGGGCGGTGTGGCACTGGGCGCAGGCGCGGTGGCCAGCACGGCCTCCGGTGTGGCGGGCTATGTGCCGCCGACGGCGACGGCCGAGCAGCGCACGGCCATCGGTGCGACCACCAGCACGCTGGCGGCGGTGTCGGTGGGCGATGCGGCCAACGGCCAGTTCCGCCAGATCACCGGCGTGGCAGCGGGCACGGTCGACAGCGACGCGGTCAACGTGAGCCAGCTCAAGGCGGTGCAGGGCCAGGTCACGCAGATCGACCAAGGCTCGGTGAAGTACGACACCAATGTCGATGGCTCGGTCAACTACAACAGCGTGTCCATGGGCGGCAGCAACACCACCGGGCCGGTGACGGTGCACAACGTGGCAGCGGGCGTGGAAGGCACGGACGCCGTCAATGTCAACCAGCTGAACGCCGGCCTCGAGGGCAACCGGCAGTACACCGACCAGCGCTTCAACCAGCTGAGCGGCGATCTGCGCAAGAACGCCAAGCGCGCCAGCGCTGGGACGGCCGGCGCCATCGCGATGGCGAACCTGCCGCAGGCTTACCTCCCCGGCAAGAGCATGGTGTCGGTGGGGGTGGGCGGCTTCGACGGCGAGGCCGGCCTGGCCCTCGGTGTTTCGAAACTGTCCGACAACGCGCGCTGGGTCGTGAAGTTCAGCGCCACCGGCAATTCGCGCGGCAAGTTCGGTGTGGGTGCCGGTGCCGGCTTCCATTGGTAAGCAGTGCTCGACGAACGCATCACAGAGGAAACGAACATGACGAACAAGATGATTCAACGCACCGCGCTGGCCGTGGGACTGGTGGCATTGCTGACCTTGCAGGCCTGCGGCACGTCGACGGTGAGCCAGCGAATTTCAGGCGAGGGCACGGCCGGCGAGGTCGTGTTCCCAGCGCAGAAAGACGCCTGGTTCAAGGAGGGGACCTTTCCCAACCTCGACAACCTGCGCCGCATCGCGCCGGGCGTGACCAAGGACCAGCTCTACGACTTCGTCGGGCGGCCGCATTTCAGCGAAGGGATGGGCGCGGTGCGCGAGTGGGACTACATCTTCCACTTCCGCACGCCGACCGGCGTGAAGACCTGCCAGTACAAGGCGATCTTCGACAAGCACGTGGTGGCGCAGAGCTTCCATTGGCTGCCGACAGATTGCGCCGATGTGCTCAAGGTCGCCGCGGCGCCGATGCCGCCTGCCCCGGTGGAGCGCGTGGTGGCGCGGCCGGCACCCAAGCGCGTGGAGCTGTCGGCCGATGCATTGTTTGCCTTCGATGGCTCGGCCACCAGCGATCTGTTGCCGCAGGGTCGGCAGGAACTCGACGCACTCGCCGCCAGCCTGCGTGGCGCCCAGGGCGTGGAGCGCATCGACATCACCGGCCACACCGACCGGCTCGGCTCGTCGCGCTACAACCAGCAACTGTCGCTGGCCCGTGCGGCCACGGTGCGCGACTACCTGGTGAAGGCCGGCGTGCCCGCGCGCGGCATCCAGGTGCAGGGCCTGGGCGAGACGGCACCGAAGGTGCAGTGCGCCCAGGCGAACCGGAATGCACTGATCGCCTGCCTGGCGCCCAACCGCCGCGTCGACATCAGCGTGCAGTCGGCATCCTGAGCTTGCGCAGCGCACCGGCGACGACTGTCTGCGCAGGACGCATTTTTGAATCTTTGTTGTTGAATAGTTTGCACTTTGACAAAGAAATGCGTCCCAAATCGCGCAGAACCTCGCTAACGCTGCCGCGAGCCCGCACTTGCCGACACCATCCGACCTCATCAGGGAGTGACACCGCGCGCCAAGACGCTCAGACGTCGCGCGGTATTTTTTAGAACACACAAAGGTACATGCCATGGACGGGATGCAGCACGGGGCGGGAGGAAGCATCGAGGATCACTCGGTGTGGTCTGCAGCGTCCCGTCTCCAGCGCGCTGCCTACACCGTCCCGGCCCGGCCATTCCGCAGGGCACGCGCCACCGACGACACCCCACACCAAGATGCCATCACGGTGCGCCAACCCCAGAGCGCACCGCCACCCTTTGCTGTCACGCCGACGCTGTACTTCCACGCCAACACCAACGCTGCTGTAGCGCTGACTGTTGGCGTGGAATCCGTCGCGATCGACTCGCCCAGGGTGGTGACCCACGTTCGGGCCGTGCCCTGAGTCGCCAGCCGGACGGAGTCATTCCATGCGTATTTCATCGGTGATGGGCATTGCCGCCGCGCGTTTGCATCTCACCGTCTTCGGCGCGGTGCTCATGGCGGCATCCATGGCCTTTGCTCTGCCTGCGCTCGCCCAGCAGCAGGACGCCGCATCGTCGGTCGGTACCGTGGCCCGCCTGGCCGGGCGCCTCGGTGTGCAGACCTGCCTCGACGCAACCCGCCGCTTCGGGCCGGCGCTGACCGGCACCACGGGCAGCCATTCCGCGGTCGTCATGACCCACCCAGCGGCGCCGGATGCCGCGACGCTGGGCGTGGCGATCGAGCGGAACGACGCGGAAGCGACGAGCCTCGTGAGCGCGACCTTCGCGCCGACCTTCCGTGGTGGTTGCGACCTGAGCTACGACAAGGTCGATGTGTGGCGCAAGTCGTGCCAGGACGTCGCACTGGAAGAGCTGCGCTACACCCAGGCGCTGGAACGTCTGGGCGAGCAGATCGCCGTCATCCCCTACAGCCCGACACACCATGTCTACCTGATCCGGATCGCGGGCGGCTGCGTCAGCGTGACGAAGGAAGTGGTGTACCCGTGACGGCGCCGCCGGCCAAGGGGAGATGAGCATGGATTTCTGGATCGCGGCCCTCGCCATCTGGCTGGCGCTCCTGTGCACCATCGTCGGCGTGCGGAGGGGCTGGAGCGATGCGAACTGGGCCCGCGGCATCGCGTTCGCACCCACCGAGGCGATCGCGGCGCATCAGCTCTTCGGGCTTCTGCTCAGCGCGAACCTGGCGCTGCTCGAACACGATGACTTCAACCAGTTGGCGAGCACACTGCCCCGCCGGCGCATCCGAGAACTCCTCGCGCGGTACTGGAACGTGCGGTCTGCACGTGACTTCCAGCAGGTGATCGACACGCGACTTCGCACGCTGGGTGCGGTGTCGTCGGACGAAGCCGAGGCCTTCGAGGCCTGGCGGGTTGGCGAGCCTGTCGACACCGCGGCGTACCGATCGCTGCGGGATGTGCTCGTCTTCCTGTCGGCCCATGCCGGCATCGTGAAGCCCGGCGAGATCCGCGACCAGCACTGCCACCTGATGGCCTGGGATGTCCAGCAGGTGGCCTACCTGCTGCGGCTCGGCTTCACGATGGGTTACGCGTCCCGCGAATCCGTCTGGCGCACGCTCGATCGCCTTCAGCCGACGGCGCGCATGCGCTACACGTCCTGGAAGGACTACTCGCTGTCGGCCCTCGTCGGCATGGGGGTGCGTGGTGTGCTCGATCTGGACGACATCGGCGACTGGCACCACATTGCACGCAGCCACACGGTGCTGCTCGCCGCGCGGCGCTCGCTGCTGGCGCGGGCCACCGACTGGGCCGCCCCCGCCGATGCGCCAGACGTCGAATTGGTGAGCAGCTTTCTCACCGCTGGAATGCCGATCACGGCTTTCGATCCGCTCCGCTGACGGAGCGCAGCGTGCTCAGCCCCTCAGCGCGGCCTCGATGTCCTTGGCCAGCGATGCCGGCGTGTCGAGCGGCGCATAGCGCTTGATCACCTGCCCGTCGCGGCCGACCAGGAACTTGGTGAAGTTCCACTTGATGACGGTGCTGCCGAGCAACCCTGGCTTCTCCTGCACCAGCCATTGGTACAGCGGCACGGCCTCGCTGCCCTTGACGTCGACCTTCTGCATCATCTGGAAGCTGACGCCGTAGTTCTTCGTGCAGAAGGCGCCGATCTCGTCGTTGCTGCCCGGGTCCTGTCCGCCGAACTGGTTCGACGGAAAGCCCAGCACGCTCAACCCTTCGGCGGCATAGCGCTGGTGCAGTTCCTCGAGCCCGGCGAACTGCGGCGTGAACCCGCACTGGCTGGCCGTGTTCACGATGAGCAGCACGCGGCCGCGGTAGTCCGCCAGCGAGAGGGTGTGGCCATCGATGGCCTGCGCGGTGAAGTCGTAGATCGATGCCATGGGCGTTCCTCGGAGGTTGAAGAAGGTCGCGCCGTCGGCGGCGCTCAGTGGTGCTTGTCGCTGCGCGCGATCGACAGCAGGTGCTCGACTTCTTCGGGGTACCTGCGCAGGTTGTTCTCGTGCCAGCGCTTGATGAGCCACATGAAGCCCGCGACCACCACGCCGAAGGCGGTGATGGCCGTGTACGCCGACAGGCCGAGGCCGGTGCATGCGCTGTAGAACGCACCCAGGATCAGGATGCAGGCCTGCTCGTTGAAGTTCTGCACCGCGATCGACCGGCCCGCGCCCATCAGGTTGTGGCCGCGGTGCTGCAGCAGTGCATTCATGGGCACCACCAGGAAGCCGCCCAGCCCGCCCAGCAGGATCAGGAAGGGCACGGCCACCCAGATGTTGCCGATGAAGTTCATGCCGATCACCAGCAGGCCCATGCTGATGCCCAGCGGAATCACGCGCGTCGCCATGTCCAGCCGCATCTTCATCGACGCGACCACCGCACCGACGGCCGTGCCGATGGCGACCACGCCGGTCAGCGAGGACGCCTGCGCCGTGTTGTAGCCCAGCGCGAGCGATGCCCAGGCCAGCACGATGTACTTGAGATTGCCGCCCGCGCCCCAGAACAGCGTGGTGGTCGCCAGCGAGATCTGGCCGAGCTTGTCGCGCCAGAGGCGCGCGTTGCAGTGCCAGAAATCGGGCAGCAGCGCGGCCATGTTGCGCGCGAAGCCGTGCTGCGGATTGGCGCGCAGCGGGCGCATCTCCACGCCGGTGTGCGGGATGCGCGTGTTGAACCACGCGGCCAGCATGTAGACGAAGATCAGTGCGGCGATGGCTGCTTCGGGCGGCGTGTCGATGCCGGTGTCCATCCCTGGCAAGTCCCAGGCCAGCAAGTGGCTCGACACCATGTGGCCCACCAGTTGGCCACCCAGCACGATGCCCAGGATGATCGACGCGATGGTCAGCCCCTCGATCCATCCGTTGGCCTTGACCAGCTGCGACGCCGGCAGCAACTCGGTGAGGATGCCGTACTTGGCCGGGGAGTAAGCGGCGGCGCCCAGGCCGACGATGGCGTAGGCCAGCAGCGGGTGCGAACCGAACAGCATCATCAGGCAGCCGATCACCTTGATGAAGTTGCTGATGAACATGACGCGCCCCTTGGGGTAGGCGTCGGCAAAGGCGCCCACCAGCGGGGCGAGCGCCACATAGAAGAGCGTGAAGATCGGCACCAATGCCGCCCGCTGCCATTCGGGAGCGCCCGAGGACCGCATCAGTTCGACGGCCGCGACGAAGAGCGCGTTGTCGGCCAGTGACGAAAAGAACTGGGCCGACATGATGGTGTAGAAACCGCGCTTCATCGATGGGCTGGCTGGCCAGGGTGGGACTGGCGATGTGGTGGTGCGGTAGAAAAAAGACCTCGCCCCGGCGGCGAATGCGCGGTTATAGCATGGGGGTGCAATGCCAAAATGGCGTTCCCCCACGACGGCGCCGCCCATGGGCCCAGGGGTTTTCCATCCTCCGAGAGATCCAGTTTCGTGCCCCGCCCCATCCTCGCCACCATTCATGCCGGCGCGCTGCGCCACAACCTGGAGCGCGTGCGCCGCTCGGCGCTCGACTCGCGCGTCTGGGCCGTCGTCAAGGCCAATGCCTACGGCCACGGCATCGAGCGTGTCTTCGATGCGTTCCGCGGGGCCGACGGCTTCGCGCTGCTCGACCTGGCCGAGGCCGAGCGCGTGCGCGCCCTCGGCTGGCGCGGACCGATCCTGCTGCTCGAAGGCGTGTTCGAAGCGCGCGACCTGGAGCTCTGCTCGCGCCTGGGCCTTTGGCATGCGGTGCATTGCGACGCGCAGATCGACATGCTCGCCGCCCACAAGACGCAGGTGCCGCACCGCGTCTTCCTCAAGATGAACTCCGGCATGAACCGCCTGGGCTTCTCGCCCGAGCGCTATCGCGCGGCGTGGACCCGGCTCAACGCGTTGCCGCAGGTCGACGAGATCTCGCTGATGACGCACTTCAGCGACGCCGATGGGCCGCGCGGCATCGCCGATGCGCTGGCCGCCTTCCACCGCGCCACGCAGGACCTGCCGGGCGAGCGTTCCATCGCCAACAGCGCCGCCGTGCTGCGCCATGCGCCCGAGACGCGCATCGACTGGGTACGGCCCGGCATCGTCCTCTACGGTGGCGTCCCCGACTTTCCCGAGCACGACAGCGCGCATTGGCAGCTGCAGCCGGGCATGACGCTCTCGACGCGGCTCATCGGCACGCAGGAACTGCAGCCCGGCGCGACCGTCGGCTACGGTTCGCACTTCGTGGCCGAGGCGGCGATGACGATCGGCGTCGCCGCGGTCGGCTATGCCGACGGCTATCCGCGCCACGCGCCCACGGGCACGCCGGTGCTGGTCGACGGCGTGCGCACGTGCGTGGTCGGCCGCGTCAGCATGGACATGGTCACCGTTGACCTCACGCCGCTGCAGGCGGCGGGTCGCCCGGTCGGCTTCGGCAGCGAGGTCACGCTCTGGGGCCGCGCGTCGAACGGCAACGCGCTGCTGCCAATCGACGAGGTCGCGCGCGCCGCGGGCACCGTCGGCTACGAGCTGATGTGCGCCGTGGCGCCGCGCGTGCCGGTGGTGCTGGGCGACTGAGCACGCTGCACTGCACCCATGAAGGTTCTTTCCAACTGGCGCTCGGTGCGGCTCTGGGAAAGCGCCTTCGAGCGCGACCTGCACCGGCGCCACAGCCTGCGCACGCACGGGTTGCTGCTGGGCACTTGCACGCTGCTGCTGATGTGGGCCGTGTCGGCGCTGCAGATGATGGCCGGCAACGACTCGCTGGCGCTGCGCTACGCCGTCACGCTCGGCGTCGGGTACCTCGGCTACCTGGGTCTGCTGCGCTGGTGGGCGCAGCGGCTGGTCGAGGGGCGCACGGAGATCGACCCCGACATCCCTGATGTGCTCGACCTCACGTCGAACCATTCGGCGCATGTCGAGACAAGCGATGCCTCGGCGATCGGCGACCTCGCCGGTGGCGCGCTCGAAGCGGCCGCCGGTGCCGACGAGGGCGCCGTCATCGTGGTGCCGGTGGTCGCCATCTTCCTGGTCGGCATCGCGCTCGTGACAGGGGCAGGTGCCCTGGCGTTGCTCTACTTCGGGTGGGACGCATTGCTCGCCGTGGCGGTCGAGATCGCGTTCTCGTATGTGTCGGCGCGCGCCGCCGTGCGCGTGGCGCGCGAAGGCTGGCTCACCGTCGCAGTCAAGCTCACCTGGAAGCCCCTGTTGGGTGCGCTGCTGTGCGCCGTGCTGCTCGGCGCTGTCATCGATCGCTTCATGCCGCAGGTGAACTCGCTGCCGCAGGCGGTGCGGGTGCTGCTGCACCGTTAGCAGCGCAACCGTTCAGTACAGCCCGAGCTGGCGCGTGCGCAGACGGGCCAGCCCCAGCAGGGCGGCGGTAAAGGGTGTCGGCACGCCGGTGCGCTGGCCGAGTTCGTGCACCACGGTCACCAAGGCATCGAGTTCGACCGGCCGGCCGGCTTCCACATCCTGCAGCATTGAGGTCTTGAAGGCACCGAGCTTGCGCGTCACCGCATGGCGGTCTTCTGGCATTTCGGCGATCGGGATGCCGATGCGCGCGCCGATCTCCTTGGCCTCGAGCATCACCGCCGAGATGAAGCCGCGCACCTCGTCGTCGGCCAGGATCCGGTCAGTCGTGACGCCCGTCAGCGCACTGATCGGGTTGACCGTCATGTTGCCCCAGAGCTTGTACCAGACGTCCTTCTGGATCTGCGGCGAGACGCGCGCCTCGATGCCGCCGCGCACCAGCAGCGCGACCAGCGCGTTCACGCGCTCGCTCGCCTCGCCGGAGGGCGTGCCCACGATCAGCCCATTGCCGAAGTGGTGGCGCACCACGCCCGGCGCGTCGAGTGCGCAGCTCGCATGCACCACGCCGCCGACCACGTGCCGCGCCGGGATGGCCGCCGCGATCGCGCCGTCGGGGTCGATCGCCTGCAGGCGCGTGCCGGCCAGCGCGCCGCCGAAGCCGCCGTCGAGAAACCACCACGGCACGCCGTTCATGGCCGTGAGCACGAGCGTGTCGGGGCCGATCAGCGGTGCGATGCGCGCGGCCACGGCCGCCAGTGACGGCGCCTTCACGGCGATGACGACCACGTCCTGCACGCCGAGCGCGGCCGGGTCGTCCACCGCATTCACCGGCACTTGCGTGCGCTGCTCGCCACGCATCAGCACCAGGCCGTCGCGCCGCAAGGCGTCGAGCGTGGCACCGCGGGCCACCACGTTCAGTTGCTGGTCGGCCTGCGCGAAGGCAGCGCCGATCCATCCGCCGATCGCGCCGGCGCCGTAGATGCAGATGTTCATGGTCGCGATGGTGCCAGATGCACAGCGCACTCAGAACGTGTGGAGGAACCGTCGCGAGCGCCCCGAGCTTGCGTCGAGGACCGGAGCCGCACTCGCGTGCGGTGAGGACCGCAGATGCGAGATCGGGGCGCGCAGCAGGTTCATCCGCACGTTCTCAGCCTTCGGCGGTGAAGCCGACTTCCTTGACGATCGGGCCCCACTTGGCCGTGTCCTTCTTGATGAGGTCGGCCAGCTCGGTCGGCGTCGACGACATGGCTTCGAGGCCGAAGGTGCCGAGGCCGTCGACCACGTCCTTGGAGGCCAGCGCGTTCTTCATGGCCGCGTTCAGGCGCGCCACCAGCTCGGGCGAGGCCTTGGCCGGCAGGAAGAAGGCGAACCACTCGCTGTGCGCCATGTTCGCGATGCCTTGCTCACCATAGGTCGGCACGTCTGGCGCGAAGCGGCTGCGCTTGGCGCCCGACACCCCCAGGATGCGCACCTTGCCGCTGGGCAGATGCTGCGTGATGTCGCCGATTGGGCCCGATACCGCCGAGATGTTGCCGCCCAGCAGGTCGAGCATGGCCGGTTGTGTGCCGCGGTACGCCGCGTGCTTGAGCTCCACGCCGCCGCTCTTGCCGAGCAGCGCGCCGATGAAGTGCGGCGTCGAGCCGGCGGCCGGCGAACCGAAGTTCGCGCCGGCCGGGTTGGCCTTGGCCCAGGCCAGGAACTCGGGCACGTTCTTCACGCTGGCCGGCACCGACGGGCCGACCGCGAAGCCGAAGTCGAACACGCAGCCCAGCGACACCGGCGTCAGGTCGGTCTGCGGGTCGTACGGCAGCTTCTTGTAGATGTGCGGGTAGATGGTGAGCATCGACGTCGGCGTCTGCAGGATCGCCGAGCCGTCGGCCGGACGGCCCTTGATGTAGCCGATGGCGATCTGGCCGCCCGCGCCGGTGCGGTTCTCGACCACGGCGGCCTTGGCGAACTCGGGGCTGATCTTCTGCGCCAGGCGGCGGCAGATGGTGTCGGACGTGCCGCCGGCCGCGAAGCCGGTGACGATGGTGGTGGTCTCGAGCTGGGCCTGGGCGAAGGCCTGCTGGCCGATGCCGGCCAGCAGGGCCGAGGCGCCCGTGGTTTGCAGCAGGTGGCGGCGGGTGATGTGCATGAGGTCTGTCTCCGATGGATGAATCGTTCGCGGCACGCCGCAACTCCCGGCGCGCTGAACCGCGTATTTTTCCAGCAGGAAGGACTTCGGCACCCCCGCGTTTACGCCACGTCCGGGGGGCTTTTTTTCAGTAGCCGCTCACCGTCGGCGTGCCCGTGCCTTGTTTGTAGCGTGCCAGCAGCGCCTTGGCCGCCGACGTCAGCACCACGGTGTCGACGCCCACCGCCACGAAGCGCGCCCCCGCCGCCAGCCACTTGCGCGCCTGCTCCTCGGTCGTCGCCAGGATGCCCGGCGCCTTGCCGGCCTTCAGGATGCGCGCCACGCCGTCGGCGATGGCGGCCTGCACCTCCGGGTGGTTCGGCTGGCCCGGGAAGCCCATCGACGCCGACAGGTCGGCCGGGCCGATGAAGACGCCGTCGACGCCCGGCGTGGCAGCGATGGCGTCGAGGTTCTTCATCGCCTCCACCGTCTCGGCCTGCACCAGCAGGCAGGCCTGCGCGTTGGCCTCGTGGATGTAGTTGGGGTGCGCCTGCCAGCGCGAGGCCCGCGCCAGCGCGCTGCCCATGCCGCGGATGCCCTCGGGCGGGTAGCGCATCGCCTGCGCCAGTTGCGCGGCCTGCTCTGCGGTGTCGACCATCGGAATCAGCAGCGTCTGCGCGCCGATGTCGAGGTACTGCTTGATCAGCGCAGTCTCGCCGACCGGCAGGCGCACCACCGGTTGCGTGCGGTGCGGCAGCGCGGCCCAGGCGCTCGAGATGGCCTGCAGCTGCGCGAGCACCGAGCGCACGTCGTTGGGCGCGTGCTCGCCGTCGATCAGCAGCCAGTCGTAGCCAACGCCGGCCAGGATCTCGGCGGCATAGCCGTCGGCCAGGCCGACCCACAGGCCGATCTGGGCGGGGCCGTCCTGCATGGCTTTCTTGAAGGTGTTGAGTGGTGTGTGCATGGCGTTTTCAGGCGGGGATTCAGGTTGGGAAGAGAGGCATGAGGTTGTTGTTCCGGCCGTCGTAGACCATGCCGGGGTTCTCGTCGATCTGCAGCGTGAGGCCGAAGTGCCGGCGTTCGAAGACGGGGTCGAAATGCGCCTTGGCCGCAGCCAGTACGGCGTCGCCGATGCGCTGCTTGGTGGCGTCCGATCGCCCGGCCGCCATGCGCAGGTTCAGGTAGACGAAGCCATGGTCGCCGGAGCCGTCGGCCACCGCGTAGTGCGCGGCCGGGTAGGCCAGTACGCGCGTGCCGCCGGTCGGAAAGACCTGCTTGCCGTCGTCGTCGCGCTGGGCGAGCAGGGTGTTGCACAGCGTGCGGCACAGGGCGTTCATGTCGGTGTCTGCGGCCACGTTGGGCGTGCAGAGGATCACGAGATGGGGCACGGCGGTCTCCGTTTGTTCGGTTGGAGCGCCGATTATTCAACGCGGGCCGCGCCGCTCCCTACACTCGTGCGATGGCCAAGGAAAAAACCAACTACGTCTGTACCGAATGCGGCGGCACCAGTGCCAAATGGCTGGGCAAGTGCCCGAGCTGCGGTGCCTGGAACACGCTCGTCGAACAGGTGGCGCCCCCCGCGGGCGGCGCCGCCAACAACCGCTTCGGCACGCAGTTCGCCGCACTCGGTGGCACGGCCGACCTGGCGGTGCTGTCGGAGATCGAGGCGAGCGACGTCGACCGCACGCCCACCGGCATCGACGAGCTCGACCGCGTGCTGG
This sequence comes from Variovorax sp. J2L1-78, assembly GCF_030317205.1. Taxonomy (NCBI): domain Bacteria; kingdom Pseudomonadati; phylum Pseudomonadota; class Betaproteobacteria; order Burkholderiales; family Comamonadaceae; genus Variovorax; species Variovorax arabinosiphilus. Next base: position 446,071 of record NZ_JASZYB010000002.1, on the reverse strand, counting down.
GCGGCGGCATCGTGCCCGGCGGCGTGACGCTGATCGGCGGCGACCCGGGCATCGGCAAGTCGACGCTGCTGCTGCAGGCGGTCGACGCGCTGCAGCGCCAGGGGCAGAACGCGCTCTACGTGTCGGGCGAGGAGAGCGGCGCGCAGGTCGCGCTGCGTTCACGCCGGCTCGGCCTGGAACGCTCGCAGGTGCAGGTGCTGCCCGAGATCCAGCTCGAGAAGATCATCGCCACGCTCGACGCGCACCGGCCGGCCATCGCGGTCATCGACTCGATCCAGACGGTGTATTCGGACCAGCTCACGTCGGCGCCCGGTTCGGTCGCGCAGGTGCGCGAATGCGCGGCGCACCTCACACGCTTCGCCAAGGCGAGCGGCACGGCGATCGTGCTGGTCGGCCACGTCACGAAGGAAGGCGCGCTGGCCGGCCCGCGCGTGCTCGAGCACATGGTCGACACGGTGCTGTACTTCGAGGGCGACACGCACTCGAGCTTCCGCCTGGTGCGCGCGATCAAGAACCGCTTCGGCGCGGTCAACGAGATCGGCGTGTTCGCCATGACCGAGCGCGGCTTGAAGGGCGTGAGCAACCCCAGCGCGATCTTCCTGAGCCAGCACACCGAGCCGGTGCCCGGCAGCGTGGTCATGGTCACGCTCGAAGGCACGCGGCCGATGCTGGTGGAGATCCAGGCGCTGGTCGACAACGGCGGCCCGAGTCCGCGGCGCCTGTCGGTCGGCCTCGACCGCGACCGGCTCGCGATGCTGCTGGCGGTGCTGCACCGGCACGCCGGCGTGGCCTGCATGGACCAGGACGTGTTCGTCAATGCGGTGGGCGGCGTGCGCATCACCGAACCCGCGGCTGACCTGGCGGTGATGCTGTCGATCACCTCGAGCCTGCGCGGCAAGCCCTTGCCCAAGGGCTTCATCGCCTTCGGCGAAGTCGGCCTGGCCGGCGAGGTGCGGCCCGCGCCGCGCGGGCAGGAACGGCTGAAGGAGGCTGCCAAGCTCGGCTTCAGCGTGGCCGTCGTGCCCAAGGCCAATGCGCCGAAGAAGGGCAGCAAGGAGATCGAGGGGCTGACCATCCATGCCGTCGAGCGCGTGGAAGAGGCCCTGGACATCGTGCGCCGGCTGGACTAAGCGGTCGGCCGTCGCGGCGACAATGCGGCCCATGAATTTTCAGAAAGTCTTCGTCCCGCTGACCGGCCTGCTGCTGCTCGGCCTGTCGTACCGCAGCTTCGGCTGGAGCGGGGTCGCCGTGGCTTGCACCGGCATCGTGATGTTCCTGCTGCTGCACTTCACCCGCACGATGCAGGTGCTCAAGCGCGCGGCCGAACGGCCGATCGGCTACGTGGCGAGCGCGGTGATGCTCAACGCCAAGCTCAAGCCGAACGTGACGCTGCTGCATGTCGTGGCCATGACGCGCTCGCTGGGTGAACTCAAGACGCCGAAGGACCAGCAGCCCGAGACCTACCGCTGGACCGATGGCGGCATGTCGTACGTCGAGGCCGTGTTTCTCAACGGCAAGCTTCAGAGCTGGACGATGACGCGGCCACCGGCGGAAGCCGATGCCGCAGCTGACGCACCGCAGGAAGGCGGCACGCCGCCTGCGGCCTAGAACGGCGCGTCTTCTTCGGCCTCGGCGGTCGCCGAGGCCACGGCTGCGGCAGGTGGGGCCGGCTCGGCCACCGCCGCCGTGAAGGCGGCCTCGCCACCCAGTGCATCGAGCAGTGCCGGCATCAGCTCGCCGAGCTCACCGGTGGCGATCGCCACATCGGCGTCGAAGTTGTCTTCCTTCTTGCCGTCCTTTGCATCGTCGGTGCCTTCGAGGAACACGATCTTGCGCAGCTGCATCGTTTCGCTCAGCTCGAAGGACACGCGGTCTTCCCAGGTCATGGCCAGGCGCGTCGGGCGCTTGCCGGCGGCGATGTGCTGTTTGACTTCCTCGATGTCGAGCGGGTGCTTGGCGTAGCGCACCACCGACTTCGATTCGTCGGTGGCCTTCAGCTCGCACTCGCGATCGATGGTGAAGCCGGCCGGCGGTTCCTGGCTCGACAGCCAGCCCGACATGGCGGTGGCCGGCTCGATGTGGGTGTTGACCTGCGTCACGGCGAAGCCCTCGAACGATTTCACCAGGCTGGTCACCACCTCGTCGGCGCGCGCCGCGTTGCTGGCATTGATCACCAGGCGGTGTTCCTTGGGGTCGATCCACACGGCCACGCGCGCATGCCGGGTGAAGGCCATCGGCAGCAGTTCCTGCGTGATGTCTTCCTTCAGGTCGCGCTTTTCCTTCTTGCCCGGCTTGCGGCCGGTGGCGGCTTCGATCTGTGCGCAGCGCTCGTCGACCTTGCGGCGCACCACGGAGCCGGGCAGCGTCTTGGCCTCGATCATGAATTCGAGCACCCACTGGCCGCCGACGGATTCGACCAGCGGGCCGTGGTCCTGCCCGCGCGGCTCGGTCCAGCCGGTGGACTTCTCCTGCGAGGGGGTGCAGGGCACGAAACGGAACTTGTCGAGCGCGGCTTCGGCCTCGGTCAGCGAGGCGGACCAGCCGCCTTCGATGCGGTAGACGATGACGTTCTTGAATACGGACACGAAATCCCTTTACGGACGGATTGGCAAAGCCGGCCATTGTCGCGGGAACCCGGCCGCGCCCGCCGCCGTAAAATCGAAAGCTTTTGCGACATCTCCCTCCGGAGGTGCCTTTTCCCCCGAAGGACAAACAACATGAGCGTGCTCCCCCCCTCGCTGGACGACCGCGACGGCAAGATCTGGATGGACGGCCAGCTGGTCGAATGGCGCGATGCCAAGATCCACGTCCTGAGCCATACCCTGCATTACGGCTGCGGCGCCTTCGAGGGCGTGCGGGCGTACAAGACGGTCGACGGCACCGCGATCTTCCGCCTGCAGGAGCACACCGACCGCCTCTTCAACAGCGCGAAGATCCTGCGCATGACGCTGCCCTTCACCCGGGAAGAGCTCAACGAGGCGCAGAAGCAGGTCGTGCGCGAGAACAAGCTCGAGAGCTGCTACCTGCGTCCGCTGGTGTGGATCGGCTCCGAAAAGCTGGGCGTCAACCCGCGCGGCAACAAGATCCACGCCATGGTGGCGGCCTGGGCCTGGGGCGCCTACCTCGGCGAAGAGGGCATGAAGCGCGGCATCCGCGTGAAGACCTCCAGCTACACGCGCCACCACGTCAACATCACGATGACGCAGGCCAAGGCGGTCAGCAACTACAGCAACTCGATCCTCGCCAACATGGAAGCGCTGGACGACGGCTACGACGAGGCGCTGCTGCTCGACGCGAGCGGCTTCGTCTCCGAAGGCGCCGGCGAGAACGTGTTCGTGGTGAAGGACGGCGTGGTCTACACGCCCGACCTGTCGGCCGGCGCCCTCAACGGCATCACCCGCAACACCATCCTGCACATCTGCAAGGACCTGGGGCTCGAACTCGTGCAGAAGCGCATCACGCGCGACGAGGTCTACATCGCCGACGAAGCCTTCTTCACGGGCACCGCCGCCGAAGTGACGCCCATCCGCGAGCTCGACCGCGTCGAGATCGGCAACCGCGGCGACGGCGGCTCGCGCGGCCCGGTCACCGAGAAGATCCAGGCAGCGTTCTTCGACATCGTGAACGGCAAGAATCCCAAGTACGCCCACTGGCTCACCAAAGTCTGATCATGGCCACCACCCAAGCAGCCGTCGAATTGCTCGCCACCGACCTGAACGCCCAGGGCGGCGTGTTCTGCCCCAGCCCCAAGGCGGACATGAAGCTCTGGAACAGCCACCCGAAGGTCTACCTCGACGTGGCCCGCAGCGGCGAGGCCAAGTGCCCGTACTGCGGCACGGTGTACCGGCTCAAGGCCGGCGAAACCGTCGGCCACGGCCATTGAGCCCGCGCGCGTGTCCGAAGCGGCCGGCGCCCGTCCCACGCTGACCATCGGCGTCCTCGCCAAGAACGAGGCGCACCGCATCGAGGCCTGCCTGCGCAGCGCCGCCTTCGCCGACCAGCTGCTGGTGATCGACAGCGGCAGCACCGACGACACGGTGGCGTGCGCCCAGGCGGCCGGCGCCACCGTCGTGGCCTACCCCGACTGGCAGGGCTTCGGCGTGCAGCGCACGCGGCTGCTCGCGCACGCGACGGGCGACTACCTCTTCTTTCTCGATGCCGACGAAACGATCACACCCGCGCTGCAAGCCGAACTGCAGGCCGTTGTCGCCTCGGGCGCGCTCGGTGTGTGGTGCGTGCGCTGGCGGCTGGTCGCCTTCGGTCAGGAGCTCAAGTACTTCCGCTCCCAGGCCAAGCCGGAGCGGTTGTTCAGGCGCTCGACGCTGCTGGGTTACGAAGGCGTGGTGCATGAAGAGGCGAAGCTCAGCGAGCCTGGATTGCCGCGCCATGTGTTCCGCAGTCCGTTGCTGCACCATTCGCGCGAGACGGTGCGCAGCAGTCTCGTCAAGCTCACCCAGTACACGATGCTGGGCGCCGCCAAGCGTGCGCAGCGCGGCAAACGCGGTGGCGTACTGCGCGGCCTGGCCTCGGGGCTGTCGATGTTCGTGCGGCTCTACGTGCTGCACCTGGGCTTCCTGTGCGGCGCGGCGGGCTTCCTGTACTGCGTCTTCGTGTCGCTGGAGAGCTTCTTCCGCTACGCCGCGATGCGCTTCGACCGCGACCAGCTGACCCAGACCGAAGGCCGCTGAACGACGCCGTCGGCTACTTGCGGCCCGACGGCGCGAAGGCCGAAGCCCAGGCCGAACAGCTCCAGGCCGCCCACTTCAACGCGTGCTTCGGCTGCAGCAGCAGGCCGTAGAGCACGGCTGCCGGCGGTCCGCCCACCATCGTCTTGAGCAGGTAGCGCCAGGCGGCGCCGACGCCGAGGTACTTGCGGATCGCCAGGTGCCGGGAGCGCGCGTAGTGGTAGTGCTTCCGAAAACTGGTCTTCCAGCTGGGCGTGGACGAGGCGCCGCCGATGTGCTGCGCATTGGCCGCCGGCTCGAACAGGCAGTCGAAGCCGGCCTGGCGAAGCCGCAGGCACAGGTCGTCGTCTTCGTAGTAGAGGAAGAAGCGCTCGTCGAAGCCACCGATCGCGTTGTAGGCCTCCGTGCGCACCAGCAGGCAGCAGCCATGCAGCCACTTGGCCGAACAGGTGCCGTCCGGCACGCGGTAGGGCGAGCGCAGCCGCGGCTCGTAGAACGCCTGGCGAAAGCACATCTGCGCGCTGCCGTCGGCCAGCCAGCTCTGTGGCGCGACCACGCCGGCCGTGGGGTAGCGCTGCAGCGTGGCGAGCAGCGTGAGCAGGTCGGGCACGTCCAGCGAACAGTCGGGATTGAGCAGCAGGGCGTAGGGCGTGCGCACATGGCGCATCGCGTCGTTGTTGCCGGTGCCGAAGCCGCCGTTCTTTGCGCGTTCGACCAGCGTGGCGCGCGGCAGGTGTTGCCGCACGGCGTCGACCGTGCCGTCGCCGCTGGCATTGTCGACGACCACCACATGTTGGAACGGCGCCAGCACCGAGGCCAGATGCTCGATGAGTGCATGGCTCTTGTAGGTCACGCAGACGACGGTGACGAGGTCTGTTTCAACACTCATGGGTCGACGCGCGCGGGGAGCACGGGCTGTTTCTTCGTCGATGCGAGAGGAATGCAGGCAAGCAACAGGATGAAGACGTGCCGGTGCGAGAAATCGGCCCAGAGCCCGTTGGCAAGCCCGGCCGTGACGTAGATCAGGAGGATGCCGGCGTAGATGTCGCGGTAGGGTGCATCCAGCCGTCGGATGTAGCGCGCCAGCGCCACCAGCAACGCCAGGTAGGCCAGCAGGCCCACGGTACCCTGCTCGGTCCAGATCAGCAGCATCTCCTGGTGCGGATGGCCCATCAGGAACGCGTCGAACTGCGGCAGGTTCTCGATGGCTGCGCGGTAGAGCGGCTGCCACTGGCCCAGGCCATGGCCGAAAACCGGCGCGTCCTCGATGAGTGGCAGGGTGCGACGCCACAGCTCCAGCCGGATGCCCATCGAGGTCGGTTCACGTTGCGTGGCATAGCGCGTGATTTCCTGGGTGACGGACTGCAGCAACCGTTCGCGTACCGGCTGCACCGCCCACGAGAGCGCGGCGATGGCCAGCAACAACCCGCCCGTTGCCGCGACAGCGCGCCACCCGGCGCCTCGCCGCCCGAACAGGCGCCACGCCCAGTAGACGATCAGCGGCACCAGTGTGATGTAGGTGGTGCGGCTCTTCAGGATGAACACCACGTTGACGAGCGTCAGCAGCGCCAGCGCACAGGCGAGCATCCGTTGCTTCGGCCGCTGTGCGACCAGGGCGACGGCCACGGCCATCGACGCCAGCATGAGGAAGGTCAGGCCCTGCTGCGTGTATTCCTTGAAGACCGTGTTGCGCATGGCGGGCAGCGCCAGGGCCACCTCGCGCTGCGGGAAGAGGCCGAGGAACTGGCCGCACGAGATCAGCAGCACCCCGCCCACCGCCACAGCGAAGGCGATCAGACCGCGCCGGCGCCATGCCGTGTCGGTGAGCAACGTGCCGAGGATGAGCGGATACCACAGCGCCCAGACCGGCGAGCCGGTGAGCTGGCTCGCATGGCCTGCGGCCCAGGCGTGCAGGCCGCTGAGCACCATCACGCCCCACCACGCCAGCGCGCCGATGACGACCGGGTGCCGCGCCGAGGCCATCCAGCGCGCGCGCGTCTGGCTGCCGAGCAACGCGCAGACCAGGCTCAGGGCGAGGAGGATGTTGGTCGCCGGCTTGTTGAGGGAGACGGCGAAAAGACTCAAGACCGCGAACCAGCGCCCGGAGACAAGCAGCGCATCGCGGGCGGTTTCCACCCATCGGGCGGGCGCGGAGGTCATCAAGGGTGGGGACGAGGGCAAGGACATGCCGCAGTGCGTGCCCGATGCGTGTCGGGCCAGATCGTTGGGGCATCGATCTTAGCCCGCGCCCAGGGGCCATCTGCGGCGCCTGCCGCACTCGGCATTCAAGTCCGCGGCAGCTCGAGCACGAAGCTCGCCCCGCCGCCGGGCCGTTCTTCGCAGCGCACGCTGCCGCCGTGCCGCTCGGCGATCGATTTCACCAGCGCCAGGCCCAGGCCCACACCGCCTTCGCGCTCGCTCGCGCCGGGCAGGCGGTAGAACGGTTCGAAGATGCGCTCGCGCAGGGCGGGCGGCACGCCCGGGCCGCGGTCGTCGACGCGCACGCGCGCCCAGCGCCCGTCGGATTCCAGGCGCAGTTCGATCGTGCCCGCCCCGTAGCGCCGCGCGTTCTCCAGCAGATTGCGGATGGCGCGGCGCAGCAGGCGCGATACGCCCTGCACCTGCAGCGTGGCGCTGTCGGTGCCCTCGACCAGGTCGAGTTCGGCGTCGACACGCGCGCTCTCCTCGGCGGCCAGGCCGATCAGGTCGACCGTCTCGATCGTGCCCAGGTCGGCCTCGCTGGCGTCGAGCCGGCTCGACAGCAGGATCTCGTCGATGAGCTGGTCGAGTTCGCCGATGTTGCGCGAGATCTCGTCGCGTGCGGACGGGCTCGGCCGTTCGCCCATCAGCTCCAGCCCCATGCGGATGCGGGTGAGCGGGGAGCGCAGTTCGTGCGAGGCGTTGGCCAGCAGCGACTTGTGCGAGCGCACCAGCGTTTCGACGCGGGCCGCCGCGGAATTGAAGCGGATCGACAGGTCGGCCACCTCGTCCTGCCCGTCTTCGGGCACGCGGGCCGACAGGTCGCCATCACCCCAGCGCTGCACGCCACGCTGCAGGGTTTCCAGGCGCTGCGTCAGGCGCCGCACGATCGGGAAGAGGCCGATGGCCGTCGCCAGCCCGACCAGGCCCAGCAGCCAGAAGAAGCCGGTCTGCGGACGCACCCACGGCGGCGGGCCGCCCTGGCGGTCCTGGCGCGGGCCGAACTGCATCTGGAACACCTGGCCGTCCTTCAGCGAGATGGTGAATTCCAGCGCCTCGCCTGGCCGGCTGGTGCGCAGCGAGGTGCCGGTGCCGATCACGCGGTCCTGCGTGTCGCGCAGCACCACCTCGCGCGGCAGCGGCGCCGAGCGCTGCTCGTCGGCCATCTGCCACGCCCAGCCGGCCGCGAAGGTGACCACGGCCACGCCGGCCAGCACGGCCAGCCAGATGCGGACGTAGAGGTGGCGCGTGAAGAGCTGGATCATCGGCGGCGTCAGTCCTGCTGCTTGGCGAAGACGTAGCCCACGCCGCGCACGGTGAGGATGCGCTTGGGGTTCTTGGCGTCGGCCTCGATGGCGGCGCGGATGCGCCCCATGTGCACGTCGATCGAGCGGTCGAAGGCCTCGAGCTCGCGGCCGCGCACGGCTTCCATGATCTGGTCGCGCGTGAGCACGCGGCCGGCGCGCTCGGCCATGGCGACCAGCAGGTCGAACTGGTAGGAGGTGAGGTCGGCCAGCGCGCCGCCGACGGTGACGGTGCGCGCGTTGCGGTCGATCTCCAGCGTGCCGAAACGCATCATCGTCGCGGCCGCCGCCTCGCTGGTGTTGTCGCCGCGGCGGCGCAGCACGGCGCGGATGCGCGCCAGCAGCTCGCGCGGCTCGAAGGGCTTGGGCAGGTAGTCGTCGGCGCCGATCTCCAGGCCGATGATGCGGTCCATCGGGTCGCCCTTGGCCGTGAGCATGAGGATCGACACCTTCGCCAGCGCGCCGGGCAGCGACCGGATGCGGCGGCAGACTTCGAGGCCATCGATGTCCGGCAGCATCAGGTCGAGGATGACCAGGTCGGGCGCGTGCTGCTGCAGCTGCTCCAGGCCGGTCTGGCCGTCGGCCGCGTGCGCCACGCCGAAACCCGACTTCGTCAGGTACTCGCTCACCATCTGGGCGAGGCGGGCGTCGTCTTCGATCATCAGGATCTGGGGGGTGCTCATTGCAGCCATGATGGGTCGGCGCCGCCAAGGCGGCTTGAATGCTCCGTAAAGTTAAAGTAAACGGTCCGTCCTGGTCCTGCAGTTGTAGACGGGCCTGCCCGCTACGGGAGGGCGGCACTCGCGGCCCGGCTCAAGCCGCTTCCACGGCGTTCCCGGACACCGCGTCGAACAACATGGTGCATTCGACGGCGGCGTTCGCGGGCCAATGCTGGGCCAGCAACGCGCGCAGGTCGCCGTCGTCCAGTGCCGGGTCGCACGCCATCGCACGCGCATGGATCTCCAGGGCCAGCTGGCGCAGCAGCGCCACCGACGCATGGATGCGCGCGCTGAACTGCGCGTCGTCCAGCGTGTCCGTGAGGCTGCGGTTGAGCTCGGCGAACCAGGGCAACGCGGCATGGTCGAGCATCTGCGCCACGTTGCGCTTCTCGCTCGAGCCCGACCACGCGCGCAGCAGCGCCTGCACCGCGGTGTTCAGCCGCTGGCAGTGCTGCAGCTCGTCCTTCAGGCTGCCCAGCAACGCCAGGTCGGTCAGGCGGTCGTGGAAGAAGATCTGCGAGAGCACGCCCCAGTAGTAGCTGTAGTCCCAGATGACCTTCACCGGCAGCACCTCGGGGTCGCCGAAGAGGCCGTACTGGTCCTGGTAGAGCGCCAGGGTGCTCTCGTAGAACGAGTGGTAGATCTGGTCGTAGAGCTGGGCCCGCGCTTCCACCGAATGGCCGGCGCGGTCGTGGCCGATCAGGTCGGTGATGTAGGTGTTGGCGATGGCGATGAAGTCGCTGCCCGGCGAATAGAAGGGGTCGAGGAACAGGCCCGCCTCGCCGGTCAATGCCCAGCGCTGGCCCGAGAACACCTGCTTGCAGCCGTACGAGAAGTTCTTGAAGAAGGCGAAGTCCTGCAGCAGGTGCCGCTTGCCGTCGAGCTCGTCGAACAGGCGCGGCTGGTACTGGGCGAACCAGTCCATCGCCTTCTCGAAGCTGTCCATGGTGTCGAGCGGGTGGTAGCGCGGGTCGGCCACGATGCCGACCGAGTGCGAGCCCGAGGCCAGCGGAATCAGCCAGACCCAGTAGCCCGCGCCGACCAGGTGGTTGGTCGAGAGCCAGCGCGCCTGCGGCGTGCAGCGGGCGCGCCATTCGGGGTCGTCGCTCCAGTCGTCGAGCGTGATGCGGTCGCTGATGCGGAACCACACCGCGTGGGCGTCGTGCGCGTTCGGCGCGGCCAGGCCCAGCTTGCGCTTGAGCAGGCCGGCGCGGCCGCAGGCGTCGACGATCCAGCGCGCGGCAATGACGTTCGTCTGCCCGTCCTGCGTCCAGCTCAGGCGGTGCAGGCCCTGGGCGTCGTCGGCCAGGTCGATCTGCCGCACCATCGCGTGGTCGGTGAACTTCACGCCGCGGCGCGCGGCCTCTTCGGCCAGGTAGTTCTCGAAGATGCCGCGGTCGATCTGGTAGCTGGGCACCGAGAGGTAGCGGCTGGCGCCGATCTCGGTGACCCGGTCGATGTCGCGCCGGCCTTCGCTGAAGAAGAAGCGGAAGCCGAACTTGCGCAGCTGTTCGCCATGCATGTGCGGCTCCAGGCCCAGCACCGTGTCGAAGTAGTGGGCGCCGATCTCCACCGACGACTCGCCCACCTTGTGCGCCGCATGCGGCACCGGGTGGGCACGGCGCTCGAGCACCAGCACGTCGATGTCGGGAAAGCGCTTCTTGAGCTGCAGCGCCAGGGTGAGCCCCGCCAGGCCGCCGCCCATGATCACCACGTCGTGCTGTTGTTCCTGCGTTGTCGTGGTGATCGTCATCGGCTTCAGCCTTGGGTGAGTTGGAGTTGCAGCGACAGGCGCGCCGACAGCGGCATCGCGAGCGTCTCGCTGCGGCCTGTCGCCAGTGCTTCGAACAGCGGCAGCGCGTCGGCCATGGCGTTGGTGGTCAGCGCCTGGGCGGCCTCCGAGCGTGGCGTGATCGGGTGCGACGGGCCGGGCAGCAGCGACCAGTCGAAGGCCGCCACGGTGTGCTCGGTGCGTTGCGGCGCGATCACCAGCGCCACCGCGAGCAGGCCGCGGCTGCGCGTGATCGACGCGAGCGCGCCCACGGCCGGCATGTCGTAGCCCACCAGCAGCACCGGCTGGTCGTCGGCCGCGCACTGCGCCGCGGCTTCGAGCAGGGCCGACGCGAAGGTGGTCTCGTAGGCGGCGACCGAATTGCTGGCCGCCATGCAGCCCACGCCGATGGTCCAGTAGCCGACCGCGGCGTTGTGCACCGAGTTGTGGAACTTGATCGGCGACAGCACCGTCGGGTCGCTGGCCAGCACGCCGCACATGTAGTCGTTGATGCCCAGGTCGCCGTGCGCCGACGCGAAGATGCAGGGCAGGTCCTTGGCGTCGCGGCCGGACGCGGCGATGGCGTTGGACGCGACCTCGAGCGCCAGCGCCACGGTGTCGGGCGCGCGGCGGCGCTCGGCCGGGGCCAGCACCTGCGGCGACGGCCGCTTGGCCGGCGGGTCGACCGGCGCGCCGGTGCCAGTGAAGGCAGCGCGGGCGATGTCCCAGCCGGGCAGCGTCGGCGCCCAGAAGGCCGGGCCTTCGATGTAGAGGGTCGGGGTCTTCACGGTCGCGTTCATGCCTGCACCCCCTTGCCGAAGACCAGCGCGCAGTTGTTGCCGCCGAAGCCGAAGGAATTGGACAGCGCCACCTTCACGTCGCCGCGCGCGGGTTCGAGCTTGATCTGCGGGCCGCAGTCGGTGTCGAGCTGCGTGGTGTTCACGGTGCCCGGCATCAGGCCGGTCTCCAGCGACAGCAGGCTGATGGCCGCCTCGACGATGCCGGCGGCACCCAGCGTGTGGCCGGTGAAGCCCTTGGTCGAGCTGGCGTGCGTGCTTTCGGGGAAGCGCCGGGTGACCAGCGCGCCCTCGACCTCGTCGTTCTTCATGCTGGCCGTGCCGTGCATGTTGATGTAGTCGACCGCATCGGTCGTGAGGCCGGCGCGGGCCAGCGCGTCGTCGAGCGCGCGCTCGGCGCCCAGGCCCTGCGGGTGCGGCGTCGACATGTGGTGCGCGTCGCTCGCCTCGCCATAGCCCAGCAAGTACAGGCCGTCGGCCTGGGTGGCCGCGGCGCGTTCCACGAGCGCAAAGCCGGCCGCCTCGCCCAGGCTGATGCCGTCGCGCGTGGCGTCGAAGGGCTTGCACGGCCGGGGCGACACCAGCTCCAGCGAATTGAAGCCGTACAGCACGCTGCCGCAGAGCGTGTCGACGCCGCCGACCACGGCCGCGTCGATCAGGCCCAGGCGGATCAGCCGTTCGGCCGACGCGAAGACCTTGCCGCTCGACGAGCAGGCGGTCGAGATCGTTTCCGACGGCCCCTCCAAGCCCAGCACGGCCTGCACGAACATGCCCAGGGAGTGCGGCGTGTGCACCAGCGGGCGGTCCTGCCCGGGCGGGAAGGCGCCCTCGGCGGTGAGCTTCGTGTAGGCGTCCTCGGTCTCGCCGATGCTCGACGTCGACGTGCCGAGGATCACCGCGATGCGCGACGGGCCGTATTTGGCGCGCGCCGCCGCCACGGCGTCCATGAAGCCGTCGGCCTGCAGGCCCATCCAGGCCAGTCGGTTGTTGCGGCAGTCCCAGGCGGCCAGGGTGTCGGGCAGGCGCACGTCTTCCACCCCCGCCACGCGGCCGATCCACGTCGTCAGGCGCGCGCCGCTGGCGGGCACCTCGCCGAAGTCATTGGCCCGCAGGCCGCTGCGTGAGGTTTCGAGGGCGTCGAGCAGCGACGCCTTGCCCACGCCGACGGCCGAAGTCGCGGTGTAGGCGCTGATCTGGAGAGGGGGGATGCGGGACGGCACGGTGGTGGAAAAATAAGTGGCGAAGCGCGAACGATGCCACAGACTAGCAGCCGGCCGCAGGTCGCCGCGTCGGCCGGCATCCCGCCATCGCAGGGTCTTAGCGCTGCCCGCGTGCCGCCAGTGCCACCAGCACCAGCACCGGCAGGCCCAGCAGCGCCGTGCCCACGAAGAAGGGGACGTAGCCGTAGGCGTCGACGAACACGCCCGAATAGCCCGCCAGGAACTTGGGCAGCAGCAGCATCAGCGAACTGAACAGCGCGTACTGCGTGGCCGAGTAGCTGATGTTCGTCAGGCTCGACAGGTAGGCGATGAAGGCGGCCGACGCGATGCCGCCGGCCAGGTTGTCGGCCGACACCACCAGCACCAGCATCGTCATGTCGTGGCCCTGGGTGGCCAGCCAGGCGAAGAGCAGGTTGCTCGCGGCGCTGAGCACCGCGCCGAGCATGAGCACCCGCATCACGCCCAGGCGCATCGACAGGATGCCGCCCACGAAGGCGCCGACCAGCGTCATCACCACGCCGAACACCTTGCTGACCGCCGCGACCTCTTCCTTGCTGAAGCCCATGTCGACGTAGAAGGGGTTGGCCATGATGCCCATCACCACGTCGCTGATGCGGTAGATGGCGATCAGCGACAGGATCAGCACCGCTTGCCACTTGTAGCGGCGGACGAAGTCGGCAAAGGGCTCGACCAGCACGTTCTTGAGCCACTCGGCCGCATTGCGTGCCCGGGGCATCACCCGCTGGGCGGGTTCGGACGACAGCAGCACCGTGATGACGCCGACCGCCATCGAGGCGGCCATCACCAGGTAGGCGGCCTTCCAGCCGGCGTTCTGGTAGCCGCTGGCGCCGGTGATCTCGGTCCACGCGGCGATCGACAGCACGCCGGCGCCGGCCCAGATCATCGCCAGGCGGTAGCCCGTCTGGTAGGCGGCGGCCAGTGCGGCCTGCTTGCGCGTCTCGGCCGATTCGATGCGGAAGGCGTCCAGCGCGATGTCCTGCGTGGCCGAGCCGAAGGCCACCAGCAGCGCACACCACACCAGCGGCGCCAGGCCGCCGCGCGGGTCGGCCAGCGCCATGCCGACCAGCCCGCCGATCACCAGCGCCTGCGCCAGCAGCAGCCAGCTGCGGCGGCGGCCCATGCGCCCGGTAAGCAGCGGGATGGGCAGCCGGTCGACCAGTGGCGCCCAGGCCCATTTGAAGGCGTACACCAGGCCGACCCAGCTCAGGTAGCCGATGTCGCTGCGCGCCACGCCGGCCTCGCGCAGCCGGAAGCTGAGCGTGCCCAGCACCAGCAGCAGCGGCAGGCCGGCCGAGAAGCCCAGGGCCAGCATGCGCAGCGTCGCGGGTTCGAGGTACACCTTGAGCGCATCGCGCCAGGACAGCGGCGCAGTAGGCGAGGGGGCGGAGGTGGCTTCGGCGGCCGAGGGTGGGGACATTGAAGGGGCAATCGGGGTGGCTGCTTATTATTCCCGCATGTGTTCACGCTGCGAGCTTTCCATCGGTCCCTGGCCAGCGCGCCGGGCGTTCCTGGCGTTGGCGGGTGCCGCTGCGGTGACGCCCGCGCTGGCGCAGGTCGAGGTGGGCAAGGCCTCGGTCGCGCGCAACCTGGTGCCGGCCGACACCATCGAGCAGGCCGGCGTGCAGCAGTACGACCAGTTGCTGCAGCAGGCGAAGGCCAAGGGCGCGCTCGCGCCCGACGGCCACCCGCAGCTGCAGCGGCTGCGCACCATTTCCGCGCGGCTCATCCCCTTCGTCGAGCCCTGGAACGCACGCGCGGCGCAGTGGAAGTGGCAGGTCAACCTGATCGGCAGCTCGCAGATCAACGCCTTCTGCCTGCCGGGCGGCAAGATCGCCTTCTACACGGGCATCCTCGACCAGCTCAAGCTCAGCGACGACGAGGTCGCGATGGTGATGGGCCACGAGATGGCGCATGCCTTGCGCGAGCACGCCCGCGCGCGCCTGGCCAAGAGCGCCGGCACCGGCGCGGCGCTGTCGATCACGGCACAGCTGCTCGGCCTGGGGCAGATGGGCGACATGGCGGCGCGCGCCGGCACGCAGTTGCTGTCGCTCAAGTTCAGCCGCGGCGACGAGACCGACGCCGACCTGGTCGGCCTCGAACTCGCGGCGCGGGCCGGCTACGACCCGCGCGCCTCGGTATCGCTCTGGAAGAAGATGGCCGCCGCTTCGAAGAACCAGGGCGGCCTGAGCTTCCTCTCGACCCACCCCAGCGGCACCGACCGCATCCGCATCCTCGAAGCCAACATCGGCAAGGTCGACGGCCTGTACCGGGCGGCGAAGCGCGGTTGAGCCCGCGCCCCATCTTTTCCTGACGCACCGAATCCAGGCTGCCGGGGCTTGCTGAGCCCCGGCAGGCGTTGGCACGCCACTTGCATCTCAACATGTACACAAGACAGGATGCTTGATGATGGTGCATGCAAGGATTTCGCAGCCGACCGATGACGGGCAAACCGCCGACCCCGGCGCCGCTGCCTGGATCACGCGGATCGACCCACCGATCGCCGCCTCTGGCGCCGCGGCCGCTGGCCCGCTGGCCGGGCTGCGCTTCGCGGTCAAGGACAACATCGACGTGGCGGGCCTGCCGACCACCGCGGCCTGCCCGGCCTTCGCTCGCGAGGCGGCGAACCACGCTCAAGTGGTGCAGCGCCTGCTCGACGCCGGTGCGGTGCTGGTCGGCAAGACCAACCTCGACCAGTTCGCCTGCGGCCTGAACGGCACGCGCTCGCCGTACGGCGCGGTCCCCAACAGCTTCGACGCGCGCTATGTGTCGGGCGGCTCCAGCTCCGGCTCGGCGCGCGTGGTGGCGACCGGCGAGGTCGACTTCTCGCTCGGCACGGACACGGCGGGCTCCGGCCGCGTGCCGGCGGGGCTCAACAACATCGTGGGCCTCAAGCCGACCAAAGGATTGATCAGCACCCGCGGCGTGGTGCCGGCGGCGCAGAGCGTCGACTGCGTGTCGATCTTCGCGCGCACCGTCGAGCTGGCGGCGCGCGTGCTGAGCGTCGCGATGGGGCATGACGCCCACGACCCGTACTCGCGCGCGCTCACGCCGATCACCGCGCCGCTGCCGCCGCGCCTGCGCATCGGCGTGCCCTCGACGCTCGAATTCTTCGGCGATGCCGAATCGGCCGCCGCCTTCGAGCGCTCGCTCGCGCAGCTCGAAGCGCTGGGCGCCACGCGCGTGCCGATCGACTACGCCCCGCTGGCCGAGGCCGCGGCGTTGCTCTACGAGAGTGCGCTGGTGGCCGAACGCTACGCGGCGGTGCGCCCGTTCTTCGATGCGCACGAGGACGAGGTGATCGAGCCGGTGCGCAGCATCCTGGCGCGCGGGCGCCAGTACAGCGCCGCCGACTTCGTCGATGCCCAGACCCGGCTGCGCGCGCTCGCGCAGCAGGCCGCACCGATGTGGCAGAACATCGACATCCTGGTGGTGCCGACCGCGCCCACGCACTACACCATCGAGGCGATGCGGGCCGATCCGGTCGCGCTGAACCAGCATCTCGGCGCGTACACCAACTTCGTCAACCTGCTCGACTACGCGGCGCTCTCGGTGCCGACCTGCCTGCGCAGCGACGGCCTGCCCTTCGGCCTGACGCTGATCGGCCCGTGCGCCAGCGACTTCCAGCTGGCCGAACTGGGTCAGCGGCTTCATCACGCCACCGGCCTCACGCTCGGCGCGACCGGCGCACCGATGCCGGCACCCGCCGCCCTGCCGCTGGTGAAGCCCGCCGCCACCGTGAAGGTGGCCGTGGTCGGCGCGCACCTGTCGGGCATGCCCCTCAACGGCCAGCTCACCGAGCGCGGCGCGACGCTGCTGCGCGAGATGCTCACCGCCCCGCAGTACCGCCTCTACGCCTTGCCCGGCACGGTGCCGCCGAAGCCCGGCATGGTGCGCGTGCCCACAGGTGGCGCCTCGCTCATCGTCGAGGTGTGGGAGATGCCCGCGACGGCCTACGGCTCCTTCGTCGCGCTCATTCCCGCGCCGTTGGGCATCGGCACGCTCACGCTGGACGACGGCAGCAGCGTGCAGGGCTTCGTCTGCGAGTCGATCGCGCTCGACGGTGCCGAGGACATCACGCACCACGGCGGCTGGCGCTCGTACATCGCCTCCCGCCAGGCCGCGCTCGCCTGAGCGCAGCAACTACCTCTTTCTTTCGCTTCCACCATCACGCAGGAGTCGGACCCATGGGATCTCAGCACACGTCAACCGCAGCGCTCAAGCCATCGCGCCGCCATGTCCTCCAGGCCGGTGCCGCCGGCCTCGCCGCGCTCGCGGCACCATCGCTGGTGCTGGCCCAGGCCACGCCCAAGATCCGCATCGGTTTCTGGCCGGTGGCCGCGGGCCTGCCTTTCTTCGCCGCCGTCGACAAGGGCTACTTCAAGGAGGCCGGCCTCGACGTTGAGCCGCTGAAGTTCGCCGGCGCGCAGCAGGTGATGGAGGCGATGCTCTCGGGCCGCTCCGACGGCAGTTCGAACGGCACCGGCTCGGCCAACCTGGCCATCGGCGAGATCGCGCAGCCCGGCCTGTTCAAGATCTTCTGCACCAACCCGAGCAACGCGAAGTTCGTGCTCGACGAGTTCATCACCGCCAAGGACAGCCCGATCAAGACGACGGCCGACCTGAAGGGCAAGAAGGTCGCCTCGGGCCCCGGCATCCAGAACGTGACGCTGTGCAAGACCATGCTCGAACGTGCCGGCGCCACCGGCGCCACGGTGAGCGAACTGCCCATCGGCCAGCACGTCGCCGCGCTGGTCGCCGGCCAGGTCGACGCCTGCTACACGCTCGAGCCGACCGGCACGGTCGGCCGCATGAACGGGACGACGCGGGTGATCGAGGCCGGCGTTGTCGCCAAGTACATCCTGGGCGATCCGATGGCCCCATGGCATGGCGGCGCCGCCAGCCTCACGACCGAGTTCATCAAGAAGAACCCCGAGGCGACGAAGAAGTTCATCGCGGCCTACGCGCGCGGCGTCGAGCTGGTGCGGACCAAGCCCGACGAGGCACGGCAATACATGAAGGGCTACACCGCCATCGAAGGCGCGCTGACCGCCGAGGTGCCCCTTGCGTCGTACATGCTCTACAACGAGTTCAAGCCGAGCGACGTCGCCTACTTCCAGAAGTTCTACGACCTGTTCACCGAGAAGGGCATCTTCGAGAAGAAGGTCCTGGTGGACGGCCTGCTCTACAAGGCCTGAGCCATGGCCGACACCAGCATCGCGCCGACCGCAGGCGCCAAGCCCTGGGCGCCGCCGGCCGGCACCGCCAGCGCCGTGCCCAAGCCGCCGGTCTGGGAAAAGCTGCTGCCCTTCATCGGGCCGGTCGTGCTCTTCATCCTCTGGGACCTCGTCGTGCGACTCGGCTTCATCAAGCCGATCCTGCTGCCGGCGCCTGCCGACACGGTGTCCACGCTGATCACCGGTCTGGCCGGCGGGCCGCTGCTCGCCGACTTCGCGGTGACCGTGTGGCGAACGCTGCAGGCCTTCCTGATCGCGGCCGTCGTCGGCGTGCCGCTGGGCGTGCTGCTGGGCAGCAACGAGAAGGCGTACCGCAGCGTCGAGTTCCTGATCGACTTCTTCCGCTCGACGCCCTCGTCGGCACTGATCCCGCTCTTCCTGATGATCTTCGGCACCTCGGACGTCAACAAGATCGCGATCGCCGCTTTCGGCGCGCTGCTGATCGTGGTGTTCAACAGCGCCTACGGCGTGATCAACGCGCGCAAGCAGCGGGTGATGGCGGCCAAGGTGATGGGGGCGACGCGCTGGCAGACCTTCCGCGACGTGCTGGTCTGGGAAAGCCTGCAACCGAGCTTCGTCGGACTGCGCTCGGCGGTCTCGATGGCGCTGGTGATCGTGATCGTCGCGGAGATGTTCATCGGCGCCGACTCGGGCCTGGGCAACCGCATCATCAATTCGCAGCAGGTGCTCAACGTCAAGAGCATGTACGCGTCCATCCTCGCGGCAGGTGCGCTGGGCTATGCGCTCAACATCCTGTTCCTTGTCGCCGAACGCAAGATCGTCCACTGGTCCGGAAGGTAACGCCATGTCCGCAGTCCTCAACGGCCCGGTGTACGCCGACGTGCCCACCCCCGCCTTCCAGCCCGGCCCGGCCGGTACGCACATCACCATCCGCGGCCTCACCAAGTACTTCGCGGGCTGGCCGTTGTACGAGAACTTCGACCTCGACATCCCCAAGCACAAGATCGTCTCGGTCTTCGGGCCGAACGGTTGCGGCAAGTCGACGCTGATCAACATGATCGCGGGGCTGATCCCCATCGACTCGGGCGAGATCCTGTTCGACGGCAAGTCGCTCAAGGACACGAAGATCGGCTACGTGTTCCAGAACTACCGCGAGGCGATGTTCCCGTGGATGCGCACCATCGACAACATCGCCTACCCGCTCAAGCTGGAAGGCCGGTCGAAGGCCGAGGTGGACCGCCGCATGGAAGAGCTGGTCGCGTCCTTCGACGTCAAGTTCGACCTCAAGCGCTTCCCCTACGAACTCTCGGGCGGGCAGCAGCAGACGGCGTCGATCATGCGGGCGCTGGCGCCCAACCCCGAGGTGCTGTTCCTGGACGAGCCCTTCTCGGCGCTCGACTTCGAGATGACGCTGTTCATCCGCGAGAAGCTGCAGGAGGTTTTCATGAAGACCGGCACCACCATGCTGCTGGTGTCGCACGACCTGGAAGAAGCCGTGTACCTGGCCGACGAGGTGCTGCTGCTGACCAAGCGACCGACCAAGGTCGCGGAGATCCTCAAGTACGACGACGCGCGACCCCGCACGCTCGAGACGCTCAGCTCGGCCAGCTTCGTCGCGATGAAGAAGCTGAGTCTGGAGATCTTCCAGCGCGAAGTGCGCCGCTGACCACGCGCACCGAAGGAGCCGCGATGACCCCCGCACAGACCGAAGCCTATGTCGACGCGGCGGCTGCCGCGCTCGGCCTGAACCTGCGGCCCGACCACCGCCCCGGCGTGCTGCGCTTCTTCGCGCTGGCCGCCGAGATGGCGGCTGTGGTGGACGCCGTGCCGCTCGAGCCGCATGCCGAATCGGCGGTGAGCTTCGTGCCGGTGGCGCCCAAGGAGGCCGAGGCATGAGCGCCGATGCACTTCTGTTGAAGGACGGCGGGGCGATGGCCGATGCCGTCCGCCGTGGCGCCGTGAGCGCAGTCGCGCTGGTGCAGGCCAGCCTCGACCGCATCGCGGGCACCGACGGCCGCGTCAACGCCTTCACCGACGTGGTGCGCGAACGCGCGTTGCGCCGCGCCGGCCAGGTCGATGCGTCGCTGGCCTCGTCAAACGGGCACCGCACCCGCGAGCTGCCGTTGCTCGGCGTGCCCTTCGCCGTGAAGAACCTCTTCGACATCGCCGGTCTGCAGACGCTGGCGGGTTCGAAGATCGAGCGCGACAGCACGCCGGCACGCAGCGACGCCGCGCTGGTGCGCCGGCTCGAAAGCGCCGGCGCGGTGCTGGTCGGCGCGCTCAACATGGACGAGTACGCCTACGGCTTCACCACCGAGAACAGCCACGTCGGTCCGGCCCACAACCCGCACGACCTGACGCGCATTGCCGGCGGCTCGTCGGGCGGTTCGGGCGCCGCGGTGGCGGCCGGCCAGGTGCCACTCACGCTGGGTTCCGACACCAATGGCTCGATCCGCGTGCCGGCCTCGCTGTGCGGCATCTTCGGGTTGAAGCCGACCTTCGGCCGGCTGCCACGCACCGGCAGCTACCCGTTCATCTCCAGCCTCGACCACCTCGGGCCCTTCGCGCGCTCGGTGCGCGACCTGGCGCTCGCGTACGACGCGATGCAGGGCCCTGAAACGCGCGCGCCGCTCGACCCGGGCTGCGCGCAGCGCGCGGTCGAGCCGACCTTGTCGCAGCTGTCGCATGGCACGCGCGGCCTGCGCATCGGCGTGCTGGGCGGCTACTTCCGCGAGCGGGCTCAGCCCGAGGCCTTGAGCGCGGTCGACCGCGTGGCCGAGGCGCTGGGCGCCAGCAAGACGGGCGAGCTGCCGATGGTCGAAGCCGGCCGGGCTGCCGCCTTCCTCATCACCAACGCCGAGGGCGCCGCGCTCCATCTGCACGACCTGCGCGAGCGTCCGCAGGACTTCGAGCCGTTGTCGCGCGACCGCTTCCTGGCCGGCGCACTGATTCCGGCGGCCTGGGTGGCGCGCGCGCAGCGTGTGCGGCGCCTCTATGCTGAGCAGGCCGCCAAGCTGTTCGAGCGCTTCGACATCCTGCTCGCGCCGTCGACGCCCTGCGCCGCAACGCCCATCGGTGCCGAATGGTTCGAGCTCAACGGCCAGCGTCTGCCGGTGCGCCCCAACATGGGGGTGCTGACCCAACCGATCTCGTGCATCGGCTTGCCGGTGTGCGCCGTTCCGGTGTGGGGCGCGCACGCCAGCCTGCCGATCGGCGTGCAGGTGATCGCAGCACCGTGGCGCGAGGACCTGGCGTTGCGCGTGGCCGCGACGCTGGAGGCCGCGGGCATCGCGCAGGCCCCCGTCGCCGCACTCGCCTGAGGCGTACGCCAGCCAATGGGCGCAGGCACACTTTATGCACACCGTCTTGTATCCAAGAAAGAACAAGCCGATGACCTTGCCGCGTTCCGCCTTCGTCGAGTCTTCCTCGTGCCGCGATGCGCTGTCGCGTCGACGCGTACTCCAGGCGGCCGCGCTCACGCCGCTGTTGGGACAGATCGGTTTCGGCATGGCGCAGCCCGCCGCGTATCCGAGCCATGCATTGAAGATGGTCATCCCCTTTCCGGCCGGGGGTGCGACGGACTACGCGGGACGTGCCATCGGCACCGCGCTGGCGACCACGTGGAAGCAGCCAGTGGTCTTCGAGAACCGCGTCGGTGCGGGCTCGACCATCGGCACCGAAGCCGGCGCCAAGAGCGCCCCCGACGGCTACACGCTGGTGATGGGCATCCCGGCCGGCGTGACCATCGCGCCGCACATCTACCCCAAGCTGGGCTACGACCCGATCAAGGACCTGGTGCCGGTGGCCGGCTTCGCCACGTCGCCGCTGGTGGTCGTGGTGCCGATCGACTCGCCCTTCAAGACCTTCCCTGACCTCATCGCCTTCGCCAAGGCGCACCCGGGTGAACTGAGCTACGCGTCCAACGGCAGCGGCTCGCTGCCGCACCTCACGGCCGAGTGGTTCCTGTCCGAGGCCAAGCTGAAGATGACGCACGTGCCCTACCGGGGCAGCGCGCAGGCTTTGCCCGACCTGATCGCCGGGCGAACGCAGGTGATGTTCGACATCATCGTGTCGGCCCTGCCGCTGATCGAAGGCGGCAAGCTGCGCGTGCTGGCCGTCACGGGCGCCAAACCGACCACGCGCTTGCCCGGCGTGCCGACCGTCGCGAGCTTCGGCTACCCGGGCTTCGCGGCCGACCAGTGGTACGGCCTCTTCGTGCCGGCCGGCACGCCCGACGCGGCGGTTCGCAAGGTCGAGGCCGACGTGCAGGCGGCCACCGCCGACCCGCGGCTGCGCGGCCAGATGTGGCAGCGCGGTGCCGAGATCCAGTACCTGCCGGCCAAGGCGCTGTCGGAGGCCGTGCGCACCGACTCGCAGCGCTGGGCCGTCATCGCCAAAGCCACCGGCGCGCGCGCCGAGTAGGCCTGTCGCACCGCCCGCGTTTTCTCTGCAAGACCCATCCGTTCATTCCTACCGGAGCCCACCCATGAGCCAGATCAATCGCCGCGACTCCCTCAAATCCATCGCCGCGCTCGGCGCCGCCGGCACGCTGGGCGGCTGGAGCGCGCTCGCCAGCGCACAGGCCAAGCCGCTGACCGTCGGCGTGATCTACGTCGGCCCGCGCGACGACTACGGCTACAACCAGGCGCACGCGCAGGCCGCGGCCGAAGTCAAGAAGATGCCCGGCGTGAAGGTGGTCGAGGAAGAGAACGTGCCTGAGACCGCAGCGGTGCAGAAGACCATGACCGGCATGATCTCGCAGGACGGCGCCAAGCTGCTGTTCCCCACGTCCTTCGGCTACTTCGACCCGCACATCCTGGCGCTCGCGCCGAAGAACCCCGACGTGCGCTTCTCGCATTGCGGCGGCATGTGGACCGAAGGCAAGCACCCGAAGAACGTCGGCAGCTTCTTCGGCTACATCGACGAGTGCCAGTACTTGAACGGCGTGATCGCCGCGCACATGACGAAGAGCAACAAGATCGCCTTCGTCGCGGCCAAGCCCATTCCTCAGGTGCTGCGCAACATCAACGCCTTCACGCTGGGCGCGCGCTCGGTCAAGCCCGGCATCACCTGCAGCGTGATCTTCACCGGTGACTGGTCGATGGCGGTGAAGGAGGCCGAGGCTACCAACAGCCTGGCCGACCAGGGCTGCGACGTCTTCACGATGCACGTCGACGGGCCGAAGGTCGTCGTCGAGACGGCGGCCAAGCGCGGCAAGATGGTCTGCGGCTACCACGCGAGCCAGGCCAAGCTGGCACCGCAGGCCTACCTGACGGGCGCCGAATGGAACTGGCTCACCGCGTACAAGACCATCATCGACGCGGCCCAGGCCGGCAAGCCGCACCCCAACTTCCTGCGCGGTGGCCTCAAGGAAGGCTACGTGAAGATGTCCGCCTACGGCCCGGCCGTGACCGACGCTGCCAAGAAGCAGGCCGACGGCGTCAAGGCCCAGATGATCGCGGGCACCTTCGACATCTTCAAGGACGGCATCAAGGACAACAAGGGCGCGGTCGTGGTGCCGGCCGGCAAGTCGCTCAAGCAGACCGACCTCGAGCTCGAGAAGATGAACTACCTGGTCGAAGGCGTTCTCGGTTCCATCTGAGCGCACGGCCATGCGCAACGCGCTGAAGGAAATCGCCCTGCCGGCCTTCGCCATCGCGGCGGCGCTGCTCGTGTTCGGGGTGCTCGTGTGGTTCGCCGGCGTGAGCCCGGTGGACGTGTGGGTCACGCTCTTCAAGGGCGCCTTCGGCGACTGGTTCTCGTGGCAGAACACACTGCAGCGCGCCGCGCCGCTGATGCTCACCGCGCTGTGCGTGGCGATCCCGGCGCGCGCGGGGCTGGTCATCATCGGCGGCGAGGGTGCGGTGGTGCTCGGCGGGCTGGCCTGCGCCGCCTTGCCCTATGCCATTCCGCTGCCCGGCAACATCGTCGGCACGGTCGCCATCTGCTTCGCCGGTGCGGTGGTGGGCGCGCTGTGGATCATGTTGGCGGGGTGGCTGCGCCAGTACCGCGGCATCAACGAAACCATCAGCAGCCTGCTGCTGGCCTACATCGCCATCGGCATCTTCAAGCACCTGGTCGAAGGCGCGCTGCGCGACCCGGCCAGCCTGAACAAGCCGTCGACGCGCTCGCTGCCCGACGGGCTCGGCATCGGCGGCATCGCGGGGTCGGACGTGCACTGGGGCCTGGTCATCGGCATCGTGGCCTGCGTCGGCCTCGGGCTGTGGCTGCGCGCGACTGCATCGGGCTTCTCGATCCGCGTGGTGGGCGGCAACCCGCGCACGGCGCAACTGGTCGGCCTTCCGGCCACGCAGCTCATCCTGGCGGCCTGCGGTGTGGGCGGTGCCTGCGCCGGCGTGGCGGGCGCGGTCGAGGTGGCGGCGGTGCACACCAACGCCAATGCCTCGATCATCGCGGGCTATGGCTACGCGGGCATCCTGGTGTCCTTCATCGCGCGGCACAACCCCATCGCGATCATCCCGGTCGCCATCCTGTTCGGCGGCTTCGGCGCGGCCGGCAGCCTGCTGCAACGGCGGCTCGGCCTGCCCGATGCGTCGGTGCTGGTGCTGCAGGGCATCGCCTTCGTGCTCATCCTCGCGAGCGAGGGCCTGCGGATGATCGACTGGAAGACGCTGCTGAAGAACCGCATGCCGCGCGCGGTGCAACCCAAGCTGGTCAAGGAGAGCACATGACGGCCGACCAATGGATCGCGCTGGTGGCCGGCATCGTCGGCGGTGCATTGCGCGTGGGCGCCCCCTTCCTGTTCGTGAGCCTGGGCGAATGCCTCACCGAGAAGTCGGGTCGCATCAACCTCGGCCTCGAAGGCGTGCTGGTGCTGTCGGCCATGGCGGCCTTCGGCGGCGCCTACCTCACCGACTCGGCTTGGCTCGGCGTACTGATCGGTGCCGCCGCCGGCGCCGTGCTCGCACTGCTGCACGGCCTGCTGTGCTCGCTCGACCGCGTGAACGACGTGGCCACCGGCATCGCGCTGATGCTGCTGGGCACCGGGCTCGCGTTCTACCTGGGCAAGCCGCTGATCCAGCCACAGGCGCCGCAGCTGCCGGCCATTCCGCTGGGCTTCTGGAGCGACAACACGGTGGTGCAGTCGGCGCTCCAGGTCAATGCGCTGGTGCCCGTCGGCATCGTGCTGGCCGGCCTGATGTACTGGGGCTTCGCGCGCACCCGCGCCGGCCTGCTCGTGCGCATGGCGGGCGATTCGGCGAACGCGACACGCGCGCTCGGGTATTCGGTGTCGGGCATCCGCGTCGCGGCGACAACGGCCGGCGGCTTCATCGCCGGCCTCGGCGGCGCGTCGCTCACGCTGTTCTATCCGGGCAGCTGGAACGAAGGCATCTCCAGCGGGCAGGGCCTGATCGCGGTGGCGCTGGTGATCTTCGCGCGCTGGAGCCCGCTGCGCTGCGTCGGCGCGGCCTTTCTCTTCGGCGGCGCGGGCGCCATCGGCCCG
Source organism: Variovorax sp. J2L1-78 (assembly GCF_030317205.1). Taxonomy (NCBI): domain Bacteria; kingdom Pseudomonadati; phylum Pseudomonadota; class Betaproteobacteria; order Burkholderiales; family Comamonadaceae; genus Variovorax; species Variovorax arabinosiphilus. The sequence goes on along the minus strand of NZ_JASZYB010000002.1, from coordinate 420,695 downwards.
GCGTTGCAGTCGATCGGTGTCGGCTGGGGCTACCACCTGTTCAACACCGTTCCCTACGTGCTGACGCTGGTGATTCTGGTACTCACGTGCAAGCCGGGCAGTGTCGCCATCGGCAGCCCTGGCGAGCTGTCATCCACACGTTGAGGAACATCCCATGAGCGGTTTCGGTGGTTTGAACAAATCGGAAAACGGCGTCGTCATCGGCCTGGTGCAGTGCCAGCTGCCGGTGGTGCGCACGACGGAGGAACTGGCGGCGCAGACGCGTCGCATCGTCGAGCTGGTCGGCAAGGCGCGGCGCAACCAGGGCACGATGGACCTCGTCGTGTTCCCGGAGTATTCGCTGCACGGCCTGTCGATGGACACCTCGCCCGAGATCATGTGCACGCTCGACGGGCCCGAGGTCGCGGCCTTCCGCAAGGCCTGCATCGACAACACCATCTGGGGCTGCTTCTCGATCATGGAAGCCAACCCCGGCGGCAACCCGTACAACAGCGGGCTCGTCATCGACGACATGGGTGCGATCCGCCTGTACTACCGCAAGATGCATCCGTGGGTGCCGGTCGAGCCGTGGGAGCCGGGCAACCTGGGCATCCCGGTGTGCGACGGCCCCAACGGCAGCAAGCTCGCGCTCATCATCTGCCACGACGGCATGCTGCCCGAGATGGCGCGCGAGGCCGCGTACAAGGGCGCCGAGATCATCCTCCGCACCGCCGGCTACACCGCGCCGATCCGGCACGCCTGGAAGATCACCAACCAGGCCAACGCCTTCTGCAACCTGGCCTACACCGCGAGCGTGTGCATGTGCGGCAGCGACGGCACCTTCGACTCGATGGGCGAGGGCATGTTCTGCAGCTTCGACGGCACCGTGATGGTCGAGGGCGGCGGCCGCGTCGACGAGATCATCACCTGCGAGCTGCGGCCCGACCTGGTGCGCGAAGCCCGCACCGGCTGGGGCGTGGAGAACAACATCTACCAGCTCTACCACCGTGGCTACGTGGCGGTGAAGGGCGGTGCGCAGGACTTTCCGTACACCTACATGCAGGACATGGCGTCGGGCCAGTACAAGCTGCCGTGGAGCGACCAGGTGAAGGTGGTCGATGGCACGTCCTGCGGCTTCACGGCGCCGCTGCGCGCGTACAAGGGCCCCGAATCGCACCCGCTGGTGCCGCAGGTGCCCCGGACCGTGCCCGACATCCCCGAACAACCCGACTCCTCGCACCGCAAGGCCACCGGCGCATGACGACCGTCTCCGCCCAACCCTACGCCTGGCCCTACAACGGCGACCTGCGTCCTGAGAACACGGCACTCATCGTGATCGACATGCAGACCGACTTCTGCGGCCAAGGCGGCTATGTCGATGTGATGGGCTACGACCTGTCGCTGGTGCAGGCGCCGATCGAGCCGATCCGGAAGACGATGGCGCACCTGCGCGAAGGGGGCTTCCACATCATCCACACGCGCGAAGGCCACCGGCCCGACCTGGCCGACCTGCCGGCCAACAAGCGCTGGCGCTCGCGCCAGATCGGCGCCAACGGCGTGGGCATCGGCGACGACGGGCCGTGCGGGCGCATCCTGGTGCGCGGCGAGCCGGGCTGGGAGATCATTCCCACGCTGGCGCCGTTGCCCGACGAGGTGGTGATCGACAAGCCGGGCAAGGGATCGTTCTATGCGACCGACCTCGAACTGATCCTGCGCACACGCGGCATTGAGAACCTGATCCTCACCGGCATCACGACCGACGTGTGCGTGCACACGACCATGCGCGATGCGAACGACCGCGGCTTCGAATGCCTGCTGCTGTCGGACTGCACGGCCGCGACCGACCACGGTAACCACCTCGCGGCGCTGAAGATGATCACGATGCAGGGCGGCGTGTTCGGTGCGCATGCCGACTCCGAAGCGCTGCTGGCCGCCCTGGCCTGAGCCCCATGCAAGGACCGAGTCCATGAACGCCGTCGCCACGCCCATCGGTGCTTTGCCCGCCGCCACCGGCGCGCTGGCGCTCGACACCTACCAGCTCACCAAGCGCTTCGGCGCCTTCACCGCGATGGACAGCGTGACGATGCATGTCGAGCCCGGCACGGTGCACGCGCTGCTCGGTGAGAACGGCGCAGGCAAGAGCACGCTGGTCAAGTGCGTGGCCGGCTTCCAGCGCGCGGAGGAGGGCAGCATCCTGATCGACGGGCGCGAGCAGGACATCGCCAACCCCATCGTCGCGCGCGCGCTGGGCATCGGCATGGTCTACCAGCACTTCACGCTGGCGCCCGGCATGACGGTGGCGGAGAACCTGCTGCTGGCCGGCGGCAAGACGCCCGCGCTGATCGACTGGAAGAAGAAGCGCGCCGAGCTCGAAGCATTCCTCGCGACCACGCCGTTCCGCCTCGACCTCGACGTAACGCCCGCGTCGCTGGCCGCCGGCGAGAAGCAGAAGCTCGAACTGCTCAAGCAGTTATACCTGCGCCCGCGCCTCTTGATCCTCGACGAGCCGACCTCGGTGCTCACGCCGCAGGAGGCCGACGAGGTGCTGGGCCATGTGCGCGATTTCGCGAAGAGCGGCCTGTGCACCGTGCTCATCATCACGCACAAGTTCCGCGAAGTGATGGCCTACGCCGACGGCGTGACGGTGCTGCGCCGCGGCAAGGCGGTGCACCACTGCCAGGTGGCCGCCACCACGCCGGCACTGCTGGCCGCGGCCATGATGGGCGAGGGCGTACAGGCGCCTGCCGAAGACGGCGCACCCGTGGCGGCCGCAGTGACCGGCCGTGCGCTGCACACCATGAAGGCGGTAGCTGCTGATGCGCCGGTCGCGTTGAACGTCGATCGCCTGCAGGCCATGGGCGACCGCGGCACGCTGGCCGTGCACGACCTCAGCCTGTCGGTGAAGGCGGGGGAGATCCTCGGTGTGGCCGGTGTGTCGGGCAATGGCCAGCGCGAACTGGTCGAGGCGCTCGTCGGCCAGCGCGCGCGCTTGTCGGGCCAGGTCACGGTGATGGGCCAGCCCTATGCCGCGACCCGCAGCGAGAACCGCGAACTCAAGGTGCGCAGCCTGCCCGAGGAGCCCTTGCGCAACGCCTGCGTCGGCGACCTGAGCGTGGCCGAGAACATGGCGCTGCGTGACTTCGACCAGGTGCCGCTCGCGCGCGGCGGGCTGCTCAACTTCCCGACATGGCGCAGCCGTGCCCGCGAATGGATCGCCGAGTACGGCGTGAAGACGCAGGGCGAGGGCGCACCGATTCGCAGCCTGTCGGGCGGCAACGTGCAGCGTGCCGTGCTGGCGCGCGAGCTGGCGGGCGACATCAACGTGCTGATCGCCGCCAACCCGGTGTTCGGCCTCGACTTCGCTGCGGTCGCGGAAATCCATTCGCGCATCGTGCAGGTGCGGGAGAAGGGCGGGGCGGTGCTGCTGATCAGCGAAGACCTCGACGAGCTGCTGGAGCTGTCGGACCGCATCGTGGTGATGAGCGAGGGGCGGGTGGTGTTCGAGACGCCGGCGGCGACGGCGGAGCGACATGAGCTGGGGGCGCATATGGGGGGAGGGCATCATTGATGTCTTCTTGTTCGTTCGCTTGGCTTGCGGAGGGCGCCCGGCAGGCGGTGCGGGCCGGCCGACCCCGGTGCGCCGGCCGCTTCGCGGCTGCCCTGCGGTGCTCGCGCCATCGGCTGCGTCGCAGAACTCGCTGCGCTCACTTCGTTCTCTGCGCTCAAACAGCTGCGACGAGTCAGTGGTTGAAGCGCGCTGCGCGCGCAGCCGATGGCGCTGCGCGCCTCGGCGACGCACAGGGGATCGCCCGGCCCGCACCGCCTGCCGGGCTTGGGGTGGCGCAATCGCCGCGCTCGCCGGGGAAAGATCACAACGATCGCGCCCACCGACGCTCCCCGCACCACACAACGAACGCACGCTGAGACAACCCATGCGCATAGCCCAAGCCCAACCCTTCCCCTACGACTTCGACCTGCAGAAGACCGCACTGGTCCTCATCGACATGCAGCGCGACTTCATCGAGCCCGGTGGCTTCGGTGAGACCTTGGGCAACGACGTGTCGCTGCTCGAGGCCATCGTTCCCACGACGAAGGTGGTGCTGCAGTCGTGGCGCGCCGCCGGCGGCCTGGTGGTGCACACGCGCGAGGCGCACCAACCCGATCTGTCGGACTGCCCACCGGCCAAGCTGAACCGAGGCAACCCGACCTTGCGCATCGGCGACGAAGGGCCGATGGGGCGCATCCTCGTGCGGGGAGAGCCAGGCAACCAGATCATCGACGCGCTCGCGCCCATCGCCGGTGAATGGGTCATCGACAAGCCGGGCAAGGGCATGTTCTATGCGACCGGGCTGCACGAGAAGCTGCAGGCGCGCGGCATCACGCACCTGCTGTTCGGCGGCGTGACGACCGAGGTGTGCGTCCAGACCAGCATGCGCGAGGCCAACGACCGCGGCTACGACGGCCTGCTGCTCGAAGACTGCACCGAGAGCTACTTCCCCGCCTTCAAGGCGGCCGCCATCGAGATGATCCGCGCGCAGGGCGCCATCGTCGGATGGACGGCGCCGAGCGCTCAGTTGCTGGCCGCGCTCAAGGGCTAACATCGACCCCGTGTCCGTCCTCGCTCCCACCTCGACTCCCGAACCCGACGCCGCCGTGTTTCGCACGCGCGCGGACGAGGTCTACGCGCAGCTCAAGCGCGACATCTCCGAATTCAAGCTCGTCCCCGGCGACCGTTTCACCGAGAACGAAATCAGCGAGCGCCTGGGCGTCTCGCGCACGCCGGTGCGGCAGGCGTTGTTCCGGCTGCAGCAGGAGGGCTTCGTCGAGGTGCTGTTCCGCAGCGGCTGGCGCGTGCTGCCCTTCGACTTCGATCAGTTCGAGCAGTTCTACGACCTGCGCATGATCCTGGAGACGACGGCCGTGCACCGCCTCTGCGAAACCGATCGCCATGTCGACCGCGGCATGCTCGATGCGCTCGCGGGCATCTGGCTCGTGCCGGCCGCGCAGCGCAGTAGCGACACCGTGCAGGTCGGCCTGTGGGACGAAGAGTTCCACTGCGCCCTGGTGGCCGCGGCCGGCAATGCCGAGATGGCCCGCGTGCACCGCGACGTGACCGATCGCATCCGCATCATTCGACGGCTCGACTTCACCAAACAGCCGCGCATCGACGCCACCTACGACGAGCACGCGAAGATCCTCAAGGCCGTGCGCGCCAACCGCGGCGACCAGGCCGCGATGCTGCTGCGTGCGCACATCGAGACCAGCCAGGCCGAGGTGCGCAAGATCACGCTGCACCAGGTGCACCTCGCGCGTCGTAGCGGACAAAGCAGCAGCCGGTAAGCGGCGCCGGCAATCACCCACGGGAACGTGCGGGCTTCCCAGGGGTGTCACAGAGTGTTTTTCTAATGGGTGACGGCGCCCCGCATGACGCGGCGCCCGCCGGCAAGCGATGGGGTCCATGCCTTCTTCGCGCCGGTGATCCCTCATCCTCGAAGAGATCCTCTCCATGAAAAAGACACTCGTCGCCGTTGCGGCACTGACCGCCGCAGCGGGCGCATTCGCCCAGTCCACCGTCACCCTCTTCGGCGTACTCGACACCTCCGTCGCCCACATCTCCAGCGGCAACAGCAAGGTCACCGGCCTGGCCAGCGGCGGCGTGTCCAGCAGCCGCCTGGGCTTCCGTGGCACCGAAGACCTGGGCGGCGGTCTCGCGGCCGGCTTCTGGCTCGAAGGTGGCCTTGCCGTCGACAACGGCAACAGCAGCGGCTACGCCTTCGAACGTCGCTCGACCGTAAGCCTCTCGAGCAACGCCATCGGCGAACTGCGCCTGGGCCGCGACAAGGCGCCCGCGTACCTGAACATCGAAACCTTCGACCCCTTCGGCGACGTCGGTGTCGGCGGCGTGAACGGTTCCAACCTCGTCGGCAGCGCCACGTCGGCCGCCGGCACGGCCGAAGGCAGCGCGCCCAAGCGTGCCAGCAACAGCATCAACTACCTGCTGCCGGCCACGCTGGGCGGCTTCTACGGCCAGGTGCAGTACGCCTTCGGCGAACAGATCAAGTCGCCGGGCGTCACCAACGACACACTGCGCAACAGCATGGGCTTTCGCCTCGGCTACGGCGCGGGCCCATTGAACGTGGCGCTGGGCTACGGCCAGGTGCGCGGCGGCACGACGACGACCGAGATCGACTACCGCGCGACCAACGTCGGCGCGTCGTACAACTTCGGCTTCGTCAAGCCGATGGTGTTGATCGCATCGGAACGCGGCAACGGCCGCAAGGTCGAGCTGTACGAAGTCGGCGCGACCGTGCCCGTGGGTGCCGGCGAAATCCGCGCGGCCTACAGCATGTACAAGCGCAAGGACATCTCGGACGCCGACTCGAACCGCTTCGCGCTCGGCTACGGCTACAACCTGTCCAAGCGCACCCAGCTCTATGCGACGGTCGCACGGGTCGACAACGACGACCGCGCCAACCGCGGCCTCACCGTGTCGTCGTCCTCGCTGGCCAGCCCGACCATCGCGGCCGGCCGCAACGTGACGGGCTACGAGTTCGGCATCCGCCACAGCTTCTGATCGACGCTTCAGCCGGGCACCGCGGACCACTCGGCGCCCCGGAGCCCGGACTTCGTCCAAGCAACGCCTACTGCGGCAGCTCCCCGGCGGGCTTGCCCAGCCACTTGACCGCGAGCTTGTCGGTCTCGCCGCTCTTGCGCGCCTGCATGACGATCTCGTTGACCTTCTGGCGCAGCGCGTCCTCGCCCTTGGCCACGCCGATGAAGTTCGGGGAGTCCTTCAGGCCGAACTTGTAGTCGACGCCCGTTTGCGGATTGCGCGCCGTGATGCTCGCGGCGGTGGCGATGCTGGTGGCGATCAGCTGCGTCTGACCCGAGACGTAGGCCGACACGGTGCCGGCGTTGTCCTCGAAGCGGCGGACCTCGGCACCGGTGGGCGCCACCTTGGTCAACTCCTGGTCGTCCACCGAACCGCGCGTGACGGCGATGGTCTTGCCCGCCAGGTCCGCGGGGGTCTTGACCTCGGTCGCCTTCGGACCGAACACGCTGATGAAGAAGGGCGAGTACGCCACGGTGAAGTCGATCACCTTCTCGCGCTCGGGGTTCTTGCCGAGCGTGGAGATCACCAGGTCAACCTTCTTGGTCTGCAGGTAGGGGATGCGGTTGGCGGTGCTCACCGGCACCAGCTCGACCTTCACGCCGAGCTTCTCGGCGATGTAGTGGGCGGTGTCGATGTCCAGGCCGCGCGGGGCCATGTCCGCGCCCACCGAGCCGTACGGCGGGAAGTCGGTGGGGATGGCGATCTTGATCAGCTTGGACTTCAGGATGTTGTCGAGCGCGGCTTGCGAATGCGCGGCGGTGCCCGCGAACGCGCAAGCGCCGACGGTGGCCAGCAGGGCGAACTGGAAAGTGCGACGCGATGGCGTGCAGCGGGTGCGGGAAGGGTTCATTGCAGCGTTCCTGTGAGAGTGGAGGGAGGGCGGGAAGAAGACGACGTGCGTGGGGCGCCCGGATGTACCGGCTCCAGCGCTTGCCTCAGCTGGTCCAGTGGATCGCTGGGGTTCTCTGGCACATGCAGCTTGCTCTGCCAGCTGCCCAGGTGGTCGGCCAGGCGCTGCTCCGCGAGCGCCATGTCGCCCGCCTCCAGTGCCGCCACGATCTGCGCATGCTCGGCGCACGAGCGCATCGCCTCGCGCGGCGACTGGTGGCGCATGGCCACCAGCATGGTGCGGGCCGTCAGATCGCGCAGTGCTTCGGTCAGCATCGCATTGCCCAGGAGGCACTCGGCCAGGCAGACATGAAAGTCGCCCAGCAGAAAGCTGCGCAGGCCGGCATCGTCTTCGCGGATGGCTTCCTCCTGCCGCTCGACATGGGCACGCAGGCGCTTCACCGTGGCGGGCGCGACCGCCTGAACGCGGCGCAGCACCGAGGTCTCGATCAGCTCGCGGGCCTCGAAGGCCTGGCGTGCCTGCTCGGGCGTCAACTCGACGACATACCAGCCGCGACGCGCGCTCGATGCCACCAGGCCTCGCACGGCCAGCTCGGTGAGCGCTTCGCGCACCACGGTGCGGCTGCAGTCGAACAGCGTGGCCAGCGGCTGCTCACCGATGCGGTCGCCCGCGCCCAGCTTGCCGGCCAGCACGGAATGAAGAATGCGTTGCGCGATCTCGGATGAACTTCCCATGCGGGATGCCAAGCACGTCCCGTGCCACTGGAATGCAAGAGGAGATCCATCTGGTATGCCAGATCTTCACCGTCTGATCTGCACAGAAGCAGGGCGCCACGCGCCGCGCGTGTGCGCGTCTGCCGCGCTTACCGGGCTCGGGAAACCGGCTCGACGTCGAGCGCGGAAAGCCTGTTCTTCAGGAACTCGGCAAACGCGTAGGCGATCACCGGCAACTGGCGCCCGCGCAGGTTCGCGAGCACCAGTTCTCCGCGTGGGAAGCCGCGGTCCTCGATCTCGCGCGCGACGATGTTCGGGTCGTCGAGGGCCGTACCTATCGCCATCTGGAAGGAAATGGATTCGCGATCGTCCAGGCAGCCGCGCAGGAACTCGAAGCTGTTGCTCTCGACCATCGGCTGGAAGCGGATCGAGCTGCGCGCGAGAAAGCGCTCCAGCAGTTGCCGCCCGCCGGTGTCGCGGTTGGGCAGCACCACCGGGTAGTCCACACAGTGGCGCAGCCGCAGGCCGGGCTCGCGGGCCAGCGGATGCTTCGCATGCATCACGGCCATCAGCTTCTGCTCGACCACGGCCAGGCGGTCGATGTCGGGTTCGGGCGTGAGGTTGAAGACCACGGCCAGTTCCGTCTCGAGCCCGCGCAGCGCCTCGGCCGCCTGCACGTGGTCGCCGATGCGCGCCTCGAAGGCGACCAGCGGATGGGTCTTGCGGAAGGCCGCGATGGCCGCCGGCAGGAAGCGCGGCGCCAGCGCCTGGCTGGCCACCAGCCGCACCGTGCCGCGGCGCAGGCTCTGCAATTCCTCGATCTCGGAGCGCACGCGGTCGAGTTCCGCACTGCGGTCGCGGATGTAGCGCACGAACAGTTCGCCCGCCGCGGTCAGGCGCATGCCGCGCGGCAGTCGCTCGAAGATCGGCGTGCCGAGTTCCTCCTCGATGTCCTGGATGCGGCGGTTGACCGCCGAGGGTGCGACGTGCAGCCGTTCGGCCGCCTGGCGGATCGAGCCCACACGGGCCACTTCGTCGACGTAGCGCAGCAGGCGAAGATGGTTCATGCGGCTGGATCTTGCAACGATCGTGCCGCGGGGAATGGTGCCGTTTCGGCAACGGTCGTGACGCGATAAAGCGGCAAAGCAGAGCGGTCTTTGGCACGTCGGGTGCATGGCTTTCGGCATGAAAGCTCCCTCGCGCTCCCCACGCCCCAAGTTGGCGCCGACGATGCCCGAAAGCGCGGCATCGTTTGGGCCTGCGACGCACAACGCCTGGCAACTGCAGGGCGGCACGGCAGACCAGCGCGTGAGCTTCATTCGCAAAGCGCGTAAGCCGCGACCACTGACCATCGCCGATGCGGCGCCGCAGCCCGTGGAGATCGACCTCGCCCGCACGGCGCTGATCGTGGTCGACATGCAGAACGACTTCTGCCACCCCGAAGGCTGGTTCGCGCAGAAGGGCCTGGGCACCAAGGCGGCACGCCAACCGATCCCGGTGCTGCAGAAGCTGCTGCCGGCCTGGCGCCAGGCCGGGGGCGCACTGGTGTGGCTCAACTGGGGGATTCGTGCGGACCGGGCGAACCTCTCGCCGACCATCCATTTCAAGGGCAAGCGCACGGCCGACGGCGTGGGCTATGCCGAAGCGTCGCCGATCGACCATGGCCCCTCGCTGGTGCAGGGCAGCTGGGGTGCGCAGGTGATCGACGAGCTCGCCATCGCGCCAGGCGACCTCACGGTCCACAAGCATCGGCTCTCGGGCTTCTGGGACAACGAGCTCGACAGCGTGCTGCGCCAGCAGGGCATCACCACGCTGCTCTTCGCCGGCATCAACACCGACCGCTGCGTGTTCTCGACGCTGCAGGACGGCGCCTTCCTCGGCTACGACTGCGTGTTGCTGCAAGACGCCTGCAGCACGCCGTCGCCGGCCTACGTCACGAAGGGCGTGCTCTACATCGTCGAACTGCTGCACGGCTTCGTCGCGAGCGCGGCGTCGCTGATGCGTGCGCTGCCTTCTTCTTCCCCCCGTTCCTCTTCGTCCCAACCCAAGGAGTCCTGAACCATGAAATTCCTTTCCTCCCCGCTGCTGTCCGCCTGCGGTCTCGCGCTGGCGCTGGCCGCCACGACGGCATCGGCCCAGGTGCCGATCAAGATGGTGCTCAACTGGAAGTACGAAGGCGCACAGGCCTGGTTCTTCCTGGCCCAGGACAAGGGCTACTTCAAGGAAGAGGGGCTCGACGTGACCATCGACCAGGGCGAAGGCTCGGCCGCCTCCATCCCCAAGGTCGCAGCCGGTGCCTACCAGGCGGGCTTTGGCGACATGAACGCGCTGATCGACCTGGCGTCGAAGCGCCCGGCCGACGCACCGGTGGGCGTGTACATGCTCTACAACACGCCGCCCTTCGCGCTGGTGGTCAAGAGCGACAGCCCGATCAAGACGCCGAAGGACCTCGAAGGCAAGACCGTTGGCGGCCCGGCGAACGACGGCGCGCTGAAGCTGTTCCCGGCCTTCGCCAAGATCGCGAAGATCGACGCGAGCAAGGTGACCATCACCAACATGGCGCCCAACCTGCGCGAGCAGATGCTGGTGCGCGGGCAGATCGACGCCGGCTTCGGCTACGTGACCACCGTGAGCTTCAGCGCCAAGGGCATGGGCCTGGACCCGGCGAAGGACCTGCGCTTCATCCGCTACGGCGACCACGGCATGGACCTGTACTCCAACACCGTGTTCTTCGCACGCAGCTTCGTCAAGGAGAACCCCAAGGCGGTGCAAGGCTTCGTGAAGGCGCTCAACCGCGCCGTCAAGGAAGTCATCGCGAACCCCGAGGCCGGCATGGACGCCGTCATGAAGCGCGAGCCGCTGCTCAAGCGCGAGGTCGAGAAGGAGAAGCTGCTCGCCACGCTCAAGAACGACATGAGCCACCCCGAGATCGCCCGCATCGGCCTGGGCGATGTCGACGACGCCCGCCTGACGAAGAACATCACCATCGTCGTCGAGGCCAACCAGCTGCCGCGCGCGCCCGAGACCAAGGAGGTGTTCGACCGCAGCTTCATGCCGGCGCGTGCCGAACGGCCTTCCACCACCAGCGCGCCCTGATCCCCCACACCCGCTACACGAGATACTTTTCATGGACCTGCAACTCAAAGACAAGGTGACGCTGATCACCGGCCCTGCCAAGGGCATGGGCGCCGCGATCACGCTGGCCTTCGCACGCGAAGGCGCGAAGCTGGTGCTCGCCGGACGCGACACCGCCGCCATCGAACCCGTGGCCGCCGAGGCCCGCTCGCTCGGTGTCGAAGCCATCGTGGTGCCCTGCGACCTCACGAAGTCCGAGCAGACCGAGGCGCTCGCCGCCGCGGCACTGAAGAGCTTCGGCCGCATCGACGTGCTGGTCAACGTCGCTGGCGGCTCCGGCCCCATCGGCAAGACCGGTTGGGAGACGACGACCGACGAGTTCAACGAGATCGTCGAGCTCAACATGACCGGCTGCTTCAACACCATCCACGCGGTGCTGCCGTCGATGATCGAGCGCCGCAGCGGCAAGGTCGTGAACGTGGGCGGCACCTTCGGCCTGCGCGGCCGGGCAGGGCGCACCGCCTACTCGGCCTCCAAGTGGGGCCTGCGCGGCATCACCAAGAGCTTCGCGCTCGAAGCCGGCCCCTACAACATCAATGTGAACAACGTCGCGCCCGGCATGGTCGACGGCCCGCGCTTCCGTGAGAAGGTGTGCGCCAACATGGCCCAGAAGCTGGGCATCACGCTCGAAGAAGCGATGACGCGCCACGCGGCTGACTACGCCCTCAAGCGCGTGTCGACCGACATCGACGTGGCCAACGCCTGCCTGTTCATGGCGAGCGAAGTCTCCAAGCAGATCACCGGTGTCGACCTCCCGGTCGATGGCGGCTGGGCCGCACTGTAAGGAGCCGAGCATGAAAGAAGTCGACCTCGTCATCCGCGGCGCGCGCATCGTCTCGCCGGACCAGATCATCGAAGCCTCGGTCGCCATCGCGGGCGAGCAGATCGTGGCCGTCGGCCACGACGACACCATGCCGCCCGCGCGCGAAGAGATGCGCGCCGACGGCCTGTACCTGCTGCCCGGTGCCATCGACAGCCACGTGCACTTCCGCGACCCGGGCTACCCCAACAAGGAAACCTGGAAGACCGGCTCGGCGGCCGCCGCGATGGGGGGCGTGACCACCGTCTTCGAGATGCCCAACACCAACCCGGCCACCGGCACCCTCGAGGCGCTGCGCATGAAGCAGAAGGCGGCCGAGGCGTCGTACTGTGACTTCGGCATCCACGGCTTGCTGGGCGACGACACCGTCGACCGGCTCGAAGAACTGCTCGATGCGGGCGTGACCAGCTTCAAGGCCTTCGTCGGCAACACCTTCGGCAATCTGCCGGCACCGACCGACGGCGCGCTGCTCGAAGGCTTCGAGAAGCTCGCGCCGCTGGGCATCCGCACGGTGGTGCACGCGGAGAACTCGTCGATCCTGTTCCGCCGCCAGAAGAAGATGCAGGACGCTGGCCGCATCGATGCGATGGCGCACCTGGCCGCCCGCCCGGCCGTGGCCGAGATCGAGGCCATCGGCCGTGTGCTCACGCTGGCCGAATGGACCGGCGCGCGCGTGCACATCGCGCACCACAGCGCGGCCGATTCGCTCTTCCTGCTGCGCGAGGCCAAGCGCCGCGGTGTCGACGTGACGGCCGAGACCTGTCCGCAGTACCTGCTGCTCAACACCGACCACATGCTGAAGCTCGGCGGCGTGATGCGGCTCAACCCGCCGATCCGCGAGGCGCGCCACAACCAGCCGCTGTGGGACGCGTTGATGGACGGCACGCTCGACATGATCGCGACCGACCATGCGCCACACGCGCCGGAAGAAAAGACGCGCGAGAGCATCTGGGACTGCGACTGCGGCTTCCCCGGCGTCGAGACGCAGATGCCGCTGATGCTCACCGAAGTGAACCGCGGCCGGGCGTCGCTGATGGACTACGTGCGCTGGAGTTCGGTCGCACCGGCCAAGGCCTGGGGCATCTACGGCCCCAAGGGCGTGATCGCGCCGGGAGCGCATGCCGACATCGCCTTCGTCGACATGGAGCGCGCGGGCATCCTGTCGCAGAACAAGCTGCAGAGCATCAGCAAGATCTCCCCGTGGAACGGTCGCCCCGTGAAGGGCTACCCGTTGCACACGCTGCTGCGCGGGCGCTTCGTGATGCGCGACGGCAAGCTGGTGACCGATGCGGTGGGTTGGGGCCGCTCGGTGAAGACCGTGCAGCAGATGCCGACGGCGAAGCCGCGCAACACCGAGCACTACAGCAGCGCGATCCTCGAGACACCGCCCGGCGTGCCGCGCACTGCGGTGCCGGTGGGCGAGGTGGATTGGAGCGCGTCGTGAGCCAGAAGGTCGGCGTGCACGTGGTCGCGTGCCGTGGCCCCGGCGACCTGAGTGGCGTGCAGGCGCTGATCGACGCGGGTGACATCGACCCACGCCACATCGTCGCGGTGATGGGCAAGACCGAAGGCAACGGCTGCGTCAACGACCACACGCGCGACTTCGCGGCCACGGCCTGGTGCCATTTCCTCGCGCCGCACCTGGGCTGCACGGCCGAGGCGGTGCATGCGCGCGTCGCGCTGGTGATGTCCGGCGGCACCGAGGGCGTGCTGTCGCCGCACTTCACGATGTTCACGCGTGAGACGGTCGAGGCCGAAGCGATGCACGCCGAGAAGCGGCTGGTCGTCGGCATCGCCCACACCCGCGACTTCGCACCGGAAGAGATGGGCCGCATGGCGCAGGTGCACGCGACCGCCGAGGCAGTGCGCGAAGCGATGCGCGACGCCGGTATCGCGGACGCGGCCGACGTGCACTTTGCGCAGGTGAAGTGCCCGCTGCTCACCTCGGCCAAGGTCGACGATGCGCTGCGGCGTGGCGCCGAGCCGGTCACGCGCGACACCTACGAATCGATGGGCTATTCGCGTGGCGCCTCGGCGTTGGGCGTGGGCCTGGCGCTGGGCGAGATCGCGCCCGAGCGCCTGAGCGACGCGGCGGTGCTGCACGACGCCACCCTGCATTCGGCGCGCGCGTCGGTGTCGGCCGGTATCGAGCTCGAAGGCAACGTCGTCATCGTGCTGGGCGAGGCACAGGGCAGCGCGTCGGCGTTCCGCATCGGCCACACGGTGATGCGCGATGCGGTCGATGGGATGGGTGTGCGCACGTTGCTGCGCACGCACTTCGGGCTCGATGCGGAGCGCGATGCCGACGCCATCGCATCGCGCCTGGTCAACCTGCTCGCCAAGGCCGAGGCCAGCCCCGACGGCCGCGTGCGCGGCGCGCGCCACACGATGCTCAACGACTCCGACATCAACTCGACGCGCCATGCGCGTGCTGCCGTGGGCGGCGTGCTGGCGTCGGTCGTGGGGCGCACCGCGCTCTATGTGTCGGGGGGTGCCGAACACCAGGGGCCGCCGGGCGGCGGGCCGGTGGCGGCCATCGTGCGGATGCCTTCCTCTTGAGCCAACTCTTTTCCCGAAAGACACCATGAGCCAGAGCTTCATCCAACTGTCCGACGTGATGCTGCGCTACGGCGGCGGCACCATCGCGCTCGACCACACCACGCTGGGCATCGCCGAGGGCGACTTCGTCACGCTGGTGGGGCCGAGCGGCTGCGGCAAGTCGACCATCCTCAAGCTGGTGGCCGGGCTGCTCAAGCCGACGGCCGGCGCGGTGATCGCCGGCGGGCGCGAGGTCGGTGCGGTCGGCACCCAGCCGTCAGGCGCACACGCGGCGCAGGCACCGCGCCTGCGCATCGGGCTGGCCTTCCAGAACCCGACGATGCTGCCGTGGCTCACCATCCGCGAGAACGTGATGATCCCGCTGAAGATCGTCCAGCCCTTCCGCCAGGACTTCGCGAAGAAGAAAAAGGGCGAGTACCGGGACCGCGTCGATGCGCTGCTCGCGCAGGTCGGCCTCAAGGGCTTCGGCGACAAGCGGCCGTGGCAGCTGTCGGGGGGCATGCTGCAGCGCGCGTCGCTGTGCCGTGCGCTGGTGCACGAGCCTGAGCTGCTGCTGCTCGACGAGCCTTTCGGCGCGCTCGACCAGTTCACGCGCGAGGAGCTGTGGGACATCATGCAGAGCCTCTGGATGGCGCGCCGCCCCACGGTGCTGCTGGTGACGCACGACCTGCGCGAATCGGCCTACCTCGCCAACCGCATCTGCGTGATGAGTTCGCGCCCCGGCCGCATTCTGGAGACGCGCGACGTCGGCTTCGCCCGGCCGCGCACGCTCGAGAGCAGCTACGCGCCCGAGTTCGCGACGTTGGTGCAGCAACTGCGCATGCGCATCGCGGAGGCCCGGCGCGACGGCGATGCCACGCCGCCTACGGTGGCAAGGCCTTCGATCGAAGAGGTGGCGGCATGAACGCGATGTCCCCGGTCGTGCGCCAACGCGTGCTGTCCGCCGCTGCGCTCGTCGGCTTCTTCGTGCTGTGGGAAGTGGTCTGCCTCGCCTTCGGCGTGTCCGACCTGATCCTGCCGCGCCCGAGCCAGATCGCCCATGTGCTGGTCGAGAAGATGCCGCTGCTGTGGCCACACGCGCTGCAGACGCTCTACACCACCTTCGTCGGCTTCGCGTTCGGCGTGCTGGTGGGCATCGTGATCGGTGTCGGCATCGGTTCGTCGAAGCTGGCCTACGACGTGACCTACCCGCTGCTGGTCGGCTTCTCCAGCATCCCGAAGGTGGCGGTGGTGCCGCTCTTCGTCGTGTGGTTCGGCGCGGGCACGGTGCCGGCCATCCTCACCTCGATGGTGATCAGCATCTTCCCGGTGGTGGTGAACGTGGCCACCGGCCTGGCCAGCACCGAACCCGAGCTCGAAGACGTGCTGCGCGTGCTCGGCGCCCGCAAGCGCGACATCCTCTGGAACGTCGGCCTGCCGCGCGCCATGCCCTATCTGTTCGCGTCGCTCAAGATCGCGATCACGCTGTCCTTCGTCGGCACCGTGCTGGCCGAGACGGTGGCGTCGAACAAGGGCATCGGCACCGTGATGATGATCGCCAGCGGCAACTTCGACGTGCCGATGGTGTTCGCCGGGCTCTTCCTGCTGGCGGCGATGGGCGTGGTGCTCTATGGCATCTCGTCGCTGGTCGAACAGCGCGTGACCGGCTGGTCGCAGCGTAAGACCGACCTGGCGATGGGCTGATGCGCATGCCTCTTCTCTCTTCCCCATCTCACACAGGAGCTTTCATGCGTCCCCGTCTTTCCCGCCGCACCGCTGTCGCAGCGCTCGTCGCACTGGCGTCCTTCGCCGCGCTGGTGCCGACGCGCGAAGCCGCTGCGCAGGCCGTCACGCCCATCAAGTTCGTGCTCGACTGGAAACTGCAGGGCATCCACGCCTGGTACTACCTGGCCGAGGACAAGGGCTACTTCGCAGAGGAGAAGCTGGCTGTGACCATCGACCAGGGCGAAGGCTCGGCCGCCACCGTGACCAAGGTGATGGCAGGCGCCTACCAGGCCGGCTTCGGCGACGTCAACGCCATCGTGCAGAACGCTGCGGCCAAGCCGGGCCAGGCACCCGTGATGGTCTACGTGCTCTACAACCGCGCGCCCTATGCGCTGATCGTGAAGTCGTCGAGCCCGGTCAACACACCGAAGGACCTC
The DNA here is from genome assembly GCF_030317205.1 of Variovorax sp. J2L1-78. Lineage (NCBI taxonomy): Bacteria > Pseudomonadati > Pseudomonadota > Betaproteobacteria > Burkholderiales > Comamonadaceae > Variovorax > Variovorax arabinosiphilus. Next base: position 403,885 of record NZ_JASZYB010000002.1, on the reverse strand, counting down.
GAAGGCCGCACGCTCGGCACCCCGGCCGGCGGTGCGGCCGCACGCATGTTCCCGGTGATCGCGGCCAAGGCCGGCATCGACGCGGGCAAGGTGAAGTGGACCAACGTGGCGCCCAACCTGCAGGAGCAACTGCTGCTCAAGGACCACGTCGACGGCGCCGCGGTGTTCTCGGTGACCAGCTACATGAACCTGGTCGCGCAGGGCGTCGACCCCGACAAGGACATCCGCTGGTTCCACTATGGCGACTACGGCGTCGAGCTCTACGGCAACGGCGTGATGGTGTCCCAGCAGCTCGTGAAGGACAAGCCCGAGGCCGTTGCCGGCCTGGTGCGCGCGGTGAACAAGGCCGTGCGCGACACGATCGCCAACCCCGATGCCGCCATCGCCGCGCTGATGAAGCGCGAGCCGCTGCTCAACAAGGACCTGGAGAAGCGCCGCCTGATGTACACGCTCAAGACCGTCATGCTCACGCCCGAGGTCGCGACGCAGGGCCTGGGCGACGTGAGCGATGCCCGATTCGCGCGCGCCTTCCTGCAGCTCAAGGCAGCCTTCGACCTGCAGCGCGTTCCGACGGCGGCCGAAGTGTTCGACCGCCGCTTCCTGCCGCCGCTGGCCGAGCGCAGGATACTGGCGAAATGACGACTGCCGAACCCACCACCCTCGACTGCGCCTGGCTGCTGGCCGACCCCGGCGCCGCGCCCGCGCAGCGCGACATGCGCATCGCGTTGGCCGACGGTCGCGTCGATGCGCTCACGCCGCTGCACGATGCGGTGCCCGGCCGACGGCGGCTCGCCCTGCCGGCGCTGGCCAACGCGCACGACCATGCGCGCACCCACCGCAGCGCCACGCTGGGTGCCTTCGGCCAGCCGCTGGAAAGCTGGCTCCCCTTTCTCGGCCTGACGCCGGCCATGGACCCGTACCTGTGCGCCGCCACGTCCTTCTCGCGCTCGCTGCGCAACGGCGTGGTCGACCTGATGGTCCACTACACCCGCGTGCAGGGCGGCATGCCTTACGCCGACGAGGCGGCCGCGGTGGCGCGTGCCGCGCGCGACGTGGGCGTGCGCATCGGCTTCGCCGTGTCGATGCGCGACCGCCATGGCATCGGCTACGGTGACGACGCGACGGTGCTTGCGGCGTTGCGGCCGGGCATCCGCGAGGCCGTTGCGCAGCGCCTGTCGGTGCAGCCGGTCGAGCCGGCCCGGCAGCTCGCCGTGGTCGACGAGGTCGCGGCCATGGTGGCGACAGACGGCCACGGCACGCATGTCGATGTGCAGTACGGGCCGACGGCCGTGCAGTGGTGCAGTACGCCGTTGCTCGAAGCCATCGCGCAGGCTTCGGCCGACACCGGCCGGCGGGTGCACATGCACCTGCTCGAAACCAAGTACCAGCGCGCCTGGGCCGACGCGGCGCATCCCGGCGGCATCGTCCGCTTCCTCGATGACATCGGCCTGCTGAGCCCGCGGCTCACGCTCGCGCACTGCACCTGGGCACGGCCGGAAGACCTGGCGCTGATCGCTGAACGTGGCGCGACCATCGCGGTCAACACCAGCTCGAACCTCGGTTTGAAGTCGGGCATCGCGCCGCTGGCCGAGATGCTCCAGCAGGGCTGCAAGGTCGCGATGGGCCTCGACGGCATGGCCTTCGACGAGGACGACGATGCGCTGCGCGAAGCGCGCCTGGCCTATGCGCTGCACCGCGGCTGGGGCTACGACGCGACCATGACGCCGGCCCAGCTGTGGCGCTTCGCCTCCCGCGGCCGCATTGCGCCCGGCGCGCCGGCCGACATCGTGCTGCTCGACTGGGATGCGCTCGACGACGACGCGCTGTTCGACGACGTCGACCCGCTCGACCTGCTGCTGGCGCGCGGCAACGGCCGCCACATCCACACGGTGATCGCGCGTGGCCGCACGGTGGTCGATGCCGGCCGGGTGTGCGGCGTCGACGAGCTCGCGCTGCAGGCAGAATTGCGCGGCCGCCTGCGCGCCGCGCTCGCGTCCGATGACGCCCACCAGGGCTGGCGTGGCACCGTGCAGGCCCTGGCCCGGGACCTCGCTCCCTTCTACCGCGACGGCCGCCTCGGCGGCTGCTGCGGCTGACTTCAACTCACCCACCCATGACCCGACTCAAGATCACCGCCGGCGGCTATGAATTCATCGCTGAAACCCACCCCGACGCGCCGCTCACCGTCGCAGCGTTCGCCAAGCTGCTGCCCTACCGCCAGAAGCTGATCCACGTGCGCTGGAGCGGCGAAGGCTGCTGGGTGCCGCTGGGCGAATTCAAGCTGGAGAACGACGGCACGCCCGTGGGCTTCGAGAACCACACCAGCCATCCGTCGGTCGGCGACATCCTGTTCTACCCCGGTGGCTACAGCGAGACCGAGATCATCCTGGCCTACGGCGCCTGCAGTTTTGCCAGCAAGATGGGCCAACTCGCCGGCAACCACTTCCTCACCATCGTCGAAGGCAAGGAGAACCTGCGCGCGCTGGGCGTGAAGGTGCTGTGGGAAGGCGCGCAGGACGTGGTGTTCGAAACGTACGAATGAGCCGACTGCGCGACAGGCGCTTCGTGAAACGTGCCTAACGGCTGGCCCGCGCCGCAAGTTGCCGCGCAAGTGCCTCTCGGGCCCGTCGTGCGCTTTCTGCGTCGACGCGATCGGCCAACACCTGCGTCAGCTGCTTCAGCTGACTGGCCGTGAGGCCCACGTTCATGCTGATGCCCATGTGCGACTGCACTTGCGAATCGGCGCCCTGCAGTGCCGACAGCATCGCGACGGTCGCGAGTTCGCGGCTTTGCCAGTCGAGGTTGTCACGTTCGAAGATGTCGCCGAAGAGGTGCGCTTTCAGGTACGCATCGATCGCCGGTGCGAACTCGAACAGCGCCCCCTTCACGGGGCTGCCCACGAGCCGGGTCTGATTGGCCGTGCCGGCCGCCAGCAGTGCCTCGCCCTGGGGGATGGGACGACTCGGTAATTGACCCTGAGCATCGTGCACACCGCGCTGTCGGCGAGCCTCGACCACTTTCATCAATTCGCCCAGCGCATTGAGGCTGCGCGGAAATCCTGCGTACGCATAGAGCTGGACCAGGACTTCCTTCGTGTCGTTCACGGTCAGTCCGGCGTCGAGGCCCTCGTTCAATGCCGCATGGAGGCGTGGCATGTCCCCTGCGGCGCCGAATGCTGCGATCGGAATGATGGCCTGCTGGCGCACGGAGAGTGATTCCGACGTTGGGGTCTGGGTCATGGCGGGTGAGCTCTGTGCGTTTGAATGGGCTTGGCTGAACAGGGCGGCAAAGCCCAGTGCCAGGCTGGCACCGACCCGCGACGAACGACTAAGGTGCCGTGTATTGCTCATCGCTCACCTTTTCCATCCAGTTGACGTTCTTGCCGTCGAGCGTGCCTGTGACCGCGAGGTGGGTCATGGCCGTCGTCGGAGAGGCGCCGTGCCAGTGCTTGACGCCTGGAGGACACCACAGGACGTCGCCGGGGCGGATTTCCTGGACCGGCTTGCCCCACTCCTGCGTGAGACCGACCCCCGACAGCACGACCAGTCGTTGGCCGGCCGGATGGGTGTGCCAGGCCGAGCGAGCACCGGGCTCGAAGGTCACGTTGGCGCCTGATGCATTGATGTGGTCGTCGCCGGGCCAGACCGGGTCGACGCGCACACGTCCGGTGAAGAACGCGTCGGGGCCCGCGGCGGAGGGTTGCGATCCTGCGCGCGAGATCTGGACGGCGCCCGAGGCGGGTGCGGCCTGTGCATCAGCCAGCGATGTCTGCATCAGTGCGAGGCACGCGACGATCGATGGCAGATGCGGAAGGGTTGTGGAATTCATAGTGGATTGGAACGATTGCCGGGTGTTCGCCCACTGTATTTACGGACCCTTTGGTTGAGAAGGCTGCAAAATCAGAATGCACATGTGCAAGCTAATCACCAATGGCCAAAGAAAACCTCAATGACCTGCAGGCCTTCGTGGTGGTGGCGCGCGAGCGCAGCTTCACCCGTGCCGCCGCGCAAATGGGCCTGTCGCGTTCGGCGTTGAGCCACGCGATGCTGGCGCTGGAAGCGCGCCTGGGCGTGCGTCTGCTCACCCGCACCACGCGAAGCGTTTCGACCACGGAGGCCGGCGCCCGGCTGCTCGCCACGGTGGCGCCACGCCTGCAGGAGATCGAGGCTGAACTGGGTCAGCTCAGTGCGATGCGCGACAAGCCGGCCGGCACGGTGCGCATCACGGCCCACGACCACGCCATCGGCACCGCGCTCTGGCCCCGCTTGATGCCCTTGCTCAAGCAGTACCCGGACATCCGGATCGAGTTCAGCGTCGACTACGGCTTCACGGACATCGCGGCGCAGCGCTTCGATGCCGGCGTGCGCGTCGGCGACCGCATCGACAAGGACATGGTGGCCGTGCGCATCTCTCCCGACATGCGAATGTCGGTGGCGGCCTCGCCCGACTATCTGCGAGGCAAGACGCCGCCGAAGAAGCCGCAGGACCTGACCGACCACCAGTGCGTGAACCTGCGCCTGCCGACGCGCGGCAACCTGTACGCGTGGGATTTCCAGAAAGGCAAGAAATCGGTCAACGTGAAGGTCGATGGCCAGACCATCTTCAACAGCACGAACCTGATGCTGCAAGCGGCGCTCGATGGCCTGGGCTTTGCCTACGTGCCCTTCGACCTGATGAAGCCGCACATCGATGCCGGCCGGCTGGTTCCGGTGCTGGAGGACTGGTGGCCGCGCTTTCCGGGGTATCACCTGTATTACGCCAACCGGCGTCAGATCGCACCGGCGCTGGCCTTGGTGATCGACGCATTGAGGTACCGCGAAACGTCGCAGCGCTGACTCGAGCGTCGCCTTACGGCGCCCGTGATCCGTCGAAGCGCAGCGCCTTCACGACCAGCGAAAACGCCGGTGAGGGTTGGCGCTTGCTGGGGTAGTACAGGTGGTAGCCGGCGAACTTGGGGCACCAGTCCTGCAGCACGCGCACGAGCCGGCCCGATTCGATGTGCGACATCAGTTCATCTTCCGGCAGCAGCGAGATGCCCAGCCCTGCGAGGGCTGCGTCCACCTGCGGTGCTGAGGTGTTGAAGATCAGCGGTCCATCGACGCGAACGTTGACCTTGCGGCCGCGCTTCTCGAAGTCCCAGACATACAGCCCACCCGACGTCGGCATGCGCTGGTTGATGCACTGGTGCCGGGTCAGGTCGGCCGGCGTCTTGGGGATCGGGTGGACGGCGAAGTAGCCGGGTGACGCCACCACCGCCATCTGCAGCGGCGGGCCGATGGGCACGGCGATCATGTCGTTGTCGATCGTGTTGCCCATGCGGACCCCGGCATCGAAGCGGTCGGCCACGATGTCGCGAAACCCGTAGTTCATGTCGAACTCCAGCTTGATGTCGGGGTAGTCGCGCAGCAGGGGTGTGAGCTTGGGCAGCAGCACGCTGTGCATGATGTGATCGCCGCAGGTGATGCGCACGGTACCCGCAGGCTTGTCGCGCAGCTCGGTCAACGCCTCGAGCTCGGCCTCGATCTCGTCGAAACGGTAGCCGATGGCCTTCATGAGCCGCTCGCCGGCCGAGGTCGGCGCAACGCTGCGCGTGGTGCGGGTCAACAGGCGGATCTGCAGCCCTTCTTCCAGCCCGCGGATCGCCTGGCTGAGGGCCGACTGGGTCACGCCGAGCGTGCCGGCCGCCTTGGTGAAGCTGCCCTCGCGGGCCACCGTCACGAAAGCCAGCAGGTCGTTGAGATTCCGTCTGGGCATGTGGCTTTCCGCATCGCGCGGACTGATTAGCTGAGTTAATAAATGTATTAAGCATTCATTACCTAGTCAACATCCACCTCGCTCGGCAAACTTCTTCGCATTGCAAGGCCCCACCGCATCCGAAGGAACATCGACCATGAAAACCGCAGCAGACACCGCAGCCGAACGCCGCGAATTCCTGAAGAGGGCCGGTACCGGCGTGGCGGCCGTCGGCATGTTGTCGACGACCGGCGCAGCCATGGCAGCGGGCCCAGGGAAACGCGCCCAGCTGCGCAACGGTGCCGACAACTTCTACGTGAGCGACAAGGTCACCGTGCAGAAGGTCGGCTTCAAGAACCAGTACCGGATGTCCGTTGCAGGGAACCTCTTCCTGCCCAAGTCGCTCGACCGGAAAAAACAGACCGCGGCGCTCGTCGTCGGCCACCCGATGGGTGCGGTGAAGGAGCAAAGCGCGAACCTGTACGCGACCAAGATGGCGGAGCAGGGCTTCGTGACACTGTCGCTGGACCTCGCGTTCTGGGGCGGCAGCGACGGTCAGCCGCGCAATGCGGTCTCGCCCGACATGTACGCCGAGAGTTTCAGCGCTGCGGTCGACTTCCTCGGCAGCCAGGCGTTCGTCGACCCCCAACAGATCGGCGCCATCGGTGTCTGCGGCAGCGGCAGCTTCGTCATCAGTGCGGCGAAGATCGATCCGCGCATGAAGGCCATCGCCACGGTGAGCATGTACGACATGGGGGCGGCCAACCGCGACGCGCTCAACCACTCGCAGACGCTCGAGCAGCGCAAGCAGATCATCGCGGCCGCCGCCAAGCAGCGTCAGGCAGAGTTCAACGGCGGCGCCGTCCAGTACACCGGCGGCACGGTGCTCACGCTCGCTGCCGACACGCATCCCATTCAGCGCGAGTTCTTCGATTTCTATCGCACGCCGCGCGGCGAGTTCACGCCCAAGGGGGCATCGGCGCGGACCACCACCATGCCGACCTTGAGCAGCAACGTCAAGTTCATGAACTTCTATCCGTTCAACGACATCGAGACGATCTCGCCGCGGCCGATGCTGTTCATCACCGGGGATCAGGCGCATTCCAAGGAATTCAGCGAAGACGCCTACAAGCGGGCTGCCGAACCGAAGGAGCTGTACGTGGTCCCGGGCGCCGGCCACGTGGATCTGTACGACCGGGTGTCGCTGATCCCGTTCGACAAGCTGACGTCGTTCTTCAACAAGCACCTCGTGCCGGCGAGCGCCTGATGGCAGCGCAGGCGATCGGCACGCAAGCAAGCGGCGCCTTGTTCGACGACCGCGCCGAAGCGCGGCCCGCACACTGGGGTGGCGTGTTCGCGATGACGCTGTGCGTCTTCGCGCTGATCGCGTCGGAGTTCATGCCGGTCAGCTTGCTGACGCCCTTGGCGTCCGACCTCGGGGTCACCGAAGGCATGGCGGGGCAGGGCATCGCCATCTCGGGCGTCTTCGCGGTGCTCACCAGCCTGTCGATTTCGGCGATCGCCGGCAGGATCAACCGCAAGAAGTTGCTCCTGTCGCTGACGGCGATGATGTGCCTGTCCGGCGCCGTCGTCGCGATGGCGCCGAACTACATGACGTACCTGGCCGGCCGCGCGTTGATCGGCATCGTCGTCGGCGGCTTCTGGTCCCTGTCGGCGGCCACGGCCATGCAGCTGGTGCCGCCGTCCAAGGTGCCGCGGGCACTGGCGATCTTCAACGGCGGCAACGCGCTGGCCACGGTCGTGGCAGCGCCGTTGGGCAGCTATCTCGCCGCGATCGTGGGCTGGCGCGGTGCCTTCTTCTGCCTGGTGCCGGTCGCGGCGATCGCGTTCGTCTGGCAATGGTTCAGTTTGCCCGCCATGAAGCCTCAGCCGCGCGCGAGAGGGGCGAGCAACGTCTTCATGCTTTTCAGGCACCGGCGGGTCGTGCTCGGCATGCTCGCCGTTGGCGTTTTCTTCATGGGGCAGTTCGCGCTGTTCACTTACCTGCGTCCGTTCCTGGAGACGGTGACGCGGGTCGACGTGTCGATGCTGTCGCTCGTGCTGCTGACCCTGGGTGTCGCGGGCTTCATCGGCACCACGGTCATCGGCCGATTCCTGACGATCGGCTTCTACGGCACGCTCACGATCATCCCGGTGCTGATGGCGGCGATCGCGGTGCTGCTGATGGCCGTTGGCACTTCCGTTGCTGCCACCACCGTGTTGCTGGGCATCTGGGGGCTGGTGGCCACCGCTGCGCCGGTGGGCTGGTGGCTGTGGATCGCACGAACGCTCCCGCACGACGCCGAAGCCGGCGGCGGGCTCATGGTCGCCGTGGTCCAGCTTTCCATCGCGCTGGGCTCGACGCTCGGTGGCTTGCTGTTCGACGGCAGCGGCTACCAAAGCACCTTCGCTTTCAGCGCCGGCCTCTTGCTGGTCGGCGCGTTCCTGGTGGTCATGACAGCGCGTGCAGACCGCACGCCATTGACATGACTCCCAGCCGCAGTCCTCTTGCAATGAAGATGAAGCCCTGGCACCTGCGTCTTGCGGGCTTGTGCATCGGCTTGCTCTCCGTCGGTGTCGGCCACGCCGAATCACGAGTGTGGATGACCGTTGGCGAACGGCGCATGGCCGTGACCCTGGCCGACACGGATGCCGCCCACGCGTTCGCTGCGCGACTTCCGCTGACGCTCGACATGAGCGATCTCAACGGCAACGAAAAGAAGTTCGACCTGCCGCAAGCGTTGCCCGCAAATCCAAGCCGGCCGGGAACGATCCGCAACGGTGACCTCATGTTGTATGGGGCGCACACCGTGGTCCTCTTCTACCGGACCTTCGACTCTCCCTACGCGTACACGCGGTTTGGCCGCGTGGAGAACCCGGATGGCTTGGCACAAGCGCTCGGCCAGCGCAATGTGAAGGTCGGGTTCGCGCGGGACTGAACGCCCGCACTGCGCCACGAAGTGATTAGCCAGGCTAATAAAGGCATTAAGCGTTCATCGGGTAGTCGATCGGCGGCGTGTTTGACACAGTCAGGCGCGGCGAACTGCCGACGCATCTTTCATCAAGGACGAAGTCCATGCCCCACGAAATCCAGAACGACACACCGGCGGAACTCAGTGCCGACGAATCGGCGCTGCTCGCAGAGATGCCGGCGCTGAATGGCGTCGGCACGTCACGCCGCACTTTCATGATGCAGACCGGCGGCAGCGGCATCGGCCTCTTCGCCGCGAACCTGCTGGCGACCGAGTCCGCGCTTGCGCAACTGCCGCCGGTGCCCGGTGCGGCGTCGGCGCCTGTCGTGGTGCAAAACGTCGTGAAGGTCAGCTTTCGGGTCAACGGAACGCCGCAGACGCTGGACGTCGACTCACGCGTCGTGCTGCTCGATGCGCTGCGTGAACGGCTTGCGTTGACCGGCTCCAAGAAAGGCTGCGACCAGGGCCAGTGCGGTGCCTGCACCGCGCTGGTCGACGGGCAGCGCGTGCTGTCCTGCCTGACGCTGGCCGCCACGCTCGAAGGCCGCGAGGTCACGACCATCGAAGGCTTGGCGACGGGTGACCAGCTGCATCCCATGCAGGCGGCCTTCATCAAGCACGACGGCTTCCAGTGCGGCTACTGCACATCGGGCCAGATCTGTTCGGCCGTCGGCATGCTGGGCGAGGTCCAGCGCGGCCAGGTCAGCCACGTCACCGAGAACGTCGGCAAGACCACGACGCGCCTGACCGACGACGAGATCAAGGAGCGCATGAGCGGCAACCTCTGCCGCTGCGGTGCCTACCCCGGCATCGTCGCGGCGATCCAGGAGGTGCATTCGGGTCGACAGGCCGCGCAGACCTGGGGCTTCGCCACCGAGACGCAACTGGCCATGACCACCGATGGAAAAAAGGAGGACGGCCATGCGACCGTTTGAGTACGTCCGCGCGGCAGATGCCGCCTCCGCGACCGCCGCCCTGTCGGCCATGCCGCAAGCCAGGTACCTCGCGGGCGGCAGCAATCTGCTGGACCTGATGAAGGAGGACGTCGAGCGCCCGACGCGCCTGGTCGACATCACCCGCCTGCCGCTGCGCGAGATCCAGCGCACGCGCGCCGGTCTGTCGATCGGGGCCCTGGCCACCAACACCGAGACGGCCAACCATCCGCTGGTCCGCGAGAACTACCCGCTGCTCACGCAGGCGATCGTCGCGGGCGCCTCGGGGCAGTTGCGCAACATGGCCACCAACGGCGGCAACCTGCTGCAACGCACGCGCTGCAACTACTTCTACGACACGTCCATGCCGTGCAACAAGCGCGAGGCCGGCAGCGGTTGCGGCGCGCGCGAGGGCCTCAACCGGATCAGCGCGATCATGGGCTGGAGCGAGGCCTGCGTGGCGACCTATCCCGGCGACATGGCCACGGCGTTGTACGCGCTCGATGCCCGGGTGCGCGTCCGCGCGCCGGACGGACGCGAGCGGCTGATCGCCATCACCGACTTCCACCGGCTGCCGGGCGACACGCCCGAGCGCGACAACAACCTCGCGCACGGTGAACTCATCGTTGCCATCGAACTGCCCGTGCCCGCGGGTGAGTTCGCGCGACACTCGCACTACCTCAAGGTGCGCGACCGTGCCTCGTACGCGTTTGCGATGGTCTCGGTGGCTGCCGCACTCGACATGGACGGCAGCCGGATCCGCCAGGCGCGCGTGGTGCTGGGCAGCGTCGCGCACAAGCCCTGGCGCAGCGCCGAGGCCGAAGCGGTGCTCGTGGGCCAGCGTGCCGACGAGGCGACGTTCAAGCGCGCGGCCGACGCCGCGCTGCGCGATGCGCGCCCGCTGGCGCACAACGCCTACAAGGTGGAACTGGGTCGACGTTCCGTCGTGCGTGCGTTGATGCGCGCGTCGCGCCTGGCGTGAAGAAAGGCATCACATGGCACGCTATCTAGGCAAAGAGACGACCCGCGTCGACGGGCTCGCCAAGGTCACCGGCAAGGCGAAGTACACCGCCGAGTTCCAGATCCCGAATGTCGCCTACGGCTTTATCGCGCTGAGCACTGTGGCCAAGGGCCGCATCACCGCCATCGACACGCGCGCAGCAGAACAGGCGGGCGGCGTGATCCGCGTCTTCACCCACCTGAACGCGGGCAAGCTCGGCCCCGCACCGGCAGCCGGCGCAGCACCGGCGTGGTCGTGGCCGCTGCAATCGGACCGGGTGTTCTTCAACGGCCAGCCGATCGCACTCGTCGTGGCGGAGAGCTACGAACAGGCCCGGTATGCGGCGCGGCTGGTGAAGGCCACCTACGAGACCGAGCCGCACAACACCGACTTCTCGGCGGTGCTGGCGCGCGCGCAGCCGGACCCCGCCACGGCGCAAGGCGCGCCCCGAGGCAACCCGGTTGCCGCGATGCAGGCGGCGGCTGTCAAGATCGAGGCGGAATACCGCATTCCGATCCACCACCACAACCCGATCGAGCCGCACGCGGCCATCGCGTTCTGGCAGGGGGATCAACTCACGATCTTCGACAAGACCCAGGAAGTCTTCGGTGTGCAGAAGCATCTGGCGGAAAGCCTGGGCGTGCCTGCCGAGAACATCCGCGTGGTGTCGCCGTTCGTCGGCGGTGCCTTCGGCGCATCGCTCAAGCCGAACTACTACCCGTCATTGACGGCGATGGCGGCGCGGGAACTCAAGCGTCCGGTCAAGGTCGTCTACACGCGTACCCAGATGTTCACCGGGCACGGCTACCGGCCATACACCATCCAGAAGATCGCGCTGGGCGCCGATCGCAGCGGCAAGCTGTCGTCGATGATCCACGAGGCGTTCCACAACACCTCGTCGTTCGAAGCCTTCTCGGATTCGACCACCGGCTTCACGCGACAGGTCTATGCCTGTCCCCATCTGCACGCGCCGCTGAAAGTCGCGGCAACGGATCTGGCCACGCCCACGTGGATGCGCGCACCGGGGGCGGTGAGCGGCATGTTCGCGCTGGAATGCGCGATGGACGAACTGTCGTACGCGCTCAAGATCGATCCGATGGAACTGCGCCTCGTCAACTACGCAGAGACCGACCCGGAGAGCGGCAAGCCCTTCTCCAGCAAGGCGCTGCGCGAGTGCTATCGGCTGGGTGCCGAGAAGTTCGGCTGGAAGAACCGCAAGGCCGAGCCGCGCTCCATGCGCGACGGCCGTCTGCTGGTGGGCTGGGGCATGGCCTCGAGCGTCTGGGGCGCTTTTCAGCAGCCTGCGAGCGCGCGCGTCACGTTCCGCGCCGACGGAACAGCCGGCGTGACCAGCGCGACCAGCGACATCGGGCCGGGCACCTACACGGTGATGACCATGATCGCGGCCGAATTCCTCGGGCTTCGGCTGGACCAGGTGCACTTCGAGCTGGGCGACACGCGCCAGCCCAAGGCGCCGGCGCAAGGCGGCTCGTGGACGACCTCCAGCGTGGGCTCGGCCGTGCGCGGGGCCGCGCTGACGATCGTCGCGAAGCTGCTGGATCTGGCGAACCGGGACGCCGCATCGCCGCTGAAGGACGCGAACGCCGCAGAGGTGGAGATGCTCGACGGTCTGTTGCGCCGCAAGAGCGACCCGTCGCGGGCCGTCGTCATCGCCGACGTCATGCGCCGCACCGGCACCCACGAGATCACCGAGACCTACGATTCGACGCCCTCGCCCGAGCGCGCGAAGTACGCGTCGCTCGCGCACGGCGCCCAGTTCGTCGAAGTGAAGGTCGATCCGGACCTGGGCACGGTGAAGGTCACCCGCGTGATCGAGGTCACCGCCTGCGGCAAGATCCTCAATCCGCTCGCCTCCCACAGCCAGGAGATCGGCGGCGTGGTCTGGGGCATCGGCATGGCGCTGGAGGAAGCGACTGAGATCGACCACCGCTACGGCCGCATCATGAACGCCAACCTGCAGCACTACCACGTGCCGGTGAACGCGGACATTCACGCCATCGAGACCATCTTCGTCGAGGAAGACGACACCATCGTCAATCCGCTGGGCGTCAAGGGCATGGGCGAACTCGGCATGGTGGGTATCCCGGCGGCCATCGCCAACGCGATCTTCCACGCTACCGGCAAGCGCGTGCGCGACCTGCCGATCACGCCGGAGAAGCTGATGTGAGCACGCGCGGCGTTCGGATCCAGCTGACCGTCGACGGCGCCGTGGTGGCGACGGCGACCCTCGAGGGCCACGCCAGCGCCAGAGACTTCGTCGCCTTGCTGCCGCTGGAACTGAGCCTGGAAGACTACGCGGCGACGGAGAAGATCGCCGTGCTGCCGCGCCCGCTCACGACGACCGAGCCCATGGCGGCCTGCACGCCGTCAGCCGGCGACATCAGCTTCTACGTCCCATGGGGAAACATCGCGATCTTCTACAACGACGGCCAGCTCTCGCAGGGACTGGTTCGACTCGGAAGGCTCGATTCGGGGCTGTCGGCGATCCGGCGCAAAGGTTCGATGGTGGTGACCTTCGAGCCGGCGCGCGAGTGACATGGGTGCGCTCGCGCCCTCGAAGAGCGGCCGGCCTCAGAGATCGAAGTCGTAGTCCACCGTGATCGGCGCATGGTCGCTGAACTTCACGGTCTTGTAGATCGACTCGTGCCGCGCCAGCGCGCCCAGCGCCGGCGTGGCCAGGTGGTAATCCAGCCGCCAGCCCACGTTCTTCGCGTAGGCCTGGCCTCGGTTGCTCCACCAGGTGTAGGCCTCGCCGGTGGTGTCGGGCTTGAGCATGCGGTAGACGTCGACCAGGCCCGCCCCGTCGGCACCCGCGTCGAGCAGGCGGGTCATCCAGGCGCGCTCCTCGGGCAGGAAGCCGCTGTTCTTCATGTTGCCCTTCCAGTTCTTCAGGTCGATCTCCTGGTGGGCGATGTTGATGTCGCCGCAGAGGATGAATTCGCGTTCGCGCTTGAGCGCATTCAGGTGCGGGAAGAAGCCCTTGAGGAAGCGGAACTTGGCGGCTTGGCGCTCCTCGCCGGACGAGCCGCTCGGGAAGTAGCAGCTGATGATCGACAGCTTGCGTGCCGGCGTGTCGAAGCGCAGTTCGAGGTAGCGGCCTTCGGCGTCGAATTCGGCGTCGCCCCAGCCCACCACCACCTCGCTGGGGGCGTGCTTGGTGTAAATCGCAGTGCCGGCGTAGCCCTTCTTCTCGGCAAAATGGAAGTGACCTTTGAGGCCGGCCATCTCTTCGAAGCGGCCTTCGATGTCGCTGGCCTGGACCCGGATCTCCTGCATGCAAATACAATCCGGCGCCAGTTCGGCCACCCAGTCGGCCACGCCCTTGGTGGCGGCCGAACGCAGGCCATTGAGGTTGAGGCTGGTCAGTTTGAACAAAAGGAATTCCCGATGGCTGAGGTGAAGGGGGCGGGCGACAGGCTCGCGCTGGATTTCGTGCAGTTCGCGCTCGACGCCGGTGTGCTGCGATTCGGCGAATTCAAGACCAAGGCCGGACGGCTCAGTCCCTACTTCTTCAATGCCGGCCTGTTCGACGACGGCGCCAAGATGCTGCGGCTGGCGGAATTCTATGCAGAGCGCCTGATCGACAGCGGCTTGGAGTTCGACATGCTCTTCGGCCCGGCCTACAAGGGCATTCCCCTGGGCGCCGTGCTGGCCGCCGAGCTCGCCCGGCGCGGGCGCAACGTGCCCTTCGCCTACAACCGCAAGGAAGCCAAGGCCCATGGCGAAGGCGGCACGCTCGTCGGCGCCAAGCTGCAGGGGCGCGTGCTGATCGTCGACGATGTGATGTCGGCCGGGACGGCGGTGCGCGAATCGATCGCGATGATCCGCCAGGCCGGCGCCACGCCGCACGCGGTCATGATCGCCCTGGACCGACAGGAGATGGCGACGGAAGACGGCGTCGACGTGGCGCACAGCGCCGTGCAATATGTGCAGAACCAGTTGGGGCTGCAGGTGCTGTCGATCGCCAGTCTGGACGACTTGCTAAAGTACTTGGCCGAACGCGGCGGCGGCGAACTCGACGCCCACCGCGACAAGGTGCTGGCATACCGCCAGCGCTACGGCGCCGTCTGAAGTCGGACCGTCACGGGAGAACGGATGCTGCTGCCGAACCGAACCTTCTTGGCGACCTGGTCGCTGTGCGCGCTGGCAGCCTCCGCTTCGGCGCAGGGGCCGACGGCCTCGCCCGGCATCTACAGCTGCACCGACAGCCGGGGACGCACCCTCACCGCCGACCGGCCGATCGCCGATTGCGCCGACCGCGAACAGCGCGAGTTCGGCCCGAGCGGCACCGTGCGCCGCACCCTCGAACCCACCTACACCCCGCGCGAGCAGGCCGAGCGCGAAGAGCGCGCTCGGCAGGCGGCGATGCAGGCGTCGCGGCTGAACGAGGAGCGGCGGCGCGAGCGCGCCCTGCTGATGCGTTACCCCAATCCGACGGCGCACGAGCGCGAGCGGTCCGAAGCCATGCTGCAGATCGATGCGGTCATCGACGCCGCCCGCAAGCGGCTCGGCGAGCTGGGCAAGGAGCGCCAGGGCATCGACGACGAGATGGAGTTCTACAAGAAGGACCCGAGCAAGGCCCCGCCGTCGTTGCGTCGCAAGCTCGACGACAGCGAGCAGAGCGTGGCGGTCCAGAACCGCTTCATCGCGGCGCAGGAAGACGAAAAGAAGCGCGTGAACGCGCGCTTCGACGAGGAGCGCGCGCGGCTCAAGCCGCTGTGGTCGGCGAACGCGGCCGGTGGCGCCGGCCGCTGAGTCCGCTCAGCCCAGCTTGCTCTTCAGCAGCGCATTGACCTGCGCCGGGTTGGCCTTGCCCTGGCTGGCCTTCATCACCTGACCCACCAGCGCGTTGAAGGCCTTGTCCTTGCCGGCGCGGTATTCGGCGATGTTCTTCTCGTTGGTGGCGAGCACGCCGTCGATGATGGCTTCGAGGGCGCCGGAATCGCTCATCTGCTTGAGGCCCTTGGCCTCGATCACCGCATCGACATCGCTCGCTTCGCTGGTCCACAGGGCGTCGAAGACCTGGCGTGCGGCGGCATTGGAGATGGTGCCGTCGCCGATGCGCACGATCAGCTTCGCCAGCTGTGCCGCCGTGACCGGCGCTTCGCCGATGGCGATGTCCTGCGCATTCAGGCGTCGGGCGATCTCCCCGGTGATCCAGTTGCTGGCCAGCTTGGGCGACGCGCCCGCGGCCACCGTCGCATCGAAGTAGTGCGCCAGCGCCACGCTCTGCGTGAGCTGCGCGGCGTCGTACGCCGACAGGCCGTGCGTCGTCACATAGCGCTCGGCCATCGCGCGCGGCAACTCGGGCATCTCGCCACGCACCCGCTCGATCCATTCGGGCGCGATCGCCAGCGGCGGCAGGTCCGGGTCGGGAAAGTAGCGGTAGTCGGCCGCGTCTTCCTTGGTGCGCATCGCGCGCGTCTCGCCGGTGTCGGGGGCGAACAGCACGGTGGCCTGCTGGATCGCGCGGCCGTCCTCGATCTCCTCGATCTGCCAGCGGATCTCGTAGTCGATCGCCTGCTGCATGAACTTGAAGCTGTTCAGGTTCTTGATCTCGCGGCGCGTGCCCAGCTTGGCGCCGGGCTTGCGCACCGACACGTTGGCGTCGCAGCGAAAGCTCCCTTCCTGCATGTTGCCGTCGCAGATGCCGATCCAGGTGACGATCTTGTGCAGCTCCTTCGCATAGGCCACGGCCTCGGCGGTGGAGCGCATGTCGGGCTCGGTGACGATCTCGAGCAGCGGCGTGCCGGCGCGGTTCAGGTCGATGCCCGACTGGCCGATGAAGTCCTCGTGCAGCGACTTGCCGGCATCTTCTTCCAGGTGCGCGCGCACCAGGCGCACGGTCTTGGATTCGTCGCCGACGAAGAAGCTCACGGCGCCACCCTGCACCACCGGGATCTCGAACTGCGAGATCTGGTAGCCCTTGGGCAGGTCGGGGTAGAAGTAGTTCTTGCGCGCGAAGACGCTGCGCGGCGCGATGGTCGAGCCCAGCGCCAGGCCGAGCTTGATGGCGCGTTCGACCGCGCCCTTGTTCATCACCGGCAGCGTGCCCGGCAGCGCCAGGTCGACGGCGCAGGCCTGCGTGTTGGGCTCGGCGCCGAAAGCCGTCGAGGCGCGGCTGAAGATCTTGCTGGCGGTCGACAGCTGCGCGTGCGTCTCGAAGCCGATGATGACTTCATAGCCCTGCACCAGCGGGCCGGTCGGACGGCCTTCCTGCTGCGCTTCGAATGTGTTCACGGGGTCGCTCATCTCAATTTCCCTTGGGCGCGCGCGCATGCCAGTCGGTGGCCTGCTGGAAGCGGTGCGCGGCGTTCAGCAGCTTCGCCTCGGCGAAGTAGTTGCCGATCAGCTGCAGGCCGACCGGCATGCCGGCTTCGCCGAAGCCTGCGGGCAGGCTCATGCCGGGCAGGCCGGCCAGCGAGGCGGGCAGGGTGTAGATGTCGGCCAGGTAGTCGGCGACAGGGTCGTCGCCGTGCTCGCCGAGCTTCCAGGCCACCGTCGGCGCCACCGGACCAGCGATCACGTCACAGCCTTGGAAGGCCTGCCGGAAGTCGTCGGCGATCATGCGGCGCACCTTCTGCGCCTGCAGGTAGTAGGCGTCGTAGTAGCCGTGGCTCAGCACGTAGGTGCCGATCATGATGCGGCGCTTGACCTCGTCGCCGAAGCCTTCTTCGCGGGTCTTGCCGTACATGTCGGCCAGGTCGCGGTAGTCCTTGGCGCGGTGGCCGAATTTGACGCCGTCGAAGCGGCTCAGGTTGCTCGATGCTTCGGCCGCCGCCAAGATGTAATAGACGGGAATCGACAGCGAAGTTCGTGGGAGATGCACAAATTTGTAGGTCGCCCCCAAATCCTCATAAACCTTCATGGCGTCCCAGAATGCATCGGAGACCCCCGCTGACGGTCCTGGATTGGTCGGGTCCATGTCTTTCGCCGCTTGATCCGCAGGCTTGGAAATCCATTCGAGCGGCACTCCAATAACTAAGCCCTTGAGCGGCGCGTTCAGTGAGAGCGAGAAGTCTTCGGCCGGTCGGTCGATCGAGGTCGAGTCGCGGTCCAGGTCGGGGCCGCACATCGCCGACAACAGCAGCGCGCAGTCTTCGGCCGAACGGCCCATCGCCCCGGCCTGGTCGAGGCTGGAGGCGAAGGCGACCATGCCGTAGCGCGAGGCGCGGCCGTAGGTCGGCTTGATGCCGGTGATGCCGCAGAAGGAGGCGGGCTGGCGGATCGAGCCGCCGGTGTCGGTGCCGGTGGCGGCCGGCGCCAGGCGCGCGGCCACGGCCGCCGCACTGCCGCCGGAGGAGCCGCCCGGCACGCGGGCGGTGTCCCAGGGGTTGCGCACCGGCACGGCCTTGTCGGAGCCCACGGCGGGCACGGCCACGTTCTCGTTGGCCGACCCCATCGCGAATTCGTCGCAGCTGAGCTTGCCCAGCGTCACGGCACCGGCCTCGGCCAGCTTGCGCACCACGGTCGCGTCGAAGGGCGAGCGGTAGCCGGCCAGCATGCGCGAACCCGCGGTGGTCGGGAAGTCGGTGGTGACGAAGATGTCTTTGTGCGCGATCGGCACGCCAGCCAGCGCCGGTGCGTTGCCCTTGGCGATCCGCGCGTCGGCGGCCCGGGCCTGCGCCAGCGTCACGTCGGCATCGACCGCGACGAAGGCGCCGAGCGCCTGGTGCGCATCGATGCGCTGGAGGAAATGCTGGGCGGCCTCGACCGCCGAGACCTCGCGCGATGCCAGGGCCTTGGCGAGGCCGGCCACGCCCAGTTGATGCAGGTCCGCGCTCATTCGATCACCTTTGGCACGAGGAACAGGCCGCGTTCGACGGCGGGGGCGCTCTTCTGGTTGGCCTCGCGGTTGTTCGGCTCGCTCACCACGTCGTCGCGCAGGCGCAGGGTGATGTCTTCGATGGCGGCCACGGGGTGGGCCAGCGGCTCGAGGCCAGTGGTGTCGACGGCGCGCATCTTCTCGACCAGGTCGAAGAAGCTGTTGATCTGGCCCTGCAGGCGCGTGCTCTCGTCGGGCGCCAACTGGAGGCGTGCCAGCGTGGCGATGCGGGCAATATCGGTGGAGGTGAGTGACATTCGGAAATGAGGGCGAAACGGTGTCGAAACCGGCCCCGCCGGGGGGCGAAAACGAGGGAAGTCCAGGGGATTCGGGTATTATCCCGCCTTTGCCGCAACCCCCGCGAACGCGCCGGCTTTTGCTGCAAAAACCATCAATCCATCCCTTCAGACGACCCAAAAAATAGAGCGACGACCTGCCGATGCGCATGCCGTGCTCCAGAGGAATTCCACATGTTTGGAGCTTTCCGTCGGTACTTTTCGACCGACCTCGCCATCGACCTCGGCACCGCCAACACCCTGATCTTCGCCCGCAACAAGGGCATCGTGCTGGACGAACCGTCGGTCGTGGCCATCCGCCATGAAGGCGGCCCGCACGGCAAGAAGGTGATCCAGGCGGTCGGCCGCGAGGCCAAGGCCATGCTGGGCAAGGTGCCCGGCAACATCGAGGCGATCCGCCCGATGAAGGACGGCGTGATCGCCGACTTCGTGATCACCGAGCAGATGATCAAGCAGTTCATCAAGATGGTGCACCCACGCTCGCTGCTCGCGCCGAGCCCGCGCATCATCATCTGCGTGCCTTGCGGCTCGACCCAGGTCGAGCGCCGCGCCATCAAGGACGCGGCCGAAGCGGCGGGCGCCACTTCGGTCTACCTCATCGAAGAGCCCATGGCCGCGGCCATCGGCGCCGGCCTGCCGGTGTCGGAAGCGTCGGGCTCGATGGTCGTCGACATCGGCGGCGGCACCACCGAAGTCGGCGTGATCTCGCTCGGCGGCATGGTCTACAAGGGCAGCGTCCGCGTTGGCGGCGACCGCTTCGACGAAGCCATCATCAACTACATCCGCCGCAACTACGGCATGCTGATCGGCGAGCCGACGGCCGAAGTCATCAAGAAGACCATCGGCTCGGCCTTTCCGGGCTCCGAGGTCAAGGAGATGGAAGTCAAGGGCCGCAACCTCAGCGAGGGCGTGCCGCGCAGCTTCACCATCAGCAGCAACGAAGTGCTGGAAGCGCTGACCGATCCGCTCAACAACATCGTTTCGGCCGTGAAGAACGCGCTGGAGCAGACGCCGCCCGAACTGGGCGCCGACATCGCCGAGCGCGGGATGATGCTCACGGGCGGCGGCGCGTTGCTGCGCGACCTCGACCGCCTCCTGGCCGAGGAAACCGGCCTGCCGGTGCTGGTCGCCGAAGACCCGCTGACCTGCGTGGTGCGCGGCTGCGGCATCGCCCTCGAGCGCATGGACCGTCTCGGCAGCATCTTCACCTCGGAATAACCCCGGCGGTCGCGTATGCCGCTCGGCACGCTGGATCGCTCCGCGCCACCGCTCTTTCACCAGGGCCCGTCGGCGCTCAGCAAGCTGATCTTCTTCAGCGCGCTCGCCGTGTTCCTGATGGTGGCCGATGCGCGCTTCCATCTGACGCAGCCGGTGCGCGCTGCCGTCGGTGCCGTGCTCTATCCCTTCCAATGGCTGGCGCTCAAGCCGGTGCAGCTGTTCGCCCAGGGCGGCACCTACCTCGAAGATCTGCAGGTGGCCCAACGCAACGAGGCCGAGGCGCGCCGCGCGCTGACGCTGCAGGCCGAACGTGCGGGCCAGGCCGACAGCCTGGCCAAGGAAAACGAACGGCTGCGCTCGCTGCTCGAACTGCGGCAGACGACGCAGACGCCGGGCCGTGCGGCCGAGGTGCTCTACGACGCGGCCGACCCGTACACCCGCAAGGTCGTCATCGACCAGGGCCTGTCCAGCGGCATCGCCCCCGGCTCGCCGGTGATCGACGAGCGCGGCGTGATCGGGCAGGTGACGCAGGTGCTGCCCTTCAGCAGCGAAGTCACCCTGGTGATCGACCGCGACCTCGCCATCCCGGTGCAGAACACCCGCACCGGCGCACGCAGCGTGGCCTTCGGCGACGCCAGTGCGCACGGCGGCGGGCTCGAACTGCGCTTCATGGCCGCCAACGCCGACCTGCAGGAGGGCGACCTGCTCGCGACCAGCGGTGTCGATGGCGTCTACCCGCCGGGGCTGCCGGTGGCGAAGATCGAACGCATCGAACGCCGTGCCGATTCCGGCTTCGCCCGCATCTACTGCCTGCCGCTCGCGCAGGTGACGGCGGCGCGCTATGTGCTGGTGCTGGCGCCGATCGGCAGTGCGGCGTCGATGCGCTCGGCCGCGGCCGCATCGGCAGCGGCGTCCGCCGCCAGCGTCAAGAAGAACGCCGACGCCAAGCCGAAGGCACCGGCGGCTTCGGCGCCGAAACCCGCTGCTCGCCGGGAAGGGCGCACACCATGATCATGCGTCCCGGCCAGCAGCAGCTCCTGCTGCCCGTCAACCCGGTCTTCATCTGGGCCAGCCTGATCGTCGCGCTGCTGTTCGACATGGTGCCGCTGGGCCGCGCGGCCTGGACGCCCGATCTGCTGGCGCTGGCGATCGTGTTCTGGAGCGTGCATCAGCCCACGCGGATCGGCATCGGCGCGGCCTTCGTGTTCGGCCTGTGCATGGACGTGCACCAGTCGGCCATGTTGGGCCAGCACGCGCTGTCGTACACCACGCTGGGCTTCTTCGCGATCATGTTGCACCGCCGGCTGCTCTGGTACCCGGTGCTGTCGCAGGCGCCGCAGGTGCTGCCGCTGTTCGCCGTGTCGCACCTGATCGAGCTGGCCATCCGCATGATCGGCGGCGGGGTGTTCCCGGGCTGGTCGCTGCTGATCGCGCCGGTGATCGAGGCGGCGCTGTGGCCGCTCATCAGCCTCATCCTGCTGGCGCCGCAGCGGCGCACGCCCGAGCCCGATGCCAATCGACCCCTGTGAACTTGCTCCGCGCGCCCTGCGCGCGTAGTCTGCGTCCCGCATGACCGAGATCCGCAATGTCGCCGCCGACCTCGCCCGCTTCAAGCGGCGGGTGATCGTCATCGGCCTGGTGGTGCTCACCGCCTTCGGGCTGCTGTGCTCGCGGCTGGTCTACCTGCAGGTGGTGCGACACGTCGATCTGGCCGAGCAGGCCGAGAGCAACCGCACGGCCGTGTTGCCGGTGGTGCCCAACCGCGGGCTGATCCTCGACCGCAACGGCGTCGTGCTGGCCTCGAACTACTCGGCCTACACGCTGGAGATCACGCCGTCGAAGGCCGGCAAGGTCGATGAGACCATCGACGCACTGGCCGAGGTGGTCGACGTCACGCCGCGCGACCGTCGCCGCTTCAAGCGCCTGCGCGAGGACTCGCGCAGTTTCGATTCGGTGCCCATTCGCACGCGCCTGTCGGACGAGGAGGTGGCCCGTTTCGCGGCGCAGCGTTACCGCTTCCCGGGCGTCGAGATCAAGGCGCGGCTCTTTCGCAATTACCCCTATGCCGAGACGGCGAGCCACGTGCTCGGCTACATCGGCCGCATCAACCAGCGCGAGAAGGAAGCGATGGAAGACTGGCCGGAGGAAGAGGTGTCCAACTACAAGGGCACCGACTACATCGGCAAGCTCGGCGTGGAGCAGAGCTACGAAAAAACCTTGCACGGGCTGACCGGCGTGGAGCAGATGGAAACCTCCGCGGGCGGGCGCGCTGTGCGCCGGCTGGCCAGCCATCCGTCGACCCCGGGCGACACGGTGATGCTGTCACTCGACATCAAGCTGCAGAAGCTGATCGAGGACATGTACGGTGATCGCCGCGGTGCGCTGGTGGCCTTCAACCCCAAGACCGGCGAGGTGCTGGCCTTCGTCAGCAAGCCGACCTTCGACCCCAACCTGTTCGTCGAGGGCATCGACAGCGAGAGCTGGAAGGAACTGAGCGAGTCGCTCGACAAGCCGTTGCTCAACCGCGCGCTGCGCGGCACCTACCCGCCGGGCTCGACGTACAAGCCCTTCATGGCGCTGGCTGCGCTGCAGACCGGATCGCGCGGGCCGAATGTCGTGGTCAACGACCCGGGTTATTTCAATTTTGGCGGGCACCGCTTCGGCAGCCCGGAAGGCAACATCGGCGGCGTCGACATGCGCCGCTCGATCCAGCTGTCGAGCAACATCTACTACTACTCGCTGGCCAACGAGATGGGCGTGGACAAGATCCACGACTTCATGAAGCCGCTGGGCTTCGGACAGATCACCGGCATCGACCTGGGCGGCGAACTGCGCGGCGTGCTGCCCAGCACCGAATGGAAGCGCAACGCCTACAAGCGGCCCGAGCAGAAGAAGTGGTACGCCGGCGAAACCATCTCGCTGGGCATCGGCCAGGGCTACAACACCTTCACCATGCTGCAGCTGGCGCAGGCGACGTCGATCGTGGCCAACGGCGGCGTGCGATACCGGCCGCACGTGGTGCTCGCCACCCGTGACACGGTCACGGGCCAGGTCAAGTCGGTGATCCAGCCGCCTGCGGAGAACCTGGGCTTCTCGCCGGCCAATGTGGCCGTGGTGCGCGAAGGCCTGGTGAGCGTGGTCACCAGCGGCACGGCGCGCGGCGTGTTCGCCGGGGCGGGTTACCAGGCCGCGGGCAAGACCGGTACAGCGCAGGCCGTGACGCAGGCTCAGAACACCAAGTACAACGCCAAGGCCCTCGAGGAGCACCAGCGGGACCACGCACTCTTCATGGGTTTCGCGCCGGCCAACGACCCGAAGATCGCAGTGGCGGTGATCGTGGAGAACGCCGGCTGGGGCGCCGGCGCGGCCGCGCCGATCGCGCGGCGGGTGATGGACTACTGGCTGCTCGACCAGTACCCGAGCGAGGCCGACATGGCGGCAATCCGCGTGGGCAAGGCGACGGCACCGATCGGTAAGCCGCGCGTGGCGAGCGAGGTCGCGTGGCCACCAGCGGGCGCGAACGCCGCGGCGACGGCGCCCTGAGCGCTCACCTCACCATTCGCCGAGCTGGCGTACGCGCTGGTCGAGGTCCATGCGCTCGAAGGCGTCGGCGGACGGACGCGCGACCGGGATCTGCAGGGTGGGAGCGGTCGCGCGGGAAGACGTCTTGCGGCGTCCCATGGCTTGCGCGATGCGCTGGCGCCACGTGGCCGCCGACGCATCGGCAGTGCGGTAGGTGGGGGTGTGGGCGGGCATCGCAGCTCCTTTGAGGGGATCTGCCGATCTTCTGCCTGACGCGCGTCCCGCGGGAAAAAGTTTCCGTGAACTCTGTCGTGTTTCCAGGCGTTGGTCGCGCCACTGTGTGCGGCGCACCACAATGAAGCCATGCCGCCGACGATCGCCGTCCGACCCCGCCAAAAAAAAGACGCCGTCCAGCGGCGTCTTTTTCTTTTGTGCGGCTTCTCTGTGGAAGCCTGTTGTCTCGGGTCTTCGAGTTTTGTGCGAAAGCTATGTCTCCTCGGCACCCCGCGGGACGGGCAGGCCCGTTTGCGAGTGGCGCGACTTTAGAGTGCGCACCGCGGCAGTGCATTAGGACTAACCCGTTACCAGACGCGTCGCTTCGCCCAAGATGTATCGAGACGTGAGAGGCCCCGATCTCAACTCGCCGCGAGCGCGGCCTTGCGGATGCTCTGCAAGGTGCTGCCGGGCGTGATCGCCTCCGGGTCGAGCAGGCAATGCAGGATGGCCGGCTTGCCGCTGGCCCGCGCGCGCGCCAGCGCCGGGCCGAACTCTTCCGTCGTGGTCACGCGTTCGCCGTGGCCGCCGAACACCTCGGCATAGCCGCGGAAGTCGGGGTTCTTCAGCTGCGTGGCGCTGATGCGGCCGGGGTAGTGCTTCTCCTGGTGCATGCGGATCGTGCCGTACATCGCGTTGTCGAGCAGCACCACGATGATCGGCAGCCCGTATTGCACCGCGGTCGCGAATTCCTGGCCGTGCATCAGGAAGTCGCCGTCGCCGGCGAACACGACCACTTCGCGCTGGGGCCACAGCCGCTTGCCACCCACGCCCGCCGGCAGGCCGTAGCCCATCGAGCCGCTGGTGGGGGCCAGCTGGCTCGCGAAGGTGGTGAAGGGCCAGAAGCGGTGGACCCAGGTGGCGAAGTTGCCGGCGCCGTTGCAGAAGATGGTGTCGGCCGGCAGCACTTCGCGCAGGTGCGTCATGATCTCGCCCATCTGCAGTGGGCCGGGAATGCGGATCGGCGCCGGGTCGCTCCAGGCCAGGAAATCCTGGTGCGCCTGGGCCGTGGTGGCCGCCCACGCCGGCGGCGCCGAGGGCCGCAGCGGGGCGACCGCTGCTGCAAAGGCCTGCGGCGTTGCATGGATGGCCTGCGTGGCGCGGTACAGCTTGCCCAGCTCGTCGGCGTCGGCGTTCACGTGCACCAGCGCCTGCTGCGGCGTCGGGATGCCGATCAGCTCGTAGCCCTGCGAGGGCACTTCCGACAGGCGCCCGCCGATCAGCAGCACCAGGTCCGACCCGCGGATCGCTTGCAGCAGCTTCGGGTTCGCGCCCAGTCCCAGGTCGCCGCCGTACGACGGGTGCCGGGCGCTGAACAGCATCTGCCGGCGGAACGAGCAGTACACCGGCAGCGCGAAGGCTTCGGCGAAACCGGCGAACTGCTGCACCGCCGAGTCGGACCAGCGGCTGCCGCCGAGGATCACGACCGGCCGCTCGGCCGCCTCGAGGCGCTGTTGCAGCTCGGCGATCTGCGCCGCGCCCGGATGCGTTTCCGCGACGGCATAGGGCAGCGCGTCGGCCACGGTCGCGGCCTCGGTCAGCATGTCCTCGGGCAGCGCGATCACGACAGGGCCGGGCCGGCCGGAGGTCGCGACGTGGAAGGCGCGCGAGATCAGTTCGGGCACGCGCGCCGGGTCGTCGATCTGCACGACCCACTTGGCCATGCTGCCGAACACCGCCCCGTAGTCCAGTTCCTGGAAGGCCTCGCGGCCCAGCGCATCGCGCGCCACCTGGCCGACGAAGAGCAGCAGCGGCGTCGAGTCCTGGTGCGCGATGTGCACGCCGGCCGACGCGTTGGTCGCCCCCGGGCCGCGCGTGACGAAGCAGATGCCCGGCTTGCCGGTGAGCTTGCCCTGCGCCTCGGCCATCATGGCCGCGCCGCCTTCCTGGCGGCACACGGTCACGGCGATCGAGGCGTCGTGCAGCGCGTCGAGCACCGCGAGGAAGCTTTCGCCGGGCACGCAGAACAGCTGCTCGACGCCGTGGGTGATGAGTTGGTCGACCAGGATCTGGCCGCCGGTGCGGGGTGAGGTCATAGGGATTCCGAGAGGATGGATGGGTTCATTCGAGCGCGGCACAGGCCGCGGTGATGCGCGCGCAGGCTTCTTCCAGCTGCGCCATCGAGGTCGCATACGAGATGCGGAAGTACGGCGCCAGCCCGAACACGCTGCCCGGCACCACGGCCACCTCGACCTCCTGCAGCAGGTAGCGGCAGAAGTCGCTGTCGGTCTGCAGCAGCGTACCGCCGCGTGTGTGCTTGCCGAGCACCCCGGCGCAACTGGCGTAGGTGTAGAAGGCGCCTTCGGGCACGCGGCAGTGCAGGCCGGGCGCCCGGTTCAACGCCGCCACCACGACGTCGCGCCGCGCCTGGAAATCGGCACGGCGCGTGGCCACCACGTCCTGCGGCCCGGTCAGCGCCTCGATGGCCGCGGCCTGGCTGATCGACGATGGGCAGGAGGTCGTCTGGCTCTGCACCACGGCCATGGCCGCGATCAGCGCGCGGGGCCCGGCCCCGTAGCCCACGCGCCAGCCGGTCATGGCGTAGGCCTTCGACACGCCGTTGACCGTCAGCGTGCGCTCGCGCAGCCGCGGCTCGACGGCCACGGGCGTCGCGAAGGCGAGGCCGTCGTAGAGGATGTGTTCGTAGATGTCGTCCGCCAGCACCCACACCAACGGATGCCGCAGCAGCACCTCGCACAGCGGCGCGAGTTGCGCCGCGCTGTAGGCCGCGCCGCTCGGGTTCGACGGCGAATTCAGGAAGAGCCAGCGCGTGCGCGGCGTGATCGCCGCTTCGAGCTGCGCCGCGTCGAGACGGAAGCCGTTCGCTTCGGTGCACGCGACCGGCACCGGCACGCCGCCGCAGATCTGCACGATGTCGGCGTACGAGGTCCAGTACGGCGCCGGCAGGATGACCTCGTCGCCCGGGTCCAGACTGGCCATCATCGCGTTGAAGATGACCTGCTTGGCGCCGGCGCTCACGCTGATCTCGTCGAGCGCGAAGTCCAGCCCGTTGTCGCGCTGGAACTTGTGCTGCACCGCGGCCTTCATGGCCGGGCTGCCGTCGAGCACCGTGTAACGCGTCTCGCCGCGGCCGATGGCGCGCACGGCGGCGTCGAGCACGTTCTGCGGCGTGTCGAAATCCGGCTCGCCCGCGCCCAGCACGATCACCGGCCGGCCGGCGCGCTTCTGCGCATTCGCGTGGTCGGTGATGCGCAGGATCTCGGACACGCCGATGGCGCGCACGCGCTGCGCCGGCACGAAAGCGGTCGTCACGCTCAGTCCCCGATGTCGAAGGTCACGCCTTGCGCCAGCGGCAGGGCGGTCGAGTAGTTGATGGTGTTGGTCGCGCGGCGCATGTAGGCCTTCCAGGCGTCGGAGCCGGCTTCGCGCCCGCCGCCGGTTTCCTTCTCGCCACCGAAGGCGCCGCCGATCTCGGCGCCGCTCGGGCCGATGTTCACGTTGGCGATGCCGCAGTCCGAGCCCGCCGCCGACATGAAGCGCTCGGCCTCGCGCATGTCGAGCGTGAAGATCGACGACGACAGGCCCGCGCCCACCGCGTTGTGCCATTCGATGGCTTCGTCGAAGGACGCATAGCGCACGACGTAGAGGATGGGCGCGAAGGTCTCGCGCAATGCCGGGCCTGCGTGCGATTTCAGCTCGACCAGCGCCGGGCGCACGTAGTAGGCGTCCTGCGTGCCGATGCCGTCGACGCGCTGGCCGCCGTGCACCGTCGCGCCCAGCTCGCGGCATTCGCCCAGCGCCTTCTGCATGCCGTCGAAGGCGGCGCGGTCGATCAGCGGGCCGACCAGCGTGCCGGCCTCGCGCGGGTCACCGACCTGCACGCTGGCGTAGACCTTGGCCAGCTTGGGCACCAGCGCGTCGTACACGCTGTCGTGCACGAACAAGCGGCGCAGCGTGGTGCAACGCTGGCCGGCCGTGCCCATGGCGGCGAAGGCGATGCCGCGCAGCGCGAGGTCGAGGTCGGCCGAGGGCGCCACGATGGCTGCGTTGTTGCCGCCCAGTTCGAGGATGGCGCGGGCGAAGCGCGCGGCCAGCTTGGGCGCCACCTGGCGGCCCATCGCGGTGGAGCCCGTGGCCGAGAGCACCGGCACGCGGTGGTCGTCGACCAGCACTTCGCCGATGTCGCGCTGGCCGATGAGCAGATCGAGCAGACCCTCGGGCGCATCCGCGCCGAAGCGGGCGATGGCGCGCTGGGCGATGGCGTGCGTGGCGAGCGCGGTCAGCGGCGTCTTCTCGGATGGCTTCCACACCACCGGGTCGCCACAGACCAGCGCCAGCGCGGCGTTCCACGACCACACGGCCACCGGGAAGTTGAAGGCCGAGATGACGCCGACCACGCCCAGCGGATGCCAGGTTTCCATCATCCGGTGCTCGGCGCGCTCGGTGGCGATGGTCAGGCCGTAGAGCTGGCGCGACAGGCCGACGGCGAAGTCGCAGATGTCGATCATTTCCTGCACCTCGCCGGCGCCTTCGGACGGCACCTTGCCGGCTTCGAGCGTCACCAGCCGGCCGAGGTCGGCCTTGTGCAGGCGCAGCTCTTCGCCGAGCAGGCGCACCAGTTCGCCGCGGCGGGGCGCCGGCACGTTGCGCCATGTCAGGTAGGCGGCATGGGCACGGCCGATGGCCTCGGCGGCCTGGGCGGTGGAGGTCTCGGCGACGGCCGCGATCTGTTCACCGGTGACGGGCGAGCGCACCGGCAGCGAGCCGCCGGTGTAAGCGTCGCGCGGCACACCGAGGCGCTGCAGCAGTTCGGCGACTTCGGTCGGCAGGGAGGAGGGGGTGGAAGCGTTGGGCATGGCAGGGTCCGGCTGGGAAAGACGATGGCGACACTGTCCGCCACCGCGGCCGGCTTGCATAGCGAAAATGTGGAACGAGTTGATGCGAAGAGGGAATGAAGTCGGCAGAATGCTCCCTCGATGCTTGTAGAGGACGGAGATGGAGTCACGGCTTCATTCCCCCTCCGAATGACGATGTTCAAGAAATCCTTCCTCCCGCCGGTCGCCGACCTGCTCGCCTTCGAGGCGGCCGCGCGGCACCACAGCATCTCGCGCGCGGCGGACGAGCTGCACCTGACGCAGAGCGCGGTGTCGCGGCAGATCCGCCAGTTGGAGCAGCAACTGGGCATCGCGCTGTTCCACCGGGTGCGCCAGCGCATCGTGCTCACCGACATCGGCCGCGTCTATGCGGCCGACGTGCGCGCGGTGCTGCAGCAGCTGTCGGGCGCCAGCCAGAAGGTGATGGCGTCGGCGGGAGGCGGGCTGCTCAACCTGGCGGTGCTGCCGACGCTGGGCACGCGCTGGCTGATCCCGCGCCTGGGTGGCTTCGTCGCGCGGCACCCGGAGGTCACGGTGAATTTCGCCGCCCGCTCCGAGCCTTTCGACTTCGCGCAGGAGCCCTTCGACGCGGCCATCCACTTCGGCGCGCCGCACTGGGCCGGCGCGGCCTGCGCCTACCTGATGCACGAGGCGGTGGTGCCGGTCTGCAGCCCGGCCTTCGCCGAGCGCCATGCCATCCGGCAGCCGCAGGACCTCGCGACGGTCGTGCTGCTGCAGCAGAGCACCCGGCCGACGCAGTGGGCGGAGTGGTTCGAGCAGGTCGGCGTGGCCGGCGCGCCGGCGCTGCGCGGCCCGCGCTTCGAGCAGTTCGCGATGATCGCGCAGGCGGCGGTGTCGGGCCTCGGCGCGGCGCTGCTGCCCAGCTTCCTGGTCGAGGCGGAGATCGCCGCCGGTGCGCTGACGGTGCTGTTCCCCCAGGCGCTGACCAGCGCCGACGCCTATTACCTGGTCTACCCCGAATCGCGTGCGCAGGTGCCGCTGCTGCTGGCCTTCCGCGACTGGATCGTGGGCGAGGCGCAGGCGGACGCAGCGGCGATCAATCCGCCGGCGGCAGCTCGATCTTCTGCGCGGCCGGCGAGCTCGCCAGGCTCTGCGTCGGCCGGCGCAGGGTCGCGTCGAAGGGGTTGATGCGCGGGCCGATGCCGGCCGCCTCGCGCTTGAGCAGCTCGACCACCGTGGGCAGCCGGTCGGCGCTCAGGCGGTCGGCGATGGTGCCCACGCTCAGCGCGGCCACGGCGCGGCCCTCGCGGTCACAGATCGGCACCGCCACGCCGGCCATGCCTTCGAGCAGGCCGGTGTTGCGCCCGGCGTAGCCCTGCTGGCGAACCTTCTCGATCTCGGTGCGCAGGTAGACCTCGTCGTACACGCCGTACTCGCGCACCCGCGACAGGTTGAAGCGGATGACCTCCTCGCGCTCGGCCTCCGGCAGGAAGGCGAGGATCGCCAGCGCGCCCTGGCCCACGCCCAGCGCGATGCGCCCGCCGATGTCGCCGGTGAAGGATCGGATGGGGAAGGGGCCTTCGCTGCGGTCGAGGCAGACAGCGTCGAAGCCGCTGCGCACCAGCAGGAAGATGCTGTCGCCCAGGCTGGCGCTCAGTCGCAGCAGCGCCGGGCGGCACAGGGCGCGCAAGCCGCCGCCGTCGCCGGCCTTCGACGCCAGCGCGAAGAAGTCGATGCTGAGCCGGTAGAGCTTGCTGCGCTCGTCCTGTTCCACCATGCCCTCGGCCACCAGCGACTGCAGCAAACGGTGCGTGGTGGCCTGGGTCAGGCCCACATTTCGTGCAATCTGGGTCACGCGGCCGCCTTCTGCCTGCAATTCGGCCAGCGCGCGGATCACCAGGAAGGCCCGGGGCACGCCCCCGGTGGCGGTGGAAGTCGTCGTCATGGTGGGTCCTGTGGAATCTCTGGCATCCAGTCTATCCCAATCATTCCATTAAACGGAATAAAAGATAGAAATCTTCCGTTTAATGGAATACCACGAGGATTCTGGTTCGGTTATTGCAATAGATTGATCCGAACGCCGCGGAGATTCGAACCGTGGCGGCTTCCCGATCGATGAAAGGCCGTCCATGTCATTTCTTCAACTCACCGGCGTGACCAAGTACTACGGCACGACCTGCGCCGTGTCGGCCATGAACCTGTCCGTGGAGAAGGGCGAGTTCGTCTCGCTGCTCGGCCCGTCGGGCTGCGGCAAGACCACCACGCTGCAGATGGTGGCCGGTTTCGAAGCCGTCAGCAGCGGCCGCATCGAACTCGACGGCCAGGACATCACGACCGCCAAGGCCAACACCCGCGGCCTGGGCATCGTGTTCCAGACCTACGCGCTGTTCCCGCACATGACGGTGGCGGACAACGTGAGCTTCGGCCTCGAGATGCGCAAGATGCCCAAGGCCGAGCGGCAGGAACGCGTCGCGCAGGCGCTGGCGCTGGTGCATCTGGAGATGCATGCGAAGAAATACCCGCGCGAGCTCTCCGGCGGCCAGCGCCAGCGCGTCGCCCTGGCCCGCGCGCTGGTGATCGAGCCGCCGGTGCTGCTGCTCGACGAGCCGCTGTCGAACCTCGACGCCAAGCTGCGCGAGGAGATGCAGTTCGAGTTGCGGCAGATCCAGCGCAAGGTCGGCACCACCACCATCATGGTCACGCACGACCAGAGCGAGGCGATGTCCATCAGCGACCGCGTGGTCGTGATGGAAGGTGGCCGCGCCACGCAGATCGACCATCCGCACCGCGTGTACGAGCACCCGCGCACGCGCTTCATCTCGACCTTCGTCGGCAAGGCGAACCTGCTGGAAGGTCGGGTCGCCTCCGTCGGCAGCCGCACGCGCGTCGAGATCGGTCCGCTCGCGGTCGACGTGGACGACGCGGGCTTCCGCCCCGGCGCCGCGGTGCTGCTGAGCGTGCGGCCCGAGAAGGCGCAGTTGGTCGCCGCCGGCAGCGGCCGGCTGCAGGGCGTGGTCGGCGAGCGCTTCTTCCTCGGCAGCCAGTGGCTCTACCGTGTTGCCACGCCGGTCGGCGACATCATGGTGCTGAGCCCCAACGACGGTCGCGACGCGCTCGACGAAGGCCAGGCTGCCGGCATCGACTGGCCCGACCACTGCACGCGCCTGCTGCCGGCCGATGAGTCCACTGTCGAACAGGTGCCTACATGAGCGCACTCGCCAGGAAATCCACGCCCTGGTGGCTCTCGGCCCCGGCGCTGGTGCTGTTCACCGTGCTGCTGCTGGTGCCGCTGGGGCTCACCGCGGTGCTGTCGTTCAACGTGTACGACCCGGCGCTCGGCGTGAAGAGCGGCGAGTTCACGCTCGAGCACTACATCCACCTCTTCACCGACTCGTACTACTACGGCATCTTCTGGCGCACCTTCTGGATCTCGGCGCTGGTCGCACTGATCTGCGTGCTCATCGGCACGCCCGAGGCCTACGTGCTCAGCCGCATGCGCAACCCCTGGCGCTCGATCCTGCTGCTGGTGGTGCTCGCGCCGCTGCTGGTGTCGGTGGTGGTGCGTGCCTTCGGCTGGAGCATGCTGCTCGGCCCCGAGGGCCTGGTCAACGGGCTGCTCGGCGTCTTCGGCCTCGGCCCGGTCAAGATCCTCTACACCGAGACGGCCATCGTCATCGCGCTGGTGCATGTGATGCTGCCCTTCATGGTGATCCCGGTGTGGACCTCGCTGCAGAAGCTCGACGCCGGCGTGGAGAACGCGGCCCTGTCGCTCGGCGCCACGCCCTTCACCACGCTGCGCCGCATCGTGCTGCCGCAGGTCATGCCCGGCATCCTGTCGGGCAGCCTGATCGTCTTCGGCCTCGCCGCCAGCTCCTTCGCGATTCCGGGCCTGCTCGGCGGCCGTCGCCTGAAGATGGTCGCCACGGTGGTGTACGACGAATACCTGCACGAGCTCAACTGGCCGCTCGGCGCCGCTGTTGCGCTGGTGCTGCTCGTTGCCAACCTCGTGGTGATGCTCAGCTACAACCGCCTCATCGAAGGCCAGTACAAGAAATCCCTGGGCTGAACCATGACCAAGAACGGCCCCCTCGCCCTCGCGTTCAACGCGCTCGTCATCGCCTTCATGCTGGCGCCCCTGGTGGTCGTCTGCGTGGTGGCCTTCACGCCCGAAAACACGCTCACGCTGCCGACCACCGAGTTCTCGCTGCGCTGGTTCCGCGCGGTCTTCGAGCACTCGGACTTCATGCAGTCCTTCTGGAACAGCCTGTGGCTGGCGCTCGCGTCCGCGACCATCGCGACGCTGCTCGCGGTGCCGGCGGGCATGGCGATCACGCGCTACGCCTTTCCGGGGCGCGACTTCCTCAACGCGCTCTTCCTGTCGCCACTGATCATTCCGCACCTGGTGCTGGGCGTCGCGCTGCTGCGGATGTTCGCGCTGGTCGGCGGCACCGGCAGCTTCGGCTTCCTGATCTTCGCGCACGCGCTGATCGTCACGCCCTACACGCTGCGCCTGGTGGTGGCCGCGCTGGTCGGCTTCGACCGCAGTGCCGAGCAGGCCGCGCTGTCGCTGGGCGCGAGCCAGGCGACGGTGTTCAAGCGCATCACGCTGCCGATGATCCTGCCGGGCGTCACGGGCGGCTGGCTGCTGGCCTTCATCAACAGCTTCGACGAAGTGACGATGTCGATCTTCGTCACCTCGCCGAGCACGGTGACGCTGCCGGTGCGCATGTACATGTACGCGACCGAGTCGATCGACCCGCTGATGGCGGCCGTGTCGGCGCTGATGGTGGCGGTCACGGCGGTGGCGATGATCGTGCTCGACCGGCTCTACGGGCTCGACCGCGTGCTGGTGGGCGGGCACAAATGAGCCTTGGCACCGCACAACCCTTGCTGCGCCGCGTCGCCGAGACGCAGCGCGCAGCGGTGTCGTTCACGCTCGACGGCCGGCCGGTGCAGGCGCTGGAAGGCGACACGGTGCTGACCGCCGTGCTCACGCAAGGCGCGCAACTGCGCCGCAACGAATTCAGCGGCGAGCCGCGCGCCGGCTTCTGCATGATGGGCGCCTGTCAGGACTGCTGGATCGCCACCGCCGACGGGGCGCGGCTGCGGGCCTGTTCGACCTTCATCGTGTCCGGCATGGCATTGCTGAGCGAGATGCCGGCATGACAAGTACGCCCGAACTGCAGCCCGTCATCGTCGGCGCCGGCCCGGCCGGCATCCGCGCGGCGCAGACGCTGGCCGCGCATGGCCTGCGGCCGATCGTGATCGACGAGGCCGCACGCGCCGGCGGCCAGATCTACCGCCGCCCGCCCGCACATTTCAAGCGCACGCCGCAGACGCTCTACGGCACCGAGGCCGCGCGCGCTGCAGCCGTGCATGCGGCCATCGACGGCCTGCAGGGCCGCATCGACCACCGCCCCGACAGCCTCGTGTGGAGCGTGCAGGACCAGCAGCTCGACGTGCTGCACGGCCCCACGCAGACCACGCACACCGTGCCGTACGGCCAGCTCATCGTCGCCACCGGCGCGACCGACCGCGTGCTGCCCGTGCCCGGCTGGACGCTGCCCGGCGTGTACACGCTCGGCGGCGCCCAGGTAGCGCTCAAGTTCCAGGGCTGCGCCATCGGTTCGCGTGTGGTGTTCGCGGGCACCGGGCCGCTGCTCTATCTGGTGGCGTACCAGTATGCAAAGGCGGGTGTGGAGGTGGCGGCGGTGCTCGACACGGCACGCTTCGCCGATCAGCTCGCGGCCGTGCCCGCGCTGCTGCGGCAGCCCGCGGTGTTCGCCAAGGGCGTGTACTACGTCGCCTGGCTGCGAGCGCATGGTGTGGCGCTGCACAGCGGCGTGCGGCTGGTCCGCATGCAGGGCGACGAACGCGTGCGGTCGGTGGTCTGGGCCGAAAGCGGCCGCGAGCACACGCTCGACTGCGATGCCGTCGGCTTCGGCTACGCACTGCGCTCCGAAACCCAGCTGGCCGACCTGCTCGGCTGCCGCTTCGCCTTCGCGCCGCTGCACCGCGCGCACCTGCCCGAGCGCGACGCGGCCGGGCGCTCCAGCGTGCCGGGCGTGTACCTCGCGGGCGACGGCGCCGGCATCATGGGCGCCGACGCGGCGGAGTGGGCCGGCGAGCTCGCGGCCCTCACGTTGCTGGCCGACCATGGCGTGGCTGTCGATGCGCAGCGCGCCAATAGGCTGCAGCAGAAGCTTGAAAAGCTCATGGGCTTCCGCGCAGGGCTGGAACGCGCCTTTCCCTTTCCCGAAGACTGGGCCGCGCAGGCGTCGGACGACCTCGTCGTGTGCCGCTGCGAGAACATCACGGCCGGCGAACTGCGCCGCGCCGTCGCCAACAGCGGGGCCGACGAAATGAACCGGCTCAAGGCACTCACGCGCGTCGGCATGGGCCGTTGCCAGGGCCGCATGTGCGGCGTCGCGGCGGCGGAGATCCTCGCGCACGCCACCGGCCGGCCGGTGGCGCAGGTCGGCCGCTTGCGTGGGCAGGCACCGATCAAGCCGATCCCGATCCATCTGGTGCCTGCGGACAGTCCAACGCACGAAGAGGTGACCGCATGACGCAACGCATCGTGACCGATGTCGCCATCGTCGGCGGTGGCATCGTCGGCAGCTCGGCCGCGCTGGCCCTGCGCCGCATGGGGCTGCGCGTGGTGCTGCTCGAGCGCGACCTGTGCGGCTCGCGCTCGAGCGGCGTCAACTACGGCGGCGTGCGCCGCCAGGGTCGGCCGATTAGCCAGCTGCCGCTGGCGCAGCGCGCGCACGGCATCTGGGGCCGGCTGCCCGAACTGCTCGGCACCGACGGCGAGTACATCCGCTCGGGCCACTTCAAGATCGCCCGCAGCGAGGCCGACCTGGCCGCGCTCGAGGCCTACCGCGACAGCGCGCGCGACTTCGACCTGGGCATCGACATCCTCTCCGGCGCGCGGCTGCGCGCGCAGTGCCCGTGGCTGGGCGGTAAGGCCGTCGGTGGCTCGCTGTGCATGGAGGACGGCCAGGCCAACCCGCGCCTGGTGTCGCCGGCCTTCGCGCTCGCGGCACGGCGCGCGGGCGCCGACATCCACGAACGCACGCGGGTCGACGAGATCGCCCACGATGGCCAGTTCTTCCATCTGCGCGCGGGCAACACGCTGGCGGTGAGGTCGCAGGTGTTGCTCAACTGCGCCGGCGCCTGGGCCAACCGCATCGCCGAGCAGTTTGGCGACGCGGTGCCGATGCACTCCGGCCACCCGGCCATGGCGGTCACCGAGCCGCTGCCCTTCTTCATGCACTGGAGCCTGGGCGTGGAAGGCGGCAGCGTGTACTGCCGCCAGGTCGCACGCGGCAACCTGGTGCTCGGCGGCGGGCCGGGCCGTGCGCTCGATGCCGACCGCGCGCGTTCCGATCGCGCGTCGATGGCCGCGCTCGCCACGCAGGCGATCGAACTGCTGCCCGTGCTGCGGCACGCCCATTTCATCCGCACCTGGAGCGGCACCGAAGGCTACCTGCCCGACCGCCAGCCGGTGATCGGCCCGAGCCGAACCACGACCGGGCTGTTCCACGGCTTCGGCTTTGCCGGCGCCGGCTTCCAGGTCGGGCCCGCCGTGGGCGAGGTGCTGGCGGAGCTGGTGAGCGATGGCCGCAGCACCACGCCCATCGACGCCTTCGGCATCGGCCGTTTCGCCCACACACCCGTCGTCGAGCCTGCGCTCGCGCATTGAACCGTTCTCTCTCAGCGTCCCCTTCACCCACCGAAAGGAAAGCCATGTCCATCTCCCGCATCGCCCCCCACTCCGGAGCCCTGCGCCGCGCCGTCTTCACCACGCTGGCTGCTGCGGCCCTGGCCGCCAGCGGCGTGGCCGGCGCGCAGACCAAGACGCTCTACATCGGCATGAACGGCGGCACCTTCGAGAAGGCGTACACGCAGTACGTCTTCCCGGCCTTCGAGAAGGCCAACAACGTCAAGGTGGTGGTCGTGCCCGGCACCTCGTCCGATATCCTGGCCAAGGCGCAGGCCAACAAGGACAAGCCGCAGATGCACGTGATGTTCCTCGACGACGGCATCATGGCGCGTGCCATCGGCATGGGCCTGTGCGAGAAGCAGCGCCCGAGCGCCGCGCTCAACGAGATCTACCCGGCCGCGCGCTTCAAGGGCGACATGGCCAGCGGCGTGAGCCTGGGCATGACTGGCTTGGCCTACAACGCCAAGATGTTCAAGGAAAAGGGCTGGGCGCCGCCCACCTCGTGGATGGATCTGGCCGACCCGAAGTACAAGGGCAAGGTGGTGTTCCAGTCGGCCTCGGCGTCGTCCTTCGGCCTGCATGGCTTCCTGATGTTCAACCGCATCCAGGGCGGCAACGAGAAGAACGTCGAGCCCGGGTTCAAGGCCTGGCCGACCACGATCGGGCCGAACGTGCTGGAGTACATCCCCAGCTCGGCCAAGATTTCCGAGATGGTCCAGACCAACGAGGCCGCGGTCTTCCCGCTGACACCGACGATCGTGGCGGCGATGAAGACCAAGGGCATCCCCGTCGAATACGCGAACCCGAAGGAGGGCTCTGTGGTGCTCATCGTCGGCCAGTGCGTGATCGCCAACAACAGCGAGCCCGAGCTGGCGCAGAAGCTCACCGAGTTCCTGCTCTCCCCGCTGGCGCAGGCGAACGTGCTGCAGTACGGCAGCCAGATCCCGACCAACCCCAAGGCACCGGTCGTGGGCGAGGGCGTCGCGCAGGTGGCGGCGATCAACGGCTACATGAAGACCGCGATCACGGTGGATTGGGAGAGCATCAATGCGAACCGGCCGGCGTGGAATGCGCGGTGGAACAAGACGATCGAGCGTTGATCGCTTGATGGGGTGGGCGTCGGCGGGCGGTAGGGCTGCGGGCGGCAGACGCCTGCGGCCCTTCGGGCTTCGCTGCTGCTCCTCGCGAAAGGCGGGGTCCGCAGAACTCGCTTCGCTCAAACAGCTGCGGCCCTGATCCGCCTTTGGCTGCGGTGCTCGCCGCAGCCAAAGGCCGCCCACAGCCCTACCGCCCACCGACGTGGACGCGATCGTTGTGCATCCTTTCCGGCGAGCGCAATCGTTGCGCCCCCAAGCCCGGCAGGCGGTGCGGGTCGGGCGATCCCCTGTGTGCCGCCGAGGAGCGCAGTGCCATCGGCTGCGCGCGCAGCGCGCTTCAACATCTGACTCGTCGCAGCTGTCTGAGCGCAGAGAGCGAAGTGAACGCAGCGAGTTCTGCGACGCAGCCGATGGCGCGAACACCGCAGGGCAGCCGCGAAGCGGCCGGCGCACCGGGGTCGATCGGCCCGCACCGCCTGCCGGGCGCTCTCCATAGCGCCCAGTGCAAGCGACTACCGCCCCAAAACCCACCCCGCAGCCTTCTCCGCCATCATCAAGGTCGGACTGTTCGTGTTCCCGCTCGTGATCGTCGGCATCGCCCCCGCATCGACGACGCGCAGGCCGGCGATCAAACCCCCGCGCCCGTCCCGCACCCGCAAGCGCGAATCCAGCACCGCCATTGGGTCGCCATCCGCACCCATCTTAGTGGTGCCTACCGGATGAAAGATCGTGGTCGCGATGTCGCCAGCGAGGCGTGCCAAGTCGTCGTCGCTCTCGTACTGCGGCCCCGGCTTCCATTCGATCGGCTTGTACTTCGATAGCGCCGGCTGCGCAGCGATGCGGCGGGTCACGCGCAGCGAATCGGCCGCGACCTTGCGGTCCTCGTCGGTGCTCAGGTAGTTGGGCGCGATCGCCGGTGCGTCCTCGAAGCGCGCGCTCTTGATGCGCACCGAGCCGCGGCTGGTCGGGTTCAGGTTGCACACGCTCGCGGTGAAGGCCGGGAAGGCGTGCAGCGGGTCGCCGAAGGCGTCGAGCGACAGCGGCTGCACGTGGTACTCGAGGTTCGGCCATTCGTGGTCGGGCGAACTGCGCGTGAAGGCGCCC
Source organism: Variovorax sp. J2L1-78 (assembly GCF_030317205.1). Classification (NCBI taxonomy): domain Bacteria; kingdom Pseudomonadati; phylum Pseudomonadota; class Betaproteobacteria; order Burkholderiales; family Comamonadaceae; genus Variovorax; species Variovorax arabinosiphilus. The sequence continues at coordinate 365,367 of NZ_JASZYB010000002.1, read as the reverse complement.
AGCTGCGACGGCGCCATGCTCATCGGTCCGCTGCGCTTCATCAGGTACTCGAGGCCGATCTTCGCCTTGCCCATCATCGACGACGCCAGCACGTTGAGCGTCGGCGCGCCGTCGATCTTGAACACGGCGCGGATCTGCAGGTGGTCCTGCAGGTTCGCGCCCACGCCGGGCAGGTCGGCCACCACGTCGATGCCGCGCTCCCGCAGCAGGTCGGCCGGGCCGATGCCCGAGAGCTGCAGCATCTGCGGCGAACCGATGCTGCCGCCGCACAGCAGCACCTCGTCGGTGGCGTGCGCCGTCACCATCTCCTGGCCGTCCCACACCTGCGCGCCGGTGCAGCGTTGCGTGCCGTCGGGCTGCGTCTCGACGATCAGCTTCGTGACCTGCGCGCCGGTCCACATCTCGAAGTTCGGCCGGCCGTAGCAGGTCGGCCGCAGAAAGGCCTTGGCCGTGTTCCAGCGCCAGCCATTCTTCTGGTTGACCTGGAAGTAGCCCACGCCTTCGTTGCTGCCGCGGTTGAAGTCAGTGGAGTGCGGGATGCCGGCTTCCTGCGCGGCCTGTGCGAAGGCGTCGAGGATGTCCCAGCGCAGGCGCTGCTTCTCCACCCGCCATTCGCCGCCCGCGCCGTGCATCTCGTCGGCGCCGAGGTAGTGGTCCTCGTGCTGCTTGAAGGCAGGCAGCACGTTGTCCCATTTCCACGCATCGTCGCCGGTGAGCTGCGCCCACTGGTCGTAGTCGCGCGACTGGCCGCGCATGTAGATCATCCCGTTGATGCTGGAGCTGCCGCCGAGCGTCTTGCCGCGCGGGTAGCGCAGCGTGCGGCCGTTGAGGCCCGGGTCGGGCTCGGTGCTGTAGAGCCAGTCGGTGCGCGGGTTGCCGATGCAGTAGAGGTAGCCGACCGGGATGTGGATCCAGTGGTAATCGTCGCGGCGGCCCGCCTCGATCAGCAGCACGCGCTTGCGCTTGTCCGCCGAGAGTCGGTTGCACATCAGCGCGCCGGCCGTGCCGCCGCCGATGACGATGTAGTCGAATGTGGTGTCGCTCACGCGTTGTCTCCAAAACAAGGAAAGCCCGGGCCGGTGTATCCGGGCCTCGGGCTTTGCAGTTTAGGGGGCAATCGCTGGCGCGATGCTTACGTCACGGGTCGTTCAGGCGACCTCGGCGAGCGCGTCACCGACGGCGTTGATCAGCCGGTCGATTTCCGCCTTCTCGGTGATGAAGGGCGGAGCGAGCTGGATCGTGTCGCCGCCGTAGCGCACGTAGAAGCCCTTCTTCCAGCACGCCATGGCCACTTCGTACGGGCGCTTGGCGGGTTCGCCGGGCACCGGCGCCAGCGTGATGCCCGCGGCCAGGCCGAAGTTGCGGATGTCGACGACGTGTTGGCTGCCCTTGAGGCTGTGCACCGCGTTCTCGAAATGCGGCGCCAGCGTGCGCACGCGGCCGACCATGTCCTCGCGGGTCAGCACGTCGAGCGCCGCGAGGCCGGCGGCGCACGCCACCGGGTGGGCCGAGTAGGTGTAGCCGTGCGGGAATTCGACCATGTAGTCCGGGCCGCCGGCCGCCATGAAGGTGTCGTAGATCTCCTTGCTGGCGATCACGGCGCCCAGCGGCTGCGCGCCGTTGGTCACCTGCTTGGCGACGTTCATGATGTCCGGCGTCACGCCGAAGGCATCGGCGCCGGTCATTGCGCCCATGCGGCCGAAACCGGTGATGACCTCGTCGAAGATCAGCAGGATGTTGTTGGCGGTGCAGATGTCGCGCAGGCGCTGCAGGTAGCCCGCGGGCGGCACGATCACGCCGGCCGAGCCGGACATCGGTTCGACGATGACGGCGGCGATGTTCGAGGCGTCGTGCAGCGCGATCAGGTCGAGCAGGCGGTCGGCCAGGTGCGCGCCCTCGGTCGGCATGCCGCGCACGAAGGTGTTGCCGGGCAGCACGGTGTGCGGCAGGTGGTCGGCTTCCACGGCCTGGCCGAACAGCTTGCGGTTGCCGCCGATGCCGCCCACCGAAATGCCGCCGAAGTTCACGCCGTGGTAGCCCTTCTCACGGCCGATCAGCCGGGTCTTGCTGGCTTGGCCTTTGGCGCGCCAGTAGGCGCGGGCCATCTTCAGCGAGGTATCGGCGGCCTCGGAGCCCGAGCCGGTGAAGAAGACGTGGTCGAGCCCGGCGGGCGTGAGTTCCTTGAGCTTGTTGGCCAGCTCGAAGGAGGCCGGGTGACCGAACTGGAAGGCCGGCGCGTAGTCGAGCTTGGCGACCTGGCGGCTCACCGCTTCGGTGATTTCCGGGCGGCCGTGGCCGAGGCCGGTGCACCACAGGCCCGACAGCCCGTCGAACACCTTGCGGCCGGTGTCGTCGGTGAAGTAGGCACCCTTGGCCTCTACCACCATGCGCGGGTCGGCCTTGAAGTTGCGGTTGCCGGTGAAGGGCATCCAGTGCGCGTCGAGCCAGGCGGCGTCGGTGCGGGAGGCGGCGGGCGGGGTCGGGGCGGTGAGGGTGGTCATGGCGGCGGGCGTTGGGTGGAAGGGATGAATCGGCTCGCCGGATTGTTCGTCGCGCGCTTATTCCTGAAAATGGCGCAATATCGAAGTTCACTTGAGCGTCCATGCAAGTAAAGCAACCTCCGAAGTCCTCCGAGAAATCACGCGCCCTGCTCGGCCAGCTGAGCGACATGGATCTGCGCCTGCTCAAGGTGTTCAAGAGCGTCGTCGAATGCGGCGGCATGGCGGCGGCCGAGCTGGAACTCAACATCGGCACCTCCACCGTGAGCCGCCACGTCAAGGACCTGGAGACGCGCATGGGCCTGGTGCTGTGCCGGCGCGGGCGGGCCGGCTTCGCGCTCACGCCCGAGGGCCAGCGCGTCTACGACGAGACGCTGCGCCTGCTGGCCTCGGTCGAGGCCTTCCGCAGCAGCATCGACGACATCCACCACCGCATGGGCGGGCAGCTCGACGTGGCGGTGTTCGACAAGACGGCGAGCAACCCGCAGGCGCACGTGGGCGATGCCATCGCGCGCTTCGCCACGCGGGCGCCCGAGGTGCGGCTGAACATCCACGTCGGCTCGATCAACGCCATCGAGCGCGGCGTGATCGATGGCGCCTTCCAGGTCGGCATCATCCCGGCGCACCGCAGCTCGAAGACGCTGGCCTACGCCGACCTGTTCGGCGAGACGATGCTGCTGTACTGCGGTGCGCGCCACCCGCTGTTCGGCGCGGCGCATGCCGGCCTGACGTGGGAGAGGCTGCGCGCCCATGCCTTCGCCGGCCTGGGCTTCCACTCGCCCAACATGGAGCTCAGCCATCGCGCGCGGCTGGTGCGCAAGGCCACCGGCTTCGACCAGGAGGCGATCGCGATGCTGGTGCTGTCCGGCCAGTACCTGGGCTTCCTGCCCGACCACTACGCCAAGGGTTTCGAGCAGGAGGGGCTGATGCAGGCGGTGGCGCCGAAACGCTTCCGCTATGCCTGCCGCTTCGTCAGCGTGCTGCGGCGTTCGCCGGCGCCGTCGCGTGCGGCGCAGCTGTTCCAGGAATGCCTGGTGGCGGCGCACGAGGCGGCGTGAGCCTCAGCGTGCGGCGCTCCGCTTGAGGCGCGAGCGCCCGCCTTCCGCCGCCAGGTAGCGATAGAGCCGCGCATCGTCGGCATAGCCCACGTTGAAGCGCAGCCACGGCGTCGGGCGCAGGTCGGTGCGGAACAGGTCGCCCGGCGCCAGCAGGAAGCCCTCGGCGATGGCGCGCTGCGCGAGCGCGCGCATGTCGACGTCGTCGCGCTCGAAGCGCGCCCACAAGAAGGGCCCGCCCGCGGGCCGCAGGAAGAGCTGCATGCCGGCCGCCTCCAACCCGTCGCAGACCTTCTCCTGCGCCGCGCGCAGCTGCTCGGCCAGGCGCGTCAGGTGCGTGCGGAAACGGCCCTCGGCCAGCACGCCGTGCAGCAGCTTCTCGTTGAGCTCCGAGGTGGTGAGGCTGTTGACCATCTTGTGCAGGATGAGCTTCTCCGCGAACTCCTCGCTGCACGCGACGAAGCCCACGCGCAGGCTGGGTGACACCGTCTTCGAGAAGCTGCCGATGTGGATCACGCGCTGCAGGCGGTCGAGGCTGGCCAGCGAGGTGGCGCCCGGCGGCTCCAGGCCCGACATCGTGTCGTTGTCGACGATGTGGAAATCCAGCTGCTCCGCCAGCCGCAGCAGCTGGTAAGCGACGGCCGGGCTGCACTGGCTGCCGGTGGGGTTGTGCAGGTTGGCGGTGGTGAAGAAGGCCTTGGCCCGGTGCCGCTGCGCGAGCGTGCGCAGGGCTTCGAGGTCGGGGCCCTGCGTGGTGCGCTCGATGCCCACGAGCTTCAGGTCGAGCGAGCGCAGCATGGCGAACAGGTTGGTCGAGCTGGGCTCGTCGACCAGCACCACGTCGTGGGGCTGCAGCAGGCAGCGCGCCGCGAGGATGAGCGCCTGCGACGCGCCGTGCGTCAGCACGATCTGGTGCGGCGGCGCTTCGATGCCCTTCTGCGCCAGCAGCACCTGGATCTGCTGGCGCAGCGGCAGGTAGCCGTACGGGTTGCCGTAGTTGGCCAAGCCCGCGGCCGACTTGCGCGACAGCGCGGCCAGCGCGCGTCGCACGCCCTCGGTGTGCAGCAGCTCGGGCGGCACCCAGCCGCAGCCGGCGTTCAGCAGGCTGCGGTCGTCCTCGTACACATGCTTGAGCAGCCACAGCGAATCGACCGAGGTGCGGCCGGCGAAGGGCTTGCGCCGCGTGCCCGAGCGCTCGGCCGCCGCGACGTAATAGCCGCTGGCGCTGCGCGCTTCGACATGGCCTTCGGCCACCAGGCGCTGGTAGGCGTTGGTCACCGTCATGGTGCTCACGCCGCAGGCTGCCGCCAGCCCGCGGACCGAGGGCAGCCTGTCGCCCGGCTTCATCGCGCTCGACGAGATGTCGCGCAGGAGGGCGTCGTAGACCTGGCGCACCAGGGGGGTCGCAAGCGTGGGGTCGATGGCGATCATGGGATGTCGATGCACGGTTTGTGTGCGGGGCGCGGCCCCAATCGGGTGATCGTGCCAGAACTGTTCTACAACAGAAAACCAAACTGTATATATGCGTTCGGGGCGTTTGGATTTTCAATCCGCAGCACGCCGGCCCTGATGGGCAGGCTGCGCTCATCAACCTGAATACCCCAACGTCCATGCAGCAACGCTCTCCCGGGCCCGTCGGCCCCACCGGTTTCCTGTCGCGCCGTGTCACGAAGTGGGCCGCCACCGCCTTGCTCGCGGGCGCGGTCATGGCCCCGGCCATGGCGCAGACCAGCACCCTCAAGATCATCCCGAGCAGCAACATCACCGTGCTCGACCCGATCTGGACCACGGCCTACGTCACGCGCAACTTCGGCTACATGGTCTACGACACCCTGTTTGCGACCGACCTCGAAGGCCACATCAAGCCGCAGATGGTCGACAAGTGGAAGGTGTCGGCCGACAACAAGACCTGGACCTTCACGCTGCGCGACGGCCTGGAGTTCCACGATGGCAAGCCGGTCACCGGCGAAGACGTGGTCGCCTCCATCAAGCGCTGGGCCAGCCGCGACACCTTCGGCGCCCAGCTGGCCAAGAACACCGAGCGCTACGAGACGCCCGACGCCAAGACCTTCGTGATCGTGCTGAAGGAGCCCTTCGGCCTGGTGCTCGAGGCGCTGGGCAAGCCGTCGTCGAACGTGCCGTTCATCATGCCCAAGCGCATCGCCGAGACCTCGGGCGACACGCAGATCAAGGAGTCGATCGGCTCCGGCCCGTACGTGTTCAAGGCCGACGAGTTCCGCCCGGGCGAGCGCGTGGTGTTCACCAAGAACACGCGCTACAAGCCGCGCGCCGAGGCGCCCTCGGGCACGGCCGGCGGCAAGAACGTGTATGTGGACCGCGTCGAGTGGCTCATCATCCGCGACGCGCAGACGCAGATGAACGCGCTGCTCAACGGCGAGGCCGACATCCTGGAGCAGCCCGCGTTCGAGCAGTACGCCACGCTGCGTACCAACCCCGACATCAAGCTGGTCGACGCCCAGCCGGCCGGCAACCAGTTCATCCTGCGCTTCAACTTCCTGCAGCCGCCCTTCAACAACGAGAAGGTGCGCCGCGCCGCGATGCTGGCCCTGGGCCAGGAGGCCTTCCTGCGCACGCAGGTCGGCACGCCAGGCCTCACGCGCTACTGCAAGAGCATGTTCCCCTGCGGCACGCTGTTCGAATCGGAACAGACCGGCGAGTACACCGGTGTCGCCAACCCGGCCAAGGCCAAGGCGCTGCTGGCCGAAGCCGGCTACAAGAGCGAGCCGGTGGTGCTGATGCGCCCGACCGACAACCCCACCATCGGCAAGCTGCCGCTGGTGGCCAAGCAGCAGCTCGAGCAGGCCGGCTTCAAGGTCGACATGCAGGCCATGGACTGGTCGACGCTGGTCGCGCGCCGCGCCAAGAAGGACGCGCCTTCGGCCGGCGGCTGGAGCGCCTTCATGACCTCGTGGACCGCGTCGGACATCCTCAACCCGATCACCATGGCGATGATGAACGCCACCGGCGACAAGGGCTGGTTCGGCTGGCAGACCGACGCCAAGCTCGAAGAGATCAAGGTCCAGTTCACGCAGGCCAAGACCGACGCCGAGAAGAAGAAGCTGGCGACCGCCGCCCAGCTGCGCGCCTTCGAGACCGCCACCCACGTGCCGGTCGGCCAGTACAACCAGCCCGCGGCCGTGCGCAAGAACATCGACGGCCTGGTGCCGGCGGGTGCGCAGGTGTACTGGAACATCAAGAAGCAATAAGCGACACGCGCGGGGGCCTTGCGGGCCGCCGCCCGGTTGCGGAGTCCTCGTCCCATGCTCAACTTCCTCGGCAAACGCCTGCTCGCCACCCTTCCCGTGCTGCTGGTCGTGGCCATCGCGATCTTCATGATCGTGCGGCTCACGCCCGGCGACCCGGCCGCCGTCATCGGCGGCAACAGCGCCACCAGCGAAGACCTGGACCGCATCCGTGTGCAGCTCGGCCTCACCAAGCCGCTGTGGACGCAGTTCGCGATCTGGGGCAACGGCGTGCTGCACGGCGACCTGGGCTTCTCCTTCTTCCTGAACAAGCCGGTCACCGAACTCATCGGCCAGCGCATGGAGCCCACGCTGTCGCTGGCGGCCGGCACGCTGCTGCTGGCGGTGCTCATCGCGCTGCCGCTGGGCACGCTGGCGGCCTGGCGCATGGGCGGCTGGCTCGACAAGGCCGTGATGGCCTTCTCGGTGGCCGGCTTCTCGGTGCCAGTGTTCGTGGTCGGCTACGTGCTGATCTACCTGCTCGCGATGAAGCTGCAGTGGTTCCCGGTGCAGGGCTACCGGCGCATTGCCGACGGCGTCGGCCCGTGGCTCAACCAGCTGGTGCTGCCCTGCCTGACGCTGGCCATCACCTACGTCGCGCTGCTCTCGCGCGTGACCCGCGCCGCGGTGAGCGAGGCGCTGACCGAGGACTTCATCCGCACCGCGCGCGCCAAGGGCATCACCGAGCTGCAGGTGCTGATGCACCACGCGCTGCGCAACGCCGCGGTGCCGGTGGTCACGGTCATCGGCGTGAGCGCCGCGCTGCTGCTCGGCGGCGTGGTCGTCACCGAGACGGTGTACGCCATCCCGGGCCTGGGCCAGCTCACGGTCGACGCGGTGCTCAACCGCGACTTCCCGGTGCTGCAGGGCGTGGTGCTGTTCTTCGCGCTGGTCTATGTCGGCGTCAATCTGCTGGTGGACATCAGCTACCTGTTCCTCGACCCCCGGATTCGCTACTGATTCCGCGACTGACATGAGCAACCTCCAAAGACTCTGGCGCAACAGCGCCGTGCGCGGCGGCGTCGCCGTGCTGGTGGTGCTGGCGCTGCTGGGCGTGTGCGCGCCCTGGCTCGGCACCTTCGATCCGTCGGCCATGGACCCGAGCTTCATCTCGGTCGATGCCGGCACCGCTGGCCAGGTCACGCTGCCCGATGGCAACCAAATCGCCCACACCTTCTGGATGGGCAGCGACAGCGTCGGGCGTGACGTGTGGAGCCGCGTGCTCTACGGCACGCGCATCTCGATGCTGGTGGGCCTGTTCACCGCCTTCGTCGCCATCGCCTTCGGCTGCGTGCTCGGCATGCTGGCGGGCTACTTCCGCGCGGTCGACGCGGTGCTGATGCGGGTGATGGACGGCGTCATGGCCATCCCGGCCGTGCTGCTGGCGATCACGCTGGTGGCGGTGCTCGGCGCCAACCTGCCGACCGTGATCCTCGCGATCGCAGTGCCCGAAGTGCCGCGCGTCACGCGGCTGGTGCGCGCACTGGTGATGAGCCTGCGCGACGAGCCCTTCGTCGAGGCCGCGCGTGCGCTCGCCACGCCGGACGCCACCATCCTGTGGCGCGACATCCTGCCGAACGCGCTGGCGCCGCTGATCGTGCAGGGCACCTTCATCGCCGCCTCGGCCGTGCTGACCGAAGCCATCCTGAGCTTCCTCGGCCTGGGCCTGCCGTCGGACGTGCCGACCTGGGGAAACATCATGGCCGAGGGCCGGGTGCAGTTCTCGCAGAGCCCGGGCAACGTGCTGTTCCCAGCGCTCTTCCTGGTGCCGACGGTGCTGGCGATCAACCTGCTGGGTGACGGCCTGCGCGACGTGCTCGACCCCAAATTCTCCAAACGCGTGTGAGCCTGCGACCCATGAATGCGATGACCGAACCCGTGGCTCCGAGCGCGCCGATCCTCGAAGTGCGCGGCCTGCAGGTGGGCCTGCCGTCGGACGCGGACCGCCCGCATGCGATCGAACACCTGGACCTGCGCCTGGACGCCGGCCGCACGCTCTGCATCGTGGGCGAGTCCGGCTCCGGCAAGTCGGTGCTGGCGACCACCGTGATGGGGCTGATGGCCAAGGGCCTGACGCTGTCGGCGGGCGACGTGGTGCTGGCCGGCGAGACGCTCGTCGATCAGGGGCGCTTCATCTCCGACAAGCGCCTGCGGCAGCTGCGCGGCACCGGCATGGGCATGGTGTTCCAGGAGCCGATGACCGCGCTGAACCCGGTGCTGAGCTGCGGCGAGCAGGTCGACGAACTGCTGCGCACCCACACCGACTGGAACGCCGCGCAGCGCAAGGCCCGCATCCTCGAGATCTTCGAGCGCGTCCGCCTGCCCGATCCGGCGCGCATCTTCGCGAGCTACCCGCACCAGCTCTCGGGCGGCCAGCGCCAGCGCATCGTGATCGCGATGGCGATCATCCTGAAGCCGCGCCTCTTGATCTGCGACGAGCCGACCACCGCGCTCGACGTGACCACGCAGGCCGAGATCCTCAAGCTCATCGCCGAGCTGCAGGCCGAGCAGGGCAGCGCCGTGCTCTTCATCACGCACGACATGGGCGTGGTCGCCGAGATCGCCGACGAGGTGATGGTGATGCACCGCGGCCAGCTGGTGGAGCAGGGCGCCTGCGCACAGGTGCTGCACCACCCGCGCGAGGCCTACACGCGCATGCTGCTCGACGCCGTGCCCGGCATGACGCCGCCGCCGGCGCGCACGCTGCCCGGTGGCCCGGCGCTGATCACCGGCACCGGCGTCGGCAAGGTCTACACGCGGCGCGACTGGATGGGCCGCACCAAGCACAACACCGCGCTGCAGGACGCGAGCGTGGCGGTGCACCGCGGCGAGACGGTGGGCGTGGTGGGCGAGTCCGGCTCGGGCAAGTCGACCTTCGCGCGCTGCATGATCCGGCTGATCGAGCCGAGCGAAGGCAGCATCCTCTGGGGCGATGCGCCGGTGCACGCCCTGCCCGAAGGCCGGCTGCGGCCGCTGCGCTCGCGGGTGCAGGTGGTCTTCCAGGACCCGAACCGTTCGCTGAACCCGCGCCGCACCGTCGGCTCCTCGATGGTCGAGGGCGCGATGAACTTCGGCATGGACAAGCTGCATGCACACCGCACCGCCGAAGAGCTGATGGACCGCATCCAGCTGCCGCGCACCGCGCTCGAACGCTACCCGCACCAGTTCTCCGGCGGCCAGCGCCAGCGCCTGGCCATCGCGCGCGCCATCGCCTGCCAGCCGCAGGTGCTGGTGGCCGATGAAGCCGTATCGGCGCTCGACGTGTCGGTGCAGGCGCAGATCCTCGACCTGCTGCGCGAGATCCAGCGCGACCTTGGCCTGGGCATCCTCTTCATCACGCACGACCTGCGCGTCGCGGCGCAGCTGTGCGACCGCGTGATCGTGATGAGCCAGAGCCGCATCGTGGAGCAGGGTGCCACGGGGCGCGTGTTCAACGCCCCCGAGAACGACTACACGCGCCGGCTGCTGGCCGCCGCACCGCGCGCTGAGCTCGCGGGCCAGCCGGTACCGACGGGCGCCTGATGCAGCGATTCGACGACCCCGCGTGGCGCCGCGAGTTCAGGCTGGGTTGCCGCGACATCCGGGGCCCGGCGCTGGGCACCCTGGCGATGGGCCTGGTGGCCGGCGTGGCCATGGCCAAGAGCGGCGTCGGCCTGGGCGTGATCCTCGGCATGTCGCTGCTGGTGTTCGCCAGTGCGTCGCAACTGGCCTGCCTGCCGCTCATGGCCGCCGGTGCGCCGCTGTGGGTGATCGCCGCGACCGCCTGCGTGCTCAACCTGCGCTTCGTCGTCTTCAGCGTGAGCTGGCGGCGCTACTTCGGTGGGCACGGCCGGCCGCAGCGGGTGCTGCTGTCGTACCTGGCGGGCGACCCGGTGTACGCGCAATTCGTGCAGCGGCATCCGGTGCCGTCGCCGACCGGCCGCGCGACCGTGGCGCAGCAGGGCTACTTCCTCGGCCTGGCGCTCACCAATTGGGCCGCCTGGCATGTCGCGTCGCTCGCGGGCATCTTCCTGGCCGACGCCATCCCCACCGCCTGGGGCCTGCGCTTCGTCGGCGTGCTGGCGCTGCTCGCGCTGGCGCTGCCGATGCTGACCGACCGCGCGGTGCGCTGTTCGGCGCTGGCCGCCGCGTCGGTCGCGCTGGCCACGGCCTCGTGGCCGATGGGGCTGAACGTGGTCGCGGCCATCGCCACCGCCTTCGTGGCCGGGCTCTGGGCCGACCGCCACTGGAACCTGCGCTGATGCACGCGGCCCATGGGGTGTACGCCTGGCTCGCGGTGCTGGCGCTGGTGGCGGTGACCGTGCTCACGCGCAGCTTCTTCCTGCTGCCCGACCGCGAGCCGCACCTGCCCGGCTGGCTGCGACAGGGCCTGCGCCATGCGCCGGTGGCGGCGCTGCTGGCGATGGTCGTGCCCGAGGTCTTCCTGAGCAACGGCCACCTGCTGGCCGACTGGCGCGACGCGCGGCTCTTTGCCGTGGCCGCGGCATTGCTGTACTGGCTGGCTCGGCGAAACGACGTGACCGGAACGATCCTGGCAGGGGCGGCTACGCTCATGCTGTTCAGGCTGGGATTCGGCTGGCCTTGATTCGACAACTGAAGAGAAACGGAAACTGAAATGACGATGGCAATGAGCTGGTCCGAATGGGCGGACCACGATGCGGTGGCACTGGCCGACCGGGTGCGCAAGGGCGACGTGAGCCCGGCCGAACTGGCGGCGCAGGCGAAGGCGGCCATCGACAAGGTCAACGGCCCGCTCGATGCGGTGGTCGAGGTGTTCGACGACGCCGTGGCCGACCCGGTGGGCAACGGCACGAACACCGGCGGCACCTTCGCCGGCGTCCCGTACCTGATGAAGGACCTGGGCCCCACGCTCAAGGGCCGGCTGCAGGAATTCGGCTCGATGCTGATGCAGGGCCATCGCCCGGCCGAGGACAGCTTCCTCACCGGCAAGATCCGGCAGGCCGGGCTGAACATCATGGGGCGCACCACCACGCCCGAGTTCGGCGTGTGCAGCTCCGCAGAAAACTCGCTGTATGTCACGCGCAACCCCTGGGACACGGCCTACACCACCTACGGCTCCTCGGCCGGCACCGGCGCCATCGTGGCCGCGGGCGTGCTGCCGATGTCGCATGCCACCGACGGCGGCGGCTCCATCCGCATCCCGGCCGGCGCCAACGGCAACATCGGCCTGAAGGTCTCGCGCGGCGTGTTCTCGCTGGCGCCAAATCTGTCGGACCTGTCGGGCCTGGTGTCGATCCAGGGTTGCCACAGCCGCACGGTGCGCGACACCGCGGCCTTCGTCGACCAGTGCCGCGGTGGCGCACCCGGCGAGTTCATGCCCTTCTGGTCGCCGGCCGAGCCGTACAGCGAACTGATCCGGAAGGACCCGGGCCGCCTGCGCATCGCGCTGTCGCACGAATGGGGCGACTACCGCGCCGTGCCGCATTTCGTAGCCGAGCTGGAGCGCGTCGGCCGCTTCCTCGAAGGCCTCGGCCACCATGTCGAATGGGCGCTGCCGAAGGTCGATTTCCAGACCGCCTTCGCCGCGCAGACTACCTGCTACATCAGCAACTTCGCGCAGGTCATCGCCGGCCAGATCGCGCGCCTGGGCCACGAGCGCCCGCCGGCCGATCTGCTGGAGCCGATCAACATCAAGATCTGGGAAGCAGGCCTCGACACCACCTACGGCGAGCGCTCGAAGATGCAGGCGGTGTTCAACACCACCTCGCGCGCCTTCGGCAACTTCTTCGAGGACTGGGACATCATCCTCACGCCGGTGACCGCGCTGCCCACGCCCAAGGTCGGCACCACCGAGTACCTCACGGTCAGCGACAACCCGTCCGTCTACGACTGGTTCGGCAACCTGTGGAAGAACTTCGCCTACACGCCGCTCGCCAACCTGTGCGGCATGCCCGGTATCTCCCTGCCGCTGGCGGCGCAGGAGAACGGCCTGCCGCTGGGTATTCAGGCGCAGGCGCGACAAGCCAACGATGGGTTGCTGCTGCAACTGGCGGCGCAGATCGAACGTGCGATCGGGGGCAAGTGGAACGCTGGGTTGCGGCCTGGGGTGCATGTGGCGGCTTGAAGTCCTTCAGGGCGAGCCTCAGGCCGGCGGGGTGCACTGCTCCGTTCGTGTCCTCCGGCCTTCGGCCTCCCCCTTAACCTCACTGCGCAGTACACCCCACCGGCCTGAGCCTTGGACGCAGCGGAGGTTGATCGCGCGAAACGACACAGCGTGTCCCAGGCCGAGGGTGATGGGTAGCCCCTGCAGCGAAATCAAGGAGGAGGCCGTAGGCCGGGGGACATTCGCGGAAGGGGCTACCCGTCGCCCTCGAGCCCACCCCGAACAGCAGCCAACAAAGAGAAACGCCGCGGACCAGCAAAGGCCCGCGGCGTTCTTTCATGGAAAGCGGTCGAGTTACTTCGCCGTAGGCATCACGAACTCAGCCCCCTTGCCGATGCTCTCCGGCCAGCGCTGCATGATTGACTTCTGCTTCGTATAGAAGCGCACGCCTTCTTCGCCATACGCGTGCATGTCGCCGAACAGCGAGCGCTTCCAGCCGCCGAAGCCATGCCAAGCCATCGGCACCGGGATCGGCACGTTGATGCCGACCATGCCGACCTGGATGCGGCGGCCGAACTCGCGCGCCACGTTGCCGTCGCGGGTGAAGCACGACACGCCGTTGCCGAACTCGTGGGCGTTGATGAGGTCCACCGCTTCCTTGAGGTCGGCCACGCGCACGCAGCCCAGCACCGGGCCGAAGATCTCTTCCTTGTAGATGCGCATCTCGGGCGTGACGTGGTCGAACAGCGTGCCGCCCATCCAGTAGCCGTCGTCGCAACCGGTGCCGGCCTTGGCGCCGTCGAACTTCCGGCCGTCCACCAACAGCTTCGCGCCTTCCTTCTCGCCCTGGTCGATGTAGCCGGTGATGCGTTCATGCGCGGCGCGCGTGACGATCGGACCCATCTCGGCCTCGAGGTTCTCGCCGTCGAGCACCTTCAGCGCCTTCGTGCGCTCGATCAGCTTGGGCAGCAGACGGTCGGCCACGTCGCCCACCAGCACCGCCACCGAGATCGCCATGCAGCGCTCGCCGGCCGAGCCGTAGCCGGCACCGATCAGCGCGTCGACCGCCTGGTCGATGTCGGCGTCGGGCATCACGACCATGTGGTTCTTCGCGCCGCCCAGGGCCTGCACGCGCTTGCCGTGGCGGGCGCCGGTTTCGTAGATGTAGTTGGCGATGGGGGTCGAGCCGACGAAGCTCACCGCCTTGACGTCGGGGTGCTCGAGCAGCGCATCGACCGCGACCTTGTCGCCCTGCACCACGTTGAACACGCCGTCGGGCAGGCCGGCCTGCTTCAACAGTTCGGCCATCTTCAGCGATGCGCTCGGGTCGGTCGGGCTCGGCTTCAGCACGAAGGTGTTGCCCGCGGCGATGGCCACCGGGAACATCCACATCGGCACCATCACCGGGAAGTTGAACGGCGTGATGCCGGCGACCACGCCGAGCGGCTGGCGCAGCGTCCAGTTGTCGATGCCGGTGCTCACCTGGTCGGTGAAGTCGCCCTTGAGCAGCTGCGGAATGCCGCAGGCGAATTCCACGATGTCGATGCCGCGGCTGACTTCGCCCTGCGCATCGGTGAAGACCTTGCCGTGCTCGGCGGTGATCAGGTGGGCGAGTTCGTCCTTGTGCTCGTTGAGCAGCTGCAGGAACTTGAACATCACGCGGGCGCGGCGGATCGGTGGCGTGTCGGCCCAGGCAGGGAAGGCGGCCTGGGCCGATGCCACGGCGGCGTCGACCGCCGCCTTGTCGGCCAGGCCGACCTTGCCGGTGACCTTGCCGCTGGCGGGGTTGGTCACGTCCTGGCTGCGGCCGGATTCGTTGGCCACGGCGCGGCCGTGGATGTAGTGGTCGATGGAGGCGATGGTCATGCGAGCTCTCGTGCGGGTGTCGTTCGGGGGAGGATGCCGGCAGTTTAGGCACGCGCCAACGCGGCGCCAAGCCATCCCGGGCTTAACTGATTGTTCGCATTGGTGAACAATGGCGCCATGGACTCCCGAAAGATCGAAGCGCTCTGGACCCACCTGCACGCGCTCACCGTGCTGGCGCAGCAGTGCAGCTACACGGCCGCGGCGCAGCGCCTGGGCGTGAGCAAGGCGGCGATGAGCCAGCGCATCGCCGAGCTGGAGCAGGCGGCGGGCGTGCCGCTGGTGCAGCGCACCACGCGCAGCGTGCGGTTCACCGAGGCGGGCCAGCGGCTGGTCGAAGAGATGCGGCCCAACTTCGAGCAGATCGCTCACAGCTTCGCCGGCGTGCGCGACCTGGCCGGCGTGCCGCGCGGACGGGTGCGGGTGACGGCGCCGGTCGCCTTCGCGCGCCAGCAACTGGTGCCGCGGCTGGCGGACTTCCTGCGCGCCTACCCCGAGGTGCGCATCGAGCTCGACCTGTCGGACCGGCTCAGTTCGCTGGCAATGGAGGGCTTCGACCTCGCGATCCGCCACACGGCGTCGCCCCCCGACACGCACGTCGCCTGGGTGCTGTGCCCGACGCGCTCGGTGCTGGCGGCCAGCCGCGGCTACCTGCGCCGCCGCGGCACGCCCGATTCGCCGGCCGCGCTGGCCGCGCACGACTGCCTGCACTACCCACGTGCGCAGGACACGCCGACCTGGCACCTGGAGCGCCGCGCCGGCCGAGCGGGCGGTTCGGGGAGCGACGGCCAGCGCGTCACGGTGCCGGTGTCGGGCCCGCTCGCCGCCAACAACAGCGAGGCCCTGCGCGACGCGGCTCTGGCGGGGTTGGGCATCGCGCTGCTGCCGGACTTCAGCGCGCAGGCGGCGCTGCGTGCGGGCAAGCTGGTCGAGGTGCTGCCGCAATGGACGCCGGTCGGGGCCTTCGGCGAGCGGCTGTATGCCATCCGCCCTTACGCGAGCCATGTGCCGCGCGCGGTGGCGGCCTTCGTCACGTGGCTGCGCGTATCGCTGGCCGAGGGTTTTGGCGCCGAACATTGACGCGCGCGTCATACCCTCCGGTTAGGATGACGCGCCGTCACCAACGAGCCCTTCCGGAACTGACTGCCTCCATGCCACCCTCCGCGCCGAACACTGCGCCCACCACGCTCGCCGCGGCGCCGGACGAGCCGGTGCGTGTACCGCCCCGCGTGGCGCGCGGCGGGGAGGGCGCGGTGGTGGCGCAAGGCCAATGGACGGCCCTGGCCTTCTCGTCGCGCCGGGACTGGACCGCCCTCGCCGACAGCCTGCATGCGCTGCCCAAAGGCGATGACGCCTGGGACCTGCGCCCCATCGAACAACTCGACCACATCGGCGCCCAGGTGCTGTGGCGGCATTGGGGTGGCGCCTGGCCGCAGCGCATCGAGATGGACCCGCCGCACAAGGCCGTGCTCGAGCACGTGGCGCAGTTCACCTGCGCCGCGCCGCCCGACGCCGGCCCCACGCTGGCGGATCGCTTCAAAGACTTTGCCCACCACGGCCCGCGCGCGCTGCTGCTGGGGCGCGACGTACTGCGCATGATCGGCCAGCTCGTGCTCGACATCGGCACGCTGATCCGCGCGCCGCACCGCGCGCCCTGGCGCGACCTGTCGGGCCAGCTCTACCAGTTCGGCACCACGGCGCTGCCGATCACCGCGCTGGTCGGGGCGCTGATCGGCGTGGTGCTGGCCTACCTCATGTCGAACCAGCTGCGCAACTTTGGCGCGGAAGCGTTCATCGTCAACATCCTGGGCCTGTCGCTGATCCGCGAGCTCGGGCCGGTGCTGGCCGCGGTGCTGGTCGCCGGCCGCTCGGGCTCGGCCATCACTGCGCAGATCGGCGTGATGCGGGTAACCGAGGAGCTCGACGCGATGCGCGTCATGGGCATTCCGCACGGCTACCGGCTGGTGATGCCGCGGGTGCTGGCGCTGGCGGTCGCGATGCCGCTCATCAGCATGTGGACCTCGATGGCGGCGCTCGCCGGCGGCATGTTCGCAGCCAACCTCACGCTGGACCTGTCGCCCGCGTACTTCATGCAGGCGCTGCCGCGCGCGGTGCCGCTGTCGAACCTGTGGTTGTTGCTCGGCAAGTCGGCGGTGTTCGGCATCCTGATCGCGCTGGTGGGCTGCTACTTCGGCATGAAGGTCCAACCCAACACCGAGAGCCTCGGGCGTGGCACGACCTCGTCGGTCGTGACCTCGATCACCGTGGTGATCCTGGTCGACGCGCTGTTCGCGGTGCTGTTCCGCGGCGTGGGGTTCCGATGATCGACGCGCCCGCATCCGACGCGCCGGTGGTGGTCGACATCCGCAAGCTGTGGACGGTGTTCCATTCGCCCGAGGGCGACCAGGTGGTGCACCGCGACCTCGACCTGTCGATTCGCCGCGGCGAAGTGCTGTCGCTGGTCGGCGGTTCGGGCACCGGCAAGACGGTGCTGCTGCGCCAGATCCTGGGGCTGGAGCACCCGAGCCGCGGCGAGGTGACGGTGCTGGGCCAGCGGCCAGGGCAGCTGGGCGCGCGCGACGCGGCGAAGGTCGGCATGCTGTTCCAGCACGGGGCGCTGTTCTCGGCCTTCAGCGTGCTCGAGAACATCGCCTTCCCGCTGCGCGAGTTGCGCCTGCTGCCCGACGACCTGATCCGGGACGCGGCGCTGGTCAAGCTGCAGATGGTGGGCCTGAAGCCGGAGCACGCGAACCGCAGCCCGTCGGATCTGTCGGGCGGCATGATCAAGCGCGTGGCGCTGGCGCGCGCACTCATCATGGACGCGCCGCTGCTGCTGCTCGACGAGCCGACCGCCGGCCTCGACCCCGCGGCCTCCGACAGCTTCTGCGACCTGCTGCGCAGCCTGCACCGCGAGCTGGGGCTGACGGTGGTGATGGTGACGCACGACCTCGACACGCTGTTCGACCTCTCCACGCGCATCGCGGTGCTGGCCGACCAGCGCGTCATCGTCTCGGGGCGGCCGCGCGAGGTGATCGCCTACGAGCATCCCTTCATCCAAGACTACTTTCTGGGCGGGCGCGGCAAACGCGCCATGGAAGCCCTGCACGAGACCCCTGCCGGCGACACGCCGGCCGAAAGGTAGACCCCATGGAAAACAAGGCCCATGCCCTCGCCGCCGGCGCCTTCGTGCTCGGCCTGGTCGCCGTGCTCGTCGCGCTGGTGGTCTGGCTCACGCGCGACGACACGGTGCGCAACACCTACGAACTCTCGACCCGCGACGCAGTGAGCGGCCTGCAGCCCCAGGCCATGGTGCGCTACCGCGGCATCGCGGTGGGCAAGGTCACGGCCATCGATTTCGACCCGAAGGTCAAGGGCAACGTGCGGGTGCGCATCACCGTGGACGAACGCGTGCCGCTCACGCAATCGAGCTTCGCCACGCTGAGCTACCAGGGCGTCACCGGCCTGGCCTTCATCGCGATCGACGACAAGGGCGAGTCGCAGGTGGCGCTGGCGCCCGACGAGGCCAACCCGCCGCGCATCCCGCTCAAGCCCTCGGTGCTGGCGCAGTTGCAGGACCGCGGCGAAGTCATCCTCAACCAGGTCGAGGAAGTGACCAAGCGGGTCAACGTCGTGCTGGGCGAAGCCAACCAGAAGCGCATCGCCGACGCGCTGGAGAACATCGCGCAGGCCGCGGCCAGCGCCAACCAGTTGACCAAGCAGCTCGACAGCACCGTCAAGACCGGCCTGAACCCCGCCCTCACCGCGCTGCCGCCGCTGATCGACCGCACGCGCGACACCATGGGCAGCGTCAAGACCGCGGCTGGCGACATCTCGCGCGTGGCCAACAACCTCAACACGACCGCCAACCGGCTCAACGCGCCCGACGGCCCGATCGACCGGCTGGGCGACGGCACCAAGGCGCTGTCGCAGGCGGTGGACAGCTTCAACATGGCGACGCTGCCGCGGATCAACCGTGTGGCCGACGACACGGCGGGTGCCGTGCGCCGCCTCGGGCGCGCGGCCGACGGCATCAACGACAACCCGCAGTCGCTGCTCTTCGGCAACGGCGGCGCCGTCGCCGGCCCAGGTGAGCCGGGCTTCTCCGCCCCCGCCGCAGCCCGTCCTTGAGGTGATGACCATGCCCGCCACACGCTTTCTTCCCGTCGCTGCCTTTGCCGCGACCGTCGCTCTTCTGGCCGGATGCGGCTCGCTGCCCGACCGGCCGTCGCGCGCGATGCTCTACGACTTCGGGCCGGTGTTGACGGCCCGCGCCCCCACGCCCGCCGATGCCGCGCCACGCCCGACGCTGTCACTGGCCGAGATCGACGCCAGCACGCGGCTGGAGGGCACGCAGATCCTGTATCGCCTGGCGTATGCCGATGCCAACGAGTTGCGGCCCTACGGGCAGTCACGCTGGAGCGTGGCGCCCAATCAGCTGCTCTACCAGCGCCTGCGCGATGCGCTGGCCGAGCGCCGCACCGTGCTCAGCCGCGAAGAGAGCGCGACGATGGCGCGCACGGCCGGCCGCGTGCCGCGCACGCTGCGCGTGTCGCTCGACGAGTTCAGCCACTACTTCGCATCGCCGACGCAGAGCGCCGGCCTGGTGCGGCTGCGTGCCACGCTCGTGCAGAGCGCGCCCGGCGGCGACAGTGTGGTGGCGCAGCGCAGTTTCATGGTGCAGCGCCCGGCGCCGAGTGCCGATGCGCCGGGGGGCGTGCGGGCGCTGACGCTGGCCAGTGATGCGGTGATCGCCGAACTGGTCGCCTGGGTCGACCAGCAGCCCTGAAACAACGCCCCACCCCCGCAGCGCCTGCGGCGCCTCCCCCTCAAGGGGGCGATACCGGCGGCCCGGCAAAGCCGGTTCCGCGGTATCCCTGGTACTGCGGACCTATGCGGCGGTGCGGCCCAAAATCGGGAACAGCTTGCCCAACCCGTCGGCCATCACCTCGACCGCCAGCGCGGCGAGGATCAGGCCCATCAGCCGTGTCATCACGTTGATGCCGGTCTTGCCGAGCACGCGCGCGATCGGCTCGGCCAGCGAGAAGGCGATGCCGGTCGCCAGCCCGATCACCACGCCGTAGCCGACCAGCACGGCCAGCTCCCAGAGGTGACGCGTCTTCTCGGCGTAGATCACCATGGTCGACATGGTGGCCGGCCCGGTCAGCAGCGGGATGGTGAGCGGCACCACGGCGATCGACGCGCCGAGCGAGGCTTTCACCTCGGTCGCGCGGATCTCTTCCTTGTTGGTCTTGGCCTCGGCCGGCTGCGCGTTGAGCATGTTGAGCGAGCTGATGAGCAGCAGCATGCCGCCGCCGACCTGGAAGCTCGCGATCGAGATGCCGAAGAAGCCCAGCAGCTGCAGGCCGAGCAGCGCGCTGATCGCGATCACCACGAAGGCGCTGAAGGCCGAGATCCAGGCGGTGCGGCGGCGCTGGCGCTCGTTGTATTCCTGCGTGTAGTGGATGAAGAAGGGCACGATCGCCAGTGGGTTCACGATGGCCAGCAGCGTGATCAGCGGCTTGATCAGGTCCATCGTGGGGCTGGCCATCAGCGTCCCCCGGTGACGTCGAGCAGGGCCGCCGTCGTGTAGCTGGCCTCGGGCGAGAGCAGCCAGACGATGGCGCCGGCGATTTCCTCGGGCGTGCCGGTGCGCTTCATGGGCACGGTGGGCGCGAGCATGGCGGCGCGCTCGGGCATGCCGCCGGAGGCGTGGATGTCGGTCTCGATGAGGCCCGGGCGCACCGCGTTGACGCGGATGCCTTCGTCGGCCACTTCCTTGGCCAGGCCGAGCGTGAAGGTGTCGATGGCGCCCTTGCTCGCGGCATAGTCGACGTACTGGTCCGGCGAGCCCAACCGCGACGCGGCGCTGGAGACGTTGACGATGGCGCCGCCGCTGCCGCCGTGCTTCGTGCTCATGCGCCGCACCGCTTCGCGCGCGCAGACGAAGCTGCCGATCACGTTGATGCGGAACATGCGTTCCAGCCGCGCGACGCTCATCTCGTCGACGCGCGCCTTCATGTCGACCACGCCGGCGTTGTTGACCAGCGCGGTGAGCCGGCCGAGCTTGGCGTCGACCTTCTCGAACATCGCCAGCACCTGGGCCTCGTCGCCCACGTCGGCCTGCACCGCGATGGCGGTGCCGCCACCGGCCCGGATGGTGCGTACCACCTCGTCGGCGGCCAGCGAGTTGCTCGCATAGTTGACGGCCACCGCGAAGCCGCGCTGCGCGGCGAGCAGCGCGGTGGCGGCACCGATGCCGCGGCCGCCGCCGGTGATCAGAAGTACCTGCTGGTTCAATTCCCGCCTCCTGCACGAAAGCCGTGCGTGGGTTAAAAAAGCGCCCCGGCACGATTACATCATCGCCGCCTTTCAGGAGACAGCCATGCCTCGTACCGTCGACTACTACTTCACCCCGCAGAGCCCCTGGACCTACCTCGGCCATGCCCGCTTTGCCGCCATCGCGAAGGCCGCCGGTGCCACCGTGCGGGTGCGGCCGGTCGACTTCGGCGCGGTGTTCCCGGTGTCCGGCGGCCTGCCGCTGGGCAAGCGTGCGCCGCAGCGCCAGGCCTACCGGCTGGTCGAGATGGCGCGCTTCTCGCAGCACCTGGGCCTGCCGATGAACGTCAAGCCGCGCTTCTTCCCGGTGTCGGGCGACGATGCGTCCAAACTGATCATCGCGGTCGACATGCACGACGGCGTCGAGGCGGCGATGCCGGTCTGCGGTGCGATCTTCGCCGCCGTGTGGGTGCAGGAGCGCAACATCGCGGACCCGAAGGTGCTGTCGGCGATCGCCGTCGAATGCGGCCTGCCGTCCCAGCGGGTCGAGCAGTCGCAGAGCCAGGCCGTGCAGGAGCGCTACGAGGCCTTCACGCAGGAGGCGATCGACGCGCAGGTGTTCGGGGCGCCCACGTACGCGATCGACGGCGAACTGTTCTGGGGCCAGGACCGGCTCCACTTCGTCGAACGCGCGCTGCAAGGCAAGCCCAACTGATTCCCTCAATCCGACAGGAGCAACGACCATGGGTCAATTCATCGATCTCACCGCCAAAGACGGCTTCACCTTCCCCGCCTACGTGGCCGAACCCGCGGGCCAGCCGAAGGGCGCCATCGTCGTGCTGCAGGAGATCTTCGGCGTCAACTCGCACATCCGTTCGGTGGCCGACGGCTACGCGGCCGCGGGTTACCTCGCCGTGGCACCGGCGACCTTCCACCGCGTGAAGCCAGGGGTCGAACTCGGCTACACCGGCGACGACATGCAGGCCGGCTCGGCGCTGAAGGCCGCGGTCGAGGCGCTGCCCGCGCCCGGCGTGCTGCAGGACGTGCAGGCCGCGGTCGCGTACGCGGCGAAGGCGGGCAAGGTCGGCATCGTCGGCTACTGCTGGGGCGGCCTGCTGACCTGGCGCTCGGCCGCGGGGGTCTCGGGCATTGCGGCGGCCGTGCCGTACTACGGCGGCGGCATGACCACGCCCGAGGAATCGGCCCGCAGCCCGAAGGTGCCGGTGCTCGCGCACTTCGGCAGCAAGGACCACTGGATCTCGCTCGAATCGGTCGAGGCCTTCAAGAAGGCGCAGCCCGCGGTCGAGGTGCATGTGTACGAAGCCGACCACGGCTTCAACTGCGACCAGCGCGGCTCCTACGATGCGGCTGCTGCAAAGCTCGCCAAGGAACGCACGCTGGCCTTCTTCGCCAAGCACGTGGGCTGACGCCTATTTCTTGCTCGGCTTCGCGCGGGTCCCGATGCGGGTCTGCAGGAAGTCGAGCAGAGCCTTGAGCGCGGCGCTGTTGTGGCGCCGCTGGAGGTAGGCGGCCGACAGCCACATGTCGCTGCGCACATAGGGCTGGAGCACCGGTACCAGCTCGCCACGGTCGATGTGCGGCTGCACCAGCAGTGCCGGCATGTAGACCACGCCAAAGCCGTGCAGGGCCACCACGATCAAGGGCCCGGCCTCGGTGGCGTCCATGCGGCTCTTGACCGACACGTCCAGCGGCTTGCCTTCCACATCGAAGCGCCATTGCGGATGCGTGCCCAGGCGCGAATGCGTCAAGGCGTCGTGGCCGGCCAGATCGGACGGGTGTTCGGGCGTGCCGTGCTTCTTCCAGTACCGCGGCGATGCACACACCACCAACGGCATCTGCAGCAGCTTGCGCACGATCAGGTTGTCGTCGGCGATGGGCCCGAAGCGCAAGGCGACATCGATCGCTTCCTCGGCCATGTCGACCGTGCGGTTGCTCAGGTGCAGGCTGATGCTGACGTCGGGGTAGTAGCCCATGAACTGCGCCAGCAGCGTGGGCAGGTCGCCTTGGCCCATGCCATGCGGGGCCGAGATGCGCAAGCGGCCGGTGGGCCGGCTCGCGTGCTCCTGGATCTCGGCCTGCGTGAGCGCCACCATCTCCATCACGGGCGTGCTGCGTTCGAGCAGCAGCGCGCCGGCGTCGGTCAGGCTCACCGAGCGTGTCGAGCGGTTGAGCAGCCGCACGCCGAAGCGGGTCTCGAGTTCGGCGACGTACTTGCTGACGGTTGCCTTCGACATGTCGAGCCGCTTGGCTGCACGCGAAAAGCTACCGAGTGTCGCGACTTCGCGGAAGGTCTTCAGGAGGTCGAAGCTGTCCATTGGTGTGCGGTGGAAAGGCTGGGATGCAGCGCGTCCGATTGTTTCGTATTCATGAACACCGTGGTTCGTTTTTCCGCGGGCTTGCGCCGCATTTTCCTTCGAGAATCCGTCGCACGGGCCAGCCGCCAGAAGCCTGCCCGATCTTTGAACAACATCCGAGGAAACGACCAATGAAGACCGCTCAAATCATCGCCGCTGCAGCCCTGACCCTTTTCGCCGCTGTCGGCGCCCAAGCTGAAACCTACGACGGCGTTCAGCAAGTCGTGTCGGTCAAGAGCCGTGCCACGGTCGACGCCGAAGCCGTCGCCGCTGCGAACGCGCCCGACCAGAACATCAACCGCAGCTCGAAGGTGGCGCCGGCCCTGACGTCGCCCGCCAGCCGCGCTGCCGTGGCCGCCGAAGCCGTGGCCGCCGCCAACGCCGCCAACCAGAACCTGGACCGCAAGTCCTTCGTGAACAGCACGGTGCCTGCCGAGTACACGAACGGTTCGCTGGCCACCAAGCGCGCGGGCCTGTGATCGCGACGGCCGCGCCGAGCGGCCGTGGTTGATTCGGACCTCTGACAAAAAGGCCGGACGGTGCAGTGCACCGCCCGGCCTTTTTGCGTGCGGGCTCAGTGGGCGGTGCGCGCCAGGTAGCGCTTGCGCCAGAACACCAGCACCAGTGCCACCGCGATGACGCCCATCGAGCCCATCGCGATCCAGAAGCCGTCGGCCTTGTGCACCAGCGGGATGAATTCGAAGTTCATCCCGAAGATGCCGGCGATCAGGTTGAGCGGCAGGAAGATGGCAGTGAGCACCGTCAGCACCCGCATGATGTCGTTGGCGCGGTGGCTCTGCACGCTGAAGTGCATCTGCACGGCGGTCTCGGCGTTCTGCTCGAGCCGGCGCACGTGGTGCACCACGCGCTCGATGTGTTCGAGCACGTCGCGGCTGCGCACCATGATCAGTTCGCGCTCGCGCAACTCGGTGGGCAACTCGGGCGTCGGCAGGGTTTCCATCGCGTCGATCCAGTCCTGCACGGCCGAGCGCTGGTCTTCGCAGATCTCGTCGAGGTGGTGCAGCGACTGGCGCGCTTCCATCAGCGCGCTCCAGTTGGTGAAGCGGCTGCGCGGGTCGATCAGCTCGGCCTGCCAGTGGTCGAGCTGGCGCGTGAGTTCGCGCCGCAGGTCCAGGTACGCGTCGACGATCTGGTTCACCACGCGCAGCATCAGGTCGGCCGGACCCGTCGGCACGCGCGCGCTGGTGGCGCGCACGTCGAGGGCCGGTGCTGCGGCGTCGCCGCGGTCGCTGCGCGCGGCGGCCATCAGCTTGGCGGCGTACACGTCGCGTACCGCGCCGTCTTCCGGATGGACCGACAGCAGCACCCGGTCGAACACCGCGAAGCCGACCGGCCGGGTGTCGACGCGACGCAGCACCGGCGGGCCGCTGCGTGCCGTCGGCGGTTCGCTGGCCGACGGCGCGGCACGCTGGGACGCGGCCAGTCGACGGAACACGAGCACGTCGTACTGCGAGGTGTAGTCGTAGTGCGAGGGCAACTGGTCGTTGAGCAGGTCGCTCACGTGCAGGTCGACCAGCTGCGTGCCGCACAGTGTCTGCAGGATGCCCTGGACATCGGCCAGCGACGCGCGGAACTCGTCGCGCGTCAGCGAGAGCCACAGATAGCCGTTGGCGCAGGCGCCGGGCAAGGCCAGGGGCGCCAGGGCGTCGTGCTCGGCGACCTGCGAGCCGGTGATCTCGAAAATTCGCACGGGCGTTGCCGCGTCAGCGCTGCTGCTTCAGGAGGCGGGCGGCGTCGCGCGCGAAATAGGTCAGCACGCCATCGGCGCCCGCGCGCTTGAAGGCCAGCAGGCTTTCGAGCATGACCGCGTCGTGGTCGAGCCAGCCGTTCTGCGCGGCGGCCTTGAGCATGGCGTACTCGCCGCTCACCTGGTAGGCGAAGGTGGGCACGCGGAACTCGTCCTTCACGCGTCGCACGATGTCGAGGTAGGGCATGCCGGGCTTCACCATCACCATGTCGGCGCCCTCGGCGATGTCGATGCCGACTTCGCGCAGGGCCTCGTCGCTGTTGCCCGGGTCCATCTGGTAGACCTTCTTGTTGCTCTTGCCGAGGTTGCCGGCGGAGCCGACCGCGTCGCGGAACGGGCCGTAGAAGGCGCTCGCGTACTTGGCGCTGTACGCCATGATCCGCGTGTGGATGTCGCCGTTGCCCTCGAGCGCGTCGCGCACCGCGCCGATGCGGCCGTCCATCATGTCGCTCGGTGCGACGATGTCGACGCCGGCCTCGGCCTGGGTCAGCGCCTGCTTCACCAGCACCTCGACCGTCGGGTCGTTGAGCACGTAGCCGGTGTCGTCGAGCAGGCCGTCCTGGCCGTGGCTGGTGTAGGGGTCGAGCGCCACGTCGGTCATCACGCCCAGTTCGGGGAAGCGTGCTTTCAGCGCAGCCACGACGCGTGGGATCAGACCGTCGGGATTGAAGGCTTCGTCGCCCGCCGGGGTCTTGAGGGACGCGTCGATCACCGGGAACAACGCCATCACCGGAATGCCGAGTGCCACGCACTCCTCGGCCACCGGCAGCAGGGTGTCGAGGCTGAAACGCTCCACGCCCGGCATCGAGGCCACCGCATCGCGCTTGTTCAGTCCTTCCTGCACGAACACGGGATAGATCAGGTCGTGCGCACTGAGCGCGTGCTCGCGGACCAGGTTGCGCGTGAAGCTGTCACGGCGAAGGCGGCGCGGCCGGCCGGCGGGGAAGGGGGCGTGGAGGGTCATCTGGAAAATTGTGCCCGATGTGGCGTGCGCGCCGCTTCGGTGTCCCGATCGGGTCGTGCGCGACGCGGAATCGGGCACCGGCGCGACAGGAGGTGACGGAATGTGCAAATGTCAGAAAAAGTTAACCATTTGCTTGATACGTTGATTTTGCTTTGTTAAATTCTGTCCTGGGCGGCTTGCCGCTCCCCGCTTTTCCTCCCTGAGCGGGTGCCTTGATGTGTGACAGCAAAAGGGCTTCCCAGCCCGACGCTTTGGCGTCGGGCTTTTTTTTGGGCTGTTTCTCGCCCCCAGGTCGCGCGCACTGCGTGTCGCGCTCCGCACCCCTACCGGGGGCAACACCGGCGGACGGGCGGAGCCCGTTCCGCGGTGTTCCACGCGAAGAGCGCGCCTCGCGCGTGGAATGGCGTGAGCCCAGCCTGTCGCCACTAAACTGCCACCATGCTCTGGATCAAATCGCTGCACATCGTCTTCATCGCCAGCTGGTTTGCCGGGCTCTTCTACCTTCCGCGCATCTTCGTGAACCTCGCCATGGTGCCGCCCGGCTCGGAAGCCGAGCGCGCCCGCTTGCTGCTCATGGCGCGCAAGCTGCTGCGCTTCACTACGTTCCTGGCCGTCCCGGCGCTGGTCTTCGGCGTCTGGCTGTGGATGGGCTACGGCATCGGGCGCGGTCCGGGCAACGGATGGATGCACGCCAAGCTGGCGCTGGTGCTGGTCGTGATCGGCTACCACCACGGCTGCGCCGTGATCCTGCGCAGGCTCGCAGCCGGCACCGATCGGCGCAGCCATCGCTGGTATCGCTGGTTCAACGAACTGCCGGTGCTGCTGCTGCTGGCCATCGTGATCCTGGTCGTCGTCAAGCCGTTCTGACGCGCCGCCCGCCCACCGCCCGAAGCGCCCGGTGACCACGCCGCACAAGACCGCCGCGCTACCGCTCGCGCTGGCCTACGCGGCGCTGATCGTCTACGCGAGCCTCTATCCCTTCGCCGACTGGCGCGACCAGGGCATCGCGCCGTGGTCCTACCTGTGGGCGCCGTGGCCCAAGTACTGGACCGGGTTCGACTTCGGCGTCAACGTGGCGGGCTATGTCCCGCTGGGTTTTCTCATGGCGCTGGCCGTGCTGCGCACGCGCGCGGAGGCCGGCGGTTGGCAGGCGGTGCTGCGCGCCGGACTGGCCGGCAGCGCGATCGCCTTTGCGATGGAAACGCTGCAGAGCTACCTGCCGGCACGCATCCCGTCGAACGTCGACCTCGGCCTGAATGCACTCGGTGCTTTCGCTGGTGCGGTGCTGGCCGCCGGCCTCGAGCGCATCGGAGCGGTGGCCCGGTGGAGCCGCGCGCGCTCGTACTGGTTCGTCGACGACGCACGCGGCGGTCTCGTGCTGCTGGCGCTCTGGCCCGTCGCGCTGCTCTTTCCGGCGGCGGTGACTTTCGGGCTGGGCCAGGTGTTCGAACGGCTCGAGGCGGCGATCGCCGAGTGGCTGGTCGACACGCCCTTCCTCGACTGGATGCCCCTGCGCGAATTCGAACTGCAGCCGCTGGTGCCGGCCGTCGAACTGCTGTGCGTCATGCTGGGCGCGCTGGTGCCGTGCCTGCTGGGCTTCCTGGTCACGCGGTCGGTGGCGCGGCGTGCGCTGCTGATGCCGGCGATCCTGGCCGCCGGTGTCGCGGCCAGCGCGCTGTCGGCGGCGCTGAGTTGGGGCCCGGAGCATGCGTGGGCCTGGCTGAGCCTGCCGGTGCAGGTCGGCATCGCTGCGGCGGTGGTCGTGGGCGTACTGCTGCTCGGTGCGCCGCGGCGGCTCTGCGCCGCCCTGCTGCTGGCGGCGCTGGTGCTGCACCTGAGCCTGCTCAACCAGGCGCCCGAGAGCGCCTATTTCGCGCAGACGCTGGCCACCTGGGAGCAGGGGCGTTTCATCCGTTTCCACGGGCTGGCGCAATGGCTGGGCTGGCTGTGGCCCTTCGCGACGCTGGGCTACGTGCTGGCGGCGCTGTCGCGGCGGACGCGTCAAACCTAGAATCGGTCGATGCCTTCTTCCACCTCGGCCGGCACGTCCGGCATGCCCGGCTACTACGAACGCCACATCTTCTTCTGCCTGAACGAACGCAAGAACGGCGAAGACGCCTGCGCCAAGCACAACGCGCAGGAGGGCTTCGACCGCTGCAAGTCGAAGGTGAAGGAGGCGGGCCTGGCCGGCGTCGGCAAGGTGCGCGTCAACAAGGCGGGCTGCCTCGACCGCTGCGCCGGCGGGCCGGTGGCCGTGGTGTACCCGGAGGCCGTCTGGTACACCTTCGTCGACGCCGACGACATCGACGAGATCGTCGACTCGCATCTCAAGAACGGCCAGGTGGTCGAGCGCCTGCTGCTCCCGCCCGACGTGGGCCGCTGAACCCGACCCTGCCTCCGTGATGAATTCTCAGACCGAAAAACTCCGCCTGGAAGGCGCGGTGGGCATCATTGAAGCTCAGCGCGATCTGCCGCCCGACGCGGCCGCATCGCGCGGCGTCGCGGTGATCGCCCACCCGCATCCGCTGTTCGGCGGCACCATGGACAACAAGGTCGTGCAGACGCTGGCCCGCGCCTTCGTGGCGAGTGGCTGGACGGCGGTGCGCTTCAACTTCCGCGGCGTCGGCGCCAGCGAAGGCGTGCACGACGAAGGGCGCGGCGAGACCGAGGACTTCGCGGCGGTACTGGCGCAGGTTGCGCCCGACGGGCCGGTCGCCGTGGCGGGCTTTTCCTTCGGCGGCTTCGTGACGGTGAACGCGCTCCAGGCGCTGTGGCCGGCGCGCGAGGTGCAGCAGGTGGTGCTCGTGGGGACCAGCGTGGCGCGCGTCGTGCCGCCGCCGTTGCCCGAGGGCACGCTCGAGCGCACGCTGGTCGTGCATGGCGAGGCCGACGACACGGTCGCCCTGTCGGCCGTGATGGATTGGGCGCGCCCGCAGTCACTTCCTGTCACAGTCGTTCCCGGGGGTGGCCATTTCTTCCACGGACAATTGCCGCTCTTGAAAAATCTCGTGGCCCGCCATCTGCGCGCAGGCTGATCTGCGGTCTTCCCATCTCCCATGACGCGTATCTCTGACGCGCTCCGCGCGCTGGTGCTGGCTGCCGCCGCATCGTTCTGCATGCTGGCTGCGGCCCAGGCGCCGGTGCCGCCCGAAGTTGCTGCCCGCAGCTATCTCCTGCTCGACGTCACGGCCAACCAGATGCTGGCGCAGAAGGACATCGACAGCCCGGTCGAGCCCGCTTCGCTGACCAAGCTGATGTCGGCGTACCTCGTCTTCGACGCGCTGAAGTCCAAGAAGATCAGCCTGACCCAGACCCTGCCCATCAGCGTGCGTGCTTGGAAAATGCCGGGGCCGCGCATGTTCATAGACCCGAAGATGCAGGTGCCGGTCGACGACCTGATCAAGGGAATGATCGTCCAGTCGGGCAACGACGCGACCATGGCGCTCGCCGAGGCCGTGGGCGGTACGGCCGAGCACTTCATCGAACTCATGAACGAGCAGGCCAAGGCGCTCGGCATGAAGGGCACCAGCTACAAGAATCCCGAAGGCCTCACGGAGCCGGGCCACACCACGACGGCGCGCGACCTGAGCATCCTGGCCACCCGGCTCATGCGCGACTTCCCGGAGTACGTGCACTACTACGCCATCAAGAAGTACCGCTACCCGGGCACGCCGTCGACCAACGACACCAACCGCAACCTGCTGCTGTTCCGCGACCCGACCGTCGACGGCCTGAAGACCGGCCACACGGATGCCGCCGGCTACTGCATGATCGTGACGGCCAAGCGCGACTTCCCGAACCTGGCCGACGGCCGACGGCTGCTCTCGATCGTGCTGGGTGCCTCCAGCGAGAACGTGCGCGCCAACGAATCGCAGAAACTGCTGAACTGGGGCTACACGGCCTTCGACGCCGTCAAGCTGTTCGACGCCAACCAGCCCGCGGCCACGCCGGCGGTCTGGAAAGGCAAGTCCGACACCGTCAAGCTGGGCCGTCCGGAGGCGATCGTGGTGTCGGTGCCGGCCGGTTCGGCCAGCAAGATCAAAACGCAGGTCGCGCGACCCGACCCGCTGGTGGCGCCGTTCGCCAAGAATCAGGCCGTCGGTTCGCTCAAGGTCATCCTGGGTGACGAGCCGGTGGCCGAGGTGCCGCTGCTGGTGCTGGAACCGGTGGAGCAGGCCGGCATTCTGGGCCGCGCCTGGGACGCCATCCGCCTCTGGATCAAGTAAAACGCCCAAGACCTGGGCGGACTGCTATACTCGCGGGCTTTTCGGAAATTTCCGAAGGGTTTCACGTTTTCGTCATTTCCCGGCCTCTCATGTCACGATGAGGCGCAAGGTCGGGGTGTTTTGGGACTTATTCATTCATGCCAACCATCAATCAACTGGTGCGTCAGGGTCGAACGGTCGAAAAGATCAATTCGAAGAGCCCTGCCATGCAGAACTCGCCGCAACGCCGCGGTGTCTGCACCCGCGTCTACACCACGACGCCTAAGAAGCCCAACTCGGCGCTTCGTAAAGTTGCCAAGGTCCGCCTGACCAACGGCTTCGAAGTCATCTCCTACATCGGCGGCGAAGGCCACAACCTGCAGGAACACAGCGTGGTGCTGGTTCGTGGCGGTCGTGTCAAGGACTTGCCCGGTGTTCGCTACCACATCGTGCGCGGTTCGCTCGACTTGCAAGGCGTGAAAGACCGCAAGCAGTCGCGTTCCAAGTACGGCGCGAAGCGCCCCAAGAAGGCCTAAGCCTTCTTTTTGTCGATTCAACGGTGTTCGGTTGCCTTGGCGGGCACATCGAACGAAGTGACCCACTATCGGGTCGAGTAAGTGAGAGTTCTTGTTGGCTCTCGCGGTACCGCAAACGGTGCCAACTGAAGCAAAGAGGTTAGAAACATGCCACGTCGTCGCGAAGTCCCCAAACGTGAAATCCTGCCGGACCCGAAGTTCGGCAATGTCGAGCTGTCCAAATTCATGAACGTGATCATGGAAGGCGGCAAGAAGGCTGTGGCCGAACGCATCATTTATGGTGCGCTCGAGCAGATCGAGAAGAAGAACCCGGGCAAGGACCCGGTGGAAGCCTTCACGATGGCCATCAACAATGTGAAGCCGATGGTCGAAGTGAAGTCGCGCCGCGTCGGTGGCGCGAACTACCAGGTGCCCGTCGAAGTGCGCCCGGTGCGCCGTCTGGCCCTGTCGATGCGCTGGATCAAGGAAGCCGCCCGCAAGCGTGGCGAGAAGTCGATGGCCCTGCGTCTGGCCAACGAACTCATGGAAGCCACGGAAGGCCGTGGCGGTGCCATGAAGAAGCGCGATGAAGTGCACCGCATGGCCGAGGCCAACAAGGCCTTCAGCCACTTCCGCTTCTAAAGAACCGTCCCTCAATCAGACAGGCTGGAAGCCCGACCTACCGTGTGGTGGGCGGGCTTTCATCCGTTAACGGAGTAATTTCTCATGTCCCGCAAGACCCCCATCGAGCGCTACCGCAACATCGGTATCTCCGCGCACATCGACGCTGGCAAGACCACGACGACCGAGCGCATCCTGTTCTACACGGGTGTGAACCACAAGATCGGTGAAGTGCATGACGGCGCCGCCACCATGGACTGGATGGAACAGGAACAAGAGCGCGGCATCACGATCACCTCGGCTGCCACGACCTGCTTCTGGAAGGGCATGGCCGGCACGTTCCCCGAACACCGCATCAACATCATCGACACCCCCGGTCACGTGGACTTCACCATTGAAGTCGAGCGCTCGATGCGCGTGCTCGACGGTGCCGTGATGGTGTACGACGCCGTCGGCGGCGTGCAGCCCCAGTCGGAAACCGTCTGGCGCCAGGCCAACAAGTACCGCGTGCCCCGCCTGGCGTTCGTCAACAAGATGGACCGTACCGGCGCCAACTTCCTGCGCGTTCGTCAGATGATGATCGACCGCCTGAAGGCCAACCCCGTCGTGATCCAGATCCCGATCGGCGCCGAAGACAAGTTCCAGGGCATCGTCGACCTCGTGAAGATGAAGGCCATCATCTGGGACGAGGACAAGGGCGTGACCTTCCAGTACGGCGAGATCCCGGCCGACATCGTCGACGTCTGCAACGAGTACCGCGAGAAGCTCGTGGAAGCCGCTGCCGAAGCCAGCGAAGACCTGATGAACAAGTACCTCGAAGGCGAAGCGCTGACCGAGGAAGAGATCAAGGCCGCCATCCGTCAGCGCACCATCGCCGGCGAGATCCAGCCGATGCTGTGCGGCTCCGCGTTCAAGAACAAGGGCGTGCAGGCCATGCTCGACGCGGTCATCGAATACATGCCCGCGCCGACGGACATCCCGCCGGTCAGCGGCACCGACGAAGACGAGGCGCCGGTCAGCCGTAAGGCCGACGACAGCGAGAAGTTCTCCGCGCTGGCATTCAAGCTGATGACCGACCCGTTCGTGGGCCAGCTGACCTTCGTGCGCGTCTACTCCGGCGTGCTGACCAAGGGCGACAGCGTCTACAACCCGGTGCGTGGCAAGAAAGAGCGCATCGGCCGGATCGTTCAGATGCACGCGAACAACCGCGAAGAAGTCAACGAAATCCGCGCCGGCGACATCGCCGCCTGCGTGGGCCTGAAGGAAGTGACCACGGGCGAAACCCTGTGCGACCCGACGGCCATCGTGACGCTCGAACGCATGGTGTTCCCGGAATCGGTGATCTCGCAGGCCGTCGAGCCCAAGACCAAGGTCGACCAGGAAAAGATGGGCATCGCGCTGCAGCGCCTGGCCCAGGAAGATCCGTCCTTCCGCGTGAAGACCGACGAAGAATCCGGCCAGACCATCATTTCGGGCATGGGCGAGCTCCACCTCGAAATCATTGTGGATCGCATGAAGCGCGAATTCGGTGTGGAAGCCAACGTGGGCAAGCCGCAAGTGGCCTACCGCGAAACCATCCGCAAGACGGTCGAAGATGCCGAAGGCAAGTTCGTGCGTCAGTCGGGCGGCAAGGGCCAGTACGGTCACGTGATCCTGAAGGTCGAGCCGCAGGAAGCCGGCAAGGGCTTCGAGTTCGTCGACGCGATCAAGGGCGGTGTGGTTCCTCGCGAATACATCCCTGCGGTCGAGAAGGGCGTGATCGAGGCGCTGAACCAGGGCGTGCTGGCCGGTTACCCGGTCGTCGACGTCAAGGTCACGCTGCACTTCGGTTCTTACCACGACGTGGACTCGAACGAAATGGCGTTCAAGATGGCCGCCATCTTCGGTTTCAAGGAAGGCTGCCGCAAGGCCAGCCCCGTGATCCTCGAGCCGATGATGGCCGTGGAAGTCGAAACGCCGGAAGACTACGCCGGCAATGTGATGGGCGACCTGTCCAGCCGTCGCGGCATGGTGCAGGGCATGGACGACATGATCGGTGGCGGCAAGGCCATCAAGGCCGAAGTGCCGCTGTCGGAAATGTTCGGCTACTCGACCACGCTGCGCTCGATGTCGCAAGGCCGCGCCACGTACACGATGGAGTTCAAGCACTACGCTGAAGCGCCGCGTAACGTTGCCGAAGCCATCGTGGCCGCTCGCGCGAAGTAAGTTGCAAGAATGTGGGGCAGCGCAGTGCGCGGCCTTTCTTGTCTGCGATCCGGTGCCGCCCTGTTCCCGTGCGGGGCGAACCAGCAATCGGATGCAGACATAAAACCAATACACGGGACTGCTCTTTCTAAGGATTGAAAATGGCAAAAGGTAAATTCACCCGCACCAAGCCGCACGTGAACGTGGGCACGATCGGTCACGTTGACCACGGCAAGACCACGCTGACGGCGGCGATCGCAACCGTTCTGTCGGCCAAGTTCGGCGGCGAAGCCAAGGCGTACGACCAGATCGACGCGGCGCCCGAAGAAAAGGCCCGCGGCATCACGATCAACACCGCGCACGTCGAGTACGAAACGGCCAACCGTCACTACGCCCACGTCGACTGCCCCGGCCACGCCGACTATGTGAAGAACATGATCACCGGCGCCGCCCAGATGGACGGCGCCATCCTGGTGTGCTCGGCCGCCGACGGCCCGATGCCCCAGACCCGTGAACACATCCTGCTGGCACGCCAGGTGGGTGTGGGCTACATCATCGTGTTCCTGAACAAGTGCGACATGGTCGACGACGCCGAGCTGCTCGAGCTGGTCGAAATGGAAGTGCGCGAGCTGCTGGACAAGTACGAATTCCCGGGCGACGACACCCCCATCATCCACGGCTCGGCCAAGCTCGCCCTGGAAGGCGACAAGGGCCCGCTGGGTGAACAAGCCATCATGAAGCTGGCCGACGCCCTGGACACCTACATCCCGACGCCCGAGCGCGCCGTGGACGGCACCTTCCTGATGCCTGTGGAAGACGTCTTCTCGATCTCGGGTCGCGGCACGGTCGTGACCGGTGCTGTCGAGCGCGGCATCATCAAGGTCGGCGAGGAAATCGAGATCGTGGGCATCCGCCCGACGGTCAAGACCACCTGCACCGGCGTGGAAATGTTCCGCAAGCTGCTGGACCAGGGCCAGGCTGGCGACAACGTCGGCGTGCTGCTGCGCGGCACGAAGCGCGAAGAAGTCGAGCGCGGCCAGGTGCTGTGCAAGCCCGGTTCGATCAAGCCGCACGTGCACTTCACCGCTGAAGTCTATGTGCTGAGCAAGGACGAAGGCGGCCGCCACACGCCGTTCTTCAACAACTACCGTCCGCAGTTCTACTTCCGCACGACGGACGTGACCGGCGCGATCGAGTTGCCCAAGGACAAGGAAATGGTCATGCCTGGCGACAACGTCAGCATCACCGTCAAGCTGATCAACCCGATCGCCATGGAAGAAGGCCTGCGTTTCGCCATCCGCGAAGGCGGCCGTACCGTGGGTTCGGGCGTCGTGGCCAAGATCCTCGATATCTAAGCCGGACGCAAAGGAATCACCATGGCTACCAAGCAAAAGATCCGCATCCGCCTGAAGGCATTCGACTACAAGCTGATCGACCAGTCGGCGGCCGAGATCGTCGACACCGCCAAGCGCACCGGCGCCATCGTCAAGGGCCCCGTGCCCCTGCCGACGCGCATGAAGCGTTTCGACATCCTGCGTTCGCCGCACGTCAACAAGACGTCGCGCGACCAGTTCGAGATCCGCACGCACCAGCGCCTGATGGACATCGTCGACCCGACCGACAAGACCGTGGACGCGCTGATGAAGCTCGACCTCCCGGCCGGCGTGGACGTCGAGATCAAGCTGCAGTAAGTCTTTCGACTTCTGCATGCGTCAAAGCCCGTCGGCAGTCATGCCGGCGGGCTTTTTTTCTGCGCTTCGTGCCATGCGGCTGTGGCATTCTCCGAAGAGCGGGTGGCGATGGCTGCCACCGGCGCAAGGAGTTCTACATGGGTCGAAAGTGGTTGTTCCGGGTGTACCTGGTGCTTTGCGTCGCGACACTTGCCGCGTGTGGCGGCGGCGGGGGAGGCGGTGGGACCGCGCCCGCGAGCGCGCCGGCTTCGACCGACGGCACGGTCGCGATTCAAGGCGTGGCGACCTTCGACTCGGTGCCGAATGCAAGCAGCGGACGGCTCGATTACAGCGCCATCAGCGCCAAGCCGATCCGGGGCGCGCTCGTCGAGGCCGTGGCCGACAATGGCAGCCGGGTGCTGGCAAGCGGCACCACCAGCGAAACGGGTGCCTATGCGTTGTCGGTTCCGGTGAACACGACGATGCAGATCCGAGTGCGCGCGCAGCTCCAGCGCAGCGGCGCACCGAGCTGGGACGTGACGGTGCGCGACAACACCGCTTCTGGCGCGATCTACAGCATTCAGTCGGCCGCCTTCGACAGCGGCAGCGCGGCGTCCCTCCAGCGCGATATCCATGCGCCGTCCGGCTGGAGCGGCAGCGCCTATGCGAGCACGCGCGCCGCCGGCCCCTTTGCGCTGCTCGACACGGTGCATGTGGCGATCGACAAGGTCGTGTCCGTCGCCCCCGCGCTGAACTTCCCTGCATTGCGCGTCTACTGGAGCGTCAACAACGTCCCATCGTCGGGTGACCCGGCACTGGGCCAGATTGGCACCACGTTCTTTCGCTCGGAAAGCAACGGCATGCGCGCCATCTACGTTCTCGGTCGGGCCGACGTCGACACCGATGAGTACGACGCGTCGGTGGTGGCCCACGAGTGGGGCCACTACTACCAGTCGGCGTTCAGCCGCGATGATTCGCCGGGCGGGCAACATGGCCCAGGAGATTTGCTCGACCGTCGACTGGCCTTTTCGGAAGGTTGGGGCAATGCGTGGTCCGGCATCGCCTTGGGCCGCTCCACCTACAGCGATTCGGGCGATGTCGGTCAGGCCGCCGGCTTCTCGCTCGATCTGAGCGCCGCCCCCGCCGCGAATCGAGGCTGGTTCAACGAGCAGTCGATGCAGGCCATCTTCTGGAACCTGGAGCGGGCCACCGGCTTCGGCCCCATTCACGCGACCATGACCGGACCGTTCAAGAACGGTTTGCCGGTGACTTCCATCCACCCGTTCGCGGCCGCCTTCGCCGTGGCCGCGCCCTCCCAGGCGAGCACGCTGGCGAACCTGCTGGCCGGCCAATCCATCAGTTCCTCGACCAACGATCCCTTTGGAACGCTGGAAACCAACAATGGCGGTGTGGCACTCGCCACGCCGCTCTACGGCACCACGGCAACGCAGGCCTGCGTGACCAACCAGGCCGGGTCCGCCAACAAGCTCGGCAATTTCGCGTACGTCCGCTTCACCCTGGCGAGTGCCGGCCCCCACCGCATCATCGTTTCCGGTCCGGGCACCACCGACCCCGATTTCGTGGTCTACCAAGGCGGGGTGATCGGTGCGAGTGATGTCCTGCTGCCCGCCACGGAAGACGCCACCCTGAACCTGCCGGCAGGCGAAAGTGTCCTGGTGATCCAGGACTTCAATGCGACCAGTGCATGTTTCAACGTCTCGATCACCTGAGGAGTGTGGCCATGAGCGCACCGTCATCCTTCGCCCATCCACGTCTCGCGTTGCTGGTCTTGCTGGCAGTGGCCGTTGCCACGCCAGCCTGTGCCGATGCAGGTCCGGGGCACACCCGGCAAGCCGGCGCAGCCCCGGCCGCCCTGAAGGCCGTCGCACCCCGCAAGGCGAATGGCTCCGGCATCGAGGTGCAGTTCCGTATCGACGGTACCCCGCGTCTGGGCGAGGTGCTGCCGGTCACCCTGAGCTTCGTCGGCATCACCGACCCCTCCGGGGCGAGCGTCCGCTTCACGGCCGATGCCGGACTGTCGTTGCCCGCCACCTACCTGGCTAGGCTTCCGCTCGCGGCCGGCCAGCCCGTGCCGACGATGACGGTTCCCGTCACGCCGACCGCCGATGGCTTGGCCTACCTCAACGTCTTCACCGCGCAGGGTGGCTCGACCAGCGCCAACTCGGTGCCGATCCAGGTCGGCAGGCCGGTGGCCGCCAAGGCCGGCGGTGAACTCAAGTCGACGCCGACCGGCGACAAGATCTTGATCCTGCCGGTCCCTTAACCGGGGCCTTGTGCTATCGCGTCGGCGCAGGCTATAATCGCCGGCTCTGCCCGTTTTGCGCCTTAAGGGGTGCAATGCGGTCGGGATTTATCAACCTCCTTTCGTGGCCGATTCCCTTCGGGGCGCGGTCAACGCTGTCGCCAATTGAAGTGGCAGCGGCGAAGGGAGACTTCCATTTTTTGGAGAAAACAAATGAGTCTGAGCAACTCCCTCGGGTTGCTGGGCCGCAAGGTGGGGATGATGCGTCTCTTCACCGATGACGGGGACGCAGTTCCTGTCACGGTGGTGGATGTGTCCAACAACCGTGTGACCCAGATCAAGTCGCAAGAGACCGACGGCTACGTCGCGCTTCAAGTGACGTTCGGCTCGCGCAAAGCATCGCGCGTGACCAAGCCGCAAGCCGGCCACCTCGCCAAGGCGGGTGTCGAAGCTGGCGAGATCATCCAGGAATTCCGCGTGACCGCCGATACGGCCGGTCAGCACAAGGCTGGTGGCGTGATCGCCGCGGGCAGCGTGTTCGCGGTCGGCCAGAAGGTGGACGTGCAGGGCACTTCCATCGGCAAGGGCTTCGCTGGCACGATCAAGCGTCACAACATGAGCTCGCAGCGCGCGTCGCACGGCAACAGCCGTTCGCACAACGTGCCGGGCTCCATCGGTATGGCGCAGGATCCGGGCCGTGTGTTCCCGGGCAAGCGCATGACGGGCCACCTCGGCGACGTCACCGTGACCACGCAGAACCTCGACGTGATCCGCATCGACGAAGCCCGTCAACTGCTGCTCATCAAGGGTGCGATTCCGGGTTCGAAGGGTGGCTTCGTCACCGTGCGTCCTGCGATCAAGGCCAAGCCGCAAGCGGCTGAAGGAGCGAAGTAATGCAACTCGAACTCCTGAACGAACAAGGCCAGGCTGCGTCGAAGTTCGACGTCCCCGAAACCGTGTTCGGCCGTGACTACAACGAAGACCTGGTGCACCAGATCGTCGTCGCCTTCCAGGCCAACGCCCGCCAAGGCACGCGCGCCCAGAAGGACCGCGAACAGGTCCATCACTCGACCAAGAAGCCTTTCAAGCAAAAGGGAACGGGCCGTGCCCGCGCCGGTATGACGTCTTCGCCCCTGTGGCGTGGCGGCGGCCGCATCTTCCCGAACATGCCCGACGAGAACTTCACGCAGAAGATCAACAAGAAGATGTACCGCGCCGGTATGGCTTCGATCCTCTCGCAGCTCGCTCGCGAAGGCCGTCTGGCCGTGGTCGATTCGATCAAGGTCGACTCGCCCAAGACCAAGCCGCTGGCTGACAAGTTCAAGGCGATGAACCTCGCGTCGGTCCTCGTGATCGCCGAAGAAGTCGACGAGAACCTGTACCTCGCCTCGCGCAACCTGGTGAACGTGCTCGTCGTCGAGCCGCGTTACGCCGATCCGGTGTCGCTGGTGCATTACAAGAAGGTGATCGTCACCAAGGGCGCCGTCGACAAGCTCAAGGAGATGTTCGCATGAGCCGCATGAATCCTACGCCTGCCTTCCGGACCCAGTTCGCTGAAGGCCGCCTGATGGCCGTGCTGGTCGCACCGATCGTGTCCGAAAAGGCAACGATGGTCGGCGAGAAGTCGAATGCCGTCACTTTCAAGGTGCTGCAGGACGCCACCAAGCCCGAGATCAAGGCCGCTGTTGAACTGATGTTCAAGGTCGAAGTCCAGGGCGTGTCCGTGCTCAACACCAAGGGCAAGACCAAGCGCTTCGGCAAGTCCATCGGTCGTCGCGACAACGTTCGCAAGGCCTATGTGACGCTCAAGCCTGGTCAAGAGCTCAACCTCGTCGGGGAAGGTGCTTAAATCATGGCCGTCATCAAGATGAAGCCGACTTCGCCGGGCCAACGTGGCGCGGTGAAGATCTCGCGGGACCACCTGTTCAAGGGTGCTCCTCACGCTGCGCTGCTGGAACCTCAGTTCCAGAAAGCCGGCCGTAACAACAACGGTCACATCACGACCCGTCACAAGGGTGGTGGCCACAAGCACCACTATCGCGTGGTGGACTTCGTGCGCAACAAGGACGGCATCCCGGCCAAGGTCGAGCGCATCGAATACGACCCGAACCGCACCGCCCACATCGCGCTGGTGTGCTACGCCGACGGCGAGCGCCGCTACATCATCGCCCCGCGCGGTCTGGAAGCCGGTGCCACGCTGCTGAGCGGTTCGGAAGCCCCGATCCGCGCCGGCAACACGCTGCCGATCCGCAACATCCCCGTGGGTTCGACCATCCATTGCATCGAACTGCAGCCCGGCAAGGGCGCGCAGATCGCTCGCTCGGCCGGCACCTCGGCGACGCTGCTGGCGCGTGAAGGCGTCTACGCTCAAGTGCGCATGCGCTCGGGTGAAGTGCGTCGCGTGCACGTCGAGTGCCGCGCCACGATCGGCGAAGTCGCCAACGAAGAGCACAGCCTGCGCCGTCTGGGCAAGGCCGGTGTGAAGCGTCACATGGGTATCCGTCCGACCGTTCGCGGCGTGGTGATGAACCCGGTCGACCACCCGCACGGTGGTGGCGAGGGCAAGACCGGCGAAGGCCGTCATCCGGTCGACCCGTGGGGCAACCTCACCAAGGGCTATCGCACCCGTAACAACAAGCGCACGCAGGTCTTCATCGTGTCGCGTCGCAAGAAATAAGGGGA
Organism: Variovorax sp. J2L1-78; assembly: GCF_030317205.1. NCBI lineage: Bacteria > Pseudomonadati > Pseudomonadota > Betaproteobacteria > Burkholderiales > Comamonadaceae > Variovorax > Variovorax arabinosiphilus. The sequence continues at coordinate 325,101 of NZ_JASZYB010000002.1, read as the reverse complement.
TAGCACATGACTCGCTCTCTCAAGAAGGGTCCTTTCGTCGACCACCACCTGGTGGCCAAGGCCGACAAGGCCGTGACGACCAAGGACAAGAAGCCGATCAAGACCTGGTCGCGTCGCTCGATGGTCCTGCCCGAGTTCATCGGTCTGACCATTGCCGTTCACAACGGCAAGCAGCACGTGCCCGTGTACATCACCGACCAGATGGTCGGCCACAAGCTCGGCGAATTTGCGCTCACGCGCACGTTCAAGGGGCACCCCGCGGACAAGAAAGTCCAGAAGAAGTAAGGAACGACCATGTCTGAAACACGTGCAGTCCTCCGCGGTGTCCGCCTGTCGGTCGACAAGGGCCGTCTGGTCGCGGACCTCATCCGCGGCAAGAAGGTCGATCAAGCGCTCAACGTTCTGCAGTTCACGCAGAAAAAGGCCGCTGTGATCATCAAGAAGGTGCTCGAGTCGGCGATTGCCAACGCCGAGCACAACGACGGTGCCGACATCGACGAGTTGAAGGTCAAGACCATCTACGTCGAACAAGGTGCCACGCTCAAGCGCTTCACCGCCCGCGCCAAGGGCCGCGGCAACCGCATCAGCAAGCCCACGTGCCATGTGTACGTGACGGTTGGCAACTAAAGGCCGGAAGACTATGGGACAAAAAATCCACCCCACTGGCTTCCGCCTTGCGGTCAGCCGTAACTGGTCCAGCCGCTGGTATGCCAGCAACAAGGACTTCGCCGGCATGCTGGCGGAGGACATCAAGGTGCGCGAGTACCTCAAGAAGAAGCTCAAGAACGCGTCGGTTTCCCGCGTGATGATCGAGCGTCCCGCCAAGAATGCGCGCATCACGATCTACTCGGCACGTCCGGGCGTCGTGATCGGCAAGAAGGGTGAAGACATCGAGAACCTCAAGCGCGAACTCGGCAAGCAGCTGGGTGTGCCGGTCGCAGTGAACATCGAAGAAGTGCGCAAGCCGGAAATCGATGCCAAGCTGATCGCCGACAGCATCACGCAGCAGCTCGAGAAGCGGATCATGTTCCGCCGTGCCATGAAGCGTGCGATGCAGAACGCCATGCGTCTGGGTGCCCAGGGCATCAAGATCATGTCGTCGGGCCGCTTGAACGGCATCGAAATCGCCCGTTGCGAGTGGTACCGCGAAGGTCGCGTGCCGCTTCACACGCTGCGCGCCGACATCGACTACGGCACCTCGGAAGCCAAGACCACGTACGGCGTCATCGGCGTCAAGGTCTGGGTCTACAAGGGCGACACGCTGGGTCGCAACGATCTGCCGGCCGTCGAAACGCCGCGTCCTGACGACGAGCGCCGCCCCCGCGGTCCGCGTCGCGATGGCCGTCCGGGTGGCGACCGTCCGGGTTCGGACCGTCGTGGTCCTGGCCCCCGCGCCGGTGCCCGCGGCCCGATCGGTGGCAACACCGCGCCGGCCGATGGCAGCGACAAGCCCGCAGAAGCCACCGGTGCAGCCGCACCGGGTGCAGACGCCCCGAAACCCGCCGTTAAGCGCGTCCGCAAAGCCGCGCCAGCTGCAGCAGCTGACGGTGCCAAGACCGAGTAATCGGTCGCTCCCAGGCGCGCAAGCGCCTGGGGTCATCACGGAGTAAGAAAACATGCTGCAACCTGCACGTAGAAAGTTCCGCAAGGAACAAAAGGGCCGCAACACCGGTGTTGCGACCACGGGCAATTCGGTCGCCTTCGGCGACTTCGGCCTGAAATGCACCGACCGCGGCCGTCTGACGGCGCGCCAACTCGAAGCGGCACGTCGCGCGATCTCGCGTCACGTGAAGCGCGGTGGCCGCATCTGGATCCGCGTGTTCCCCGACAAGCCGATTTCGACCAAGCCGGCCGAAGTGCGGATGGGTAACGGCAAGGGCAACCCCGAGTACTACGTCGCGGAAATCCAGCCCGGCAAGATCGTGTTCGAGATCGTCGGCGTGCCCGAAGAACTCGCCCGCGAAGCATTCCGCCTGGCCGCTGCCAAGCTGCCGCTGCGTACCACCTTCGTCGCGCGCCAGCTCGGCGCCTGATCGAGGAGAGAACACTCATGGCAACACGTAAGAAGAAGGACGCCGCGGCCAAGCCGGTCAAGGTGTCGAAGGCTGCAGCACTGCGCGAAAAAGACGTCGCCGGCCTGCAGACTGAAATCAAGGATCTGCAGAAGGCGCATTTCGGCCTTCGCATGCAGAAGGCCACGCAACAGCTGTCGAACACCTCGACGCTGCGCGTGACACGTCGCGACATCGCTCGCGCCAAGACCATTCTTGCGCAGAAGTCGCAAGAGACCGCCGCCAAGTAAGGAGCAAACATGACGGAAGCTAAAAAATCCCTCAAGCGCACCTTGATCGGCAAGGTCGTGAGCGACAAGCGTGAGAAGACCGTGACCGTGCTGGTCGAGCGCCGTGTGAAGCACGAGCTCTACGGCAAGATCGTGGCGAAGACCAGCAAGTACCACGCCCATGACGAAAAGGGCGAGTACCACCTGGGCGACACCATCGAGATCACCGAAAGCCGGCCGATCTCGAAGACCAAGAACTGGGTCGTGACCCGCTTGGTCGAGAAGGCCGCCCTGGTCTGACCCTCGGCACACAGCCACCCCGGAAACGGCCCACAATGTGGGCCGTTTTCTTTTTTGTCTGGAGCATTCTCATCATGATCAAAGTCGGCGATTCCCTCCCCTCGGTCACCCTCATGGAGTATTCGGAAGTCGAAGGCGAGGGCTGCAGCATCGGGCCGAATGCCGTGGATGTCACGAAGGCCGCGGCCGGCAAGACGATTGCCGTGTTTGCCCTGCCCGGTGCCTTCACGCCCACCTGCTCGGCCAAGCACGTGCCCGGCTACGTGCAGCACTTCGACGACTTCAAGGCCGCGGGGGTCGACGAGATCTGGTGCCTGAGCGTCAACGACGCCTTCGTGATGGGCGCCTGGGCACGCGACCAGAAGACCGGCACCAAGGTCCGCATGCTGGCCGACGGCAGCGCCGACTTCGCCAAGGCGACCGGCCTGACGCTCGACCTCACCGGCCGCGGCATGGGTCTGCGCAGCAACCGCTACTCGATGCTGGTGAAGGACGGCAAGGTGGCGTCCCTCAATGTCGAGGCGCCGGGCAAGTTCGAGGTCAGCAACGCCGAGACGCTGCTGGCCCAAGCCAAGGGCTGAGCCCGCGCTCGCGCTACAGCTCGACCTTGAGGTAGTGCGAGCCCGCGATCGGGTTGTGATAGTAGGGCGGCACCTCGGTGAAGCCCAGGTCTTCGTAGAGCGCCCGCGCGGATTCCATGTCGTCCAGCGTGTCCAGCAGGACGCATGCGTAGCCCGCGGCACGTCCCGCATCGAGGATGGATTCGGCCAGGCGGCGTCCGAGCCCCAGGCCGCGAAAGCCCGGGCGCACGTAGAGCCGCTTCATCTCCGCGGCATTCGGGTAGTCGGCGGTGTCCAGCGGCCGCAAGGCGCAGCAACCGGCCACATGGGCGGCCCGGCCGTCCGACAAGGTCAGCGCTGGCGTGCCGGGTGCCTCGTGCGCACCGGCATCGACCAGGGCCAGCAAAAGCGCACCTCGAGGCTCGGCATAGTCGCCAGGGAGGCTCTCCAGTTCGTGGTCGAAGTTCTGGAAGCACAGGTCGATGCCGAGTCCCGACGCGTACTCCAGGAAGATCGATCGCGTGGCCGCGAGCGCTGCCGGGTCGTCCGGCGTGAGCAGCACGATGTCGGGCGCGCCAGCCAGCGGGAGGGGGCGGGAGGGCGAGAAGCTCATGGGCGAATGGTGCTGATCCAGGTCGCCACGGCCACGCAACCGGCAAACAGGACCAGGGCTAGCCAGCGCGAGCCGGCACCGTCGCGGCTGGGCGCCACCGGCGTGGCCGACGGAAACAACTTGTCGCCCGTGATCATCGGCGCCACGAGCGTGTGGCGACGCACCACGGCGTAGTACAACACCGCCGCCAGATGAAGCACGATGAGCGCGAGCACGACCCACTTGCCCCATTCGGCGTGCCAACCGGTCGCGAGGCTGCTCACCGCCCCCGACACGGTGTGCGCCAATGGTCCCGCGTAGGTGATCGCGTCGTCGGCCACGAGGCCGGTCGCGACCTGGAGAGCCAGCATGGCCAGCATCGCGAAGACCGAGAGTGCGCCCAGCGGGGTGTGGCCGACGAGATGGTCCGGATGCGCCTGGCCCCGCAGATAGGCCACGACCGAACGCGGCCCGTGGACGAAGGCCGCAAAGCGCGACCAGCGTCCACCGACGAAGCCCCACACGAGCCGGAACAGCAGCAACGCCAGCACCGCATAGCCCAGGCGGAAATGCCACTCCATCACGCCGGTCCAGCCGGTGATCAGGACCCCGGTGACCGTCACAGCCAGCAGCCCGTGGAACAGCCGAGTCGGCAAATCCCAGATGCGCGTGCGCGCCATGCCGGGGTCCGGCATCGCGGGGGAGGGGGCGGGAGGCGTCATCGGGGCATGAAGGGCTGCGGAAGGCGCAGATTAGCAAATCCGCCGTGCGAGCGGGAATTCCCTCGCCCCGCGTTCATCCCATGGTGCGCCCCTAAACTGCCCGCGGCGCCGCGCCGCGGCGTCACCCCACGATACAAAAAAGGAAACCCATGATTCGCCTTGCCACCCTCGCATGTGCCGTGACGCTTGCCGTCTCGGCGCTGCCTGCCCTGGCCCAGCCGCAGAAGTTCGACAAGCCCGAGGACGCGATCAAGTTCCGTCAGGCCACCTTGAAGGAACTGCAGCAGAACTTCAAGCGGGTCGCCGACATGGCGTCCGGCCGCGACGCCTTCAACGCCAAGGTGGCCGACGAGAGTGCCGCTCGTGTGGCTGAACTCATCAAGCAGCCGTGGCCGGCGTTCGGCCCCGGCACCGAGGGCGGCAAGGCGCGCCCGGAAGTCTGGACCGAGCAGGCGAAGTTCCAGGACCTGGCCGGCAAGGCGCAGGGCGAGATGGTCAAGTTGGCCGCCGCCGCCAAGACCGGCAGCCTGGATGCCATCAAGGCCGCCATCGGACCGGCCGGCGCCTCCTGCAAGGCGTGCCACGACAGCTTCCGCGCGCGCTGATCCGCGCCGCACAGCCGGTAGACACACAAAAAAGGCACCTCGCGGTGCCTTTTCTCGATGGCCGTGGACGGTTCAGGCCTCGGCCAACAGCTTCTCGATCAGCTTGTGCAGCTCGGCGAAGTCGGGCTCGCCCACGTAGCGCTTCACGATCTCTCCCCGCTTGTTGACGATGTAGGTCGTCGGCGTGAGTGCCACATCGCCCCAGGCCTTGGCGACGGCACCGGTGTTGTCGATTGCGACCTTGAAGGGCAGCTTGCGCGTTTCGGCGAAGTTCACCACGTAGCTCGGCGGGTCGTAGCTCATGGCCACAGCCAAGGTGTCGTAGCCTTGTGCCTTGTACTTGTCGTAGGTGGCGATCACCTTGGGCATCTCGCCCACGCAGGTCACGCAGCTGGTGGCCCAGAAATTCACCAGCGTCACCTTGCCCTTGAGGTCGTCGGTGGTCTTCTTGCTGCCGTCGAGCAGGACGAAGGTCGATGCCGGGGCGGCCGAGACCCCGGTGCTCAGGTAGACGCCTGCGCCGGCGGCCAGGGCGATCGCAAGGGCGGCGACAGGGATGAATTTTTTCATGGGAGATGATCGATGAAACGCCGCAATTTTAGTTCCGCCTGCCTCGCCGTGCCGGCCTCTCTGGTATTGCTCGCCACGCAGCGCGCCCACGCCTTGTCGCTCGGCGATCTCAGTGCCGCCGATGCCTCGGGCGGCGTCAAGGCTGCGCTCGAGAAAGGCGCCACCGTCGCGGTGAGCCTTCTGGGCCGGCCGGACGGCTTCCTCGGCAATCCCAAGGTGCGCATTCCCTTGCCCGGCTACCTGGAGGACGGCTCGAAAGTGCTGCGCATGATGGGCCAGGGCAGCCGCATCGACGAACTGGTGACGGCCATGAACCGCGCCGCCGAGCAGGCGGTGCCCGCCGCCAAGGACCTGCTGATCAACGCCGTGCGAACCATGAGCGTCACCGATGCGAAGGGCATCCTCACCGGCGGCGACAACTCGGTGACGCAATTCTTCGCCGAGAAGACGCGCGCGCCGTTGACCGAGCGCTTCCTGCCTATCGTGAGCGCTGCCACCGTGAAGGTGAAGCTCGCAGAGAAGTACAACAAGTTCGCCGGCAAGGCCGCGGGCTTCGGCCTGGTGAAGAAGGAGGACGCCAACCTCCAGGGCTATGTCACGGGCAAGTCGCTCGACGGTCTGTACCTCGTGATCGGCGAGGAAGAACGCAAGATCCGCCAGGACCCGGTCGGCAGCGGCAGTGCGATCCTGCAGAAGGTGTTCGGCGCCCTCCGTTGAGAACGCGCGCGACGGCCGGGTCGGCCCGTCGGCTCGATAATCGCGGCCCGATGCGCCTCCCCTCCCGTGCCGGCCTGACGGCCGCCTTTCTCGTCGCTGCCGTTTCGGCGGCGTGCAGCCCGACCTTCAACTGGCGCGAGGTGCCGGTCGGCGACGCCGGCCTGGTCGTCATGCTGCCCTGCAAGCCCGACCGCGCCACCCGTGCCCTGCCGCTGGGCGCGGCGTCGGTCGACGTGGAAGTGGTGGGCTGCGAGGCCGGTGGTGCGACCTTCGCCGTGGCGCATGCGCGTGCCGCGGATGCGGCCCAGGCCGAGGCCTGGCTGACCGCCTGGCGCGCGGCCACGCGCGCGCAGTTGGCCGATGCGCAGCCCACCGAAAGCGCCGCCACGCTGCCGCGCGCCGCGCCGCAACCGGCGCCCGTCCGCCTCGATGGCATCGGCAATGCCCAAGCGCATCTGCGGTGGTTCGCGCAGACACGTGCTGGCGGCGTCTCGCTCTACCAGGCCACGGTGCTCGGCCGGCCATCGGCCGCGGATGCGGTCGCCACCTTCGACGAAGGGCTGCGGCTGCCATGAGTGCCGTCACCGATCGTTCCTCGACTTCCTCGGGCGGCCCGCATAATCGATGCCCGACTCATCGCGCCGCATGAACAGCATCTTCATCATTGCCCACGCTCCGCTCGCTCAGGCGCTGCGTCAGTGTGCGCTGCATGTGTTCCCCGACTGCGAACGCCACATCGCGGCGCTCGACGTGCTGCCCAACGTGTCGCCCGAAGAAACGCTGGCGGCCGCGCGCATCACGCTCGAGATGGCGCTGCGCACCCCGCGCTCGCAGGTGCTCGTGCTGGCCGACGTGTTCGGTGCCACGCCCTGCAACGTCGCGCAGAAGCTGGTCGACGGGGCGCGTTCGCGGCTGGTCGCCGGCGTCAACCTGCCCATGCTGCTGCGCGCGGTGAGCTACCGCAACGAGCCGCTCGATGCGCTGGTGCAGCGGGCCATGGCCGGGGGCACCGCCGGCGTCATGCAAGTCGCGGTTTCCGCTCCTCAGAACCAGGCGAGAAGAAAGCACAGTGATCAAGACATCCGTGACCATCAGCAATAAGCTGGGCCTGCACGCGCGCGCGTCGGCCAAGCTCACCAAGCTCGCCGGCAGCTTCCCGTGCGACGTCTGGCTGGCCCGCGGCGACCGCCGCGTCAATGCCAAGAGCATCATGGGCGTGATGATGCTGGCCGCCGGCATCGGCACGACCGTCGAACTCGAGACGAACGGTGACCAGGAGCAGCCGGCGATGGATGCGCTCGTTGCCCTGATGAACGACAAGTTCGGCGAGGGCGAGTGATGTCGCCCCCCCGCTCCGCACTGCGTGTCGTCGCTGCCCCCCAAGGGGGCGCGGCCGGCTTGGTGCGGCTGTCGCCCGCGCGCCTCATGCCATGACTTTCGCGGTCCACGGCCTCCCGGTCGCCCGAGGCATCGCCATCGGGCGTGCTGTGCTGGTGGTGTCCAGCCGCATCGACGTCGCGCATTACTTCATCAAGCCGGAGCAGGTCGAGACCGAGATCCAGCGCGTGCGCAGCGCGCGCAACGCCGTCGCCGACGAGCTGACCAAGCTGCAGGCCAGCGTCGCGCTGATGGGCCCCAGCGAGGCGCCGCACGAGCTGGCCGCGCTGCTCGAGGTGCACCAGATGCTGCTGCAGGACGAAGCGCTCAGCGACGGCGTCAAGCACTGGATCACCGAACGCCTCTACAACGCCGAATGGGCGCTCACCACCCAGCTCGAGGTCATCGCGCGCCAGTTCGACGAGATGGAGGACGAGTACCTGCGCGAGCGCAAGGCCGACCTGGAGCAGGTCGTCGAGCGCATGCTGCATCGCATGAAGGGCACCGCCGCCGTGCTGGCGCCGACGCCGCCCAAGCGCAAGCGCGCGGCGGCCGACGACGAGCACCACGACCCGACCAGCGGTGAAGGCGTCGATGCCCCGCTGGTGCTGATCGCGCATGACCTGTCGCCCGCCGACATGCTGCAGTTCAAGAAGAGCGTGTTCGCCGGCTTCGTGACCGACGTCGGCGGCCGCACCTCGCACACCGCCATCGTCGCGCGCAGCATGGACATCCCGGCGGTGGTCGGCGCCCGCACGGCGAGCCAGCTGGTGCGGCAGGACGACTGGGTGATCATCGACGGCGATGCCGGCGTGGTGATCGTCGACCCGTCGCCGATCATCCTGGCCGAGTACGGGTTCAAGCAACGCCAGGGCGAACTCGAGCGCGGCCGTCTCACGCGCCTGCGCCACAAGCCGGCCGTCACGCTCGACGGTGAGCGCGTCGACCTGCTCGCCAACATCGAGATGCCCGAAGACACCCTCGGTGCGGTCAAGGCCGGCGCGGTGGGGGTCGGCCTCTTTCGCAGCGAATTCCTCTTCATGGCGCGCGAGGCGCAGCAGCTCACGCGCCTGCCCGACGAGGAGGAGCAGTACCAGGCCTACCGGCGCGCGGTCGAGGGCATGCAGGGCATGCCCGTGACCATCCGCACCATCGACGTCGGCGCCGACAAGCCGCTCGACGGCAAGGCGGCCCGGCAGGAGCACCTGAACCCGGCGCTGGGGCTGCGCGCCATCCGCTGGAGCCTGGCCGACCCGGCCATGTTCCTGACCCAGCTGCGGGCCATCCTGCGGGCCGCCGCCCATGGCGAGATCCACCTGCTCATCCCGATGCTGGCGCACGCCAGCGAGATCCGCCAGACGCTCGCGCTCATCGACGAGGCGCGCGCGCAGCTCGACCGGCGCGGTGCGGTGTACGGCGTGGTGAAGCTCGGCGCCATGATCGAGATTCCGGCCGCCGCCTTGACGCTGCGGACCTTCCTCAAGCACTTCGACTTCCTGTCGATCGGCACCAACGACCTGATCCAGTACACGCTGGCCATCGACCGCGCCGACGAAGCGGTGGCGCACCTGTACGACCCGGCGCATCCGGCCGTGCTGCGCCTGGTGGCCGACACCATCGCCGAGTGCCGTCGGCAGGGCAAGGGCGTGAGCGTGTGCGGCGAGATGGCCGGCGACGTGACGTTCACGCGCCTGCTGCTCGGCCTGGGGCTGCGCAGCTTCTCGATGCACCCGTCGCAGATCCTCGCGGTCAAGCAGGAGGTGCTGCGGGCCGACGCCGGCAAGCTCGCGTCCTGGGCGCAGAGCGTCCTCGAGGCCGACGATCCGGCCGCCGTGCTCAGCGCGCCGCGCTGAACGGCGTCCCGCGCGCCGCGCTGCCGGCGTCGCAATAAAACGAAACACGCCGATACGGCGGCGAAAGGACTTCGCCGCACGCGGATCGCACCATCGAGGCTCCTTCACTTCCTTGAGACCAGGAGCCCGACATGACCGTTCGCCAGACCTTCCTCGCCATCTCCGCCATCGCGCTGCTCGGCACCTCAGCCGCCCAGGCCGAGAGCTACCAAGGGGTGCTGGTGGCGCCGCGGGATCGCAGCCGCGCCGACGTGATGCACGACGCCATGCGCACGGCCCATGCACCCGACCAGAACGTGGTGCGCGGTTCGCGCGGTGCGGAGCCGATCGGCGTGTCGCAGGACCGCGCCGCGGCGCGGAGCGAGGCCGTGCGCGCCGCGGCGGCACCCGACCAGAACGTGAGTGCGGGTTCGCGCGTCAACAGCCGCGTGGTGTCTACCCAGCCGCACCCCCTGGATGTGCGCGCGGAACGCCGCGCTGGCGGCAGCCTGTGAACGCGCCGGCGTCCCATCACTCGACCATCACGGAAACCGCATCATGAAGACATGGATTCAACGCAGCCTCGTCGGCCTTTTCGGCGGCGCCCTGGTGGTCGGCAGCATCGCCGGCTGTGCCGCCCAGCGCCACGGCTGGGGGCACGGCGATCCGGCCGAGCTCCGCGCCCGGATGGTCGAGCGGGTCGGCAGCAAGCTCGACCTCGACGCCTCGCAGAAGCAGAAGCTCGAGGTGCTGGCCGACAAGCTGCAGGCGCAGCGCGCGGCCCTGCGCGGCGGCGGCGACCCGCGGGCGCAGTTCAAGACGCTGTTCGCGGGCAGCACCTTCGACCAGGCCAGCGCCACACGGCTGGTGGAAGAAAAGACGGCGGCCCTGCGCACCGGCAGCCCCGAGGTCATCGCCGCCGCTGCCGACTTCTTCGACCACCTGCGGCCCGCGCAGCAGCAGCAGGTGCGCGACTTCATGGAACGCGGTCGCCGCTGGGGCCGGCATGGTTGAGGTGGCCGCATGCGCCGCGTTGCGCCGATGCCCGCGGGCCTGATCGCCGGCCTGCTGTGGGCCGGCGTCGCTAGGCACAATCCGCTCATGTCCCGCATCCTGCTGATCGACGACGACGAACACCTGGCCGCGCCGTTGGCCACCTACTTCGCGCGCTTCGACTGCGTGCTCGACAGTGCGACGCGGCCGAGCGACGGGCTGGCCAAGCTGCGGGCCGCGCACTACGACGCCGCCATCCTCGACGTGATGCTGCCCGAGATGGACGGCTTCGCACTGTGCCGCGCGATCCGTGCGGAGAGCGACATTCCCATCGTGATGCTCACGGCGCGGGGCGACGTGATGGACCGGGTGGTCGGGCTCGAACTCGGTGCCGACGACTACCTGCCCAAGCCCTTCGAGCCGCGCGAGCTGGTGGCGCGCGTGCAGACCATCCTGCGGCGACAGCGCAAACCCACCGTGCCGGCGGCGACGCCGCAGCGCTTGGTCTTCGACGGACTCGTGGTCGACCTCGACCGCCGCGAGGTGCTGCGCCAGGGCGAGCGGGTGGAGCTCACCGGCACCGAATTCGAGTTGCTGGCATTGCTTGCGCGGCAGCCGGGCAAGGTGTGGAACCGCGACGACATCCTGAACCAGCTGCGTGGCCAGGAGGCCGAGCTGTACACGCGCGCCGTCGACATCGTGATCAGCCGGCTGCGCAAGAAGCTCGAGCCACTCGACTGCATCAAGACGCTGCGCAACGCGGGCTACGCACTGGCCGTCGCCCCATGAGGCGCCGCGCGAGCGCCGAGCGCCGCTGGCGGCACCGCTGGAAGCATTCGCTGCGGCTGCGGCTCATCACCGTGTTCGTGCTGCTCGCGCTGGCCATGGGCGTCGTGTTCCTGGGCGGCATGCAACGCGTCTTTACGACCGGCTGGCGTGACGCGGCCAAGCCGCTGCTGGTCGACTACACCGATCGCCTGGTGGCCGAGATCGGCAGTCCGCCCGACATCGCGCGTGCGCAGGCGCTGGTCGCGCGGCTGCCGATCACGATCCGCATCGACGGGCCGACGGTGCAGTGGGACTCGCACCCGGACAAGGACCGCCGCGGCTGGTGGTCCGACCGGCACGACCGGCGGGCGACGGGCGATGACGGCGACGGGGCGCCGCGCGACGCCTGGTTCCGCCGCAGCACCGCGGACGGCCACGTCGTCACCTTCGGCCTAGGCGCCTCGCCGTGGCAGGACAAGCCGCACGGCATCGGCTGGCTGACGCTGGCGCTGCTGCTTGCGCTCATCCTGGCCGCCTATGGCTATGTGCGCAAGCTGCTGCGCCCGCTCGACGACATCCGCATCGGCGCCGAGCGCTTCGGCCGCGGCGACTTCGACCAGCCCATTCCGCTGCGGCGGCGCGATGAGCTGGGCGACCTGGCACAGCGCATCAACACGATGGCGCACGACATCCGCGGCATGCTCGACGCCAAGCGCGCGCTGCTGCTGGCGCTCAGCCACGAGCTGCGCTCGCCGCTCACCCGCGCGCGGCTCAATGCCGAGCTGCTGCCCGCCACCGACGAGGGCGCGGTCGAACGTGACGCACTGCTGCGCGACCTCAACGAGATGCGCGACCTGATCACCGACCTGCTCGAAAGCGAGCGCCTGGCCGGCCCGCACACCGCCCTGCACCGCGAACCGGTCGACCTGGCCGCACTGGTCCGCGACAGCGCGGGCGAAATGCCGGGCGCCGTCACGGTGCGGCTCGATCTGGCAGACAACTTGCCGACGCTGGCGCTCGACCGCACGCGCATGCGGCTCCTGGTGCGCAACCTGCTGGACAACGCGCAGCGCTACGGCGCCGGGGCCGTGCAGCCCCCGGTGTTGAGCCTGCGGCCTGCCGCCGATGGGGGCGTCGTGCTTGAGGTGCGCGACTTCGGTCCGGGCGTCGACGATGCGCAGCTCGCGCACCTCACCGAGCCCTTCTTCCGCGCCGACAGTGCGCGGCAACGCACCACCGGCGGTGTCGGGCTCGGCATGTACCTGTGCCGGCTGGTGGCGGAGGCGCATGGCGGCACGCTGCAGGTGCGTCAGGCACGGCCGGGGCTCGCCGTCGAGGTGCGCCTGCCGCCCGAGGGCGTGTCAGCGGGCCCGCGTGCCGATCACGGCGGCCGAGATGATCATCAGAGCGGCCAGCGCGATCGTCCATGACAGCGGTCGGCCGGTCAGCACCAGCAGCAGGCCGGTCGACGCCAGCGGCGTGAGGTAGCTCAGGATGCCGATCTGCCGCGCATCGCCGCGCTTCAAGGCCATGTCCCACAGGTAGAAGGCGGCGCCGAGCGGGCCGAGGCCGCACAGCGCGATCAGCACGAGGTCGCGCGTGCTCAGCGTCACCGACGGTTCCAGTGCGGCGTGGCAGCCCAGCGCCAGCAGACCGGACACCAGCCCGAACAGGCCGATCGCCGCCGTTGGAAAGGCGGGCACCCGCTGCGTCCACAGCGAATAACTGGCCCAGATGAAAGCCGAGCCCAGCGCCGGCACGAAACCCCAGTACGCGGGCGTGGCGCCCATCGTCACGCCGCCGCCACGCGCGCCGAGGATGGCGATGGCCGCGCCGGCGAAGCCCAGCAGCGCCGCGACCACATGCAGCGGTCGCAGCGTGATGCCCTTGAGCAGCAGCGGGGCGAGCACCACCATGAAGAGCGGCCACAGGTAATTCACCAGGTTCGCCTCCACCGGCGGCGCGTGGCGCAGCGCGACGAAGAGCAGGAAGTGGAAACCGAACAGGCCGTAGAGGCCCAGCGCCAGCGTGCGCGGCGGCACGGCCCAGGCGCGGCGATCGCGCAGCAGGTGCGGCAGGCTCAGCACGCTGCCGATCGCCAGGGCCAACCCGGTCAGGAGGAAGGGCGGCACGTGCGAGAGCGCGGTGCCCAGCGAGGCGAGCGTGGCCCAGAAGGCGATGGCGCCGAGCGCGAGCAGGGTGGCGGGGGACATGCGCCGAGCTTAGAGGGCCCGGTCGTCGCATGGCGACGGCGCATCGTCGCGCAACGCGCCTCGTTCAGCCGTCGGGTTGAGCCTGGCGACGCAGGGCGGCGGTGAGCGCCGAGGGTGAGCGGTAGCCGGTGCGGCGAGCCGTCTCGGCGACGCTGGTGCCGGCGTCGCGCAGTACGCGCGCCTGCGCCAGCCGAAGGCCGCGCAGCCAGTGCATCGCACTCGTGCCCATCTCGTCGCGGCAGCGCGCGTTGAACTGGCTGGCACTGAGGCAGCAGCGCGCCGCCAGCGCGGCGACGTCGAGCGGTGCGTCGTGCCGGGTGGTCGCCCAGGCGGCGAGGGCGGCCCAGTCGACGGGGCGCCGTGCGCTGCGCGGCGTCGGCGTGCCGTGCCAGGCCTCGAGCAGCAGCAGGGGCCCGTAGAGCGTGGCCAGCGGGTGGTCCTGTGTGACGCTCTGGGCGAGGCATTGCGCTAGGGCGCGCGCCTGGGGCGACGGCGTGGCCTGCCCGGCATGCTGCGCCCAGGCGCTCAGGGTGCTGTCGAGCACCAGGCAGCGGCTGCTGCCGTCGGCGCCGAAGTCGTGGCGCTCGCCCGGCGGGATCACGCAGCCGTCGCCAGCGGCGATGCGCCGGCCGCGTCCTTCGACCTCGAGTTCGAGCACGCCGTCCAGGCCGATCAGCACCTGGAAGTGGTCGTGTGCATGGCTGCCGTGCGATGCGCCGTAGTGGCGCAGCGTCAGGGTGCCACCGGCGGCCATGGCGCGGGCCTCAGACGCCGGCGGCGTGCGCCTGTTCGTCGGCGTGGTAGCTCGAGCGCACCATCGCGCCCACGGCCGCGTGGCTGAAGCCCATCTTGTAGGCCTCTTCCTCGAACATCTTGAAGGTATCGGGGTGCACGTAGCGGCGCACCGGCAGGTGCGAGTTCGACGGCGACAGGTACTGGCCGATGGTCAGCATGTCGATGTCGTGCGCGCGCATGTCGCGCATCACCTGCAGGATCTCTTCGTCGGTTTCGCCCAGGCCGACCATGATGCCGCTCTTGGTCGGCACGTTCGGGTGCAGCGCCTTGAATTTCTTGAGCAGGTTCAGGCTGAACTGGTAGTCGCTGCCCGGGCGCGCTTCCTTGTAGAGGCGCGGCGCGGTCTCCAGGTTGTGGTTCATCACGTCCGGCGGGGCGGCCTTGAGGATCTCCAGTGCGCGGTCGTCGCGGCCGCGGAAGTCGGGCACCAGGATCTCGATCTGCGTCATCGGCGAGAGCTCGCGGATGTTGCGGATGCACTCGACGAAGTGGCCGCTGCCGCCGTCGCGCAGGTCGTCGCGGTCGACGCTGGTGATCACCACGTACTTCAGGCGCAGCTTGGCGATGGTGCGCGCCAGATTCAGCGGCTCGTCCTGGTCGAGCGGGTCGGGCCGCCCGTGGCCGACGTCGCAGAACGGGCAGCGGCGCGTGCACTTGTCGCCCATGATCATGAACGTCGCCGTGCCCTTGCCGAAGCATTCGCCGATGTTCGGGCAGGAGGCTTCCTCGCACACCGTGTGGAGGTTGTTCTCGCGCAGGATCTGCTTGATCTCGTAGAAACGCGTGGTCGGCGAGCCGGCCTTCACGCGGATCCATTCCGGCTTCTTGAGCATCTCGCCCTGGACCACCTTCACCGGGATGCGCGACAGCTTGGCGCCGGCCTTCTGCTTGGCCAGCGGGTTGTAGTTTTCGGCGCTTTGCGCCTCGCGGACGACTTCGGTGGTGCTCATAGGGGCTCTCAAGGCGCCAGGTAGGTGACGAGCTTCTGGCTCAGCACGTGCGCGGCTTCTTCCCAGGGGATGTGGACCCCGATTGTAGAAAGGTCGACCGTTCGCAGCCCTGCGTAGCCGCAAGGGTTGATGCGGGAGAAGGGTTCCAGGTCCATCGCGACATTGAAGGACACGCCGTGGTACGTGCCATGACGCGCCACCTTGATGCCCAGCGCGGCGATCTTGCCGAGGCCGCGGAACGGGTCCGCCGGCGAGAAGGGGCCGGTCAGCGCGGCATGGGAGAACGGGTCGTCCAGCCGCACGTAGATGCCGGGCGACCCGGCCACGCGGTGCCCCGTCACGCCGAAGTGCGCCAGCGTGCGGAGCACCGATTCCTCGATGCGGTAGACGTACTCCTTCACGAAGTAGCCGGTGCGGCGCAGGTCGAGCAACGGATAGGCCACCACCTGCCCCGGGCCGTGGTACGTCACCTGCCCACCCCGGTCGGTCTGGACGACCGGGATCGCGCCGGGGTTCAGCAGGTGGTCGGCCTTGCCGGCCAGGCCCTGCGTGAAGACCGGGGGGTGCTCGCACAGCCACAGCACGTCGGGCGTGTGCTCGCCGCGCTCGGCGGCGAAGCGTCGCATCGCGTCGTAGGTCTCCAGGTACTCGACGTGGCCGAGCAGCGTCGGCGCCAGCGTGGGCCGCACGGCCAGGGTCAAAGCACCACCTTCACCATCGGATGCGACGACAAGGTGCGGTAGATGTCGTCGAGCTGCTCGCGGCTGGTGGCCGTCACGGTGATGGTCACGCCCAGGTAGTTGCCTTCCTTGCTGGTGCGCAGCTCGATCGTGCTGGCGTCGAACTGCGGGTCGAACTTCTCGGCGACCTGCGTGACCGCATGGACGAAGCCGTCGACCTTGGCGCCCATCACCTTGATCGGGAACAGGGAGGGGTACTCGATCAGCGACTCCTTGCGGATGTCGGTCGGGGTGTCAGGCGTCGGGGCTGGAGTCGTCATGGGCGTCGGTGATGGTGTCAAGCAGTGGAAGTTCCCCGTTGATGTGCTTGGTCATGGCGGAATGCAAGGGGTTTTTACTTATAATCAATGGCTTTGTAAATTTTAGGCAGCCTTCGGCCACCGGCAGTGCACACAACCATGACAACAAGCACGCCAGAGTCCGAGATGGATGTCGAAGACGCCGATTTCAAGCCGCTCACCGCCGAACAGGCGCAGCAGCTGCGCGATGCCAATCCCGAACCTTCGCCCTGGTGGGTGATCGTGGCCCAGGTGGTCGCAGGACTGGTCGTGGCAGGCATCGCTTGGGTTTGGACGGGTCGGCCGGTGGCCGGCGTGTCGGCACTTTACGGGGCATTGGCAGTGGCGATTCCGGCGGCTTTGTTTGTCCGGGGTGCGATGAGGGGCACGCAGGCGGGGCATCCGTCGGCCGCCATGCTGAGGTTTTTTGTCTGGGAGCTGATCAAGCTGGCGTTGACCGTGGCCTTTCTGGCGGCGGCGCCCTGGGTGATCGGCGACCTGAGTTGGCTGGCAATGCTGGCTGGCATCGTGGCAGCGATGAAGATGTACTGGGTCGCCCTCGTGGTGCGGCCCAGATTGTTGAACCGGATTTGATTCTTTAAAGAGACGCTGAAAGATGGCCGCAGAAGGACACGCACCGACCGCGAGTGAATACATCGTTCACCATTTGCAGCATTGGCAGGTGAACTGGGGCCTCGAGCCGGTGACCCAAAAGGCCATCGTCGACTTCAATGTCATCAACCTGGACTCCGTGCTGTGGGCGCTGGCGGTCGGCGTGATCGGCTGCTTGGTGCTGTGGCTCGCCGCGCGCAAGGCGACCGCGGGCGTGCCGGGCCGCTTCCAGGCGGCCGTGGAAATCCTGGTCGAGATGGTCGACAGCCAGGCCAAGGCCAACGTGCACAACGCCCAGAGCCGCAAGTTCATCGCGCCGCTGGCGCTCACCGTGTTCGTCTGGATCTTCCTGCTGAACGCGATGGACATGCTGCCGGTCGACCTGCTGCCGGCCCTCTGGGCGCAGGCGTTCGAGGCCGCGGGCCACGACCCGCACCACGCCTATATGCGTGTCGTGCCGACCGCCGACCTCTCCACCACGCTGGGCCTGTCGACCTCCGTGCTGCTGCTGTGCCTGTTCTACGGCATCAAGGTCAAGGGCCTGGGCGGCTGGGGCCATGAACTCATCACCGCGCCCTTCGGTGCGCACCCGGTGCTGTGGCCCATCAACCTGCTGATGCAGGTCATCGAATACCTCGCCAAGACCGTCTCGCACGGCATGCGGCTGTTCGGCAACATGTATGCCGGCGAACTCGTCTTCATGCTGATCGCACTCATGGGTGGTGCGATGGCAGCTTCGTTCTCGGGAGTGCTGCTGCCAGTCGGGCACATCATTGCCGGAACCGTCTGGGCGATCTTCCACATCCTGGTGATCACGCTGCAGGCATTCATTTTCATGATGCTGACACTCATCTACCTGGGTCAGGCGCATGAGGGCCACTAGGCCTGGTTACCCTTCTCGTTTTCGTTTTTTCTTTTCGCTTTCATCTGTAATCTAAGGAGTCATCATGGCAAACATTCTCGGTCTCGTCGCTCTGGCATGTGGTTTGATCGTCGGTCTCGGCGCGATCGGTGCGTCCATCGGCATCGCACTGATGGGCGGCAAGTTCCTCGAATCGTCGGCACGCCAACCCGAGCTCATGAACGACCTCCAAACCAAGATGTTCATCTTGGCCGGTCTGATCGACGCGGCGTTCCTGATCGGTGTGGCCATCGCCCTGCTGTTCGCCTTCGCCAACCCGTTCGCCGCGACCTTCCTGGCCAACCTGCCGAAGTAATCCCGTTCAACGCCACTCAAGAAAGGTGTTGCCGTGAGTATCAACGCGACCCTGTTCGTTCAGGCCATCGTCTTCCTGCTGCTGGTGCTGTTCACGATGAAATTCGTGTGGCCGCCCATCGCGAAGGCGCTGGATGAACGCGCACAAAAGATCGCCGCGGGCCTGGCGGCCGCCGAGAAGGCCAAGGCGGAACTCGCTTCTGCCAATCAGCGCGTCGAGCAGGAACTGGTGAAGTCCCGCAACGAGACGACCAACCTGCTGGCCGACGCCGAGCGCCGTGCCCAGCAGATCGTCGAAGAGGCCAAGGGCCGTGCAACCTCGGAGGCCAACAAGATCGTGGCCGCCGCGCACGCCGAAGCCGAGCAGCAATCGGTGCGTGCCCGCGAGGTCCTGCGCGAGCAGGTCGCCGCGCTGGCCGTCAAGGGTGCCGAGCAGATTCTCCGCAAGGAAGTCAACGCCGGCGTCCACGCCGACCTGCTCGACCGCCTGAAGACCGAGCTCTGAGGACGACATGGCCGAACTCGCCACCATCGCCCGTCCTTACGCCGAAGCGCTGTTCCAGGCATCGGCAAGCGACCTCGACGGCGCGGCCGGCTGGCTCGACCAGCTCGCCGCCGTCGCTGGCAACCCGCAGCTGCTGCAGTTCGCTTCCGACCCGAAGGTTGCGCCCGAACAGGTGTTCGACCTGGTGTCGGGGTTCGTGTCCAACGGCCTTCCGGCTGCCGGCCAGAACTTCCTGCGCACCGTGATCGACAACGGTCGTCTGGCCGCGCTGCCCGAGGTCGCCGTCCAGTTCCGTCTGCTGAAGAACGTCCAGCGCGGCGCGTCGGATGCCGTGGTCTACAGCGCCTTCCCGATCGACGAGGCCGGTCTCAAGACCGTGGCCGAGTCGCTGGAACGCCGCTTCGGCCGCAAGCTGAACACGCGGGTCGAACTCGACCCGTCGCTCATCGGCGGCATCCGCGCCGTGGTGGGCGATGAAGTCCTCGACACGTCCGTCAAGGCGCGTCTCGAGCAAATGAAAGCAGCGCTCACCGCTTGATGCGGCGAGGCGGTTGGCCCCATTTATTGAAAGAAGGAAAGAGTCATGCAACTCAATCCCGCAGAGATTTCCGAACTGATCAAGAGCCGCATCGAGGGCCTTGGCGTCAGCGCTGACATTCGCAACCAGGGCACCGTGGTCTCGGTGACCGACGGCATCGTGCGCGTGCACGGCCTGTCGGACGCGATGCAGGGCGAAATGCTCGAGTTCACGCCCACCGCCGACGGCACGCCGTCGTACGGCCTAGCCCTGAACCTTGAGCGCGACTCGGTCGGCGCCGTGATCCTGGGCGAGTACGAGCACATCTCCGAAGGCGACACCGTCAAGTGCACGGGCCGCATCCTGGAAGTGCCGGTCGGCCCTGAACTCATCGGCCGCGTGGTGAACGCACTGGGCCAGCCGATCGACGGCAAGGGCCCCATCAACGCCAAGATGACCGACGTGATCGAGAAGGTCGCACCGGGCGTGATCGCACGGAAGTCCGTCGACCAGCCCCTGCAGACCGGCCTGAAGTCGATCGACTCCATGGTGCCGATCGGCCGCGGCCAGCGCGAGCTGATCATCGGCGACCGCCAGACCGGCAAGACCGCCGTGGCGATCGACGCGATCATCAACCAGAAGGGCCAGGGCGTGACCTGCGTCTACGTCGCGATCGGCCAGAAGGCGTCGTCGATCAAGAACGTGGTGCGCGCACTGGAACAAGCCGGTGCGATGGAATACACGATCGTGGTCGCTGCTTCCGCGTCGGAATCGGCCGCGATGCAGTACGTGTCGGCCTACTCGGGCTGCACGATGGGCGAGTACTTCCGCGACCGCGGTGAAGACGCCCTGATCGTGTACGACGACCTGTCCAAGCAAGCCGTGGCCTACCGCCAGGTCTCGCTGCTGCTGCGCCGCCCGCCAGGCCGCGAAGCCTACCCCGGCGACGTTTTCTATCTCCACAGCCGTCTGCTCGAACGCGCAGCCCGCGTGAACGCCGATTACGTCGAAGCCTTCACCAAGGGTGAAGTCAAGGGCAAGACCGGTTCGCTGACCGCGCTGCCGATCATCGAGACGCAAGCCGGCGACGTGTCCGCCTTCGTGCCGACCAACGTGATCTCGATCACCGACGGCCAGATCTTCCTGGAAACGTCGCTGTTCAACGCCGGCATCCGCCCCGCCATCAACGCCGGTATCTCGGTGTCGCGCGTGGGTTCGGCTGCCCAGACGAAGATCATCAAGAGCCTGTCGGGCGGTATCCGTACCGACCTCGCCCAGTACCGCGAGCTGGCTGCGTTCGCGCAGTTCGCTTCCGACCTGGACGAAGCCACCCGCAAGCAGCTCGACCGCGGTGCCCGCGTGACCGAACTGCTCAAGCAGGCCCAGTACAGCCCGCTGCCCATCTCGCTGATGGGTGCCACGCTGTTCGCGGTGAACAAGGGTTTCATGGACGACCTGGACGTCAAGAAGGTTCTGCCCTTCGAACACGGCCTGCATCAGTTTCTGAAGACCAGCCACGCGGCGCTGCTCGACAAGGTCGAGAAGGCCAAGGCGCTCGACAAGGACGCCGAAGCCGAACTCACCGCCGCGATCACGACGTTCAAGAAGTCCTTCGCCTGATGGCGATCGACAGCAAGGCTTAAGGAGCATCTATGGCAGCCGGCAAGGAAATCCGCGGCAAGATCAAATCGGTGGAGAA
Organism: Variovorax sp. J2L1-78; assembly: GCF_030317205.1. Classification (NCBI taxonomy): domain Bacteria; kingdom Pseudomonadati; phylum Pseudomonadota; class Betaproteobacteria; order Burkholderiales; family Comamonadaceae; genus Variovorax; species Variovorax arabinosiphilus. The sequence continues at coordinate 304,259 of NZ_JASZYB010000002.1, read as the reverse complement.
CACCAAGAAGATCACCAAGGCCATGGAAATGGTGGCCGCGTCGAAGATGCGCAAGGCGCAGGAGCGCATGCGCGCCGCGCGTCCGTACAGCGAGAAGATCCGCACCATCGCGGCGAACCTCGGCCAGGCCAACCCGGAGTACACGCACGCGTTCATGAAGACGAACGATGCGAAGGCGGCGGGCTACATCCTGGTGACGACCGACAAGGGCCTGTGCGGCGGCATGAACACCAACGTGCTGCGCGCGCTGACCACCAAGCTGCGCGAGCAGCAGGCGGCCGGCGTGGCGGTCGAGGCGGTGGCCATCGGCAACAAGGGCCTCGGCTTCCTGAACCGCATCGGCGCTCGCGTGGTGTCGCATGTCACCCAGCTGGGCGACACGCCGCACCTCGACAAGCTGATCGGCCCGGTGAAGGTGCTGCTCGACGCGTATGCCGAAGGCAAGGTCAATGCGGTCTACCTCTGCTACACCAAGTTCATCAACACGATGCGCCAGGAGTCGGTGGTCGAGCAGCTGTTGCCGCTCGCGGCCGACACGCTGAAGGCCGAGAAGGGCCAGCATGCGTGGGACTACATCTACGAGCCCGACGCAGCGAGCGTGATCGACGAACTGCTGGTGCGCTATGCGGAGTCGCTGGTGTACCAGGCGGTGGCCGAGAACATGGCGTCGGAGCAGTCCGCGCGCATGGTGGCCATGAAGTCCGCCACCGACAACGCCGGCAACGTGATCGCCGAACTCAAGCTGGTCTACAACAAGACCCGCCAGGCCGGCATCACCAAAGAGCTGTCGGAAATCGTGTCGGGCGCTGCGGCGGCCGCCGGCGTCTGAGCCAGTCTCGACGTCAACCAGATTCAAAAATTAATTGGAGCAGATGATGGCTCAAGCCAATGCAGTGCAAGGCAAGATCGTTCAATGTATCGGTGCCGTGGTCGACGTGGAATTCCCGCGCAACCAGATGCCCAAGATCTATGACGCCCTGAAGTTCGAAGGCAGCGCGCTCACGCTCGAAGTGCAGCAGCAGCTGGGCGACGGCGTGGTGCGCACCATTGCCCTCGGTTCGTCCGACGGCCTGCGTCGCGGCCTGATCGTGACCAACACCGGCAACCCGATCACCGTGCCCGTGGGCAAGGCCACGCTCGGCCGCATCATGGACGTGCTGGGCGCGCCGATCGACGAGCGCGGCCCCGTCGGCCAGGAAGTCACGGCGTCCATCCACCGCAAGGCACCGGCCTACGACGAACTCTCGCCGTCGACCGACCTGCTGGAAACCGGCATCAAGGTGATCGACCTGGTGTGCCCGTTCGCCAAGGGCGGCAAGGTGGGCCTGTTCGGTGGTGCCGGCGTGGGCAAGACCGTGAACATGATGGAACTCATCAACAACATCGCCAAGGCTCACTCGGGTCTGTCGGTGTTCGCCGGTGTGGGCGAACGGACCCGCGAAGGCAACGACTTCTATCACGAGATGGCCGACTCCGGCGTCGTGAACCTCGAGAAGCTCGAGGACTCGAAGGTGGCCATGGTCTACGGCCAGATGAACGAGCCCCCGGGCAACCGTCTGCGCGTGGCGCTGACCGGCCTGACCATCGCCGAGTCGTTCCGCGACGAAGGCCGTGACGTGCTGTTCTTCGTGGACAACATCTACCGCTACACGCTGGCCGGTACCGAAGTGTCGGCACTGCTGGGCCGCATGCCTTCCGCCGTGGGCTACCAGCCGACGCTGGCCGAGGAAATGGGCCGCCTGCAGGAGCGGATCACGTCGACCAAGGTCGGCTCGATCACCTCGATCCAGGCCGTGTACGTCCCTGCGGACGACTTGACCGACCCGTCGCCCGCCACGACCTTCGCCCACTTGGACTCGACCGTGGTGCTGTCGCGTGACATCGCCTCGCTGGGTATCTACCCCGCCGTGGACCCGCTGGACTCGACCTCGCGCCAGCTCGACCCGAACGTGGTCGGCGAAGAGCACTACAACGTGGCCCGCGCCGTGCAAGGCACGCTGCAGCGCTACAAGGAACTGCGCGACATCATCGCGATTCTGGGCATGGACGAACTGGCACCGGACGACAAGCTGGCCGTGGCCCGCGCCCGGAAGATCCAGCGCTTCCTGTCGCAGCCCTTCCACGTGGCCGAAGTGTTCACCGGCTCGCCTGGCAAGTACGTGCCGCTGTCGGAAACCATCCGTGGTTTCAAGATGATCGTGGCCGGCGAATGCGACCACCTGCCGGAACAGTCGTTCTACATGGTCGGTACCATCGACGAGGCTTTCGAGAAGGCCAAGAAGGTCGCGTAAAGCGGCCGAGGAAAGCACATGGCAAACACCATTCACGTCGACGTGGTCAGCGCGGAAGAGTCGATCTTCTCGGGCGAGGCCAAGTTCGTCGCGCTGCCCGGTGAAGCCGGCGAGCTCGGCATCTACCCGCGCCACACCCCGCTGATCACGCGCATCCGCCCCGGTGCCGTGCGCATCGAGACGGCCGACGGCGGCGAGGAATTCGTCTTCGTGGCCGGTGGCATTCTGGAAGTGCAGCCGAACACCGTCACCGTGCTGTCCGACACCGCGATCCGCGGCAAGGACCTCGACGACGAGAAGGCCAACGCCGCCAAGGCCGCGGCCGAGGAAGCGCTGAAGAACGCCAAGAGCGACATCGACATCGCGATGGCACAGTCGGAACTGGCCGTGATGGCCGCGCAGATCGCTGCGCTGCGCAAGTACCGCCAGAAGAAGTAAGACGGTTCGCCGTCTGCGACGAAGCCGCCTCCGGGCGGCTTTTTCATTGGCGCGGTCGAAGCCGAAGAAATGCAAACGAAGTTTGGCCTGTAAATGGTCGAAGTTCAGCCTTGTCCGGCTGAAGCGGGCTCTCTAGTATCCGGCTTCCGCCTCGGCCATCCGATGCCGGCGCGAGAGACGGAGACAAACCCATGGAACGCTGGCGCGGCCTGACGGCCGACGAGATGCAGCTGCTCGAGACGACCTTTTGGTCGGCGGGCGGCTCGCGCCATGGCATGGCCGAGCAGCTCGGCTTCTCCAAGAGCAAGGCCAACGCGCTGATCGCCGGCCTGGTCGACCAGGGCCTGCTGGCCGAAGCCGGTTTGCAGCGCTCCTCGGGCGGCCGCCGCGCCGAGCACCTGCAACTCAATGGCACGCTCGGCGTGTTGGTGGGCATCGACATCGGCGCCACCAGCCTCGACCTCGCCGTGCTCGGCCCCGACCTGCGGCCGCTCGCCCAATGCGCCGAAGCGGCCGACGTGCTCCAGGGGCCCGGCGTCGTGCTGGCGCGGGTGCGGGTGCTGATGCGTGAGCTGCTGGCGCAGTGCGGGCTCGACGCGTCGAAGGTGATGGGCATCGGCATCGGCGTGCCTGGGCCGGTGAACTTCCAGATCGGCCAGCTCGTGAACCCGCCGCTGATGCCGGCCTGGGACGGCTTCTCGATCCGCGAGGCGCTGCGCGAAGACTATGCGGCGCCCGTTTTCGTCGACAACGACGTCAACCTGATGGCGCTGGGCGAGCTCTGGCGCCTCAAGCGCACCTTGAGCAACTTCCTCGTCATCAAGGTCGGCACCGGCATCGGCTGCGGCATCGTCTGCCATGGCGAGGTGTACCGTGGCGCGGCCGGTTCGGCCGGCGACGTGGGCCACATCTGCGTCGACCAGGAAGGCCCGCGCTGCCACTGCGGCAACGTCGGCTGCGTGGAGGTGATGGCGGCCGGGCCCGCCATTGCGCGCATGGCGGTCGAGGCGGCGGAGGCGGGCGACAGCGCGATGCTCGCCGAGCGTCTGCGCACGCAGGGCCGGCTCGACGCGCTCGACGTGGCGCATGCCGGCCGCGCGGGCGACGCCGCGGCCAACGCCATCATCCAGCGCGCCGGCAACCTGCTGGGCCAGATGCTGGCGTCGGTGGTCAACTTCTTCAACCCGTCGCATGTGTTCATCGGCGGGGGCATCACGCACATCGGGCCGCTGTTCCTCGCGGCGGTGCGCCAGAGCGTGTACCAGCGCTCGCTGGCGCTGTCGACGCGGCACCTCGAGATCCAGTACACGCCGCTGGGCGCGCAGGCCGGCCTCATCGGCGCGGGCGTGCTGGCGATGCAGGAAACGCTGAAGGTGAAAGGGATCGCGCCATGAAGGGACTGGCCGTCGACTTCGACGCCATCGAGAAGGCCTTCGGCCCGGTGCAGGTGCTGCACGGCGTGAGCTTCTCGCTGGAACCTGGTCGGGTCTACGGCCTGCTCGGCGAGAACGGCGCGGGCAAGTCCACGCTGATGAAGATCCTCGCGGGCTACGAGCGGCCGAGCGGCGGCACGCTGCGCATCGACGGCGCGCCGCAGCAGTTCGCCAGTTCGCGCGACGCCGAGGCGCTGGGCATCGTGCTGATCCACCAGGAGTTCAACCTCGCCGAAGACCTGAGCGTGGCGCAGAACATCTTCCTCGGCCACGAGAAGAAGAAGGGCTGGCTGCTCGACGACGCGGCCATGGAACGCGAGGCCGCCGCCGCCCTGGCGCAGGTCGGCCTGGCCATCGATCCTGCTACCCGCGTCCGCCGGCTCATCGTCGCGGAAAAGCAGCTGGTCGAGATCGCCAAGGCCATCGCGCGCCGCGCTCGCCTGCTGATCATGGACGAGCCCACCGCCACGCTCACGCCGGGCGAAACCGAACGCCTGTTCGGTCTGATCGCCCAGCTGCGTGCCGAAGGCGTGACCATCGTCTACATCTCGCACAAGCTCGACGAAGTCGAGCGCGTGACCGACGACGTGATCGTGATGCGCGACGGCCGCTTCGTCATGCGCTCGCCCACGGCCGAGATCACCCGCCACGAGATGGCGAACCGGATGGTCGGCCGCGAGCTGACCGACCTCTACCCGCCGCGCGACATCGTCGTGCGCGCCGCCGCACCCGCCATGAAGGTGCACGACTTCAACGTGCCCGGCTGGGCGCAGGGCGCGAGCTTCGAGGTGCGGCCGGGCGAGATCCTGGGCTTCGCCGGCCTCGTCGGCGCGGGCCGCACCGAGTTGTTCGAAGGCCTGATGGGCTTGCGTCCCGCCAGCGGCCAGGTCGAGATGCTCGGCCGCGCGGTGCCCGGCGGCAGGGGCTGGCGCAGCCCGCGCGATGCTGCGAAGCACGGCTTCTCTTATCTGAGCGAAGACCGCAAGGGCAAGGGGCTGCACGTGCACCTCGGCTTGCGCCAGAACCTCACGCTGATGGCGCTCGAACGCTACGCCACGCCGTGGCTCAAGCCCGACGCCGAGCGCGCCGCGCTGACCGAGGCGGTGAAGGACTACGGCATCCGCACCGGCAACCTCGACGCACGCGCCTCGTCGCTGTCGGGTGGCAACCAGCAGAAGCTCGCACTCGCCAAGGTGCTGCAGCCGCAACCGAAGGTGGTGGTGCTCGACGAGCCCACGCGCGGCGTCGACATCGGTGCCAAGCGCGACATCTATTTCCTGATCCAGCGACTCGCCCGCGAAGGGCTTGCCGTGATCGTCGTCTCGTCGGAGCTCATGGAACTGATCGGCCTGTGCCACCGCGTCGCGGTGATGCGCGCCGGCCGGCTGGTGACCACGCTCGACGCCGAGCACCTGACCGAAGAACAACTCATCGCCCATGCCACAGGAACCGCCCATGACCACGCCAACGCCTGAGGCCGCCACGCACCGCGCCGAGAACAAGCCCGGCTGGGCCGAGCGCCTGCACGGCATCGGCCCGGTCATCGGCCTGGTGCTGCTGTGCATCGCGGGCACGCTGCTCAACAGCGACTTCGCCACGGCCGACAACGCGATGAACGTGCTCACGCGCACGGCCTTCATCGGCATCATCGCGGTGGGGATGTGCTTCGTGATCATCTCGGGCGGCATCGACCTGTCGGTCGGTTCGATGGCCGCGCTCATCGCCGGCAGCGTGATCATGTTCATCAACTGGGCCGGGCCCGCCACCGGCTCGCCGCTGATGGCGGTGATGCTCGGCGCCACGCTCGCGGTGGTGCTGGGCGCGATGTTCGGGCTGGCGCACGGCCTGCTCATCACCAAGGGCCGCATCGAGCCCTTCATCGTGACGCTGGGCACGCTGGGCATCTTCCGCGCCTACCTCACGTACTTCGCCGACGGCGGCGCGCTCACGCTCGACAACGAGCTGTCGGACCTCTACGCGCCGGTCTACTACGCGAGCCTCGCAGGCATCCCGGTGCCGGTGTGGGTCTTCTTCATCGTCGCGGTGATCGGCGGCGTGATCCTCAATCGCACCGCCTACGGCCGCTACGTGCAGGCCATCGGCTCGAACGAACAGGTGGCGCGCTATGCGGCCGTCGATGTGGACCGCGTGAAGATCCTCACTTACGTGCTGCTCGGCGTGTGCGTGGGCATCGCGACGCTGCTGTACGTGCCGCGCCTCGGCTCGGCGTCGCCCACCACCGGCCTGCTGTGGGAGCTGGAAGCGATCGCGGCCGTGATCGTCGGCGGCACCGCGCTCAAGGGCGGCGCGGGCAGCATCACCGGCACGGTGATCGGCGCGATCCTGCTCTCGGTCATCAGCAACATCCTGAACCTCACCAGCATCATCAGCGTGTACCTGAATGCGGCGGTGCAGGGCTTCGTCATCATCATCGTCGCGTTCCTTCAACGCGGCCGACGCTGAGCTTTCCGTTCCGTTCCATCCAACCACAAGGAGACATTCCTCATGACACGCTTCACCCGCCGCATCGCGCTCACGGCCATCGCAGCCGCTTCCCTGACCAGCCTGCCCGCACTCGCCGCCGAGAAGGTCAACCTCGGCGTGTCGATTCCTGCGGCGACCCACAGCTTCATGGGCGGCATCAACTACTGGGCCAACCAGGCGAAGAAGGACCTGGAGAAGGAACACAAGGACCTGAAGATCACGATCAAGACCGCCAGCGGCGCGCCCGAGCAGGCCAACCAGCTGCAGGACTTCACGACCGTCACCAAGATCAATGCGCTCGTGATCTTCCCCTTCGAATCGGCCGCGCTGACCAAGCCCGTGGCGCAGGTGAAGGCCAAGGGCGCCTACGTGACGGTGGTCGACCGCGGCCTGACCGACACCAGCGCGCAGGACGCGTATGTCGCTGGCGACAACACCGCTTTCGGCAAGATCCCGGCCGAGTACATCGTGAAGAAGCTGGGCGGCAAGGGCAACGTGGTGGCACTGCGCGGCATCGCGACCACGCTCGACAACGAGCGCATGGACGCCTTCAACGCGGTGCTCAAGAACCACCCCGACGTGAAGCTGCTCGACGCCAAGTACGCCAACTGGAACCGCGACGACGCCTTCAAGGTCACGCAGGACTACCTCACGCGCTTCAAGAGCATCGACGCCATCTGGGCGGCCGACGACGACATGGCGGTGGGTGTGCTCAAGGCCATCGAGCAGGCCAAGCGTGACGACATCAAGATCGTGTTCGGCGGCGCCGGCGCCAAGGGCATGGTCAAGACCATCATGGACGGCAAGAACAAGATGATCGACGCCGACGTGAGCTACTCGCCCAAGTTCATCTACGACGCGATCAAGCTCACCGCCGAAGCGCGCCTGAAGGGCGAGAAGCTGCCGGCCACGACGATCATCCCGTCGGTGCTGATCACGAAGGACAACGCGAAAGACTTCTACTTCCCCAACTCGCCGTTCTGATGTGACTGCGGACAACGCTCCCCGCAAGCTGCGCTACGCCATGGTCGGCGGCGGCCGCGACGCCTTCATCGGCGCCGTGCACCGCCATGCCATCGCGCTCGACGGCCAGTGCGAGCTGGTGGCCGGCGCGCTGTCGTCGAGCGCGGAGAAGGCGCGCGCCTCGGGCCGCGACCTGTTCCTGGCCGACGACCGCAACCATGGCGACTGGCAGGCGCTGCTGGCCGACGAGCTGAAGCGGCCGGCGCACGAACGCATCGACTTCGTCGCCATCGTCACGCCGAACCATGTGCACTTCCCGGTGGCGCAGGCCTTCGTGGAGGCGGGCTTCCACGTCGTGTGCGACAAGCCGCTGGTGCACACGCGCGCCGAGGCCGATGCGCTGGTCGCCGCGGTGGCGGCGCAAGGCACGGTCTTCGGCGTGACCTACAACTACAGCGGTTATCCGATGGTGCGGCAGGCACGCGCGATGGTGCGGGCCGGCGAGATCGGCGAGGTGCGCAAGGTCATCGTCGAATACAGCCAGGGCTGGCTCGCCGCGCCGCTGGAAGCCAGCGGCAACAAGCAGGCCGGCTGGCGCACCGACCCCGCCAAGAGCGGGGCGGCCGGCGCCATCGGCGACATCGGCACGCATGCGGAGAACCTGATCGCGACCGTCACCGGCCTCGCCATCGAGCGCCTGTGCGCCGACCTCGGCGTGCTGGTGCCGGGCCGAGCGCTCGACGACGACGCCAACGTGCTGCTGCGCTTTTCCAACGGCGCGCGCGGCGTGCTGGTGGCGTCGCAGATCAACACCGGCCTCGAGAACGACCTGCGCCTGCGCGTGACCGGGACGCAGGGCACGCTCGACTGGCGGCAGGAGCAACCGAGCGAGCTGGTGCATTTCCCGGCCGACGGGTCCAAGCGCATCCTCACGCGCGGCGCACCCTGGCTGCATGAATCGGCACGGCGTGCCAGCCGACTGCCCAGCGGCCATCCCGAGGGCTTCATCGAGGCTTTCGCCAACGTCTACGCGGGCGTGGTGGCGGACATCCGGGCGCGGCGCGATGGCGTGCCGGCCGACCCGCTCGCGGCGGACTATCCGCGCGTGGAAGACGGCGCACGCGGCGTGCGGTTCATCGAGCGCACGGTCGCCTCGGCGGCCAGCCCCGCTAAGTGGACGGACTGGTAGGTGCCGCCAAGGCCGCGTCACCGAAGGGCCTGCGGCCCGTCAGCTGCCGGGTGATCGCGGCCTTGAGCGGGGGAAAGCGTTGCGCGCCTTCGAGCACCAGTTGCCGCAGCAACCGAAGCGGCGCGCGGTTGTCGGCATAGAGCTTCGCGACCGCATTGGTGCCGTGGTAGATCAGCCGGGTCTGCCGGCGGTGCGTGGCTTCGTAGGCGGCCAGCAACGAGGCGGCACCAATGTCCTGGCCCGCGCGATGCGCCTGCAGCACGAGTCCGGCCAGCGTGCCCACGCCCTGCAGACCGAGGTTGTAGCCGTGCGCCGTCACCGGGTGCATGCCCACCGCGGCATCGCCGACGAGCGCGCTGCGCATGCTCCGGAAGCGGTGCGCATAGGTCGCGACCAGCGGATAGGCATGGCGCTCGCCGGCCATCGCCATGCGGCCGAGCCTGTCGTGGAACTGGCGTTGGACCAGTGCGGTGAATGCGTCCGCGGGCAGCGCCATCAGTTGCGCCGCCGCGCCCGCATCGGCCGTCAGCACGACCGACGACGCATCGCCCGGCAGCGGCAGCACGGCCAGCGTGCGTTCGTAGCCGAAGCACTCGTGCGCCACCTCGCGGTGCGGCTGCGCATGGTGCATGCGGCAGACCACCATCGTGCGGCCGAAGTCGTGCAGGTCGGCACCGATGCCCAGCTGGCGGCGCGTGACCGAGAAGCGGCTGTCGGCCGCCACCAGCAGCCGGGCGCGCAGGCACTCGCCGGTGGGCGAGGGCAGGGCGTCGAAGAAGACCTCGGCGTGGGTCGGCAAGGGGCGCACCTGCGAGGCTTGCGCGTCGCAGACGATGCGCAGCGACGGCAGGGCGCTCGCCACCTCGAAGCTTGCACGCCGCAGCGCGTGGTTGGGCACGATCCATCCCAGCACGTCGGCATCGGTGCCGCCGCCGCGCCCCCCGCGCGCGTTGAAGTCCAGCAGGGCACGGGCGTGGCCACCGTCGTGCACCTGCGCTTCGCGGATGACGCCGATCTCGTGCGTGGCGAGCCGTGGCCAGATGCCGAGCTGCTTCAGCAGCGCGACGCTGTCGTGCGTGAGCGCGATCTCGCGGCCGTCGTCCTTCGGTGCCGACAGGGCGTGGCGCGCCTGCGAGTCGAGCACGATGACCGAAAGGCCGGCCTGCCCCAGTGAGATGGCCAGCGCCAGCCCGGCCGGGCCGGCACCGATGACGAGGACATCGCTGTCCAGGGGCTGTTGCATCGCGCGCCTCGAAGTGTTGACACTCCACAGTGTGCGGTGTGCCACCCATCCGTTCGTTGATGGTCGTCAACGTCGCGTGCACGCGCCGCCCGCTCAGAACGTGTGAAGGAACCGTCGCGAGCGCCCCGAGCTTGCGTCGAGGACCGGAGCCGCACTCGCGTGCGGTGAGGACCGCAGAGGCGAGATCGGGGCGCGCAGCAGGTTCATTCACACGTTCTCAAGTCATCAGGCTGACATGCGCCGACACCACCCGCCAGCCCTCGGGCAGGCGCACCCAGGTCTGGCTCTGGCGGCCGATGCGGTCGCTGCCGGCACGCTTGAACTCGATGTTGGTCACGGCCAGGTCCTGGCCATAGGTCGTGATGGCGGTGACGGTCACTTCGCGCTCGAGGTTCACCGCGGGGCGAGCCTGGCGGAAGGCGCGGATCGCGTCGTAGCCGTACAGGTTCTCGCCCGCGCCGTAGCGCAGCGTATGCGGCGAGTCGAAGAAGAGCTTGTCGAGCACGGCCACGTCGTTGGTGACCAGTGCCTCTTGGTACTCGGCGAAGGCGGCCGTCACTTCTTCGAGCACGGCGGGAAGGTTGATATCGGAGAGGGGAACGGTCACGGTCTTACTTTCCACCCCAATGCACGAAGCGACGCTCCGCCATCAGGAACACGAGGTTCATCACATAGCCGAGCAGGCCGGCCGCGAAGATCGAAGCGTACATGTCGGGCATGTCGAAGATGGTCTGCGCGTTCATGATGCGCTGGCCCAGCCCGTCGGTCGAGCCGATGAACATCTCGGCCACGATCACGATCACCAGCGCGATCGACACGCCCGAGCGCATGCCCACGAACACCTGCGGCATCGACTCCAGCAGGATCACGTCGGTCAGTACCCGCCAGCGCGGCGCGCCCATCACCTTGGCCGCGAGCTGGCGCTGCTTGCGGGCGCTCATCACGCCATAGGCCACGTTGAAGAGGATCGCCAGCGCCGCGCCGAAGGCCGCCACCGCGATCTTGGTGGCTTCGCCCACGCCGAACAGCACGAGGAAGAGAGGGAACATCGCCGAGGCCGGCGTCGACCGGAAGAAGTCGATGGCGAACTCGATCGACTGGTAGATCTTTTCGTTCGAGCCCAGCACGATGCCCAGCGGCACCGAGATCACCAGCGCCAGCCCGAAGGAGCTGAGCGTGCGCACGATGGTCTTGTAGAAGTCGCCCCACAGCGTGCCGTGCGCGATGCCGTTCCAGAAGGCGGCGAGCGCCTCCATCGGCGACGGCAGCAGCACCGGGTCGATGGCGCGCGTCGCATGCACGAAGGCCCACAGGGCGATCAGCACCGCCATGCCGACGAGCGGGCGCAGCCGGGCGGCGGTGCGTTCGGAGATCGCGCTCATGGCTTGCGCACCTCGCGCTGGAAGATCTCCAGCGCGCGGGTCTTGGTCGTGATGAAGGCGGGGCTGAGCGTGGTGTCGGCGGTGCGCGGGCGCGGCACGTCGAAGGGCAGGTTCTCGGCCACGCGCGTGGGCCGCTTGGTCAAGAGCAGCACTTCGTCGGCCAGCAGCACGGCCTCGTCGAGGTCGTGCGAGACCAGCATGGTGGTGGTCTGCCGCTCGGTCAGCACCTTCTGCAGGCGCTCGCGCAGGAACATCACCATCTCGTAGTCCAGCGCGGAAAAGGGTTCGTCGAGGAACAGCACCTCGGGGTCGACCACCAGCGCCCGCATGATCGACACCAGCTGCTGCTGGCCGCCGGACATCTGGTACGGGTAGCGGTTGAGGTCGAACTTCACCTCGAAGCTTTCCACCAGCCGGTCGAGCCGCGCCTGCCGCTCGCCCTTGGCGATGTCCAGGTACTGCAGCGGGTAGCGGATGTTGTCGATGGCGCGCATCCACGGGAACACCGCCTCGCGGTAGTTCTGGAAGACGTAGCCGATGCGCGTGTCGCGTGCCTCCTTGCCCTCGAACAGGATCTGCCCGGCGTCGTACGGCAGGATGCCCGAGATCATGTTGATCAGCGTGCTCTTGCCGCAGCCGTTGGGGCCGAACACCGAAACGATCTTGCCCTTCGGGATGTCGAGGTCGAAGTCGTCGTAGATGGTCGCATCCTGGAAGCGCTTGGTCAGGCCGCGGATGGTGATGTGCGTGCCCTCCGGGTACCAGCGGTGCGACTTCTCGCTGTCCGCGGCATCGGGCGAGGCGGCCCCGATGGGCAGGTTCGAATCCATCACGCGCATCAGAACGAACGGACCAACGTCTTGCCGTCGATCTTCTCCTTGACCACGCCCAGTTCGGTGCCGATGTCGAGAAACTTCTGGAAGTCGCCCACGTCCGCGGCGCTCATGTCCTTGACCATCACGATGCGTGGCAGCGGCACGGTGGCGGCCAGCTCCGGTGGCACCTTCATGCCCTGCACCAGGTAGCCGCGCGCGCTGCTGTCGGCCTGCGCTTCCTTCACGCCGCGCGCCCAGGCCGCGGCGAAGCGTTTGGCCACGTCGGGCTTGTCGGCCATGAACTTGCCCGACATCACGGCGCCGGCGGCGAAGGCCGAGGCGCTCTTGTTGCCCAAGAGGTAGGTCGAGATCACGCCGGTCTCCACGCGCTTGCCGACTTTCTGCGCCACCATGATCGTGGCCGACGGCTCCAGCGTGTAGCCGCCGTCGAAGTTGCCCAACTGCAGCGCGCCGATATGGACGCCGATCTGCTGCTCCTGGATGGTGAAGTCCTTGCCTTCGACCAGGCCCACCTTCTTGAGCACCGCGCGCGCCGCGCCGATGTTGGCGGGGCCGGGCGCCGAGAACAGCTTGAAGCCGTTCTTGAAGTCCTTCAGCGACTTGGCCGGGCTGTCGGCCTTGACGACGAACTGCTCGATCACGTGCTGTGAATTCTGGCCGTTCAGCGAGATGTACTTCAGCGTGTTGGGCCGGCGCGCTTCCATGTTGGCGCCTTCGAGCGTCACCAGGTTCACGGCCGCGTCGATGCCGTTCGACACCAGCGCCTGCACCGTCAGCGGATGGCTGGTCATGGGCACTTCCTCGATTTCGAGGTCGGCGTCCTTGAAGTAGCCGCGGTTGACGGCGACGTAGAACGGCAGCGCCGCGCTCGAAGGGAACACGCCGACCTTGATCTTGTCGGCCGCGGCGGCCGGCAGGCAGAGCGTGGCGGCGGCGAGGGCGAGCACGCCGGCGATCAGGCGGCCGGTGTGCCGAGGAGCAGAAAGGAATGCGGGGCGCGACATCGTGGGTTACTCCGGAAGATGGAAAGGCGATGAAAGGGTGGGGTAGGACAGCGGATCGAAGAAGCTCTGGCCCGCGCGGTACACGCGGGGGGCCGACATGTCGGGCGGCGCGCCGGGCTCGACCGCACCTTCGAAGGTGAGCTCGAGCTGCACGCCGCTCGGGTCGTAGACGAAGAGCTGCCACAGCGTGGTGCCAGGCACCAGGAACTCGCGCCAGTCGAGCTGCGCCGCACGGAAGCGCGCGACGTACGCGTGGTAGCCCGAGCAGGCGAGCGACACGTGGTCGATGGCGCCGGTGCCGCTGGGCACCTGGCCCGCAGCGCCCAACGCGGGGCCGCCCGCGTACACATGGATGATGGCTTGGCCGCCCGGCTGGCCGCAGGCGAGCCAGGCGCCGGGGTAGCCGAAGTCGGGGCGGGCGATCTCGCGCAGGCCGATCACGCCGGTCCAGAAGGCGCGCGTGGTGTCGAGGTTCGCGGTCTTGATCGCGAGGTGGAACAGGCCGTGGGTGATGGCGGTACTCATAAGAAAACCTCCGCCCTACGGGCTGCGGTGCGAGCGCCTTCGGGCGGCCGGGCGGCGCTCATGCGCTCACCTTCATCGGCTCGACCGAGGCGCCGAGCGACACGTCGCGGAACAGCGCCGAGAGGTCGTCGAGGAAGCCCGGCTCGGTCTTCCAGCGCGTGCCCTCGACCGGGTCGGCACCGGCCAGCATGGTGTCGGTCGCGTCGATCGACAGCGCCATCGCGAAGCGGATGCGCTCGCCCCGCGCGGCCTCGACCTGTGCGAGCCAGTCGCGCGGCGACAGGCGGCCGGCGCCGATCTCGCGCGCCAGGATCATCGCGGCCGCGCAGGCATCCTCCATCGACTGCGTGGCGCCCTGGCCCAGCGTCGGCGCCATGCCGTGCGCGCTGTCGCCGAGGTACATCACCTGGCGCACCGGCTCGACGAAGCGCACGTCCGACTCCTGCATGCGCGCCCAGTGCGTCTGCGCGAGGTTGGCGCACAGCGCGTCCATCAGCCACTGCGCCTGCGCGCTGAAGGCCCCGCCCGCCGGTTGGTAGGCCGCGCGCAACACGGCCTCGGTGTTCCAGGCGTCGTCGATGGGCGCACCGGGCTCGATCGGGAAGGTGGCGGCGATGTACACGTGGGCCGGTGGCACGCGGAAGGCCAGCAGCCGGTGCGCGCCGTTGAACCACTGGCCGTAGTCGTCGATGAGGCCGCCGCTGGTGTCGGGCACCAGCGTGCGCACGATCGCCACGCCCACGTGGCGCGGTTCGGGCAGGCCCGAGAAGGCCGCGCGCGTGGCCGAGTAGCGGCCGTCGGTGCCCACCAGCAGGTCGATGTCGTCGATGGCGTGCTGCACGCCGCCCTGCGTGTAGCGCACGGTGGTTCGCGTCGAATCGTTGGCGCTCGGGCCGATGGCGTCGATCTCGCAGCCATAGCGGATCGCCGGGCCCGCCCCGGCGCGCAGCACGCGGTACAGCTCCGACCAGCGGATGCGGATGCCCGGGTTGTCGGCCACCTGCGCGATCGGCAGGTCGAACAGCACCGAGCCGTCGGTCAGCGACACCTGCCAGCGTTGCCAGGGCAGGCTGGCGGCTTCGACCTCGGCGGCCAGGGCCGGGTCGCACAGGCGCAGCGCCTTGATGGCGTTGGGGCCGACGTTCAGGCCGGTGCCCGCCTCCGAGTGGTCTTCGGGGCTCACGCGTTCGAGGCAGTGCAGTTCCACGCCGGGCAGCAGGGCCAGCCGCCGCGCCAGGATGGCACCGGCCACGCCGGCGCCGATGATCACGATCTTCATGCGGGTTGACTTTCGGAGAGGGACGGGAGCGGCCAACGGCGGGCCGGCGGCTGCTGCCGCTCGAAGGCGAGGCCCAGCGCACACAGCAGCGCGTCGCTGCCGTGCCGGCCGATCAGCTGGAAGCCGATGGGCAGGCCGTCGGATGACGGTGCGGCCGGCAACGCCAGCGCGGGCAGGCCGGCGCCGTTGACGAAGGCGGTGAACACCGCGTGGCCGCGCGGGTCGACGCGCTGGCCGGCGATGGTGGTCGGGTGACTCTGTTCGGCGGGCCAGGGCATGGCGGCGCAGGCGGGCGTGAGCACCAGGTCGACCTCCTCGAAGACCTGGTCCATCGCGTCGCGCAGCGCGTGCTGGTGGACCTGCGCGTTGAACAGGTCGACCGCGCGCAGCGAGCGACCGGTGACCAGCATCGCGTCCAGGGCGGGCGTCATGCGCGCATCGTCCTTCGGCGTGCTGTCGTGCAGCACGGCGGCCAGGCCGGTGGCGCTCAGCACCGGCCAGGCGAGCCGGTTGAACACATGCACCGCGGCCGGGGCGTTGGCTGCCGTCACGTGGTGGCCCAGGCCGCGCAACTGGGCCGCGACGGCGGCCATGCGCTGGTCGATGACCGGGTCGACCGGGCTGCCGGCGATGCGCGACCAATGCGCGATGCGCAGCGGCTGCGGCGCGGGCAGAGAGAGCGGATCCAACGGGTCGAGGGGGCGCAGGGTCGGCGCGATCACCTGCAGCACGCGCACCAGGTCGGCCGTGCTGCGGGCGATGGGGCCGATCACTTCCAGGCCCGGCAGCATCTCGGGCAGGCCGTGTGCCCGCGGCACCATGCCCCACGAGGGCTTCAGGCCGACCAGGCCGGTGTAGGCGGCGGGCCGGCGGATCGAGCCGCCGCCGTCGGTGGCCAGCGCGGCCGGGCCGATGCCCGCCGCCACGGCCGCGACCGCGCCGCCGCTCGAACCGCCGGGCGTGAGCGCGGTGTTCCACGGGTTGCGCGTCGTGCCGAACACGAGGTTGTCGGTGTAGCCCTGCAGCGTGAACTCGGGCACGTTGGTCTTGGCGAACAGCAGCGCACCGGCATCGCGCAGGCGCTGCGCCGGCGACTCGTCGCGCAGCTGCGCATGGGCCGGGTACAGCGCACTGCCCCAGCGGCAGGGCATGCCGGCCACGGGGATGTTGTCCTTCACGCTGATCGGCACGCCGTCGAGCGCCGACAGCGGCGCACCACGCAGCCAGCGGCGTTCGCTCTCGCGCGCCGCGGCGAAGGCGGCGCTGTCGTCGCGCGCGATCACCGCGTTGATCCGCGGGTTGACCGCGTCCAACCGCGCCAGCACGCTGCCCAGCGCCTCGACCGGCGAGAGCGTGCGGGCCGCATAGGCCTGTGCCAGCGCGCCGATGTCGAGCTGCCAGGGGTCGGTCATGTCATGCCTCGCGCGATCACGGCGACCAGCCCGCCGCCGTCGGGGCCCTGGTGCTCCGCGCCGCCGGACACGAAGATGCGCCCGTCGCCCAGCACGCCGGCCACCAGCCCGCCCACCGCGCCGCGGATGTGGCGCTGGGCGTTGATGTCGGTGTCGTCGAGCATGGTGTGGCGCGCACCGCGCACGCGGCCACGGCGGTCGGGCTCGCACTTGACGAAAACGGCGGCCACGCGGGCCGCATCGGCCTCGCTCAACTGCGGCTCGGCCGTCAGCCCCAGCGGGCGCAGCGCCTGCGCCACGGCGCCCAGGTCGAGGGCGTCGCGCATCGGCGCGCAGCCCATGCGCAGGTCGCCTTGCCACCGCGGGCTGTGCCCCAGCACGATCACCTCGTTGGCCTCCACCTCGACGCCGGACGACACGCTGGCGCGCGCCGAGAAGCGGCTGAAGTCGCTGAGCATCGCGGCTTCGAGCCCCGCATCGTCGGGCAGTTCACCGAGCGCGATCGCGACGCCGAAGGCGCCGGCCGCCCGGGCCGTGGCCATCGAGCGGTTGGCGTCGGCCGTCAGCACCGTGTGGCCCGCCGCGGCGGCCGCCTGGGCGCGCGCGGCGGTCACGCAGGGGCACTTGACCTGCACGAAGGCGACGTCTTCGGTGCGCGCGATGCCGGCGTCGCGCATGGCCGCGCGCACCGCGTCGGCCACCGAGCGCACATGCGCCCAGCGGCCCACGTGCTGCGCGGCCAGCGGCGCGCTCACGGCAGTGCCGATGCCGAGCGCACCGGGGCCGGTGGCCTCGTGCCCTGACGCATCGGGCCGGCCGCTGCGCGCGAACACCACGTAGTGCGGGCTCAGCACGCCCTCGGTGCCGCCGGAGAGGATGCAGGGCAGCTCGCGCAGCAGCGTCGCCGCCGGGCGGCCGGTGCGCTCGGCCAGCAGTGCCATCAGCGTCTGCGTGAAGTAGCCGCGGGTGAAGTCGTTGACACCGCCGTTGCCCTCGGTCTTGCCGATGACGGCCACGATGTCGGCGGCCCGCAGCGCACCGGCGTCGAGCAGCGCCGCCAGTTCGGACAGGTCGCCGGGGTGCGCCATGCCCAGGCGTTGCACGCGCAGCGTGGGGCGTGTGTCGACCAGCGGTTCGGCAGGGTCGGGGGCGGCGGGAGCAGGGGTGAGCAGGGCGTCCATGGATGCTGCAATGCAACGAATGCACGCAGTATGGAGAGCGCCTCTGCAAACTTCCAGCGCATAGTTTCGCTCGCACTGCACACATTTTGTGTGCGCTCAGGCGCTGTCGAGGGCGCTCAGCCCGGGAGTGCCGCCAGCCGGTTGACCAGCGCTTCCATGAAGGACAGCGTGGCGATCGGCAGCGTGCGGCCGGCGCGCGACAGCAGCACCAGCTGGCTGTTCGTGAGCGTCCGGTCGGTCAGCGGGATCGCCACCAGCGCGCCTCGCCGCGCCTCGTTCTGCGTGCCGATCTGGAACTGGAAGCTGATGGCGCCGGTGCGCAGGGTGAATTCCTTCAGCGTCTGCACCGTGCTGGCCTCCAGCGCCACCTGCAGCGTCATGTGCGAACGCGCCATCAGCGCGTCGAGCAGGCGCCGGCTGCCGAAGGACCGGTCGCCCAGCGCCACGGTGTAGGTCTGGCAGTCGGCCAGGCGCAGCGTCTCGCGGCCGGCCAGCGGGTGGTCGGGCCGCAGCATCGCGCAGAGTGGTTGAGGAACGGCGGCGATGACGCGCAGTGCGTCCGAAGGCACCGGGTCGTGCACCAGGATCAGCTCCACGTCGTCGGCCAGGAGCGCCGCCACCAGCACGCCGGTCACGCCCGCGGCGATCTGGAACTGCACGCCCGGGTGCGTCTGCTGGTACTGCGCGATCGTGTCGGGGATCAGGTCGACGGCGACCGATTCGGCGCAGCCGATGCGCACCGTGCCGCGCACCAGGCCGCGCAGCTGCTCGATCTGCGACTCGGCCGATCGCATGTCGGCCATGCTGCGCCGGACTGCCGCGATCAGCACCTCGCCGGCCGAGGTGAGCCGCACGCCGCGCGGCAGCCGCTCGAACAGCGGCGTGCCCACGTCGGACTCGATCTCCAGGATCTTCCGGTTGAGCGCGGTCGACGCCACGTGCAGCTTCTCGGCCGCCTTGCGGATCGAGCCGGCCCGCGCGACGGCGTCGAGGTAGACGAAATGGCGGGGCGGGTGGAGCATGGTGCGTGACGGTGCCGGTGCGTCAGGCACCGCCTGTGCCGCCCGCGCCCATCGGCGCGGCGCGCACCGTGTCGCGGCCGGCGGACTTGGCCGCGTAGCAGGCCGCGTCGGCGGCCTGCAGCCAGTCGTTGACCGTCGCGATATCCGCCTGCAGCGCCGCCACGCCGACGCTGGCGCCGACGCTCAGCGGGCCGTGCGTCGAAGGCACCGCGACCTCGGTGACGGCGCGGCGCACCTCGTCGGCAATGGCCATCGCCACATCGGGCGAGCAGTCTTCCAGCAACAGGGCGAACTCGTCGCCACCCATGCGGGCCACGAGATCACCGGGGCGCACGCGCGCGGCGATCGCCGTCGCCACCGTCAGCAGCATCAGGTCGCCGACCAGGTGGCCGGCGATGTCGTTCACCGGCTTGAAGCGGTCGAGGTCGAGAAAGACCAGCGCGGCCGGCCGTGAATCGGGCTGCGTCGCGACCAGCCGCCGCGCCTGCTGCTCGAAGGCCTCCCGGTTGGCCAGGCCGGTGAGCGCGTCGTGCGTGGCCGACCATTCGAGCTGCTTGCGCACGGCGCGCTGGTCTTCGATGTCGCTGACGATCCAGATGGTGCCAAGCGTGCGGTCGGCCAGGTCGACCGGCTTGGTGCGCAGGGCGGCCCAGAACTTCGACCCGTCGTGCCGCAGCAGCTGCCATTCGCCGCTGTACGGCTGCAACGCGCGGAAGTCGGAGCGCTCGCGCTTGAGGAAGGCCGCGTGGTCGTCGTCGGAAGCGAACAGCGTGCGCAGCGGCTGGCCGAGCAGGTCCTGCGACGTGGCGGCGACCAGGCGGCAGAGTTCGGCGCTGGCCAGTTCGAAGCGGTCGTCGCGCGTGAAGGCGATGCCCACCGGCGCGGCGCTCATCACCGAATTCAGCTTGCGCATGGTCTTGGCGTTCTGCGCCTCGAGCGTGAGCCGATCCAGGCCCACCCGGCGCAGCACGTCGCCCAGGCGCCCGATCTCGCCACGTCCGCCCGGCCAGCCGGCCTCTGGCGGCAGCGAGCCGTCGAACAGATGCTGCGCGCGGTGTTCGAGCAGCGTCAGCGGCCGCAAGGCGCGCCAGAGCATCACGAAGAGCAGCGGCGACAGCAGCGCCAGCAGCACCACCGCACCGAGGATCGCGTCGGTGCGGGCCGCGCGCAGCGGCGCCAGCACATCGGCTTCGGCGCGCACGCGCCAGACCATCCAGTCCGGCCCCGGCACGCCCGCCGCACTGACCAGTTCGCCGCGCTGCGGCAGGCGGATGCCCGTCGGCTCGACCGGGGCGCCGATCGCCTGCCAGGCCGCGAACGCCTGCGCCAGGCGCGGTTCGCCGCTCAGCAGCGTCAGCAGGCGGTCATGGCTCGGATGGGCGAGCACGCGGCCGGTCTGGTCGGTCACGACGACCAGCGCGGCGGCATCGCCGGTATCGTCCTCGACCAGGCCGTCGAGCAGGTCGCGTGTGTTCAGCCGCAGCGAGCCGCCGAGGATCAGCATCGCCCCCGACGCATCGCGTGCCGGCTGCGTCATGAAGATCTGCGGCTGGCCACTCACGCGGCCCGGTATGGCATCGGAGATGATCGCCCGGTTCTCGCGCACGGTCTTCTGGAAGTAGTCGCGGTCGGCGATGTTGAGGGACATCGGGAGGTACACCTGTCGCTTGTCGGCGGTGACCAGCACCCGCCCATCGGTGGATGCCGCGAACAGGTTGGTGAAGAGCTGTCGCAGCACCTGCTGCGAATCGATCAGGCGCATCACCGCGCCATGGTCGTCCGCCGCGATGCCGCCGACCTGGGGCGCGACGCTCGCCAGCGCGCGCTGCAACTCGACCATCTGGCGCGACAGCAGCCCCGCCGTGCGCACCGTCTCGCTCGACTCGCGCACCAGCTGCGTGTTCAGCGTGTCGCGCTGGGCCCGCATCACCAGCAGCGCCGTGATCAGTCCGATGCCGACCACCAGCGCTGCGATACCGCCCAGGGTGATGCGCAGCTTGAGGGAGCCGAAGGCTGCGGGCCAGTGGAAGTCGCGGCCGGTCATGGGCGGTCGTTGGGGCAAAGTTCGCACGGCGCGGGCCGGGCGTCCAAACAGGAGTCGGTGGGTGGGCAGGTGGAAGGCATTGTCGCGTGTCTCCACGGCGCCCGGCGAAAAGCACCTGCTACCTGTGTAGGCCAAGCCACACAGCACAACGCGCCGGCGAGCGTCTGCTTTCCGACGGGCGGCGGGCTAGCATCGCTGCATGGACCTCGTCGTCGCCCGCCCCGAAGGCCTCTACTGCCTGCCCGGCGACTTCTACATCGATCCCTGGCGACCGGTGGCGCGCGCCGTCATCACGCACGCGCATTCCGACCATGCGCGCGTGGGCCACGGCCACTACCTGGCGCACACCGACAGCGAAGGCACGCTGCGCACGCGGTTGGGCGCCGACATCCACCTGCAGACGTTGCCCTATGGCGAGGCGATCGACCACCACGGCGTGCGCATCTCGCTGCACCCGGCGGGGCATGTGCTCGGCTCGGCGCAGGTGCGGCTCGAGCACGGCGGGCGCGTGTGGGTCGCCTCGGGTGACTACAAGACCGAGCCCGACGGCACCTGCACGCCCTTCGAGCCGGTGCCCTGCGACACCTTCATCACCGAGTCCACCTTCGGCCTGCCGATCTACCGCTGGCCGACGCAGGCCGTGCTGTTCGCCGAGATCGACGACTGGTGGCGCCGCAATGCGGACGAGGGCCGCGCGTCGGTGCTGTTCTGCTACGCCTTCGGCAAGGCGCAACGCATCCTGCACGGCGTGGATGCAAGCATCGGCCCGATCGTGGTGCACGGCGCGGTCGAGCCGCTGAACGCGGTGTACCGCGCGGCCGGCGTCGCGCTGCCGCCGACCATGCGTGTGACCGACGCCGGCGTCGACGCGCAGATGCTCAAGCGCGCACTGGTGCTGGCCCCGCCCTCGGCCCAGGGCACGCCGTGGATGCGGCGCTTCGGCCACTACGCCGATGCCTTCGCGAGCGGCTGGATGCAGCTGCGCGGCACGCGGCGCCGGCGCGGCGTCGACCGCGGCTTCGTCATGAGCGACCATGCCGACTGGCCCGGCCTGCAGAAGGCCATCGCCGGAACGGGCGCCGAGCGCGTGTTCGTCACGCACGGCAGCGTCGCGGTGCTGGTGCGCTGGCTCACCGAGAATGGGCTGGAGGCACAGGGCTTCAAGACCGAGTACGGCGACGAGGACGTGGCCGACCAGGGCGAGGCCAAACCCGCGGCGGCCGATGTCGAAGCGGCCCCCGACGCCGCGTCATGAAGGCCTTCGCCGCGCTCTACCGCGAACTCGACGCCACCACCTCGAGCCTCGCCAAGCAGGGCGCGCTGCAGCGCTACCTGCAGGCCGCCGCGCCGGAAGACGCGGCCTGGGCCGTCTACTTCCTCGCCGGCGGCAAGCCGCGGCAACTGGTGCCGACCAAGCTGCTGCGGCTGCTCGCGCAGGAAGCGGCCGGCCTGCCCGAGTGGCTGTTCGACGAGAGCTACGAAGCCGTCGGTGACCTGGCCGAAACGATCGCCTTGTTGTTGCCGCCGCCGACCGAGTCGCACGACCTCGGCCTCGCGACGTGGGTCGAGCAGCACCTGCTCCCGTTGCGCAAGACCCCGTCCGACGAACTCGCCGACACGCTGCGTTCGCAGTGGCGCCAGCTCGCGGCCGATGAGCGGC
The DNA here is from genome assembly GCF_030317205.1 of Variovorax sp. J2L1-78. Lineage (NCBI taxonomy): Bacteria > Pseudomonadati > Pseudomonadota > Betaproteobacteria > Burkholderiales > Comamonadaceae > Variovorax > Variovorax arabinosiphilus. The sequence goes on along the minus strand of NZ_JASZYB010000002.1, from coordinate 281,873 downwards.
TGATCTACTTCAAGCTGATGACCGGCAGCTTCCGCGTCGGCGTGTCGCGGCTGCAGGTGACGCAGGCGCTCGCGGCGGTCGGCGGGCTCGACCCCAAGCGCGTGGCGCAGCGGCTGATGGGCTACACGCACATCAGTGGGCAGCCCAGTGCGGTCGACTACGCGGGGCTCATCGGCGCGGAAAACGACAGCGAGCTCAACCAGAAGACCAGCGGCCAGCCGTACCCGTTCTTTCTCGCGCATCCGTTCAACCAGCCGGTCGAACAGTTCGATGCCTTGCTCGGTCCGCCCGCCGACTGGATCGTCGAGTGGAAGTGGGACGGCATCCGCGCGCAGCTCGTGAAGCGGGGCGGCGCGGTGTCGCTGTGGTCGCGCGGCGAGGAACTGGTCACCGACCGCTTCCCCGAGCTCGCGACCATGGGCGAGGCGCTGCCCGACGGCACGGTGCTCGACGGCGAGATCGTCGTGTGGCGAGACGACAAGGTGCAACCCTTCGCCGAACTGCAACGCCGCATCGGCCGCAAGACGCTCGGCCCCAAGCTGCTGCGCGAGATCCCGGTGGTGCTGCTCTGCTACGACCTCCTCGAATGGCAAGGCGGCGACCTGCGCACGATGCCGCAACAGGAACGCCGTGCGCTGATGGACGAGCTCGTCACCCAGGTGCAACACCCGCAACTCATCGCCAGCCCGATGCTCACCGGCGACAGCTGGAGCGACCTGTCACGCCAGCGCGAGGCCGCGCGCGCGATGGGCGTCGAAGGGATGATGCTCAAGCAGCGCCACGCGCACTACGGCGTCGGCCGCACCAAGGACGTCGGCACCTGGTGGAAGTGGAAGATCGACCCGCTCAGCATCGACGCCGTGCTCATCTACGCTCAACGCGGCCACGGCCGCCGCGCCAGCCTCTACAGCGACTACACCTTCGCCGTGTGGGACGGCCCGCCCGGGCAGGCCGACCGCAAGCTCGTGCCCTTCGCCAAGGCCTACTCCGGCCTCACCGACGCCGAGATGGGCCGCGTCGATGCGGTGATCCGAAAGACCACCATCGAGAGCTTCGGCCCCGTGCGCAGCGTCAAGCCGACGCTGGTGTTCGAACTCGGCTTCGAAGGCATCGCGAAGAGCACGCGCCATAAGAGCGGCATCGCGGTGCGCTTTCCGCGCATGCTGCGGTGGCGGGAGGACAAGCCGGTGGAGGAGGCCGACACGCTCGAGACACTGGCGGCGCTGCTGCCGGCCGCGGCATGAAGCTCGCCGACCTCGTCGCCTGGTTCGCGGGCCGTGGCTGGAAGCCCTTCGCATTCCAGCGCGAGGTGTGGAAGGCCATCGGCGACGGACGGTCGGGCATGCTGCATGCCACCACCGGCGCAGGCAAGACCTATGCGGTGTGGCTCGGCGCGCTCAAGGCCTTTGCGACCGCGCCGAGGCCGGCCGCGCGCGCGACCGCGAAGAAGGTGGCGCCACCACTCACCGTGCTGTGGATCACCCCCATGCGCGCGCTCGCATCCGACACCCTGCGCGCCTTGCAGCAACCGCTCGACGTCCTCGCCCCCGACTGGTCCGCCGGTGCGCGCAGCGGCGACACATCGAGCGGCGAGCGCAGCGTGCAGAACGCGCGGCTGCCCACCGTGCTCGTCACCACGCCCGAGAGCCTGTCGGTGCTGCTCTCGCGCGCCGATGCGGCCGAGGTGCTGGGCACGGTGAAGATGGTGGTGGTCGACGAGTGGCACGAGCTGCTGGGCAACAAGCGTGGCGTGCAGGTGCAGCTGGCGCTGGCACGCTTGAAGCGCTGGAACGCGGCGCTGTGCGTGTGGGGCATGTCGGCCACGCTGGGCAACCTCGACGAGGCGATGCGCACGCTGCTCGGCCGTGAGGACGGGACATTGGTGCAGGGCCAAGTGCCCAAGAAGCTCGTGATCGATTCGCTGCTGCCTGGCCGCGCCGAGCGCTTTCCGTGGGGCGGGCACCTCGGGCTCACGATGCTGCCGCAGGTGGTCGACGAGATCGCGTCAAGCAGCACCACGCTGGTCTTCACCAACACGCGCTCGCAGTCGGAGATCTGGTACCAGGCGATCCTCGAGGCGAAGCCCGAGTGGGCCGGGCTGATCGCGCTGCACCATGGCTCGCTCGACCGCGCGGTGCGCGAGTGGGTCGAGGCGGGACTCAAGAGCGGCGCATTGCGCGCGGTGGTGTGCACATCGAGCTTGGACCTGGGCGTCGACTTCCTGCCGGTCGAACGCGTGTTGCAGATCGGCTCGCCGAAAGGCGTCGCGCGCCTGCTGCAGCGCGCGGGGCGCTCGGGCCACGCGCCGGGACGGCCGTCGCGCATCACGCTCGTGCCGACGCACAGCATCGAGATGGTGGAGGGCGCTGCCGCGCGCGACGCCATCGCGGCCGGGCACATCGAGGCGCGGAGCACGCCCGAGCAGCCGCTCGACGTGCTGGTGCAGCACCTGGTCACCGTGGCGCTGGGTGGCGGCTTCGTGCCGGACGATCTGTACGACGAAGTGCGCGGCACCGCGGCCTACGCGAAACTGTCGCGCGACAGCTGGGACTGGTGCCTGAGCTTCGTGCGGCAGGGCGGCCCGTCGCTCGCGGCCTACCCCGACTACCAGCGCGCGGTGCCCGATGCGGACGGCGTCTGGCGCGTGCCCGATGCGCGGCTGGCGCGCCGGCACCGCATGAACATCGGCACCATCGTGAGCGACGTGAGCATGGCGGTGCAGTACGTCGGCGGCGCGAAGATCGGCAGCGTGGAGGAGAGCTTCGCGGCGCGCATGAAGCCGGGCGACTGCTTCCTCTTCGGCGGCCGCCTGCTCGAACTCGTGCGCATCCGTGAGATGACGGCGTGGGTGCGGCGCGCCAGCGGCAAGCGGGCGGCGGTGCCGCGCTGGAACGGCGGGCGCATGCCGCTGTCGACCACGCTGGCCGATGCGGTGGTGCAGCAGCTCGCGCTGGCCGGCGAGGGCCGCTACGACACGCCCGAACTGCAGTGCGTGCGCCCGCTGCTCGAGATCCAGCAGCAGTGGTCGGCGCTGCCGACGCCGCAGACGCTGCTGGCCGAGGTGCTGAAGACACGCGAGGGCTGGCACCTGTTTCTCTACCCCTTCGCCGGTCGCCATGTGCACCTGGGGCTGGCCAACCTGATCGCCTGGCGCGTGGCACAGCACGCGCCGCGCACCTTCTCGATCGCGGTCAACGACTACGGCTTCGAGCTGCTCTGCGCCACCGAGGTCGACTGGCCCGTGCTGCTGCCGCAGGTGCTGCGCGCGGGCCATGACGCAGAGGCGCAGGACGCCATCGCGCACCATGACGCCGACGCGGCACTGCTGCACGAGGTGCTCGAAAGCCTCAACGCCAGCGAGCTGGCGCAGCGGCGCTTTCGGGAGATCGCGCGGGTGTCGGGGCTGATCTTCCAGGGCTACCCCGGCGAGAAGCGCAGCAACAAGCAGCTGCAAGCCTCGTCGTCGCTGTTCTGGGAGGTCTTCCGCAAATACGATCCCGCCAACCGGCTGCTGTTGCAGGCCGAGCAGGAGCTGCTCGCACAGGAACTGGAGATCGGCCGCCTGCGCACGAGCCTGACGCGCATGAACGCGCAGGCGCTGGTGGTGCAGACGCTCGCGCGGCCGACGCCCTTCGCCTTCCCGCTGATGGTCGAGCGCTTCCGCGAGAAGCTCAGCAACGAGAGCGTGGCCGACCGCATCGCGCGCATGGTCGAGCAGTTGGAGAAGGCGGCGGGTGGGGCGGTGCCGGTCGGTGGCGTCGACGAGGTCAAGGCGGGCATGGCCTTCGGGCAGGAAGGCGGCGGTGGTCGCGGCGGTGCGCAGCCCTCGCCGCAACGCCCGCGGCGCGAGCGCAAGCCGTCGCGCCCGCTGCCGCCGCTGTGAGCGGCAAGGTGTGTTTGCCTGCAAAATCGCCGGGCTCCCAGCCACGCTGGCGAGCGCATGCGTCGCGGTTCTCGCGCCATGCCACACCGATGAGGCCTTGACGTGATCACCTGTCATCTTCGCTACGTGCTCGATCCCACCAAGCTGGCCGAGTTCGAACATTACGGTCGGCTCTGGATTCCGCTCGTGCGGAAGTTCGGCGGCATCCACCATGGCTATCTGCTGCCGTCGGAAGGCGCCAACAACATCGCGCTGGCCTCCTTCTCGTTCCCGTCGCTGGCCGCCTACGAGGCGTACAGAACGGCGTCCTTCGACGATCCGGAATGCAAGGATGCGTTCAGGTATGCCGAGGAGACACGCTGCATCCTGAGCTACGAGCGCACCTTCTTCCGCCCGGTGTTCGAGTGAGGTGCGGGTCCATGCTGCACGATGGCGCATGGACCGTTCGCCTGGGGCCAAGAGATCGCGGTATCGCCAATGGCGAGAGACGCGTCGGTCGTTTAAGCTGCCGCCCATGAGCAGCCTCAACCCCAAAACCTACGACTCCGTTCCCTCGCGCCAGGTGGCCTTCCTCGGCCTGGGCGTGATGGGCTTCCCCATGGCCGGCCACCTCGCCAGGGCCGGCCACCGCGTGACGGTCTACAACCGCTCGCCGGCCAAGTCGGCCGCCTGGGCCGCCGAATTCGGTGGCAAGAGCGCACCCACGCCGCGTGAGGCGGCGGCCGGCGCGGAGATCGTGTTCTGCTGCGTCGGCAACGATGACGACCTGCGCTCCGTGGTGCTGGGCGACGACGGCGCCTTCGCCGGCATGTCGAAGAATGCGGTGTTCGTCGACCACACGACGGCGTCGGCCGACGTGGCGCGCGAGCTGTCGAAGATCGCGCTCGACAAGGGCCTGCAGTTCATCGATGCCCCGGTGTCCGGCGGCCAGGCCGGCGCGCAGAACGGCCTGCTGACCGTGATGTGCGGCGGCGACAGCGCCACCTTCGACGCGATCAAGCCGATCGCCATGGCCTTCTCGCGCGCGGTCACGCTGCTGGGCGACAGCGGCGCCGGCCAGCTGGCCAAGATGGTCAACCAGATCTGCATCGCCGGCCTGGTGCAGGGCCTGTCGGAAGCCATCGCCTTCGGCATGCGCGCGGGCCTGGACATGGAAGCCGTGCTCGGCGTCATCAGCAAGGGCGCGGCCCAGAGCTGGCAGATGGAGAACCGCGGCAAGACCATGATCGAGGGCAAGTTCGACTACGGCTTCGCGGTCGACTGGATGCGCAAGGACCTGGGCCTGGTGCTGGACGAGGCCAAGCGCAACGGCGCGCGGCTGCCGGTGACGGCGCTGGTCGACCAGTTCTATGCCGACGTGCAGCAGGCCGGCGGTGCGCGCTACGACACGTCGAGCCTCATCACCAGGCTCAAGTAAAAAACAAGGGCCCCACTGGGCCCTTGTTTCGTTCAACGGATCGGCGTGGCAGTTGCGCCGCCGGAAGGCGAGGCCGGCAGCGGTTCCATCGGCGGCAGCGGCACGCGCGAGCTGCTCGGTGCCGGCGCGGCCGCAGGAGCGGCGGTGCCGCCCTGGCGCAGCTGGCCGGCGAGTTCGGCTTCGCTCACCACCTCCACCACGCGCACGACCTTCTGCACACCGCTCACGCCGCGCGCGATGTCGGTGGCACGGTCGACTTCGCGTCGCGTGGCCAGGCCCATCAGGTAGACCACACCGTTCTCGGTGATGACCTTGAACGAGGTCGCGAAGACATCCTTGGCATCGAGCAGCGAGGCCTTGACCTTGCCGGTGATGAAGGTGTCGTTGGAGCGCACCTGGAACGACCGCGCCTCGCCCACCTGCACCTCGTTGACGATCGAGCGCACGTTGTCGATGCCCTGCACGGCCGCCTCGACCCGGCGGCGGTCGGCCTCGTTGGCGACCGTGCCGGTCAGCAGCATCTGGCGGTTGAAGCTGGTGACGCTCACGTACATCTGGTCGTTGGCGATCTCGCGGATGCGCGAAGCGCCGCGCAGTTCGATCGCCTGGTCGTCCAGCTGGGCGCCGGAGGTGCGGCGGTCGGTGGCCATCAGGCCGGCGCCGACGGCGGCGCCGCCCACCACCAGCGGCACGCACGCCGAAAGGGCCGTGGCCAGCGCAGCCGCGGCGGTAAGGGTCAGCACGAGGCGGTGGGTCGATGAGGTCGTCATGTGGATGCTTCCTGTTCTCCGAGTAACTGGGCGTCCACACCGTCGCACAGGCAATGCAGGGCGAGCAGGTGGACTTCGTGGATGCGCAACGCACGTTCGTGCGGCACGGAAACCTGGACATCGGTCTCGCGCAGTGCGCGTCCGATCGCACCGCCGTGGGCGCCCAGCAGGGCCACCACCGTCATGTCGCGCGCATGGGCGGCTTCGACGGCGGCGAGCACCGCGGCCGACTGGCCGCTGACGCTCAGCGCGAGCAGCACGTCGCCGGTCTGGCCGAGTGCGCGCACCTGCCGCGCGAAGCGGTCGCCGTCGCTGGCGCCGGCCGTGTCGGCGGCGGGGTCCGTCGCATCGCCGGGCAGGGCGATGGCGGCCAGCTCGGGCCGGTCACGCTCGAAGCGGCCGACGAACTGGGCGGCGAACTGTGCCGCCAGCAGGCCGGACACGCCGGCGCCGCAGGCCAGGATCTTGCCGCCGCTGGTCACGCAGGCCAGCAGCGCCTGCATGGCCTGGCCGATGGGTTTGCTGAGCACCGGGCCTGCCTGGTATTTGAGGTCGGCGCTGTCGATGAAGTGCTGCTGGATCCGTTGCTCGAGCATGGGCGGCGATGATAACTGGGGGTGATGAAACAAAAGGTGTGATGCGTGGAACGTGCCGGGGTTCAACCGGTTCCCGCATCGAAGGCGGCGACCAGCCATTGGATGCCCTCGGGCTCGACCAGCACCACGTCGAAGCGGCAGGGCGGCGGGGTGCGCAGCGTCATCAGGTAGTGCCGCGCGGCGAACACGAGGCGGCGCTGCTTCACGCCGGTGATGCTGCCGCCGGCCCCGCCATGGCTGCGGCTTGCGCGCTGGCGCACCTCGACGAAGACCAGCGTGCCGTCGCGCGGGTCGCGCACGATCAGGTCGATCTCGCCGCCGCCGCGGCCGGGGGTTCGATAATTGCGCGCGACCAGGCGCAGGCCGGCCTTCTGCAGATGCGCCAGCGCGGCGTCTTCCGCCGCGTCGCCGCGCTGCTTGGTCGTCGTGCTCCCTGTCGTCTTGTCGTTGTTCTGGAGAAATCCCATTGAATGCTCTCGCTCCCGCCTCTTTCGGCGCCGCCCTGTCGGCCGCGCGCGATGCCGCGGGTGCCCAGCATTATCCGCAGGGCACGCTCTACGTCGTCGCCACGCCGATCGGCAACCTCGCCGACATCACGCTGCGCGCCTTGCATGTGCTGGCCATCGTCGACGCCGTCGCCTGCGAGGACACGCGCCACACGCAGGGCATGCTGCGCGCCTACGGCATCGACCGGCCCGGCGCGCAGCTGCTCGCCGTGCACCAGCACAACGAGGCCGAGGCCGCACAGGCCGTGGTCGCGCGCCTGGCGCAGGGTGAGCGCATCGCCTACGTCAGCGACGCCGGCACGCCGGGCGTGAGCGACCCTGGCGCGCGGCTGGCCGCCGCGGTGCGTGGCGCCGGCCATCGCGTGCTGCCACTGCCCGGCGCCAGCAGCGTCATCACGCTGATCGCCGCGGCCGGCCTGGTGGCCGAGGGCGGCGATGAACGCAGCGCCTTCGTCTTTGCCGGCTTCCTGCCGAGCAAGGCCGGCGAGCGCGATGCGGCGGTGCAGGCGCTCGCGCACGAGCCGCGCAGCGTGGTGCTGCTGGAAGCGCCGCACCGCATCGAGGCCCTGGCCCGCGCGCTGGCCGTGCTGGGCGAGCGGCGCGTCACCATCGGCCGCGAGCTCACCAAGCAGTTCGAGGAGATCGCCACCGTCGCGGCCAGTGCCTTGCCCGACTGGTTCGCCGCCGGCCGCGACCGCACGCGCGGCGAATTCGCGCTGGTGCTGCACCCGGTCGCGGCGGCGGCCGACGACGGGGCCGATGCCGAGCGCGTGCTGCGCCTGCTGCTGGCCGAACTGCCGCTCAAGGGTGCGGTCAAGCTGGCCGCCGAGATCACTGGCGCGCCGAAGAACGCGCTGTACGACACGGCGCTGCGTCTGCGCGACGGCGGCTAGCGCTCTCAACGCTGTGTCCACGAAAAAGGCCGGAAGCTTTTGCAAGCTTCCGGCCTTCGTAGGTGGTCCCGCCGCCAGGAATCGAACCTGGATCTCAGCCTTCGGAGGGCCGAATTCTATCCGTTGAAATACAGCGAGAGAGCGTCGCGGATCAGACCGCGAGCCGCCGATTATCGCCCATCACGCGCCCAGTGGACACGGCGCGGCCTGAAGTTCGGCGGATGCGCGCGGCAGCGCGAAGCCCAGGCCCGCGACATACACGCCGAAGGTGCGCCGGCCGGTCTGTACGAGCTCGAACGCGTCGGGGTCGAGCAGCCAGTTCTGGATCAGGCCGCTCACCAGGGCGTGCAACCCCTGGGCCGCCACGGCTGCGGGCACCGCGAGGCGGACATGCTGGCGGCGCGCGGCCAGGCGCAGGGCGCGCTCGAAGTCGGCCACGCAGGCGTTGCGCGCGTCGAGGTGGCGCTGCTGCACCGACTGCATCTCCTGCGTGTACTCGACCTTGTGCGTCGCCACTTCGAAGACGCGGCGCACCTGCGGGTCGGTGGTCATGAGCTTGAGGGCGGCGACCAGCACGCGCTCGACTTCGCGCAACGGGTCGTCCTCGGACCGTCCCGTGGCCTGCGCCGCCGCCTCCAGGGGCAGGGTGACGCGTTCCATCATGGCGTTGAAGAGGTCGGCCTTGTCCTTGAAGTGCCAATAGATGGCGCCCCGCGTCGCACCCGCCTGTTGGGCGATCTGCTGCAGCGAGGTCTGGGAAACGCCCTGCGCCTGGAACAGCACCTCGGCCGCATCGAGCAGCCGGTGGCGTGTGGCGAGAGCCTCTTCCTTCGTGTGGCGGGCCAATGTGTCTCCTGAAAAAATCACTCGGGTCACGAGGTCGGTGGACTATACATGCACGAATGTATGTAAACTCGCCGACTTTCGATGACCCAGCTGACCACCTGGCCTTGATGGCGATCAAGGTCATCGCACGTCGTCCCCTTCTTCTGCTTCAAAGGAATCACATGCCGCAATCGCATGTCTCTTCACGTCCCTCCCTGTCTTCATGGCGCCTGGCGGTTGCCGGTGCGGTCGTGCTGGCCGTCGTCGCACTGACGGCGTGCGGCAAGGGCAAGGAGCCCGCGGCTGCAGGGGGCGCGCCCGGTGGCGCGGCGCCGCCACCGCCCGAGGTGGGTGTGGTGGTCGCGACGCCGACCGATGTCGGCCTGGTGACCGAACTGCCGGGGCGGCTCGAAGCCTCGCGCGTGGCCGAAGTCCGCGCCCGTGCCGCCGGCATCCTGCAGGAGCGCCTGTTCCGCGAAGGCAGCGACGTGAAGGCTGGCCAGCCGCTGTTCCGCATCGATTCGGCACCGTATGCCGCGGCTGCCCGCAGCGCGCAGGCCAGCCTGGCGCGCGCCGAAGCCAATGCCGTGCAGGCCAAGGCGCTGGCCGACCGCTACAAGCCGCTGGTCGAGGCCAATGCGGTGAGCAAGCAGGAATACGCGAACGCGGTGGCCTCGCAGAAGGCTGCGGAGGCCGATGTGGGCGTGGCCCGCGCGTCGGTGACCACCGCCAACATCAATCTCGGCTATGCCGCCGTGACCGCGCCCATCTCGGGCCGCATCGGCCGCGCGCTCGTCACCGAAGGCGCCCTGGTGGGCCAGGGCGAAACCACCGCGCTCGCCGTGGTCCAGCAGATCAACCCGCTGTACGTGAACTTCACCCAGTCGGCCAACGACGTGCTGAAGCTGCGCCGTGCCATGGCCGACGGCCAGTTCAAGCGCGCCGACGGTGCCGACGCCGCCAGCGTGCGCGTGGTGCTCGAAGGCGGCGGCGAATACCCGACGCCGGGCAAGCTGCTGTTCTCCGACCTCACGGTCGACGCGACCACCGGCCAGGTCACGCTGCGCGCCGAGCTGCCCAATCCCAAGGGCGAGCTGCTGCCCGGCCTGTACGTGCGCGTGCGCATCGAGCAGGCCCAGGTGAGCAACGCCATCACGCTGCCGCAGCAGGCCGTGACGCGCACCCAGCAGGGCGACACGGTCACCGTGGTCGGCGCCGATGGCAAGCTGAGCAAGCGCACCGTGAAGGTCGGCACCGCCAAGAACAACCAGTGGGTGGTGATGGAGGGCCTCAAGGCTGGCGAGCAGGTGATGGTCGACGGCTTCCAGAAGCTGCAGATGCTGCCGCCCGGCACGCCCGTGAAGGCCGTGCCGTGGACACCGCCGAGCGCCGCGGCTGCAGCGCCGGCGGCACCGGCAGCACCAGGTGCAGCCGCTTCGGCGCCGGCCGCACCGGCCTCGGCCGCCAAGCAGTAAGAGGAGCCCGCCCGCATGGCTAAATTCTTCATCGATCGCCCCATCTTCGCGTGGGTGATCGCGCTGTTCGTCATCGTGATGGGCGCCGTGTCGATCACGCAGCTGCCGATCTCGCAATACCCGCCGGTCGCACCACCGGCCATCGTCATCAACACGGCGTACCCGGGCGCGTCCGCGCAGACCCTGGAAGACAGCGTGCTGTCGGTCATCGAGCGCGAGATGAACGGCGCACAGGGGCTGATCTACATGGAGTCGGTGGCGCAAGCCGACGGCACCGGCACGATCACCGTGACCTTCGAGACCGGCACCAACCCCGATCTGGCGCAGGTCGACGTGCAGAACCGCCTGGCACGCGCCACGCCGCGCCTGCCGGCGTCGGTGACGCAGCAGGGCGTGCGCGTCGACAAGTCGCGCAATAACTTCCTGCTGTTCACCATCCTGTCCTCGGACGATCCTGCGATCGATCCGGTCGCGCTGGGCGACTACGCGTCGCGCAACGTGCTGCCTGAACTGCAACGTGTGCCGGGCATCGGCCAGGCGCAGCTGTTCGGCACCGAACGCGCGATGCGCGTGTGGATCGATCCGGCCAAGCTGCAGGGCTTCAACCTGTCGCCGGGCGATGTGAACGCGGCCATCCGCGCGCAGAACGCGCAGGTGTCGTCCGGCTCGATCGGCGACCTGCCCAACATCACCGGCCAGGCCATTGCGGCCACCGTGGTGGTGCGCGGCCAGCTCAACACGGTGGACCAGTTCGGCAACATCGTGCTGCGGGCCAACACCGACGGCTCGGCCGTGCGGCTCAAGGACGTGGCGCGTATCGAACTCGGTGGCCAGAGCTACGCCACCTCGGCCCGCCTGGACGGCCAGCCGGCGGTCGGCATGGGCGTGCAGCTCGCGCCCAGCGGCAACGCGCTGCAATCGGCCAAGGCGGTCCGGGCCAAGATGGAGGAGCTGTCCAAGTTCTTCCCCAAGGGCGTGAAGTGGAGCATTCCCTACGACAGCTCGCGCTTCGTGAGCATCTCGATCACCGAAGTGGTCAAGACGCTGTTCGAGGCGGTGGCGCTGGTGTTCATCGTGATGTTCCTGTTCCTGCAGAACTGGCGCTACACGGTCATCCCGACCATCGTGGTGCCGATCGCTCTGCTGGGCACGTTCGCGGTGCTCTCCGCGCTGGGCTTCTCGATCAACGTGCTCACCATGTTCGGCATGGTGCTGGTGATCGGCATCGTGGTGGACGATGCCATCGTGGTGGTCGAGAACGTCGAGCGCATCATGACCGAGGAGGGCCTGGGCCCACTCGAGGCCACGCGCAAGGCGATGCAGCAGATTTCGGGCGCCATCATCGGCGTGACCGTGGTGCTGATCTCGGTGTTCGTGCCGCTGGCCTTCTTCGCGGGTTCGACCGGCAACATCTACCGCCAGTTCTCTGCGGTGATGGTGACGTCCATCGCCTTCTCGGCCTTCATGGCGCTGTCGCTCACGCCGGCGCTGTGCGCCACGCTGCTCAAACCGGTGGAGAAGGGCGGCCACCACGAGAAGAAGGGCTTCTTCGGCTGGTTCAACCGTGGCTTCACGCGCACGGCCAAGGGCTACGAAGGCGTGGTGGCGCGGCTGCTCAAGCGCGCCGCGCGTTACCTGATCATCTACGTGGCCATCGTCGGTGCGGTGGTGGTCCTGTTCCGCGGCCTGCCGACCTCGTTCCTGCCGCAGGAAGACCAGGGCAACATCATCGTGAACGTGCAACTGCCGCCGGGTGCGACGCAGGAGCGCACGCTGTCGGTGATGAAACAGGTCGAAGGCTTCATGCTCAAGCAACCCGAAGTGCAGAGCATGGTGGGCGTGCTGGGCTTCAGCTTCTCGGGCCAGGGCCAGAACTCCGGCCTGGCGTTCGTGACGCTCAAGGACTGGGACGAGCGCAAGGGCGCCGGCCAAGGGGCCGACGCGCTGGCCGGCCGCGCCTTCGGTGCGCTGTCGGGCATTCGCGATGCGTTCATCTATCCGCTGAGCCCGCCGCCCATTCCCGAACTGGGCAACGCCAGCGGCTTCACCTTCCGGCTGCAGGACCGCAGCGGCGCCGGCCATGAAGCGCTGATCAACGCGCGCAACCAGATGCTGGGCATGGCGGGCAAGAGCAAGCTGCTCGTGCAGGTCCGGCCGGACGGCCTGGAAGACGCGCCGCAGCTGCAGATCGACATCGACCGCGACAAGGCGAGTGCACTGGGCGTGACCTTCGATGCGATCAACACCACGCTGTCTACCGCGTTGGGCTCGAGCTACATCAACGACTTCCCGAACCAGGGTCGCCTGCAGCGGGTGGTGGTGCAGGCCGACGCGCCGGCGCGCATGCAGCCCGACGACCTGCTCAAGCTCAACGCGACCAACACGCAGGGCAACCCGGTGCCGCTGTCGACCTTCGCCTCGACGCGCTGGGCCAATGGCGCGCAGCAGACGGTGCGCTACAACGGCTACCCGGCCGTGCGCATCACCGGCTCGGCCGCACCCGGCCTGAGTTCGGGTGAGGCGATGGCGGAGATGGAGAAGCTGGCGGCACAGCTGCCGGCGGGCTTCGGCTTCGAATGGACCGGCCAGTCGCGTGAGGAAAAGCTCGCGGGTTCCCAGGCCATGATCCTCTACGGCTTCGCGATCCTGGCGGTGTTCCTGTGCCTGGCGGCACTGTACGAAAGCTGGTCGATCCCGTTGTCGGTCGTCCTCGTGGTGCCGCTCGGCGTGATCGGCGTGCTGCTGGCGACGATGCTGCGGTCGTACTCGAACGACGTTTACTTCCAGGTGGGTCTGATCACCATCATCGGCCTGTCGGCGAAGAACGCGATTCTGATCGTGGAGTTCGCCAAGGACCTGCAGGCGCAAGGCATGGGCGTGGTCCAGGCCGCGCTGACGGCGGCCCACCTTCGGTTCCGGCCGATCATCATGACGTCGCTGGCCTTCGGCCTGGGCGTGGTGCCATTGGCGATCGCTTCTGGGGCCGGTTCGGCCAGCCAGCGCGCCATCGGCACCGGCGTCATCGGCGGCATGATCACCGGCACCGTGCTCGCGGTGTTCTTCGTGCCCGTGTTTTTCGTTGTCGTGCGCACCTTGTTCAAGGGCAGCAAGCGTCAGCTAGAGGCGGACCGGCGCCACGCCGCGGCCGCAGGAATCGAGCCTACCCATGACTAAGCGATCCAACTTTCGCGGCACCCTGAGCGTGGTGGCTGCGGCTGCCTTGCTGGCTGGCTGCTCGCTCATCCCGACCTACGAGCGGCCGGCCGCTCCGGTGCCGACGACCTTCCCCAGCGACCCCGCGCAACCGGCCGGCCCGGCCGCGGCCACGGTGCCGTGGCAGGACTACTTCGCCGACCCGCGCCTGCAGGGATTGATCCAGACGGCGCTGGCCAACAACCGCGACCTGCGGGTGTCGGTGCTCAACATCGAGCAGGCGCGCGCGCAGTTCCAGATCCAGCGCTCGGCGCTGTTCCCGGCGGTCGGCGTGTCGGCCAGCGGCTCGCGCTCCAGCCCGAACGCGCTCCAGGCTTTCGGCCTGGGCGGTAGCGTGAGCTCGAACTATTCGGTCAACCTCGGCATCACGGCCTGGGAGCTCGACTTCTTCGGCCGCATCGGCAGCCTGAAGGAGCAGGCCCTGGCGCAGTACCTGTCGACCGAAGAGTCGCGCAAGGCGGCCCAGATCAGCCTGATCGCCTCGGTCGCCAACGGCTGGCTCACGCTGATCGCCGACGACGAGCTGCTCGAACTCACGCGGCAGACGCTCGACACGCGCGAGGAATCGGTGCGGCTCACCAAGCTGCGCTTCGACAACGGCGTGGTGTCGGAGATCGACTACCAGCTGGCCAACTCGCAGGCCGAGAACGCACGCGCCACCTATGCGCAGCAGCAGCGGCTGCGCGCACAGGACGAGAACGCGTTAGCGCTGCTGCTCGGTGCGCCGGTGCCTGCCCAGGCCCTGGCGGGCGGCGCCCTGCGGCTCGACGGCGCAGCGCCGATGCGCGACCTGCCGGCCGGCCTGCCGTCGGACCTGCTGATCGAGCGCCCGGACATCCGCGCCGCCGAACAGCAGCTGATCGCGGCCAATGCCAGCATCGGTGCGGCCCGCGCGAATTTCTTCCCACGGATTTCGCTCACCACCAGCGTCGGGACGGCCAGCACCGAGTTCTCCAATCTGTTCGACAAGGGCACCAAGGCGTGGTCCTTCGCACCGTCGATCACGTTGCCGATCTTCAACGCGGGTGCGAACCAGGCCACGCTGGACTCGGCACGCGCCGGCCAGCAGATCGCCGTGGCGCAGTACGAGAAATCGATCCAGACGGCGTTCAGCGAAGTCGCCGACGCGCTCGCCGGCCGCGCCACGCTGGGCGAACAGGTGCGTGCCCTGCGCGCGCAGGCCGATGCCGAGGGCGTGCGCTTCAAGCTGTCGGACCTGCGCTACCGCAACGGCATCGCCAGTGCGCTCGACCTGCTCGACGCGCAGCGTTCGCTGTTCGCCGTGCAACAGGCGGCGGTGCAGACGCGCCTGCTGCAACTGCAGAACCAGGTGCTGCTGTACAGGGCGCTGGGCGGCGGCTGGACCAGCCGCTGACGCCGGCGGGACTGCATGGCGCAAAGCCCCGGCCGGTGTGCCGGGGCTGCTCCCTATAATCGCCGGTTGGTTCGAAGCCCCCCGCGAAGCCCCCGATATTGAGGACGCCATGAGCGCAGACCCGCATTACCAGGCCACAGAAGAAGCCCACACCGGCCCGATCAAGAACCCGAAGCAGCTCCTGCTGGCGGTTTTCTTTTCGTTCATCGCACCCATCGCCATCATCGTGGGCCTCGTGTCCTTCGTCGTGTCGGGCACCCGGCCTTCGGGCACGGCCGAGGGCGACAGCATGGCGCTCTACGGCGTGTCGAAGGACGCGCGCGACCGCGAGCTGGCCGATCGCCTGAAGAAGGTCGGCGCGATCGAGATCCGCGACGCCAACCGGGCGCTGGCCGCCGGCGATGCCGTCTTCAAGGCGCAGTGCATCGCCTGCCACGGCGCGCCGGGTATCCCGGGCGCCCCGCACCTGAACGACGCGGCGGCCTGGGGCCCACGCATCGGCCAGGGCTACGCCACGCTGCTCGAACACGCCCTCAAGGGCAAGGGCGCGATGCCGCCGCAAGGCGGGGGCGACTTCGAAGACCTCGAGATCGGCCGTGCGGTGGTCTACATGGCCAATGCGGGCGGCGCGACCTTCCCGGTGCCCGACCGCCCGGCCGCCGGGGCCGCACCGGCCGAAGGTGCCGCCTCGGCAGCGGCGCCGGCCGCCAGCAAGTAAGCGGCGTTTCGCCACGCCTCACCGAAGCCGGCTGCATGCCGGCTTTTTTCATGGGTCGGGTCCGGGCAGGTCAGCCGGCCTGGCGTGCTGCCGGGCTCAGCACATGGCCGAAGCGCCGCGGCAGCTCGATGGCCTGGACGTCCTCCGGCGCGGGCCAGCGGCCCTGCTCGATGGCATCGGCGGCCAGGCCCACGTCCTGCGTGTGCACCAGGCCCAGCCCCAGCGGCGTGGCCAGGTACACGCGGCCGGCTTCGTCCAGCAGGCAGGCGTCGATGGTCGTCGGGGTGCCGGCGTGCGACGACACCGAGAAGTCCTCGGCCACGCGCCAGACCCAGGGGGCTGCTTCGAGCTCGACATACACGCGCTGCGGCCCGTTCTGGAAGAACCACTGCCCGGCCTCGTCGTGCTCGTAGTTGCGCTGGATGAAGTCGATCAGCTTGTCGTGCCGCAGCAGCGAGCCCTTCGACGCGGGGAAGGGTCCCGCCGCCTGCGTGCGGTCGTCCCGCATGTACCAGTTGCCGCGCGCGTCGAGGCCGAGCCAGCCATGGCAGTGCGGCACGTTAGGCCACTTCGCGAGCGCTTGTTTGACGATGTCGTCCATGCGGCGATTCTGCGCGTCGGCGAGGGCCTGTTCACGCTCTTTCCGGAGATTGCGTCAACAGGCGCTACACGTGCTGCGTGAGCCAATCGCCCACGTGCGCCGGCAGCCCGCGCACGTGGCCGGGCGGCAGGCCCAGCGGAAAGCCGACGTGCCCGCCGTGCGCCGGCTGCCACAGCGTGACGTGCGCGCCGACCTCCGCCTGCCGCGGCAGGCTGGCGGCGGGCACGAAGGGGTCGTTCAGCGCGTTCACCACCAGCGTCGGCACGCGGATGTCGGCCAGGTGCGGCTTGGACGATCCGCGCGACCAGTAGTCGTCCACGTCCCGGAAGCCATGCAGCGGGGCGGTGAACACGTTGTCGAAGGCGTACAGGTCGCGGGCCGCCAGCAGCGCGTCGCGGTCGAACAGGCCGGGGTGCTGCGCCAGCTTGGCCAGCGCCTTGGGCTTCATGGTTGCCAGGAACATGCGGGTGTAGACCAGCCGGTTGAAGCCGCGACCGATGGCCGCGCCGCCGGCCGCCAGGTCGAGCGGTGCCGAGATCGACACCACCGCGCGCACCCGTCGTGCCGCCTGGGCGCCGGCTTCTTCGGCCCAGCGCAGCAGGGCATTGCCACCGAGCGAGACGCCGGCCGCCAGCATCGGGCCGGTGTGCTGCGCGGCAAAGCGCGCGAGGATCCAGTCGACCTCCTCGAAGTCGCCGGAGTGGTAGGCCCGCGGCGCGAGGTTGATCTCGCCGCTGCAGCCGCGGAAGTGCGGCACCGCGAAGGCCCAGCCGCGGGCGGCGGCGAAGGCGGCGAAGGCTTCGGCGTAATGGCTGCGCGAGGAACCTTCGAGGCCGTGGAAGAGCACCAGCAGTGGCGCCGACGGCGTGGCGGCATCCACGCAATCCACATCGACGAAATCGCCGTCGGGCGTGGTCCAGCGCTCGCGCCGGTAGGTGGGCGGCGGCCCGTCGGTGCGGCGCGCATACAGCGCCGGCCAGATCGTCTGCAGGTTGCCGCCGGGCAGCCAGCGCGGGGCGACGTAGCGCATGGGGTTCGGGATCAGGGCACCGGTCAGTGCAGGGTCTGGCGCGCGTCGTTGTCGTCGTCGGGCTCGTGCGCGCTGCCGGGGCTGGCATGGTGCGCCACCAGGTGCCAGCCCTGGGCGGTCTTGTGATAGACGTTGGTGGCCAGCACGAAGGCATGGTGCGGGCCTTGGGCGGTCAGCACCTCGACGCGTTCGAGCACGTTGTGCACGGCGCTGGCCAGCGACTCGACCTTGCGCACCCGCGCCGGCCGGGCGTGGATGGCGCCGTTGGCGAACATCTGCTCGAAGGCCGCGCGGATGGCGCCCGTGCCCACCAGCCGCGGGCCGCCGGGATGCACGCAGAACACTTCGTCGTCGTCGGCCCAGCAGGCCATGAGGGCTTCGATGTCGCCGCGTTGCAGCGCCTCGTAGAACGCGGTCTCGACATCGTCGGCGGTGCCGCCGACAGCTGCGGCGCGGAGCTTGGTCTTGGTGGACATGGGTGGAGATGTAGGAGGAGAGGGGATTTTGCCTGTGCCGCATGTCCGCTGGGCTATGCTTGCCGCCCACCCCGCCGGCTGCCGCGTCGACGCGCCGCTCGGCATCGAACGACCAAGGGAAACAACACCATGAAACGCTGGCTCCTGATCCTTCTCGCGGCACTGTCGCTCAGCCTGCTCACCGGCTGCGGCTACAACCAGTTCCAGTCGCTCGACGAGGCCAGCAAGTCGGCCTGGAGCGAGGTGCTCAACCAGTACCAGCGCCGCGCCGACCTGGTGCCGAACATCGTCGCGACCGTCAAGGGCGAAGCGAACTTCGAGCAGGAGACGCTCACCCGCGTGATCGAGGCGCGCGCCAAGGCCACGTCGGTGCAGGTCACGCCCGAGACGCTCAACAACCCCGAGGCCTTCGCCAAGTTCCAGCAGGCGCAGGGCGAGCTGTCGTCGGCACTGTCCCGCCTGCTGGTGGTGTCGGAGCAGTACCCGAACCTCAAGGCCAACCAGGCCTTCCGCGACCTGCGCGTGACGCTCGAGGGCACCGAGAACCGCATCACCGTGGCGCGCAACCGCTACATCCAGACGGTGCAGGAATACAACGTGCTCGCACGCAGCTTCCCGACCAACATCACGGCGAAGATCTTCAGCTACGACCCCAAGCCGAACTTCAGCGTGCAGAACGAGGCGCAGATCTCCACGCCGCCCACGGTCGACTTCGGCGCGCCGAAGAAGTGAGTTGCGTCCCATGAACGCGGCGCGGCTGCTGCGGCGGGTCCGGAATGGGGTCGGCCTGGTCGCGCTGGCGCTGTGCCTGTTCGGAGGCGCGCAGGCGCAGGCGCTGTTGCCCGTGCCGGCGCTCGACGCGCGCGTGATCGACCAGACCGGCACGCTCGACGCCGCGCAGCGCCAGGCGCTCGACGCCAAGCTGGCCGCCTTCGAACAGCAGAAGGGCAGCCAGATCGTGGTGCTGATGGTGCCGACGACGCAGCCCGAGGACATCGCCAGCTACGCCAACCGCGTGGCGAACAACTGGAAGATCGGCCGTCGCGCGGTCGGCGACGGCGTGTTGCTGATCGTCGCCAAGGACGACCGCAAGATGCGCATCGAGGTCGCCAAGACGCTCGAGGGCGCGGTGCCCGACATCGCCGCGGCACAGATCATCGACGACGCGATGAAGCCACGCTTTCGCGGCAACGACTTCGCCGGCGGGCTGAACGCGGCGGCCGACCAGCTGATCGCGCGCATCTCCGGCGAGGCGTTGCCCGAGGTCGAGCGCCGCGACGACGCGCGCTCCGGCGGCTTCGACTTCGACTGGGAGAGCCTCGCGATCTTCCTGTTCTTCGCGGTCGTCGTCGGTGTGCCGATCGCGCGCCGCATCTTCGGCGCCAAGCTCGCGCCCTTCGTGATGGCGCTGGGCGTCGGCGGGGTTGCCATGGCGATCACCGCGACGGTGCTGGTGGCCGCCCTCGCCGGCATCGCGGCGCTGGTCGTCACGCTGATGGCGGGGGCCGGTGCCATGGTCGGCGGCGGTCGCCGAGGCGGTGGCTTCGGCGGCGGCTGGACCACCGGCGGCAGTGGGGGCGGGTGGAGCGGCGGTTCGTCCTCGGGTGGCGGCTTCAGTTCCGGCGGCGGCGGCGATTTCGGGGGCGGCGGCGCCTCGGGGGACTGGTAGCCATGGCGTCACTTCTTGCCAAACTGGGCCGGCTCTGGCGCCATCGCTCGGCCGACGAGGCCGCCGTGCGGCGTGTGCTGCCGCCGGAGGTGCTCGACCGGCTGCAGGCCCGCGTGGCCGCCAGCGAGCGCCGCCATACCGGCGAGATCCGCCTGTGCATCGAGGCGGGTCTGCCCACCAGCTACCTCTGGCGCGATGCGCCGGCGCGCGAACGGGCGATCATGCTGTTCGGCAAGCTGCGCGTCTGGGACACCGAGCAGAACAACGGCGTGCTCATCTACCTGCTGCTGGCCGAGCACGCAATCGAGATCGTGGCCGACCGCGGCATCGACCGCCATGTCGACGCCGAGGCCTGGCGCGCGATGGCGCAGCGCATGGGCGCGGCCTTCCGCGAAGGCCGCTTCGAGGACGGGCTGACGCAGGCGCTGGAAGAGGTGTCGGCCCTGCAGATGACGCATTTCCCGCGCGCCGAGGGCGAGCCCGACGTCAACGAACTGCCGGACGCGCCCGTCGTTATCTAACGGCCGTCGAGCGGCCCGAAGTTCGACGGCGCCAGGTCGGTGTCGAAGCCCGAGTCCAGCGCGGGCAGGCTCGGTGGCTGCAGCGCCGCGTTGACGCTGCTGGGCGCGTCGATGTCGTGCGCGCGCAGCAGCCGGCGGTTGATGGCGTGCGTGGCGTCGAGTTCGCGCTGCATGGCCTTGGCCACCTGCGACAGGGTGCGTAGGCGCCGGTTGTTCTCGCGCACCCGCCCCCCCAGCAGCCCGGCGACGGTCAGCAGCAGCCGCGCCGCGACGGCCGGCTGCACCTCGACCAGCCCGCGCAGCGCCTCGCGCGAGAGGATGGCGAGCTTCAGGTCGGTGAGCGCCGTGCAGGTGGCCGAACGCGGCGCACCGTCGATCAGCCCCATCTCGCCGATCAGGCTGCCCGCGCCGATGAGCGAGATCACCATGTCCTCGCCCGGCGCGCCGGTGGCGTTCTCGGCGCGCACCTGACCTTCGATCAGCAGCGCCATGAACTCGTTGCCGTCGGTCTGGCCTTCCTCGATGAAGACGGTGCCGGCCTCGACGAAGACCGGCTGCATGGCGTCGACCACCAGGCCTGCGTCGTGGAGGTCGAGCTCGGCCACCGGCGATGCGCGCATGAGCATCAGCGCCGCCTGGTCGCGCAGGGGGGTGGCAGGATTGCGCAGCTTGTTCATCGTCCGACACCTCCGGCGCCCGCCGCTTCGGGCAGCGCCCACACCGCGTCGCCACCGACGCCATAGAAACGCCGACCGGGGCCGACCGGCACCTGCCAGCCGCCGGTGAACTCGCCGAAGGCCGGCAGGATCGCCTGGCCGCCTTCCTGCACGAAGCAGGGCAGCCGCAGCCGGTCGCGGCCCCGGCCCTGCAGGCTGCAGACAGGATGCAGGTGGCCGGCCAGCACGAAATGCGTGGGATGCGTTTGCGGGTGGTGGCAGCAGGCGAAGGGGCCGAGCAGGTGCGGCTCGTCGACCACCGCGATGTCCAGCGCGGTCGGTGGGTCGCCGGCGCGGCTGTCATGGTTGCCGCGCACCAGCGTCATGGCCAGTGCGCCGTGGGCTGCGCGCCAGGCCTGCAGCGCGGCCAATACCTGCGGCGTGCGGGCCTGCGCCGCGTGCAGGAAGTCGCCGAGGAAGATCAGCGCGGCCGGCGCGTGCCGTGCGATCAGTGCGTCGAGACGGTCGAGGTTTTCCTGCGTGGTCCCGCCGGGTACCGGCTGGCCCAGCGCACGGTAGGTCGCGGCCTTGCCGATGTGCAGATCGGCGATGAAGAGCGTGCGCCGCGCGGGCCACCACAGGGCGCGTTCGGGGAGCAGTTCGAGGGATTCGCCCGCCCAGTCGACGGGGCAAGCGGTGGAGACATCGGAAGGCACCGAAGGAGTGTCCCAGATGTCAGGGAACATGCGCCACCCGCATCGCACGAAACCGGTGCAGCCCATGCCAGGGCACCCGCGGAACTGGCTTCGCCAGGCCGCTGGGTGCGCCCCCTTGAGGGGGAGGCGGCGACACGCAGTGCGTCGCATCGGGGGTGGGTCAGACGATCGCGAAGTGCTCGGTGCCCGCGGAGAGGTCGGTCGAGCGGGCGCGCTGGCTGTTGAGCTTGATCTGCAGGCGCAGGTCGTTGGCCGAGTCGGCGTTGCGGATCGCGTCCTCGAAGCTGATCTGGTTGCATTCGAACAGGTCGAACAGGGCCTGGTCGAAAGTCTGCATGCCGAGGTTGCGGCTCTTCTTCATGATCTCCTTGATCTCGCCCACCTCGCCCTTGAAGATCATGTCGGAGATCAGCGGCGTGTTCAGCAGTACTTCAACGGCGGCGACGCGGCCCAGGCCGTCCTGCGTGGGCACCAGCCGCTGCGACACCAGCGCGCGCAGGTTGAGCGACAGGTCCATCAGCAGTTGCGCGCGGCGTTCTTCGGGGAAGAAGTTGATGATGCGGTCGAGCGCCTGGTTGGCGCTGTTGGCATGCAGCGTCGCCATGCACAGGTGGCCGGTCTCGGCGAAGGCCACCGCGTGTTCCATCGTCTCGCGGTCGCGGATCTCGCCCATCAAAATGACGTCGGGCGCCTGGCGCAGCGTGTTCTTGAGCGCGGCCTCCCAGCTGTCGGTGTCGATGCCCACTTCGCGCTGCGTCACCACGCAGTTCTTGTGCGGGTGCACGAACTCGATCGGGTCTTCGACCGTCACGATGTGGCCGAAGGAATTCTCGTTGCGCCAGTCGACCATCGCCGCCAGCGTGGTCGACTTGCCCGAGCCGGTCGCACCCACCAGGATGGTCAGGCCGCGCTTGGTCATCGACACGTCCTTGAGGATCTGCGGCATGCCCAGCCCGTCGATCGTCGGCAGCGTCGCGGGAATGGTCCGCAGCACCATGCCGATCTTGCCCTGCTGCACGAAGGCGTTGACGCGGAAGCGCCCGATGCCGGTGGGCGAGATCGCGAAGTTGCATTCCTTCGTGCGCTCGAACTCCGCCACCTGGCGGTCGTTCATGATCGAGCGCGTCAGCGCCACCGTGTGCTGCATGCCCAGCGACTGGCCCGACACCTTGGTGATCTTGCCGTCGACCTTGATCGCCGGCGGGAAGTCCGCGGTGATGAACAGGTCGCTGCCGTTGCGGCTCACCATGAGCTTGAGCAGATCGTTGATGAACTGACTGGCCTGATCGCGTTCCATGATGGTCTCTCGGGCTGCAGGTGGCGCGCAGCGCGTCAGCCTGGGAAGTTTTCGGGGGTCTTGGCCTTGCCGCGGGCTTCGGCGGCGCTGATGACGCCGCGGCGCACCAAGTCTGTCAGATTCTGGTCGAGCGTCTGCATGCCCTGGCCGCTGCCGGTCTGGATCGAGGAATACATCTGCGCCACCTTGCCCTCGCGGATCAGGTTCCGGATGGCCGAGGTGCCCAGCATGATCTCGTGCGCCGCCACGCGGCCCTGGCCGTCCTTGGTCTTGCACAGCGTCTGCGAGATCACGGCCTGCAGCGACTCCGACAGCATTGCGCGGATCATTTCCTTCTCTTCGCCCGGGAACACGTCGATGATCCGGTCGATGGTCTTGGCGGCCGACGAGGTGTGCAGCGTGCCGAACACCAGGTGGCCGGTTTCGGCGGCGGTCATCGCCAGGCGGATGGTCTCCAGGTCGCGCATTTCGCCCACCAGGATCGCGTCCGGGTCCTCGCGCAGGGCGGAGCGCAGCGCGTTGGCGAAGCTCAGCGTCATCGGGCCGACTTCGCGCTGGTTGATCAGGCACTTCTTGGACTCGTGCACGAACTCGATCGGGTCTTCGACCGTCAGGATGTGGCCGTACTCGGTCTCGTTGAGGTAGTTCACCATCGCCGCCAGCGTGGTCGACTTGCCCGAGCCCGTGGGGCCGGTCACCAGCACCAGGCCGCGCGGCTTGAGCGCCAGGTCGCCGAAGATCTTGGGCGCGTTGAGCTGCTCGAGCGTGAGGATCTTCGACGGAATCGTCCGGAACACCGCCGCCGCGCCGCGCGCCTGGTTGAAGGCGTTCACGCGGAAGCGCGCCAGGCCGTCGATCTCGAAGGAGAAGTCGACCTCCAGGAATTCTTCGTAGTGCTTGCGGTGCGTGTCGCTCATGATGTCGTACACCATGGCGTGCACCGCCTTGTGGTCGAGCGCATCGACGTTGATGCGCCGCACGTCGCCGTGCACCCGGATCATGGGCGGCAGCCCCGACGAGAGGTGCAGGTCGGAGGCTTTGTTCTTGACGCTGAATGCCAGCAGTTGGGTGATGTCCACGAAGACCCTCGGTGACGTTTTGATACGCTTTGGATGATTATGACGATGATTGCCGCCAACCTCCACCAAGTTCGATCACGGATCGTGACGGCATGTGCGGCCGCCGACCGCGACCCGGCCGGCGTGCAGCTGCTGGCCGTTTCCAAAACCTTCCCGGCCGAGGCGGTGCGCGAGGCCGTGGCCGCGGGCCAGACCGCCTTCGGCGAGAACTACGTGCAGGAGGGCGTGGCCAAGATCGAGGCCCTGGCCGACCTGCGTGCGCAGCTCGTGTGGCACTGCATCGGCCCTCTGCAAAGCAACAAGACGCGCGTGGTGGCCGAGCACTTCGACTGGGTCCACAGCATCGACCGGCTGAAGATCGCCGAGCGACTGTCGCAGCAGCGGCCCGACGGTCTGCCGCCGCTGCAGGTCTGCCTCCAGGTCAACGTCGACGGCGGCGCCAACAAGTCGGGCGTGTCGGTCGACGAGGCGCTGGCGCTGGCGCAGGCCGTGGCGTCGTTGCCACGGTTGCGGCTGCGCGGGCTGATGGCGATCCCCGAACCGGCCCCCGATTTCGACGCGCAGCGGACCTTGTTCCTGCGCGCAGCGGCCGTTTTCGAGGAAATCCGCGCGGCTGGCATCGCGCTCGACACCCTGTCGCTGGGGATGTCAGCCGATCTCGAAGCCGCGGTCGCCGCGGGCAGCACCCTGGTCCGCGTGGGCACGGCGATCTTCGGCCAGCGCTAGCGCCGCAGCCTGCTCTCGGCGCCATTCGACGACCGGACGGCCACCCACGCCCCAGTTGTCCAGATCCACTTCGTCGATCACGACGAAGGTGCTGGCCGGGTCCTTGTCGAGCACCCGCACCATCAGCTCCGTCGCGCCTGCGATCAGCTGCTTCTTCTGTGCCTGGGTCACGCCTTCGCGCGTGATCTCGATCTTGATGTAGGGCATGGCGGATCACCAGTGGCCGGCGGCCTGCCCGCCGTCGACGTGAAGGATCTCGCCCGTCACGAACTTGGCGTTCTCGAGGAACAGCACCGCGTCGACGATCTCCTCGACGTCGGCCATGCGGCCCAGCGGATGCAGGCCACTGAGCGTCGCGTGGGTTTCGGGCGGATGCATCGGCGTTTTGACGATGCCGGGCGCGACCGCATTCACGCGGATGCCGCGCGACGCGTACTCGATGGCGAGCGACTTGGTGGCGGCGTTCAGGCCGCCCTTGGTCAGCGACGCCAGGACCGACGGCACGCCGTTGATCGGCTGGTCGGCCAGGCTCGTCGTGATCTGGACGATGTGGCCCGACCCCTGTGCTTCCATCCGCTTCACGGCCAGTTGGCCGATGTGGAAGAAGCTCGCGAGGTTGGTGCCGATGTTCGCCGCCCAGTCCTCGCCCGTGAACGCGGTGAACGGCTTGGCCGTGAAGATGCCGGCGTTGTTGACCAGCGTGTCGATGCGGCCGAAGCGCGCCACGCCGTCGCTGAAGATCCGCTCGGCCGTGGCGCGCTCGGCGACGTCGCCCGCGATCGCGAGGATGTCCGGATCCGCGCTGGGGCCGATCGACCGCGAGTTGGCGACGACCCGGAAGCCGGCCTTGCGGTAGGCCTGGACGAGCGCTGCGCCGATGCCGCTGGAGGCGCCTGTGATGACGGCGACCTTGGAAGCGTTGGAAGTCATGAGGAAGGTCCTTTCAAGGGGATGACATGCAGACCGTGGCGGGTTGCTGGATCTGTTGGATCGACTTTATTGATGTTCTTTCATGGCTTAAAGTGGGCTTGTTGAACATCTATGAGTACATGATGTAATGAATAAGGCGAGCCACACCCCATGAACCGGCAGTTCGACGACGTCATGCTGGGCAGCATCGAGTTGTTCTGCCTCGCTGCAGAGCACGGCAGCTTCACGGCCGCAGCGACGACCGCCTCGGTCACGCCGGCGGCCGTCAGCCGTTCGGTCTCGCGGCTCGAGGAGCGGCTCGGCGTGCGGCTCTTCACGCGGACCACCCGGCAGATGCGCCTGACCGAGGCGGGGCGTGGGTACTTCGAGCAGTGCCGGCAGGCCCTGAACCAGCTGGTCGAAGCCGAGCGCGAAGTCACGGGCCACCAGGCCGCGCCCTCGGGCCTGCTGCGCATCAGCGCGCCGACCACCTATGGCCACTACCGCCTGCTGCCCCTGCTGCCGGCCTTCCGCGAGCGCCACCCCGACGTGAAGGTCGAGGTCAACGTCAGCAACCGCAACATCGACTTCGCGGAAGAGGGCTACGACCTCGCGATACGGGCGCGGGCGACGGGCGACTCCACGCTGGTGGCGCGGCATCTGGAAGACACGCCGCTGGTCGTGGTCGCCTCGCCCGACTACCTGCGGCGTCACGGAACGCCCGCGACCCTCGATGACCTACGGGCCCACGAGTGCGTCCAGTTCGAACTGCCCAGCAGCGGGCGCCCCATTCCGTGGCTGTTCCGCCAGGAGGGCCAGGACGTCGAACTGCAGACCACCGGCGGCTATGCGTGCTCGGACGACGTGGTCGCCGGCGCCACGCTGGCGCGCCACGGCGCGGGTGTGTTCCAGGCCTATCGCTTCGTGGTCGAGGAGGACCTGCGCACGGGTCGGCTGGTCGAGCTGCTGAAGGACTTCGGCGGGCGGTCGCGGCCCCACAGCCTGTTGTATCCGCACCGGCGCTTCGTGCCCTTGCGGGTGCGGGTGTTCGTCGACTATCTGCTCGGCCAGCGCCCCGCGTAGCCTCAGCCGGGCAGCGGAATCCGCGCGCTGCTCTTCACCTCTTCCATCACCGCGTAGGTCCGCGTCTCGCGCACGCCGGGCAACTGCCACAGCACGGTGCCCGCGAATTCGCGATACGCCGCCATGTCGGCCATGCGGGTCTTGAGCAGGTAGTCGAAGCCGCCGGCCACCATGTGGCATTCCATGATCTCGTCGCGTACCTGCACCGCCGCCTTGAAGGCGTCGAACACGTTGGGCGTCGTGCGGTCGAGCAGCACCTCGACGAAGACGGTGAATCCTCGCCCCAGCTTGTGCGGGTCGAGCCGCGCCTCGTAGCCCTGGATGTAGCCCTCGCGCGTGAGGCGCTGCACGCGCGCCAGCACGGCGGTGGGTGACAGCGCCACCATCTCGGCCAGCTTGAGGTTCGACAGGCGGCCGTCCTCCTGAAGAATCCTCAGGATTTTCATGTCGATGCGGTCGATGCCGGGTAATTCGCTGCTCATTGGCTTCAAATTATCCGGTGTATGGGGTGAATTTTGGTGAATAACTCGATGATGCCAGCGGCACGATCACAGCCATCCCTCCTGGAGTTCTTTCATGCGCCTGCCGATCCCGTACCGCCCCGAACCCGACGTCGTCGCCCACCGTCTCGCCGCCCTTGAAGGCGCACTCGACTGGCACCAGGCCGCGCTGCGCGCGGCGCCGTGGGTCCAGGCCGTGCGGAACAACCCGCCCCCTTTCTGGGCCATGGAAAGCCTGTTGCGCGAGTACCCGATCTCCAGCGCCGAAGGCTTGGCGCTGATGCGGCTGGCGGAGGCGCTGCTGCGCGTGCCCGACGCCGAGACCGCGATCGCGCTGACCGCCGACCAGCTCGGCCGCGCCGACTTCGACGGCGCGGCCGATTCCACGCTGGCGCGGCTGTCGTCCTCGGCCATCGCGCTGTCGAAGCGCTTCCTGCCGGAGAGCGACCATCCGCCGGGGCTGCTGGCGCGCCTGGGCTCGCGCACCGTGGTGGCCGCGACGCTGCGCGCGGTGCAGCTGCTGGGGCGCCAGTTCGTGCTCGGCCAGACGATCCGCGAAGCCATGGGCGAGGCGCGCAGCGCGCAGAAGAAGCAGCCGGCGCTCTGCTTCAGTTACGACATGCTGGGCGAGGGCGCCCGCACGGAGGCGGATGCGCAGCGCTACCTGCAGAGCTACGCCGACGCGATCCGCGCCATCGGCGCGCAGTCGGACGCCGCGCGCGCCCCCGAGCACAACGACGGCATCTCGATCAAGCTGAGTGCCCTGCACCCGCGCTACGAAGACGCGCAGCACGAGCGCGTGATGGGCGAGCTGGTGCCGCGCGTGTGGCAGCTGTGCGCGCTGGCCGCCGACGCCAACCTGAACCTCACGATCGATGCGGAGGAGGTCGACCGGCTCGAACTCTCGCTGGACGTCTTCGAGGCGCTGGCGGCGCGCATCGCTGCCGAGCGGCCGCAATGGCGCGGCTTCGGCCTGGCGATGCAGGCCTACCAGACACGCGCGCTCGAGCTCATCGACGAGGTGGTTGCCATCGCGCGCCGGCACGGTCTGCGCCTCATGTGCCGCCTGGTCAAGGGCGCCTACTGGGACGCCGAGATCAAGCGTGCGCAGGAGCTCGGCCTGCCGCACTACCCGGTGTTCACGCACAAGCACCACAGCGACGTGAGCTACCTCGCCTGCGCCCGCGCCATGCTGGCCGCGCCCGACGCGATCTACCCGCAATTCGCCACGCACAACGCGGGCACCATCGCGGCGATCTTGCAGATGGCTGGCGATCATTCCTTCGAACTCCAGCGTCTGCACGGCATGGGCGAGGGCGTCTACCGCGAAGTCATGAAGGCAACGACAGCCCATGTGCGGGTGTATGCGCCGGTCGGCCAGCACAAGGATCTGCTGGCGTATCTGGTGCGCAGGCTGCTGGAGAACGGCGCCAACTCCTCCTTCGTGAACCAGCTGGGCGACGACGAGGTGCCGGTCGACCAGTTGCTGGCGTCGCCGCTGCATGCGTCGCCGGTGTCGTCGTTGCCCCTGCCGCCACTGCTCTACGGGCCGGTGCCGGCGCGCCGCAACAGCGAAGGTCTCGACCTCGCCGTGGCCACGATGCGCGCGCCCTTGCTGGCGGCGCTGGCGAATACGTCCGTGCCGGTGGTACCGCTGTTCGACGTGTCGCGCGCCGAGCGGGCGGTGGCCCTGGCCCTGCACGCGCTGCCGGCATGGCGCGGCACGCCCGTCGCCCAGCGCGCGGCCCGGCTGCGCCACGCCGCCGATGCGTTGCAGGCGGACCTCCCCCGCTTCTGCGCGCTGCTGGTGAAAGAGGCCTTCAAGACCTGGGGCGACGCCGTGGCCGAGGTGCGCGAGGCCGTCGACTTCCTGCGCTATTACGCCGACGAGGCCGAGCGCATCATGCAGCCGGTGGCGCTGCCGGGACCGACCGGCGAATCGAACGAACTGCGGCTTGTCGCGCGCGGCCCCTGGGTCTGCATCAGCCCCTGGAACTTCCCGCTGGCGATCTTCATGGGCCAGGTCGCGGCCGCGCTCGCCACTGGCAACACGGTGCTGGCCAAGCCAGCCGAGCAGACGCCGGGCGTCGCGCTCGAAGCCGTCAAGCTGCTGCATGCGGCCGGCGTACCCGCCGATGCGCTGCAGCTGCTGCACGGCCCGGGCGAGACGGTGGGCGCCGCGCTGGTGGCCGCGCCCGGCGTCGCCGGTGTCGTGTTCACCGGCTCGACCCAGGTGGCGAAGATCATCCATCGCGCGCTGGCCGCGAAGGACGGTCCGATCGTCCCGCTCATTGCCGAGACCGGCGGCATCAACGCGATGGTGGTCGACTCCAGCGCGCTGCCCGAGCAGGTGGTCGATGCCGTCGTGCAGAGCGCCTTCCGCTCGGCCGGCCAGCGCTGTTCGGCGCTGCGCCTGCTGTGCGTGCACGAGGGCATCGCCGACGGCGTGATCGAGATGCTCGGCGGTGCGGTGGCCGAGCTGGCGGGTGGCGACCCGGCGCTGCTCGCGACCGACGTCGGCCCGCTGATCGACGCCGAGGCCTTCGACAACGTGGCGCGCGCGGTCGATGCGCTGGCCGCGCACGGGCGCCCGATCGTTGCGTCGCCGGTCGCGGTGCCGATGCAGAACTTCATCGCC
This sequence comes from Variovorax sp. J2L1-78, assembly GCF_030317205.1. Taxonomy (NCBI): domain Bacteria; kingdom Pseudomonadati; phylum Pseudomonadota; class Betaproteobacteria; order Burkholderiales; family Comamonadaceae; genus Variovorax; species Variovorax arabinosiphilus. The sequence goes on along the minus strand of NZ_JASZYB010000002.1, from coordinate 252,301 downwards.
CCGCAGGCCTTCGAGGTTCCGTCCATCGAGCATGTCCGCAACGAGATCTTCGGGCCGGTGCTGCAGATCGTGCGCTGGTCGGGCGACCCGGCCGCCGTGGTCGAGCGCATCAATGCGCTCGGCTATGGGCTCACCTTCGGCATCCAGACGCGCATCGACTCACGTGCACTCGCGATGGCCGCGCAGGCACACATCGGCAACGTCTACGTCAACCGCAACACCATCGGTGCCGTGGTCGGCGTGCAGCCCTTCGGCGGTGAAGGGCTCAGCGGCACCGGGCCGAAGGCGGGCGGGCCGCACTACCTCTACCGCTTCTGCGCCGAGCAGACGCTGACCATCAACACCGCGGCGGCCGGCGGCAATGCGGCGCTGCTGGCCGCCATGCACTGACGCATTTCCGCCGCACTGATCGATCTCATGGGCCCGGCCCTGTGGCGTTCTCGCCGCAGGCCGGGCTCAGTGCTTTCCCTGAGAATAATCTCATTGCAATTGAAGAGTGCACTATGCAATTCATTGGCATGGGGTTTGCGTACACTGGACAGACGCATTCGCGGGCCGTGCGGCCCTCACCCAAATGGTGCAAAAGATGACCTTGAACGAACAGCTGATCGCCCTTCTCGGCGCCGGTGCGGTTCTCACCACCGAAGACGACGTGGCCGGCTTCACCGAGGACTGGCGCGGCCGCTACCGAGGCACGGCAGCGTGCGTGGTGCAGCCCTCGAGCACGGCGCAGGTGGCCGCGGTCGTGCGCCTGTGCGTGGAACACGGCGTCCCGGTGCTTCCCCAAGGCGGCAACACCAGCCTCTGCGGTGGGGCGGTGCCCGGCACCGATGGCGCGGCGCCGGTCATCGTGAACCTCGCCCGCATGCGGCGCGTGCGCACGGTCGATGCAGCCAACAACTCGATGGAAGTCGAGGCCGGTTGCGTGCTGGCCGCCGTGCAGGAAGCCGCCGCCGCGCAGGGGCGCCTCTACCCGATCAGCCTGGGCGCCGAAGGCTCCTGCCAGATCGGCGGCACCATCGCGACCAATGCCGGCGGCACCGGCGTGCTGCGCTACGGCAACACGCGCGACAACGTGCTCGGCCTCGAAGTGGTGCTGCCCGACGGCACCGTCTGGGACGGGCTCTACACCCTGCGCAAGAACAACACCGGGCTGGACCTGAAGCACCTGTTCATCGGCGCCGAAGGCACGATGGGCATCGTCACGGCCGCCACGCTCAAGCTGCATCCGCTGCCGACCTCGCACGCCATCGCCTGGGTGGCGCCGCGTACGCCCGCCGCGGCCTTGCAGTTGCTGGGCCTGTTCCAGTCGGCCTGCGGCGCGAGCCTCTCGGCCTTCGAGATGATCGACGCGAACCAGCTGCGCATCGTGACCGAGCAGTTGCCCAGCCGGCGCAATCCGCTGTCGGCATTGCATCCGTGGCATGTGCTGATCGAACTGTCCGACACCGGTCCGGAGGACGCGCTGCAGGCCACGCTGGAGCAGGTGCTCGAACGCGCGGCGCAACAGGATCTGCTCCTCAACGGCGTGCTGGCGACGAGCGGCGCCCAGCGCGCAGCGATGTGGGAGATCCGGCACAGCGTGTCCGAGGCCAACAAGAAGGCCGGCGTGGGCCTGACCACCGACAGCGCCGTGCCCGTGTCGTCGGTGCCCGCGTTCATCGAGCGCGCCACCGCCGCCGTGCACGCCATCGTGCCCGGCCTGCCGATCGTCATCGTGGCGCACCTGGGCGACGGCAACGTGCACTTCATCCCCTTCTTCACTTTCGCCGAATGGGAGGCCGTGCCCGACCCCGAGGCGATGGCCCAGCGCATTCGCCACAGCGTGAACGACGTGGCGCACAGCCTGCACGGCACCTTCAGTGCGGAGCACGGCGTTGGCCGAACCCTGCTCAACGAGATGGCGCACTACAAGTCGCCCGTCGAGCTGGGCCTGATGCGTCGCATGAAGCAGGCGATCGATCCGCAGAACCTGTTCAACCCGGGCCGCCTGGTGCCCGACGCACCGCCCCCCCCGGCGCACTGATTTCCGTTCCCGTCCCGCGCTTCCATCTCGCCTCATTTCTTTCACCGAAGGAGTTCGCCATGCACACACTGCCCCCCAGCAAACCGTCCCGTCGCAACGCCCTGAAGGCGGCTGCCAGCGGCATCGTTGCCCTTGCCGCGCCCGCGATCTGGACGCCAGCGCGTGCGGCCAGCAAGCGCATCGTGGTGCGTGACGACGGCGGCATCTACAGCCAGGCCTACGCGGCCGCGTTCTACAAGCCCTTCACCGCGAAGACCGGCATCGAGGTTGTTCCGGTGCAGGCGAACGCCGAGCCCACCGCGCAGATCAAGAGCATGGTCGAGACCGGCAACTACACCTGGGACATGGCGAAGATCAGCCAGCCGGCCATCCTCATCCTGACCAGCGGCAGCAAGGTCTACCTCGAGAAGCACGGTGTCGAGTCCGACCCGAACGTCGCGAAAATCCCCGCGCAGTACATGTCGCCCTACGGCGTGGGCACCAACGTGTACAGCACCGTCCTGGCGTATCGCAACGCGGCGTTCAAGGGCCGCAAGGCGCCCAATTCGTGGGCCGACTTCTGGAACACCAAGGACTTCCCCGGCCGCCGCTCGCTGCGCAAGCACCCCTTCGACACCATCGAGGAAGCCCTGATGGCCGACGGCGTGGCGCCGGGCCAGGTCTACCCGGCCAACCTAGACCGCGCCTTCGCCAGCCTGGACAAGGTCAAGTCGAAGGTCGACGTGTGGTGGAACTCCGGCGCGCAGGTCGAGCAGATGCTGATGTCGAACGAGGTCGACATGGTCGCCACTTGGGTGTCGCGGCCGCAGCAGGCGATCGGCAAAGGCGCCGACGTCACGATCGTCTGGAACCAGAACCTCTGGGGTGTCGACAACTGGTCGATCCTCGCGGGCACGCCCAACGCCGACGCCTGCCGCGAGTTCATCCGCTTCGCGTCCGACCCGAAGCGCCAGGCGGTGCAGGCCGAGTTCTTCGCCGCCGGCTTCACGCAGCCCGAGGCCTTCAACTACGTGAAGCCCGAGATCGCGAAGAACAGCCCGACCAGCCCCGAGAACATGAAGAGCGGCGTGCAGATTAATGCGCGCTACTGGCTCGACAACCAGGCCGCCGTGATCGAACGCTTCAACGGCTGGGTGCTCGCCTGACCACTTCGCCCCGATCGCTTCCCGAACCCACACCATGCCTTCGTCCAATCTGACCATCTCCGGCCTGTGTAAGCGCTATGGCGACGTCACCGCCCTCGCGCCCACCGACCTGGAGGTCGCCAACGGCGAGTTCCTCACGCTGCTCGGGCCCTCGGGCTCCGGCAAGACGACGCTGCTGAGCCTGATCGCCGGGCTCTCGCAGCCCGACAGCGGGACGATGCTGATCAATGGCGTCGACGTGACCTACGGCGCGCCGTACGAGCGCGACATCGGCATGGTGTTCCAGAACTACGCGCTCTTCCCGCACATGACGGTGGAAGACAACATCGCCTTCCCGCTGAAGATGCGCGGCGTGAAGCCGACGCAGGCGCGCCAACAGGCGCGGGAGGCGCTGGAGATGGTGCGCCTGCCGCACGTGGCGCAGCGCTTTCCGAAGGAACTGTCGGGCGGCCAGCAGCAGCGCATCGCGCTGGCGCGCTGCATGGTCTACCGGCCGGCCATCATCCTGATGGACGAGCCGCTCGGCGCGCTCGACAAGAAGCTGCGCGACCACATGCAGATGGAGATCAAGCGCATCCACCGCGAGCTGGGCACGACCATCGTCTACGTCACGCACGACCAGGAAGAGGCGATGACGATGTCCGACCGCATCTGCCTGATGAATGGCGGCCAGATTGAGCAGCTGGGCACGCCGGCCGACCTGTACTTCCGCCCGCGCACGCTGTTCGTCGCCGACTTCCTCGGCGAGTCGAACCTGTTCGAGGCGACCGTCACCGGCACGAACGGCGACGGCCTGTCGCTGTCGCTCGACGGCGGCCGCGTGCAGGCCGGCGCCGCCGTGCACGGCACCGTGCCGGCACCGGGCCACAAGGTGCGGGTGCTGGTGCGTCCGCAGAACCTCGGCGTCAAGCGCGTCGAGCCCGATGCGCCCGCGCTGTCGGCGCAGGTGCTCGACGTGATGATCACCGGCAGCCTCACCAAGCTGTACCTGCAGGCGCCCTTCGCCGGCGAGACGCCGATCACCGTCGCCTTCCCGACCTCGCAGCAGAGCATCCGCTACCGCGTGGGCGAAACGCTCTCGCTGCACTGGCAGGCGGCCGACGCGGTCGCCATCGCGGAGTAGGCGCATGTCGTCGGCCGTTCATCCCGCCCACGTCCCAGCCAAGCGCCCCGCAGGCCATGCGCTGCGCCGCAACCTGCTGCTCGCGGCACCGATGCTGCTTCTGCTGCTGGCGCTGCTCGTCTACCCGGTGGCGCAACTGCTGCTGCTGAGCTTCTACAAAGACGGCGCGCTGAGCCTCGCGTCTTACCGGCAGCTTTTCGCGTCGTCGGTGTACGTCAACGTGCTGCTGATCACGCTGAAGATCTCGCTCTGGACCACCTTCTTCTCGGTGCTCGCCGGCTACCCGGTGGCCTACCTCATTTCGTCGCTGCCGCAGCAGAAGAAGGGGCGGCTGCTGTTCTGGGTGCTGCTGTCGTTCTGGAGCAGCTTCCTGGTGCGCGCCTTCGCCTGGATCGTGCTGCTGGGCCGCAACGGCGTGGTCAACCAACTGCTGCTGGCGCTGGGCATCGTCGATGCGCCGATGAGCCTGCTCTACAGCTTCGGCAGCACGCTCGTGGGCATGGTGCACGCGCTGATGCCGCTGGCCGTGCTCACGATGCTGTCGGTGATGGAGAACATCGACCGCAACCTGCCGCGCGCCGCGCTCACGCTGGGCGCACGGCCCGGCTCGGCGTTCTGGCGCGTGTACTTCCCGCTCTCGCTGCCCGGTGTGGCCGCGGCCGCCATCATGGTGTTCGTCACGGCGATCGGCTTCTTCATCTTCCCGGCGCTGCTGGGCGGCCGCCGCGAAACCATGATCACGCAGATCATCATCGACCAGGTGCAGCAGACGCTGAACTGGGGCTTCGCTGGCGCCGTGTCGGTGGCCCTGCTGATCGTGGTGCTGGCGGTCTTCGCGCTCTACGACCGGCTGCTGGGCCTGTCGACGATGACCGGCAGCGCGTCGGACCGCGCACGGCCGATGGCGGCCTCGGGCTGGTCGCACGCGGCCGGCGAGGCGATCCTCACTGCACTCGGCAAAGCCAGCGATGCACTCGCGCGCCTCATGCCGCACCGCCGCCGCCGTGCGCATGCCAGCGAGCCGGGCCAGTCGCGCGGCATGCTGATGGTGGTGTTGGTGCTGCTCGGCTTCCTCAGCATCCCGACGGTGCTGATGATCCCGCTGTCCTTCGCCGGCAACTCGGGCCTCAACTGGCCGCCGCGCGGTTTCTCGCTGCAGTGGTACGAGCAGATGTTCGCGTCGCCGCTGTGGATGCAGGCGCTCACGCGCTCGCTGGTCGTCGGTGCCGGCGCCGGTGTGCTGTCGATGCTCATCGGCACGCCGATGGCCTTCCTGCTGGCGCGCTCGCAGATGCGCGGCAAGTCGCTCCTGCTGGCCTTCGTGCTGTCGCCGATCATCGTGCCGCGCATGATCATCGCCGTCGGCATGTTCTATCTGTTCGCGAAGGTCGGGCTCGTCGGCACCTCGCTGGGCCTCATCCTCGGCCACACCGTCATCTCGGTGCCCTACGTGGTGATGACGATGATGGCCGTGCTGCGCAACTACGACACGCGGCTCGACCTGGCTGCGCAGAGCCTCGGTGCGCGCCCACTGCAGACGCTGCGCTACGTGACCTTCCCGATCCTGATGGCGGGCCTGTTGTCGTCCTTCCTGTTCGCCTTCGCGACCTCGTTCGACGAACTCACCATCTCGCTGTTCGCCTCGGGCGGCCTGAACTCGACGCTGCCCAAGCAGTTCTGGGACGAGGTCACGCTGCAGATCTCGCCGGTCATCGCCGCCGTGTCGACCTGTCTCTTCGTCTTCGTCGCCGTGCTCATCGGCGTGGCCGACCGGCTGCGGCGACGCAGCCTGGCCCGCTGAGCGCCACGACTGCACGCTCTCATTTCTCTCTCGATACTTCTCAAGGATCTCCCATGGACGCGACCCGTCTGCGCGGCGTACTGCCCGCCATCCCCACCCCCGTTCACGCCGACGACACCATCGACGTTGCGGCCACACGCACGCTGATCGCCTACCTGCTGAAGCAGGGCATCGACGGCCTGGTGCCGCTGGGCGGCACCGGCGAATACGGCGCGCTGTCGCGTGCCGAGCGCGCCAAGATGGCGGCGCTGTGCGTGGAGGCCGTGGGTGGCCGCGTGCCGGTGGTGCCGGGCGTGCTCGATCCGGGGTATCACGATGCGATGGCGTCGGGCCGCGCCTTCGCCGATGCCGGCGTCGATGCGCTGATGGTCGTGACGCCGTACTACACCAACCCCACCCAGGCGGGCGTGCGCGACTACTTCCTGCGCTTCGCCGATGAGTCGCCGCTGCCGATCCTGATCTACGAGATTCCGTACCGCACGCGCGTGGCGATCCAGCCCGAGGTGCTGCACGAGCTGTCGCGGCACGAACGGATCATCGGCATGAAGGCCTGCAACACCGACATGTACCACTTCCTGCGCGTGATGGCGGGCGTGGACCCGAGCTTTGCGGTGCTCAGTGGCGAGGACTCGCTGTTCCCCCTGCACCTCGCGGCCGGCGCACGCGGCGGCATCGTCGTGACCGCGACCATGCTGCCGCGGGCCTGGCGTGCGATCTACGAACTGGCCTTCGCCGGCCGCACGGCGGACGCCCTGGCCGCGCACCGCGAACTGATTCCGCTGATGGACATGGCTTTCGCCGAGACCAACCCGGGCCCGATGAAGTCGGTGATGGACCTGATCGGCGTCGACGCGCCGGGCATGCTCGCACCGCTGGTGCCGCCGGCCGCCGACCTCCAGGCGCGCTTGCGCGTCGAAGTCGCCCGGCAGCTCGCGCGCTCCGAAGACCTGGGCTGAGGGGCCGCCCCGTGCTGCCCGCCGTCAAGGACTACCGCGCGCTGGCGCGCCGGCGCCTGTCGCGCTTCGCCTTCGACTATCTCGACGGCGGCGCGGAGGATGGGCGCACGCTGCTGCGCAACCGCGCCGCGTACGAGCAACTGATCTTCCGGCCCCGCGTGCTGCAGGACGTGACCCGCATCGACCCCTCGGTGCAGGTGTTCGGCCAGACGCTCGCGATGCCGGCGGTGGTCGGACCGACAGGACTCAACGGCCTCTACTGGCCGCGCGCCGAAGAGGTGCTGGCCCGCGCCGCCCACGCGGCGGGCCTGCCCTTCGCGATGTCGACCGCGTCGACCTCGCTGCTCGAGAGCGTCCGTGAAGCGACCGATGGCGAGCTGTGGCTGCAGCTCTATGTCCAGCAGGACCGCCGCATCGCCGAAGACATGATGCGTCGGGCTCGGGCACTGGGCTTCTCGGCGCTCATGCTCACGGTGGACACCATGGTGCACGGCAAGCGCGACCATGACGTGCGCAACGGCTTCCGCATGCCGTTGCGCCTCACGCCGAAGCTGCTGCTCGACCTGGCCACGCACCCGCGCTGGTGCGCCCGGATGCTGCGCCAGGGCGGCTCGCCGCAACTGGTGAACCTCGCGCGCAGCGCGGGCGTGAAGGCGCAGCTGCAGGCGCAGGCCGCCGCCATGAGCCGGCAGATGGACATGTCGCTCGACTGGGGTGCAGTGGACTGGCTCAGGAAGCACTGGCCCGGTCCGGTGCTGCTCAAGGGCGTGCTGTCGGTGGAAGACGCGCGCACCGCGCGGCGCCATGGCGTCGACGGCGTGATCCTGTCCAACCACGGTGGCCGGCAGCTCGAGAGCGCGCCGAGCCCGCTGGAGATCCTGCCCGAGGTGGTCGACGCCGTCGGCACCGGACTCGACGTCTTCGTCGACAGCGGCATCCGCCGCGGCGGCGACATCGCCAAGGCACGGGCACTGGGTGCCAAGGCGGTGCTGTTGGGTCGGGCGCCGTTGTACGGCCTGGCGGCGCAGGGCCCGCAGGGCGTGGCCGACGTGCTGCAGATGTTGCGCGGCGAGTTCGAGATCACGCTGCGTCTGCTCGGCGTGCCGCGTGCGGCCGACCTCGACACCGACGCGCTGTCGGTCGACCACCGGGCGCGGCTCGCGCGGCTGTAGCCCGGGATGCGCTAGCCGGCGTACGCGCCGAATTTCGCCTTCGAGATCGAGGTCGCGGCCACCTGCACGTGGGGCGCCAATTCCTTCTCGACGCGCGCCACGGTCCAACGCGTGGTCGGTACCGAGATGTTGATCGCGGCCACGGCCATGCCGCGGTGGTCGGTGATCGGCGCGGCCACCGAGATGTCGCCCAGCACGTTCTCGTTGGCCATGACCGCATAGCCCTTCTCGGCCATCGACTGCACCCGCGCCAGCAGCCGCTGGGGATCGATCTCGGTGAACGGCGTGATCTGCGTCAGTGGCGTGCGCTCCAGGATCGCCACCCGCTCCTCGTGCGAGAAGCGCGTGAGGATCGCGTTGCCCGACGCGGTGAAATAGGCCGGCAGCCGCGCACCCACGTTGAAATCGATGTTCACCAGATGCTGGCCGTGGAAGCGCGCCACGAACACGATGTCGATGCCGTCGAGTTCATGCAGGTTGGTCGTCTCGCCCAGCGTGCGGCTGATCTCCAGCAGATAGGGCGAGGCCTTGTCGATCAGCTCGTTGGCGCGCAGGTAGTTGTACGACAGCTGCAGCACCTTGGCGGTCAAGCCATAGTGCCGCGACTCCGGGATGCGGCGCAGGTAGCCCAGCTGTTCGAGCGTGTAGACCACGCGCTGCGTCGCGCTGCGGTCCAGGTCGGCGGCGCGCGCGATGTCGGCCAGCGTCATGTGGCGCTGCGAGCCGTTGAAGGCCTGCAGCACCTGGAACGATTTCTCGGTCGACCCGATGAACAGCGAGGACGTGCGGGGCGTCTTGGTGGCGGGTGCGGCGCTGGGGTCGTGGGAGTCGCTGGGATTGGGCGGCAATCGGGCGCCTGGCTTCGCTGGCATGTGGTGGTCCAAAGGTCCCGGGTTCGCGGTGCGTCCGCCAAGCCGCAGAGGGGGAAAAACGAGTTTAGCCGAGAGCGCCGGCCGGCGGTCCGTGACGACTTGTGCATAGAGGCGCCCGCGCGGCGCATAACCCTTGGCACGGCGCCGGACCGGGGCTATCGTCCGCCCAGTCCATCCAACGAGGGTCTTCCCATGAGCGAGAAACTGTCCTTTGTCCATCCCACGCCCAACAGCCCGTGGGGTACCTACCTGCAGCAGGTCGACCGCGTGGTGCCGTACCTGGGCGACCTGGCCAAGTGGGCCGAGACGCTCAAGCGGCCCAAGCGCGCGCTGATCGTCGACGTGCCGATCGAGATGGACGACGGCCGCATCGCGCATTACGAGGGCTACCGCGTGCAGCACAACATGAGCCGCGGCCCGGGCAAGGGCGGCGTGCGCTTCCATCCCGACGTGACGCTCGAAGAAGTGATGGCACTGTCGGCCTGGATGACGGTCAAGACCGCGGCGGTGAACCTGCCCTACGGCGGCGCCAAGGGCGGCATCCGCGTCGACCCGAAGAAGCTGTCGCTCAAAGAGCTGGAGAAGGTCACGCGCCGCTACACCAGCGAGATCGGCATCATCATCGGCCCGCACACCGACATCCCCGCGCCCGACGTGAACACCAACGGCCAGATCATGGCCTGGATGATGGACACCTATTCGATGAACGTCGGCGGCACGGCCACCGGCGTCGTCACCGGCAAGCCGCTGCACCTGGGCGGCTCGCTCGGCCGCGTCAAGGCCACCGGCCGCGGCGTGTTCGTCACCGGGCGCGAGGCGGCGCGCCGGTTGGGCCTCGACCTGCGCGGTGCACGCATCGCGGTGCAGGGCTTCGGCAACGTCGGTTCGGTCGCGGCCGAGCTCTTCGCCGAGGCGGGCGCGAAGATCGTCGCGGTGCAGGACCACACCGGCACGGTCGTCAATGAGAACGGGCTGGACCTCGAGAAGCTCATCCCGATCTCGCGCACGCCGGCCGGCGCGGCCGGCTTCGAGGGCGGCGACAAGGTGCCGAACGAGCAGTTCTGGGACGTCGCCTGCGACATCCTGATTCCTGCGGCGCTCGAAGGCCAGATCACGGCCGAGCGCGCCAAGAAGACCCATGCCAAGCTGGTGCTCGAAGGCGCCAACGGCCCGACCGTGCCCGAGGCCGACGACATCCTGGCCGAACGCGGCGTGCTGGTGGTGCCCGACGTGATCTGCAACGCCGGTGGCGTGACGGTGTCGTACTTCGAATGGGTGCAGGACTTCTCGTCCTTCTTCTGGGACGAGGACGAGATCAACGTGCGGCTCGACCGCATCATGATGAATGCGCTCAACCACATCTGGGACACGGCCGACAAGCACAAGATCACGCTGCGTACCGCCACCTACGCGGTGGCCTGCGAGCGCATCCTGATGGCGCGGCAGGAACGCGGCCTGTATCCCTGAACGCGCGGTCGCGGGAACATTGGGCGGCGCAGCGGCTCTGACCGCGGGCCGGCTTCCACCGGGTAGCATTCCACGCCGATGTCGCCTCACTCTTCCCGCTTTTCTTCCGGCCGCCTCGCGGCGGCCCTCGTCCTCCTGGTCCTGGCCGGCTGCGCCGGTACGTCCAAGCGCGTTGTCTACGACCCCGAGGAATTCGACTCGACCACCACCCACGCGCGCGGCTACGCCGCCACCGAGGCGCAGACCTGCGAGGCCGCGCGCCGGGCGCTGCTGAGCCAGGGCTACCTGATCACGGCCGCCAACCCCGACCTGGTGACCGGCCGCAAGAGCTTCCAGCCGGCCAGCGAGGTGCATGTCGAGGTCGAATTCCGGGTGGTCTGCGCACGCGACCAAGCGGCGGCGAAGGGCCAGCGCAAGAGCATCGCCTTCGTCACCGCCCTGCAGGACCGCTACGGCATCAAGAAGACGAACAACGCGGCCAGCGTAGGCGTGGGGGTCATCGGCTCGCTGTCGCTGCCGTTCTCGTCCAGCGACGACGCGATGGTGAAGGTGGCCAGCGAGACGCTCACCGACGAACGTTTCTACGACCGCTTCTACGCGCTGCTCGACCGCTACCTGGTGCCGGGCGCCGTCGACGAGAAGGTGGAAGAGCCCGCGCCCCCGGTGCCGGCGGTCACCACGCCGGTCGTGCCGCAGAGTGCCCCCGTCACGGTGCCGTTGAGCCCGCCCCCCGTGCCGGCCGGCACGCCGGTGGAGCCGAGCCCGAACCGCGGCTGAGCGCCGGCCCGGCGCTCAGCCAACCGGCCGCTCGATGCCCTGCAGGGCCGCCTGCAACTCGTCCACACCGAAGGGTTTCTGCAGCCAGACCGTGCCGGGGATCGGGTTCGCCGGGCGCGGCTGCCCGGTGGCGAAGATGACACGCAACTTGTGCTGCGCCTGCAGGATCTCGACCAGGTCCAGCCCGGAGAGGGCCGGCAGCCCGACGTCGGTCAGCAGGACATCGAAGGCACCGTCGAGGAAGCGGTCTCGTGCGACCTCGGCGCTTTTCACGCCCGCGACCCAATGGCCCAGCAGCTCCAGCATGTCGACCATGGCGGACAGCGTGGCCGGATCGTCCTCGACCACCAGGATCCGCAGGCCTGAAACGGCATCGGTGTCGGCCGGGGCGGAGGTGGGGGGCGCAGGAGGTTGCATGTCGCGGAGGGCTGGGAAAGGCCCACTTTACGCGCAGGCGGTCATCGCAGGCTTCCGTCGGGTCGCTTTCGCACGTAGGAAGGCCGCTGAAGCGCACGCGGTCAGCGTGCCAGGGTCGATTTGCCCAGCAGGCTTTCGATGAGTTCGACCGCCACTTCGGCCGTGCGGTTGCGCACATCGAGCGCCGGGTTGAGTTCGACCACGTCGAGCGAGCCGAGCCGGCCGGTGTCGGCCGCCATCTCCATGCACAACTGCATCTCACGGTAGGTGGGCCCGCCGCGCACCGCGGTGCCCACGCCCGGCGCGTCGGCCGGGTCCAGGCAGTCGAGGTCGAAGCTCACGTGAAGGTGCGTGTCGTCGTCCACGTCCTGCAGCGCCTCGGTCATCGTGTTGCGCATGCCGTGTTCGTCGAGGTGGCGCATGTCGAACACGGTCAGGCCGAGCGCGCGGATCGCCTGCTTCTCCTCGGCATCGACGCTGCGGATGCCGATGAAGCGGATGGCCTCGGGGCCGAGAGCGGCACGCTGGCCGCTCCAGCCGGTGAGCGCCGCCGGCCCATGCCCGAGCAGGCAGGAGACCGGCATGCCGTGGATGTTGCCGCTCGGGCTGGTCCCGTGGGTGTTGACGTCGGTGTGCGCATCGAGCCACAGCACGCGCAGCTTCTGGCCGCGTTGCCGTGCGTGCCAGGCGACGGCGCTGATCGAGCCGATCGCCAGGCTGTGGTCGCCGCCCATCATCAGCGGCAGCCGGCCGGCACCGAGCGCGGCGTCGACCGCGTCGTACACCGCGCGGTTCCAGGCGACGGCTTCGTCCAGGTGCCGCAGGCCGTCCGAGGGCGCGCTCCACGGTGTCGCCGGGCCGGCCAGGTTGCCAGCGTCGACCACCGCAAAGCCGAGGCGCGCCAGGGTGCCGGGCAGGTCGGCCACGCGCAGCGCGTCCGGCCCCATGCCGGCGCCGCGCACGCTGGCACCGATGTCGGTCGGTGCACCGATGAGTTCGACGGTCTGGATCATGGTTGCCATGATGCCCAGAAGGCGTGCTGCCGTGTGTGGGAAAACGGCGTCAGCGCAAGCCGAGCACGCGCCATGCCAGCTTTGAAAGCGCCGCCACCGTCTCTTCCGCCGTGAACCGCCCGCCGGGCCGGTACCAGGTGTAGAGAAAGCCCGGCAGGCTGCAGGCCGCCAGCGCGGTGATCATCGGGTCGTCGAAGTCGAAGTCGCCGTCGTGCCGGCCTTCTTCCAGCAAGGCGCACAGCTTGTCGTAGAAATGGCGCGCCAGCTTCTTCTGCGCCGCGCGGTAGGCCGGGCGATAGGCCTGTGGCTCGCGGTACGGGAACACGGCGCAGGGGTGGTGCGCGATGGTGGCGCGGATCAGCCGCTCGATGCCCTCGGTCACCTTCGCACGCGCGGGGCGCGTGTCGTCGGGCGGGAAGTCCATCGACGTGAAGCAGTCCACGGCCGGGCGCCACGACAAGCGCTCGAAGATCTCCTGCTTGTCGCGGAAGTAGTAGTAGACGAAGGGCTTGGTCACGCCGAGCTTGCGCACGATCTGCGCCATCGTGGTGGCGGCGTAGCCCTGCTCGGCGAAGAGCGTGGTCGCGGCCTGCAGGATGCGCTCGCGCTGCAGGTCGGTCGCCTCGGTGGCGGCGCGCTGCCGGCCCGTGGTCTTGGATGCGGAGCGGGAAGGCTGTGCTGTCATTGTTGTTCTACCTATGGGTAGGATTGTTGGTGGCGCCCCGGGCCGTGACAAGCCACGGACGCTATCGCAAACCCTGATCTGCCCCTCTCGCGGCGATACAGCGCTACACAAGATTTCGCGCGTCGCTTACATCGCCTTCACACGGCAGGCGCAGCATGGAACTTCCTTCATTCCTGAGACCAGGAGATTCCATCATGAAAAAACTCACGCTCTCCCTCGCGACCTGTGCCGCCGTGCTGCTGCCGCTCGGTGCCATCACGCTGCCGACCGCCGCCCAGGCACAGCCCTCGATCTTCATCCAGACCGCCCCGCCCCCGCCGCGCGCCGAACGCGTGCCGCCGCCGCGCCGTGGTTATGTTTGGGCACCCGGCCACTACGAGGCGCGGGGCGGTCGCTACGTGTGGGTGCGCGGTGAGTACGTCCGGGCGCGCCCGGGCTACGCGTACCGCGCGCCGCAATGGCAGGATCGCGGTGGCCGCTGGGAGTACCGCCGCGGTGGCTGGGACCGCGACGGCGACGGCGTGCCGAACCGGGCCGATCGCCGCCCGAACAACCCGTACCGCAACTGAAGCGGTCAGAACAGCCGAAAGACCAGCGGCAGCAGCAGCGCGGCCAGCACCACCTGCAGGCCGAGCGCCAAGCCGGCATAGGCGCCGGCATCGGCGTTCACCTGCAGCGCACGCGCGGCGCCGATGCCGTGCGCCGCGGTGCCCAGCGCGAAGCCGCGGGCTCGCCAGCCGGCGTGCGTGGTGCGGATGCGCAGCGCGTCGAACAGGTACTTGCCCGACAGCGCGCCGATCAAGCCGGTGAGCACCGCGAAGACCGCCGACAGCGCCGGAATGCCGCCGATCTTCTCGGCGATGCCCATGGCCACCGGTGCCGTCACCGACTTGGGCGCCAGTGACATCACCACGTCGTGCGGCAGCCCCACTGCCCAGCCCAGCGCCACCGCCGAACCGCCCGCCGCCGCACCACCGAGCAGGGCTGCCAGCAGCACGCGGCCGAAGCGCGCCCGCAGCTCGACCCGACGCTGCCACAGCGGCCAGCCCAGCGCGACGACCGCCGGCCCCAGCAGGAAGTGGATGAACTGCGCACCGGCGAAATAGGTCGGGTAGTCGACCTTCGTCAACGTGAGGCCGCCCGCGATCGTCACGATCGACCACAGCACCGGATTGGCCCAGGGCGCATGACCGAGGCGCACGTACGCCGCCTGCGCGAGGAGATACACCACCAGCGTCGCCGTGAGCCCGAAGAGGGGCGAGGCGGACAGGTAGACCCAGAGCTGGACGAAGTGCGGCATGGCGTCAGGGGGCCTTTCGGTCCGGCCAGTAGAGCACCAGCGCCGTGACGGTCAGGCCGATCCAGGTCGACAGGGCGATCACCAGCAGCATGCGCCCCCCGTACTGCGACAGCAGCGCCAGGTGCGTCATCACGCCGACGCCCACCGGGATGAACAGCAGCGAGAGGTGCGAGAGCAGGAAGTCCGCGCATTCGGCCACCGGCTCGCGCACGAGCGCGAAGCGCAGCGCCGGCACCAGCAGGATCAGGCCCAGCACCGGCCCGGGCAGCGGCAGCGAGAAGCCGCGCGACAACACCTCGCCGATCGACTGGAACACCAGCAACCACGCCAGACCGCGCAAGCCCTTCATGCGGCAGAGGCGCTAGAAGCGCGGCAGGTCCGGATGCGGCAGGCGACCGCCGCGCACCACCTGCTTGCCGTACTCGGCGCAGCGCTGCAGCGTCGGGATCACCTTGCCCGGGTTCAGCATGCCTTCGGGGTCGAAGGCGCGCTTGACGCCGAACATCTGCTCGTTCTCGGCGGCGGTGAATTGCACGCACATGCTGTTGAGCTTCTCGACGCCCACGCCGTGTTCGCCCGACACCGTGCCACCCATGGCGACGCTAGTCTCGAGGATGTCGGCGCCGAAGAGCTCGCAGCGGTGCAACTCGTCGGGGTCGTTGGCGTCGAACAGCACCAGCGGGTGCAGGTTGCCGTCGCCCGCATGGAACACGTTGCAGCAGCGCAGGTTGTACTTCTTCTCCATCTCCTGGATGGCCAGCAGGATGTCGGCCAGCCGCTTGCGCGGGATGGTGGAGTCGAGGCACATGTAGTCAGGGCTGATGCGGCCGGACGCGGGGAAGGCGTTCTTGCGACCGCTCCAGAACTTCAGGCGCTCGTCCTCGTTGTTGCTCACGGTGATGGCGGTGGCGCCGCAGCCGCGCAGCACGGCGGTCATGCGGCCGATCTCTTCCTCGACTTCCTCGATCGTGCCGTCGGATTCGCACAGCAGGATGGCGGCGGCGTCGAGGTCGTAGCCGGCCTTGACGAAGTCTTCGACGGCGGCGGTCATGGGCTTGTCCATCATCTCGAGGCCGGCCGGGATGATGCCGGCGGCGATCACCGCCGCCACCGCGTCGCCGGCTTTGCGCACATCGTCGAAGCTGGCCATGATGCAGCGCGCCAGCTGCGGCTTGGGCACGAGCTTGACGGTGACCTCGGTGGTCACGGCCAGCATGCCTTCGCTGCCGATGACCAGCGCGAGCAGGTCGAGCCCTGCGCCGTCGAGCGCCTCGCTGCCGAACTCGATCGACTCGCCCTCGGCGGTGAAGCCGCGCACGCGCAGCACGTTGTGCAGCGTCAGGCCGTACTTCAGACAATGCACGCCGCCCGAGTTCTCGGCCACGTTGCCGCCGATGGTGCAGGCGATCTGGCTCGACGGGTCGGGCGCGTAGTAGAGGTTGAAGGGCGCCGCCGCCTCGCTGATGGCGAGGTTGCGCACGCCGCACTGCACGACCGCGGTGCGACTGTAGGCGTCGATCTTCAGGATCCTGTTGAACTTGGCGAGCGACAGCGTCACGCCCATCGCGTGCGGCATCGCGCCGCCCGACAGGCCGGTGCCCGCGCCGCGCGCCACCACCGGCACGCCGAGCCCGTGGCAGGTCTTGAGCACGGCGGCTACTTGCGCCTCGGTCTCGGGCAGCGCCACCACCAGCGGACGCTGCCGGTAGGCCGTGAGGCCGTCGCATTCGTAGGGTGTGGTGTCTTCGGACTGCCAGATCAGCGCATGGGCGGGCAGGTGCGACTGCAGTGCGCGCACGATCTGCGCCTGGCGCTCGCTGCGCTGCAGCAGGTCGTGCTGGCTGGGCGTGGTGGGCGCGTTCATGGCGTCACTCTATTCCGAATCGACGCCGACGGGCGGTCGGCGGCTACTTGAAGATGACCGTCTTGTGGCCGTTCATGAGCACGCGGCGTTCGCTGTGCCACTTGACGGCGCGGGCCAGCACCTGGCTTTCGGTGTCGCGGCCGCGGGCCGTGAGGTCTTCGACCGTGTCGGTGTGGTCGGCGCGGGCCACGTCCTGCTCGATGATCGGGCCCTCGTCGAGGTCGGCCGTCACATAGTGGGCGGTGGCGCCGATCAGCTTCACCCCGCGGTCGTGCGCCTGGTAGTAGGGCTTGGCGCCCTTGAAGCTGGGCAGGAACGAGTGGTGGATGTTGATGGCGCGGCCGGCCAGCTGGGCGCACAGGTCGTTGCTCAGCACCTGCATGTAGCGCGCCAGCACCACCAGTTCGGAGCCCTCGGCCTCGATGATCTCCAGCTGCTTCGCCTCGGCCTGCGGCTTGGTCGCCGCCGTCACCGGGATATGGTGGAAAGGCACGTTGTAGCTGGCGGCCAGCTGGTAGAAGTCGCGGTGGTTCGAGACGATGGCGCGCACGTCGATGGCCAGCAGGCCGCTCTTCCAGCGGAACAGCAGGTCGTTCAGGCAGTGGCCTTCCTTGCTCACCAGGATCACGGTCTTCACCGGCTGGGCGGCGTCGTGCAGCTTCCAGTCCATGCCGAAGCCCACGGCGAGCTCGCCCAGTTCCTTGGCGAGGGCATCGCGGCCGTGCGCGGTGCAGGCGAAGCGCACGCGCATGAAGAACAGGCCGGTGCCGTGGTCGTTGTACTGCGCCGCTTCTTCGATGTTGCCGCCGCGCTCCAACAGGAAGCCCGAGACGGCGTGGACGATGCCGGTGCGGTCCGGGCAGGAAAGGGTCAGGATGTACGCGCTCATAAGGGCGCAGATTGTCGCAGCCCTGCCGGAATGCGGTCGGAGTGCCAGAATGACCGTTCTTTTTTCCCGTGTCCGTTCAGCAGAGGAGCGACCCATGACCACCCCCGACTTCAACATGGACAATCAGTGGTTGCCCTTCACCCCCAACCGCGCCTTCCGCAAGGACCCGCGCGTGTTCACCGCCGCCGACGGCATGGAGTTCACCACGCACGACGGCCGGAAGGTGGTCGACGGCATCTCGTCGCTGTGGTGCGTGGGCGCGGGCCACAACCGCAAGCCGATCAACGAGGCGATCAAGAAGCAGCTCGACACGCTCGACTACGCGACCGCCTTCCAGGTCAGCAACGACAAGGCCTTCAAGGCCGCCGAGATGATCGCGGCGATGGCGCCGGGCGACCTGAACAAGGTGCTGTTCTGCAACTCGGGCTCGGAAGCCGCCGACACGTCGCTCAAGGTGGCGCTGGCCTACCACCGCGCACGCGGCGAAGGGCACCGCAATGTGTTCATCGGCCGCGAGAAGGGCTACCACGGCGTGGGCTTCGGCGGCATGTCGGTCGGCGGCATCCCGGGCAACCGCAAGACCTTCGGCACGGCCTTCCTGCCGCGCGTGGACCACATGCGCTTCATCCACGACCCGGTGAACCATGCCTACATCCACAACCAGGAGCCGGTGTGGGCCGAAGACCCGCTGCTGGAGCTGGAGCAGCGCATCCTGCCGTTGCACGACCCGAGCAACGTGGCGGCCATCATCGTGGAGCCGATCGCCGGGTCGGCCGGCTGGTATGTGCCGCCGAAGGGCTACCTCAAGCGCCTGCGCGAGATCTGCGACAAGCACGGCATCCTGCTGATCTTCGACGAGGTCATCACCGGCTTCGGCCGCCTGGGCACCAACTTCGGCGCCGACTACTACGGTGTGGTGCCGGACATGCTGAACTTCGCCAAGGCGGTGACCAATGGCGTGATCCCGATGGGCGGCGTGATCTGCCGCGACAAGCTGTACGACGCGATGATGAAGACCGACGCGCCCGAGCATGTCGTCGAGTTCTTCCACGGCTACACCTACTCGGGCCACCCGGTGGCGGCGGCCGCGGCCATCGCGACGCTCGAGCTGTTCCAGAAGGAGCAGCTCTTCTCGCGCGCCGGCGAGATGGGCCCGGTGCTGGGCAACGCCTTCCACAGTACGCTCAAGGGGCTGCCCAACGTGATCGGCATCCGCAGCCTGGGCCTGGCGGCGGCGGTGGAACTCGCGCCGATGGCCGGCGCGCCGGGCAAGCGGGCCTACGACATCTTCGTGGACTGCTTCCACAAGGGCGCGCTGGTGCGCCCGGCCGGCGACGTGATCGTGATCGCGCCGCCGTACATCGTGGAGAAGTCGCACATCGACACGCTGGTCAACACGCTGGCGGATGCGATCAAGAAGGCGGCCTAAGCAGCACGCCTGAAGCTGGCGCAGTAGTCCTGCGGGGGCAGGGGCGGCGTGACCCAGGTGCTGTCGTAGTTGGGGGTCGGGCCCTGGGGCGCGGCTGTCGCCGGCGCGGCGAGCAATTGCACGGTCGCCACCTTCAGGTCGCTCGGCAGGTGCTGCGGGACGCCCAGCGAGCGCAGCACATGGCCGGCCCCGGCGATCAGCAGCACCGTCTTGCCCGGCTGGCGCGCCTTCATCACCGCCTGCGCCATGGCGCGGTCGCGGGCGATCTGGATGCGTGTCATCGGCCCGATCTGCGACTCGGGCAACAGGTTGCAGTGGCCCTCGCGTACGGCCTTCTGCTGCGCCTGCCGGGCGCTCTCGCTCAGCTGCGCGTCGAGGGAGACATCGGCCATCGCGTCCTTCATGCGCTCCCGCGGCAGGTTGCCACCCAGGACCGGTACGCCGGCGCGCACCGCGGCCATCACCGCGGGGCCGTAGTCAGACCAGGGCCAGGCCTTGTCGTTCCAGCTCAGTGCGGTGCGGATCTGTTCTTCGGTGGCGTCGGACGGCAAGTGGCCGGTCCCGTTGCCTTCCTCGGCCATCTCCAGCGCCAGCGCGGCCAGCCTGCCACGTGCGGCCAGCGCCTCGACGACCTCGCGCTCGATGACATGGTGCTCAGGCGCGTCGTGCTGCTCGCCGATCAGCACGACGTCGGACGGCAGCAGGGCGGCCATGCGGCGGGCCGTCGGTGAGTCGGCCGCGGGCGGCGAAGCCGCGCAGCCGGCGAGCAGGGCAAAGCCCAGAAAAAGGGCGAGATGCGATGCGGCCAGGCGTGAACGAGGCATGGCCGCTCGCCAGATCAGTGGACCAGCACGGGGGTGTGTGCCAGTTCGGCGTAGCCCTCGAGCGTGTCTTCGACCTCTTCCTGCGTGGGCGTGTTCAGCTGCCAGGCCGAGATCTGCTGCTGGAACAGCTCGGCCCAGGAGCCGTCGAGGTACACCTCTTTGCCCGAGCGCTTGTCGACGATCTCGAAGCCGTGCCGGGCCAGCACCGGCAGGTGCGGCTCGATGGGGGCGTCGCCCTCGGTGGGCTGCACATGCACGACGACGAACGATTCGGAGTCGTACAGCATGTTCATGGCGGGGCCGGTGAGGATGTCGATGGCGTTCATGGGTGTTAGATAGCAATCAACGCGCCAGTTTCAAGAAGCATCGCAGTTTCTGTGCGCGAAAGGGCATTGACCCCTCAATTCGGCCCGCCGGCCGGCAGTTGTTCGCGCAAACGCATGTCGGCAAAGTCGCCGTTCGCCTGTGTCAATTTGAACCGTACCGGGAGATAACCCAGGGCCGGCGCCAGCCATAGCTCGACGGTGTCGTCATACGGCTTGCGCGCGTTGCGGGTCAGCTTGCGGGCGACGAAGTCGCCGGCCGGCAGGTGCAGTTCCTCCTCCTCGCCGATCTTGAAGATCCAGAGGTCGGCGTCGCGCGTTCCCACGGTCTGGATGGCGATCGCCCCGTCGGTCGTGTAGCGCGCCGGGTCGCCCGCCATCAGCGCGCCCAACTGCAGCATCACGCTCAGGCGGTCCTGCGCGCCGGGCATGAGGGCCACCGGCGGCGTGTTGTTGCTGAACACGACCTGGCCCTTGTCGCGCACGAAATGCGATGCGACCTCGGCCTTGCGGCTGTCGGAAAAGCGCACGGGCTCGATGCCGCCCGGGCCGATCGTGCCCTGGCTGTGCTGCGAGCGCAGCGTGACGAAGAGCGCGCCCATCGACAGGCGCGCGTCGTAGGCCTGCCCGTCCTGCTTCCATTCGAGCTCACCGAAGAGGTTCATCGGCGCCGACCCGAGCTGGCCGGTGGCGGAGAACTTCAGCCGGACCGAACCGGGCAGCTTGGCGGTGGCGGGGGGCTCGGTCGCCGCGGATGCTGCGGGTGGCGCGCTCGCGGCCGGCTCGGGCGCCGATGCCTGGGCTGGGCCGGCGTCGCTCGAGCTGGCCGCCGTCGTGGGGGTGTCGGGTTCGGCCGGTGCAGCCGGTGCTTCGGCCATCGTGGCGGGCTGCGGCTCGACGGCGGGTGCCGGCGCGGGCGGCGCCGGGCGGGGTTTGGGCGGTGGTTTCGGCTTCGGCGTCACGGCCAGCTTCGGCGGTGGCGGCTTCGGCGCCTCCACCACCGGCGGCGCGGGCGGCGTGACCACGATCGTCCGCGTGATGAAGGTCTCGGCCGGGGTCGTGCTCGGCCGCCGCATCGCGCCCGACACCCAGCCCAGCAGCGCCAGATGCACCGCGACGACCACGGCCGCCACCGCGGCCAGCGTGCGCCAAGGCGGGCGCTCCGGCGGCGCGGCACCGGGGGACGGGAGGAGGGCGGACGTCATGGTCAGGGGTTGATCGGGCGGCGCGCCGGAGGTTCACCTCGGTACACTGCCGCCCGTTCAACCAGTTTAGTTGCGATGCCGCCACCGGCACCGACGTTCCCATGAAACTCGCCACCCTCAAGGACGGCTCGCGCGACGGCCAGCTGGTCGTTGTCTCGCGCGACCTCACGCTCGCCCACTACGCCACCGGCATCGCCAGCCGGCTGCAGCAGGTGCTCGACGACTGGGGCTTCCTGAGCCCGCAGCTGCAAGACCTGTACGACGAGCTCAACACCGGTCGCGCGCGCCACGCCTTCCCCTTCGACCCGGCCCAGTGCATGGCCCCGCTGCCGCGCGCCTACCAGTGGGCCGACGGCTCCGCATACCTCAACCACGTGGAACTGGTGCGCAAGGCTCGCAACGCCGAGGTGCCCGAGAGCTTCTACACCGACCCGCTGATGTACCAGGGCGGCAGCGACGACTTCATCGGACCGATGGACGACGTGGTGGTGCCGAGCGAATCGATGGGCATCGACTTCGAGGCCGAGATCGCGGTCGTCACCGGCGACGTGCGCATGGGCGTCACGCCCGAGCAGGCGCTCGACGGCATCCGCCTGGTCATGCTGGTCAACGACGTCAGCCTGCGCAACCTCATCCCCGCCGAACTGGCCAAGGGCTTCGGCTTCTTCCAGAGCAAGCCCGCCACCGCCTTCAGCCCGGTGGCCGTCACGCTCGACGAGCTGGGCGAGGCCTGGCGCGAAGGCCGCGTCCACCTGCCGCTGCAGAGCAGCTGGAACGGCCGCAAGGTCGGCCTGTGCGACGCCGGCGACGAGATGACGTTCCACTTCGGCCAGCTCATCGCGCATGTCGCCAAGACGCGCAACGTGCGCGCCGGCAGCATCGTCGGCAGCGGCACCGTGAGCAACAAGGGGGTGGAGAAGAACGGCCGCATGGAGTGGCCCAAGGGCTACTCCTGCATCGCCGAGAAGCGCTGCATCGAGACCATCCAGGACGGCCAGCCCAGCACCGACTTCATGCGCTACGGCGACACCATCCGCATCGAGATGAAGGGGCTGGACGGCCGTTCCCTGTTCGGTGCGATCGATCAGGAGATCGTGGCGCCGGGTGGGCGGGAGCGGGCGGCGGCTGCTGCAGCGGCCACGAGTGCACTCAAGGCGCAGGCCGACGCGGCTGGCGAGCCCTGAGACGCGGCGGACGGCGCCTACTTCGCGTACGCCCGCCGCGACCCGTCCGGGAACACCTCGTCGTCGCGGTCGGGCTGACCGTTGGCGTCCCAGGTGCGCTCGCGCATGACGCGGCCCTTGTCGTCGTAGGCCGACTCGCTCTGGAGGCGGCCCGCGTCGTCGAAGCGGCGGTGCAGGCCCACCGGCAGCAGGCGGCCGCGCGGTGCGGGGGCGCTGAACCGGCCCTGTGCGGCGCGCTGGCCGTTGTCGTGGAACTCGGTGATGTCGGCCACGCGTGCCAGGCCCTCGCCGCTGTAGACGGTGGTGCTGCGCGGCTGGCCGTTGAGGTAGAAGCTGTTGTCGCTGAGCGCCGCACCGGCCGGGTTCCAGCGCTGCTCGCGCACCAGCGAACCGCGCTCCGAATACTCCGCCTCGCGCTGCTTCACGCTGCCGCGCTCGACCACGAGCGCTGTCAGTTCGTAGCGCTTGACGCCTTCGGACGAGAAACGCTGCTCGATGCGCTGGTTGCCCGCGAGCTCGTCGATCGATTCCGGCTTGCCGTTGTCGTAGAGGCGCTCGCTGCGCACCCGCTTGCCGGCCACGAAAGCCAGGCGCGCGCGCAGGCCGCCCTTGGCGTCGAACAGCTCGACCTGCGACGGCGCACTGCCGCTGAAGCCGCACAGCCGCGCATCGTCCGCCGCCGGCGCGAGCACCGCCTTGTCGGCACAGCGCAGCGCCGACAGCTGGCCCGTGGGCGTGAACTCGGCCGACGCGCGCTCGCCGCCCGGATCGGCGTAGAACGCGACCCGGCGCAGCTGGCCGTTGGGGTGGAAGCTGCGCACCAGGCCCACCTCGTGGCCGTCGTCGTAGGTCGCCTCGCGCAGCACCTGGCCGTCGGGGTAGAACTCGCGGGCGCGGCCGTGCAGGTTGCCCTTGGCGTTCACGCTGTGTTCCTTGGCCAGCTTGCCGCGGTCGTAGTAGCGCACCGCGCCCATGAAGACGCCGTTGCGCAGCTCCTGCTCGCGCTGCAGTTCGCCGCTGTCGCGGTCCTTGCAGCGCATCACGCCGGTCTTGCCCTGGGTCGTGTTGCCGTTGGCCGGGTTGACGCGCTCGCCGTGGAGGTCGCAGTCCTGCACGGCATGCGCGGCGGCGCCGGACAGCGCCAGCAGCAGGGCGGCCGCGCGGGCCACGAAGCCGCGCGCGCTCAACGGCCCATCTCCAGCGCCAGCGACTTGAGGCCGCGGATCATCATCTCCACCGCGACCGCCACCAGGATCAGCCCCATCAGCCGTTCGAGCGCCAGCACCACGCGGTCGCCGATCAGGCGCTGGATGCGGTCGGACAGCACCAGCACCAGCGCGCAGACGGCCATGGTCACGCTGAGCGCGGCGATCCATTCGAGCCGGCGCTGCGGCGCCTGCGACACCAGCAGCATCACGGTGGCGAGCGCCGATGGGCCGGCCAGGGCGGGAATGGCGAGCGGCACGATCAGCGGCTCGCGCGTGTCGGTGCTCTCGTAGGCCGTGTGGTTCGGGAAGATCATGCGCAGCGCGATGAGAAAGAGCACCACCGCGCCCGCGATCTGCAGCGACAGGCCCGACAGCCCCATCACCCGCAGGAAGCTGTCGCCGACGAACATGAAGGCCAGCAGCAGCACGAAGGCGATCAGCACCTCGCGCAGGATCACACCCGCGCGCCGCTCGGGCGCCACGTGCCGCAGCGCGTTGGCGAAGATGGGGATGTTGCCCAGCGGGTCGCAGATGAGCAGCAGCAGCACCGTGGCGGAGGCGAAGGTATAGGTCACGGGTCGATTATCTGTTGCAAGACGTGTCGATGTCGGCGCCGATAATTGTTCGCGGCACCGCCGCAACGCCATGTCGTTGAACTCGCGCACCGCCTTCCACTCCACCGTTCTTCACCCGATCTTCCGGAGACCTGCATGACTTTGATCCCCTCGCTGCGGCGCGCCGCGCTTTGCATGGCGCTCGCCGCCGCCGGCGCATCGGCGCTCGCCCAGCCGGCTGCGCCGGTCGAGGTGCAGGACGCCTGGGTCCGCGCCGCCGTGCCGGGCCAGAGCGGCACCGGCGCCTTCATGAAGCTCACGGCGCACGCCGGTCTGCGCCTGGTCGGCGTCACGACACCGGTCGCCGCCGTGGCCGAGGTGCACGAGATGAAGATGGAAGGCGACACGATGCGCATGCGCGCCGTCGCCGGCCTCGACCTGCCGGCGCACAAAACGGTCGAGTTCAAGCCTGGCGGCTACCACCTGATGCTGATGGACCTGAAGCAGCCGATCGCCCAGGACACGACGGTCCCGCTGACGCTTCAGTTCCAGGATGCGCAGGGCGCGAAGAGCACGCTCTCGCTGAACGCGCCGGTGCGTTCGGCGGCGCCCGCCGGCGCGGCCCCGGCGCACATGCACAAGCACTGATCGCCGACGGCGCCGCAGGCACCCTGGAGTAAGCTGGCGAGCCCACAGCCGGAGACACCCATGAACGATGCGACATCCCCTTTCGCCTTCAGCCAGTTTGTCCCGGGCTTCGACTTCCTGAAGAACCTCGCCGGCGGCGCGAACCCGGGCGGCGGCGCCGTTCCCGGCATGCCCAGCCTGTCGAGCTGGGTGGCCCCGACGCTGTCGGTGGAAGAGGTCGACAAGCGCATCCAGGAGCTCAAGACGGTCCAGTACTGGCTCGAGCAGAACGGCCATGCGCTCAAGGCGACCATCCAGGCGCTCGAGGTGCAGAAGATGACGCTGTCGACCCTGCGCGGCATGAACGTGCAGATGGAAGACCTGGCGAAGGCCTTCACCCGCACCGCCGCGACCGAGCCGATGGCGCCCCCGGCCGCGCCGCCGAGCGCACCCGCCGAGGCGGCCGCCCCCGAGCCCATCGAGGCCGAACCGTCGCCGGCCGAGCCCCCGCCGAAGACCAGCAAGAACGCGGCGGCCACGCCCGGCGTGGTCGACCCGCTGCAGTGGTGGAACGCGCTCACGCAGCAGTTCCAGCAGATCGCCCAGACTGCCGTGGAGGACGCCGGCCAGTTGAAGATGCCTGGCACCGCCGCACCGGCTGCCCGGCCGGCGCCCGCGAAGCGGGCCACAGCGAAGAAGGCCGCAGCGAAGAAGACCACCAAGACCACCGCGCGCAAGACGCCGGCCGCATCGCGCTCACGGAGCCGATGACGCCGCCTTGCGCCCCTCCCGAACCTTCCGGACCCCGCGCATGAAACTCTTTCCCACCGGCCACGCCACCCATCCGCAATGGATCATGGCGGCCGGCCTCGCCCTGGCCCAGGTGCGCGCACAGATGGCGCTGCCCGAGTACGCCTCCGCGCCGACACTGGGCCTGCTCTACATCACCGATCACTACGCGGACGACGCGCAGCAGATCCTCGACCACTTGAGCGCCGAGCTGCCGGAGGTGACGGACTGGTCCGGCACCGTCGCCGTCGGCGTGGCCGCCAACAACGCCGAGTACTTCGACGAGCCCGCGCTCAGCCTGATGCTGTGCGCGCTGCCCAGCGACCAGTACCGCGTGTTCTCCGGCGTGGCGCCGCTGGGCAGCTCCGAGATGGCCGGTTTCGAGGCGCACACGGCGCTGGTCCATGCCGACCCGCGCACGCCCGAGCTCGCCGAACTGGTGGGCGAGATGGCCGGGCGCACCGACACCGGCTACCTGTTCGGCGGCCTCTCGTCGGGGCGCGACGAATCGCTGCAGTTCGCCATCGGCGGCAACGGCAACATCCGCGGCCACGGCGCGGCCGGCGGCGTTTTCTCGGGGGGCATGTCGGGCGTGCTGTTCGGCGAAGGTGTGCGGCTGGTGTCGCGCGTCACGCAGGGCTGCCAGCCGGTGTCGCGCGAACGCGAGATCACCGAGGCCGACGGCAACCTGCTGCTCACGCTCGACGGCGAGCCGGCGCTGGACGTGCTGCTGGCCGAGCTGCAGGTGTCGCTGGACGAGCCGCAGGCCGCGATCGAAGCGGTGCGCGCGACCCTGGTGGGCCTGGTCGATGCGGGCAGCGACGGCATTCGCCGCACCGGTGACCTCGGGGCCGACGTGCTGGTGCGCCACATCATCGGACTCGACCCGACACGCCGCGGCATCGCGATCGCCGACGTGGCCGAAGCCGGCATGCGGATGAGCTTCTGCCGGCGCAACGCGCAGGCCGCGCGGGCCGACCTGATGCGCATCTGCGCCGAGATCCGCGAGGAACTCGAGCCCGAGGAGCAGACGCTGGCGACCGCACGCGCGGTGGCGGCCGGCGAGGCCGAGGCGGCGCCGCATCCGGCACGGCGCGTGGCCGGTGCGGTGTACGTCAGCTGCTCGGGCCGCGGCGGGCCGCACTTCGGCGCCCCCAACGCCGAGATGCAGATCGTGCGGCATGCGCTGGGCGACGTGCCGCTCGTCGGCTTCTTCGCGGCCGGCGAGATCGCCCGCCACCACGTGTACGGCTACACCGGCGTGCTGACCGTCTTCGTCGCCTAGCCCTTCGCGAAGGCGAATTCGACCTCGGGCGACATCCCGCTGACGATGCGGGCGATCGACTTGCCGGCGCCGCAGGCGTGGATCCAGCCGGGTGCGCCCGGTGCGACGTTCAGGAACAGGTTGCGCATGCGGGTGCGGCCGATCAGCGGCAGGCCATTGGCGCTGCGTGCATAGGGGGTGGTGGTCAGCACCGCGCCGCGCGCGTCGACCAGGCCGGGAAGCAAGGTCTCGACCCGCGCGAGCATGCGCGCCAGCCGCACGTCGTCGCGCAGCGCG
Source organism: Variovorax sp. J2L1-78 (assembly GCF_030317205.1). Lineage (NCBI taxonomy): Bacteria > Pseudomonadati > Pseudomonadota > Betaproteobacteria > Burkholderiales > Comamonadaceae > Variovorax > Variovorax arabinosiphilus. The sequence continues at coordinate 225,090 of NZ_JASZYB010000002.1, read as the reverse complement.
GCGGCGGCACTCCCGGCCCGCACCGTCGTCCAGACCCGCAGGCGGTCGCCGTCCGGCGTCGTGACGCGCTGCAGGCGCAGCCGGCTGTGGAGGTCCTGCAGCATGACCTGCGGGGCCTGCGCCGGGTTCTTCAGCGGCAGCAGCACCACATGCTCGTGGACCCGCCGCAGCCGCAGCGGCACGCCCAGTCCCTGCGCCACGGGCGCGCTGCCGCTGCCCAGCGCCATCACGTACGCGTCGGCACGCAGCGTGGTGCGTTCGCCGTCGGCGTTGCGCAGTTCCACATGGTCGACCCGGCCCTCGCGTGCATGCAGCTGGGTCACCGTGTGGTTCATGAGGAAGTGAACCCCGGCGGCGCGGCACATGAAGATGGCGCTGCCCACGAAACCGGCGGCGTCGGACGAGGTGCCTTCGCGCGTGAAGGCGGCGCCGGCAAGTTGGCCGCGCAGGGGTTCGAGCGCGGGCTCGATGCGCAGGGCCTCGTCCGCCGAGAGCAGGTGCATCACACAGCCCAGCGCATGGAGGCGCGGCACATTGCGTGCGAATTGCCCGAAGGCCTCGGCGTCGGTGTAGATCCGCATCCAGCCTGCACCCCGGGACGGCTGCGTCACGCCCGCCTCGCGGCCCAGCGCACGCACGCTTTCACGGCTGTAGGCGCCCAGGCGCGCCAGATGTTCCATGCGCTCCGTGGGCCGATGGGCGGTGCCGGTCAGGTAGCCGGTCCAGCCATGCACGCGGTTGCGCACGCGTTCGAACGCGGCGCGCCACGAGGTGCCGGGACGGTAGGTGGGCAGAGGGGCCGCCGGCGTGGGCGTGTCGACCAGGCCCCGGACCTTGGCCGCGGGCGTGCCGTGGCGGTCGATCACGGTCACCTCGTGGCCGAGTTGCTGGAGGTAGTAGGCCGAAGCGACGCCAAGCAGCCCGCCGCCCAGAACAATCACGCGCATGGTCCAAATCCTTGTGGGATGGCACAAACGGCGGATGCACGACCAGCCCTGTGGTCGCTGGTCGGATCCGGGGTTCGGGTTGCCGCTCCCTCTGTCCTTGGTACCTGAGAGATTCGCCCGCACGCGACGTGCGACGGGGTTGCTCCTTCGGTGCATCGCGCCAGGGCGATGGCTCTCCAGACGGCTAGATCAATAGACGGCAGTCATCGAACCGGCATGCGGTTCACCTCGGCGTTCATGGGAGTTTGCGCGTACGGTGGGGTGGGAACACCCGCTCTCCTGCAGACCTAGAGTTTACCCTTGTTGACAATTTGGTGCGACTGGCCATTCGGCCTATGTGCCGTTGTTGTTTTTCAGGGTTCTCGCCCCGACTTGGCCGGTTTGGCGTCGCCGCGGCGCAGGCGGGTGAAGGCCTCGAACTCCCAGTTGCGCATGCCCAGCAGCAGGGTGTAGCCCTCGCGGTCGTTGGGCGAGAGCTTCTGGTCGGTCTGGTGCTGCTGCGCGAAGTCCTGCGCCACCCGCTGCAGCCGCTCGAGGAAGGACGGCGCCAGCGCCCGGCTGATCGAGCCGTGCACCAGCAGCAGGCCCTCGGCCGGGCCGTCGAAACCGCCGCGGTAGTAGTCGAGCACCACGTTCTCGCGGAAGAAGTCCATCACCGGCCCGTGCGGCCGCCAGCGGAAGGTCTTGGCCAGCTTGAGCCGGTATCGGTTGAGTGGCCGCAGCTCGATGATGCCGATGCGGTCGAGCTGCACCAGGCAGGCGATGCACTCGGCCTCGGTGATGCGGTAGGCCGCCACGATCTGCTCCAGCGTCCATTGGCTCAGCACGTTGATGGCCACCAGGAGCAGTTTCTTGTCGCGCACCACCGCCTTCTCCTGCTCCTGCGTCAGCTCGCGCAGCAGCGGCTGGGCGTCGGCCACGCGGCGCGCCAGCTCGGCGAAGTCGATCTTGAGCGCCCGGCAGATCGCGTCGACCCGGCTGAGCGGCATGTCGCCCTTGGCCAGCATCCGCTTGACGCTGGACTCGGCCATGCCCAGGCCGCGCGCCAGATCGGCGTAGGTCATGCGGGCGCTTTTGAGTTCGTTCTTCACGGCCTGCACGAGGTCGATGGTGGTGCTCATGGAGACAGGTCCTTGGTACTGATTTTCGATACCGTTCGGCTTGGATTGGCAGACCGTATCGATTTTCGATGCCAAATTGTGCCGGTGGCAACTAGATTCCGCTCCCACCGCACCACCGGAGCCCACCATGAACCGATCCAAGCGCTTCCCGACCTGGCCGCTGTTCCAACGCCTGGCGCCGCAGCTCCCGCCGCTGGAGGGGCGCGAGCGCGCGCTGCTCTGGCTCGTCGCGGCCTTCGTGCTTATCGCCTGCTTCGGGCCGGCCGTGCCGGACCCCTCGGCGGCAGGTGGTGCGGGTTTTGCAGATGCGCGCGCCTGGCGCGGGCTGCCTTTCGCGATGGACGTGCTGAGCAACCTGCCGTTCGCGGCCTTCGGCCTCTGGGGCCTGTGGCGGCTGCGGCGCTTCGACACCCTGCATGAGCGCCTGCGGTCGACCGCCGCGCTGGACTGTGCCTGGCTGTTCTTCGCGGGCTTGATCTTCACCGCGGCCGGCTCGGTCTTCTATCACCTGCAACCCGACGCGCTGCGGCTCGCGGCCGACCGCGCCGGCATGGCGATCGCCTTCGCCGGCATCCTCGGCCTGGCGGTGTGCGAGCGGGTGAGCCTGCGCGCCGGCTGGCCGGCCGCCTGCGTCGCCTTCGCAGGCGGTCTGATGGCGGTGGCGGTGTACCACGAGCGTGGCGACGTCCTGCCCTGGGCGGTGGTCCAGTTCGGCGGCATGGCGCTGGTGCTGGGGCTCGCCCTGCTCCGGCCGGTGCCGGGCGCGATGGGCCTCAAGCTCGGCGCGGTCATCTTCTTCTATGCCGTGGCAAAACTCCTCGAGCTGGGCGATCACGGGATCTTCGAGGCGACCGGCCAGATCGTCCCGGGCCACACGCTCAAGCACCTGGTCGCGGCCTGCGCGGCCTGGCCGGTGCTGCGGGCGGTCGACGGGCTGACCTGCCCGGCCCTGCGGCACAATCCACGCGCCACTGCCATGACGGTCCGAGGAGCCCCGACAGGGACATTCGAATGACGACACCCGCCGCTGCTGCTTCGACCGACGTCCACGCGAACCAGTTCGCCCTGTTGGGCCAGCGGCGCTTCGCCCCCTTCTTCTGGACGCAGTTCGCCGGCGCGGCCAACGACAACCTCTTCAAGTTCGCCTTCACCGTGATGGTGACCTACCAGCTCCAGCTGAGCTGGATGCCGCCGGCCATGGCGGGCCTGGCGATCGGTGCGCTCTTCATCCTGCCTTTCCTGCTGTTCTCGGCCACCGCCGGGCAGCTGACCGACAAGTTCGACAAGACGAGGATGATCCGCGTCGTCAAGAACCTCGAGATCGTCATCATGGCGATCGCCGCCTGGGGTTTCGTGCGGGCCGACGCGGTGGTGCTGCTGGGGTGCGTCTTCCTCATGGGGCTGCATTCCACGCTGTTCGGCCCGGTCAAGTTCGCCTACCTGCCGCAGGTGCTCGACGCGCGCGAGCTCACCGGCGGCAATGGCATGGTCGAGATGGGCACTTTCGTCGCCATCCTGCTCGGTCAGGTGGCCGGTGGCCTGCTGGTGGCGCTGCCGGGCGTGGGCCACACGACGGTGGCGGTGGCGTGCGTGGGGCTGGCGCTGGTGGGGCGCGGCGTGGCGCAGGCGATTCCCCCGGCGCCCGCCACCGACCCGGGCCTGGTCGTCAACTGGAACCCCTTCAGCGAAACCTGGCGCAACCTCAAGCTGGCGCACGGCAACATCGTGGTGTTCCGCTCGCTGCTGGGCATCTCGTGGATGTGGTTCTTCGGCGCGGTCTTCCTGAGCCAGTTCCCGAGCTTCGCCAAGGAGGTGCTGCACGGCAACGAGCAGGTCGCCTCGCTGCTGCTGGTGGTGTTCTCGATCGGCATCGGCATCGGCTCGCTGCTGTGCGAGACGCTCAGCCGCCGCCAGGTCGAGATCGGCCTGGTGCCGCTCGGCGCCATCGGCATGAGCGTGTTCGCGATCGACCTGTATTTCGCCTCGCGCGGCCTGCCGGCGGTGCCGGAGATGGGCCTGGGCGCGTTCGTGGCGCAGGCGGCGCACTGGCGGGTGATGGCCGACCTCGGCCTGCTGTCGCTCTTCGCCGGCCTCTACAGCGTGCCGATGTACGCGCTGATCCAGCTGCGCAGCCAGCCGACGCACCGCGCCCGCATCATCGCCGCGAACAACATCCTCAACGCGCTCTTCATGATCGCCAGCTCGGTCATCGCCGGCGCGCTGCTCAAGGCCGGCTTCACCATTCCGCAGATCTTCCTGTTCACCGGCATCGCCAACGCGGTGGTGGCCTTCTACATCTTCATGCTGGTGCCCGAATACCTGCTGCGCTTCGTGTCGTGGCTGCTGTCGCACTTCATCTACCGCTTTCGCATCCGCGGCGACGAGCACATCCCGACCGAGGGCGCGGCGGTGCTGGTGTGCAACCACGTGAGCTTCATCGATGCGGTGCTGCTGATGGCGGCCAGCCCGCGGCCCATCCGCTTCATCATGGACCACCGCATCTTCCGCGTACCGGTGCTGGGCTGGCTCTTCAGGCTGGCCAAGGCGATCCCGATCGCACCGCAGAAGGACGACCCGGTCGCCTACGAGCGCGCCTTCGCGCAGGCGGTCGACGTGCTGCGCGAGGGCGACCTGCTCGCCATCTTCCCCGAGGGCGCGATCACCCGCGACGGCACGCTGCAGCCCTTCAAGGGCGGGGTGATGAAGATCCTCGCGGCGGCGCGTGACGAGGGCCTCGAACCGCCCGTGATCCCGATGGCGCTGACCAACCTGTGGGGCTCGTTCTTCAGCCGCATCGAGCAGCGTGACGGGCAGAACGTCGCGATGGTGCGGCCCTTCCGCCGCGGGCTGTTCAGCCGGGTGGGTCTGCATGTCGGCCCCGCCGTCCCCGGGCCCGAGGTGCAGCCCGAATCGCTTCAGTCGCGCGTCAGCGGGCTGCTCGCGACCTGATGGCGGGGCTGCGCGACGCTTTCTGGGGCGGCCTCGGTGCGGTGCCGCCGGCGTTCTGGCACGCCTTCACCTGGCTGGGCGACAGCGGGCTGCTGCTGCCGGCGTCGGTGCTGATCGCGCTGCTGCTGTGGCTGTCGCCGGGCGGCGGACGCTGGACTGCCTTCAGCTGGTGCCTGGCCTTCGGTGTGGGCGGCGCGCTGATCGTGGCGTCGAAACTGGCCTTCATGGGCTGGGGCCTGGGCAGCGCGCGTTTCAACTTCACCGGGTTCAGCGGCCACACGGCGATCAGCACCAGCGTGTGGTCGGTGGCCCTCTGGATGGTCGCGGCGCGGCGGTCGCCGGCCCTGCGCTGCGTGGCGGTGGCCGCCGGCTGGGCCCTGGGCGCGGCCATCGGCGCCTCGCGCCTGGCAATCTTCGCGCACTCGGTGTCGGAGGTGGCGGCGGGCCTGCTGCTGGGCATCGCGATCTGCCTCGTTTTCCTGTGGCTGGTGCGCCGTCAGCCGGCGCCCCGGGCGCCCTGGCCGGTGATGCTGCTCGGGCTGTTGCTGCCGCTGGCGTTCCAGACGCCGGGCGCGCCGGCGCCCACGCAGGACCTGCTCGAAGCCATCGCCGTCCGGCTGGCCGGCATCGAGCAGCCCTACACCCGGGACGATCTCCAGCGGATGTGAGGCGACGAGTCGGTATCGAAATTCGGTACCGATGGCGCTGCGTAGGAGGTCTGGTGCATGGATATGCGCCTTTTCGGCAAGCGGAGGGCGATCATCCGATCACCTTCACAACGCCGCGAGGCTTTCATGCAAAACCTTCCCTCCACCGTCTCCCTTCAGCGCGACACGCGGGCCTGGCAGTTCCAGGTGTGGACCTCCTTCGGCATCGCCGTGTCGCTCTGCGCGATCGGCCTGGGCTGGCTGCCCGGTGCGGCGCTCGACCGCGCCTTCATGGTGATGGGCTACGTGTTCTGCCTGTCGGCGGCGTTCGTGCTGGCGAAGTTCGTGCGCGACAACCAGCACGGCGCGGCCCGCTCCGCCGGCGACACGCCGATGTGGAAGCTGGTGGTCTGGGGCGGCTTCCTCACGGCCATGGCGCTGACCGGCTGGGGCCTGCTGCGCATGGAGATCCACGAGACCTACAAGGCTTTCCTGGGCGTGAGCTGGCTGTTCCTCATCAGCACGGCGTTCACCCTGGCCAAGACCCTGCGCGACCGCCACGAGGCCGACCTCGCCGAAGCCCGGCTGCAAGGCCGCCGCGAAGCCCGCGCTGCCGACAGCGCTGCGGAATGACGCGCGACATCCCCCTCTTTCCCAGGAGCACTCCCATGAAAAAGATGTTTGTTGTTTCCCTGCTGGCCGCCTGCACCGTGTTCTCGGCGCAGGCGCAAAGCGAGGCCTCCGCGGCCCTGTCGCTGCTGCCGGTCGCGTCGGTGGTCGGTACTGCCTCGGTGGCGGGCGCCACCGCCAGTGCCGTGGTGGCCGTGCCGGTGGCCCTGTCGGTGGGCGGGGCGGCGCTCACGGTGGTGGCGGTCGAGGCGTCGGCCGAGGGCACCGTCTACCTGCTGGCGCGCGCGTCGGACGGCGCCCGCGCCAGCGTCCACCTCGCCGGCGCTGCCGCGCAGGGCAGCGCGATTGCGGTGGGCACCGTCGTCACGGTGAGCGTGATCGGCAGCGGTGTCGTGCTGTCGGCCGCGGGCGAGATGATCGCCTTCATTCCCAACACCATCGGCCGCGCGCTGCTGCACAACGAGAGGCTGATGTGAACCCGCGCGCGCCCACCAACTTCGGCCGGTACGACGACTTCGGGCGCCCCGTGGCGGCGGCGCGCTGGCCCTGCCGCATGCGCGTGGCGCTGCGCACCGCGCTGCTCGTGGCGGCGGTCGTGCTGGCCGGCCTGTTCCTCTTCCCGACCGAATCGCACGCGGGCCGCTCGTGCGAGCCGGCGCGTCCGACGGCACAGCAGGTGCAGCAGGGCTTGACCTTGGCCGAACGCACGGCGCAGGCGCTGGACGCCAGCGGTGCGCGCGTGGTGCTGCTGGCGCGCGCCGGCCAGGACCTCGGCAAGTACGGGCTGCGCTGGTCGCACGTCGGCATCGCCTACAAGACCGACGCCGGCCCGTGGCGCGTGGCGCACAAGCTCAACCAGTGCGGCACGGCAGTCTCCGGTCTCTATCGCCAGGGCTTGGGCGAGTTCTTCCTCGACGACCCCTGGCGCTACGAGGCGGCGTGGTCGGTGCCCACACCGGCCGTGCAGGCGCAACTGTCCGCGCTGCTGGGCGTGGCGCCGGTCGATGGCATCGGGCGCCTGCACACGCCGGCCTACAGCCTGGTGAGCTATGCGTGGGCCGACAAGTACCAGCAGTCGAACCAGTGGGTGATCGAGACGCTGGCGCTGGCCATGGCGCCGTCGACCATCGCCGACCGCGGCCAGGCGCAGGCGTGGCTGCGCTTGAAGGGCTACACGCCGACCACGCTCAAGCTCGGCCCGCTCACGCGGCTGGGCGGGCGCATGAGCAAGGCCAATGTGGCTTTCGACGACCATCCGAACGACAAGCGCTTGTCCGACCGCATCGAGACCGTCACGGCCGATTCGGTGTTCGCCTGGCTGCAGCGCAGCGGGCTGGGTGCGGCGCCGGTCACACTCGGCCTGTAGATCAACGAGGAAGAATTCATGAGCAAATCTTTGCGACTGTCGGAGAAATGGTTTCGCCGCGGGCTGTGGCTGGTGGCGGTGGTGTTCGCCAGCTTCCTGATCGGGCTCGGCGGCGCGCTGGTGGGCGACCTGCCGCAGGTCGAACGGGCCCTGCAGCTGGACGACTTCATCGACCGCGCGGCGGCGGAGCCCTTGCGGGCCGGCGTGCGCGAGGCCGAACGCACCGAACGCCAGGCCGCCCGCGAGCTGGAGCAGGCCGAGCTGAAGCTGTCGGTCGCCCAGCAGGCCAGCCACACGGCCCGCGAGACCTTCGGCAACTGGGTCGCGACGCGCCGTGCCACTGCCCAGCCCGACCAGGACGCCGAACTCATCGCACGCACCCGTGCGCTCGACGGGCTGAAGGCGAAGGAAGACGAGGCGCAGCAGAAGGTCGACGCGCAGCAGCAGGTCGCGCTCGATGCCCGCCAGGCGCAGGAAGCGGCGCAGCAGAAGCTGGCCGTGCTGGAGGCCGACGCGCAGGAGAAGCTGCGTGCCGAATACCGCCGCGTCGAGCTGCGCGTGTTCGGCTACCGGCTGGCGCTCACGCTGCCCCTGCTGCTCGTGGCGGGCTGGCTCTTCGTGAAGAAGCGCAAGAGCACCTACTGGCCCTTCGTCTGGGGCTTCATCTTCTTCGCGCTCTTCGCCTTCTTCGTCGAGCTGGTGCCCTACCTGCCAAGCTACGGCGGCTATGTGCGCTACGTGGTGGGCATCGTGCTGACGGTGCTGGTCGGGCGCTACGCGATCGTCGCGCTCAACCGCTACCTGGCGCGCCAGAAGCTGGCCGAGGCGCAGCCCGACATCGTGCGGCGCGAGGAGCTGAGCTACGACACCGCGCTGGCGCGCCTGGCCAAGAGCGTGTGCCCCGGCTGCGAGCGCCCGGTGGACCTGAAGAACCCGGCGATCGATTTCTGCCCGCACTGCGGCATCGGCCTGTTCGACCACTGCGGCGCCTGCGATGCGCGCAAGAGCGCCTTCTCGAAGTTCTGCCACGCATGCGGCACGTCGGCACAGACGCAAACACTTTCGGCCCAGCCAACCCTGGCCGGCGCGTCGCCTGCGTGATAGAAGCTCGTGCGGCGCCCGGCGCCGCGTTTCACAGAACCAGTCTGATATTCAAGGAGTACCCATGAGCATTTTCGGCAAGATTTTTTCCAAGATTTTCCCGTCGGCCAACGCGGCTGAAGTCCAGGCCGCCCCGGCGCCTGCACCCACGGCCAGCGCGCCCGCGGCGCCGGCACCGCCACCCTCGATCCCGCTGGGCGACGTCCCGGCCATCCTGGATGCGATGCCCGGGGCCGCCGGCCTGAACTGGCGCACGTCGATCGTCGATCTGCTCAAGTTGCTCGGCCTGGACAGCAGCCTTGCCGCGCGCAAGGAACTGGCTAGCGAGATCCTCTACAGCGATGGCGAGCCGGGTTCGGCCGAGTGGAACATCGGCCTGCACAAACAGGTGATGACCCGCATCGCCGCGAACGGCGGTACCTTGCCGGCAGAACTGCGCGACTGAGTCGCCCCCGCCTGCACCCGAAGCCCGTCGCCGACGGGCTTTTTTGCGCCTGGGCCGAGCGGCGTATGGCTTCCGTCGAATGGGCGGCGCGCGCGTGCCCGCCTACGCTTGCCGGCTTTCCATGCGACGGGATCCCGCGATGTCCTTCTCCTACTGCCGTGCCGTGGTGCGGCTCGTCCTCGTCTCGGCGAGCGCCTGGGTGCTGACCGCGCACGGCGAAGCCGCTGCCGGCGTGAAGCTGTTCAAGATCGTCTCGCCGCGCGACGACATCGTCGTCGGTGTCGACGTCGAGCAACTCGGCAGGGGCAGCGAGCCCGCGGTGCAGCGGCTGGCCGCGCTGCTGGCCGACAAGGGCCAGGTCACGCTTTGGCAATATGCCTCCGCCAAGGAGGCAGACGGTGCGCTGGTGCAGGCGCCGCTGCGGCAGATCGCGGTGTTCAAGAGCGAACTGCTGCGCATCGAGCCTTACAGCACGCCGCTGCCGATCAGGCCTTTCCTCGCCACCGCTAAATAGCCGCCGACCCGTTCACACGCCGCGGGCCCGATCCGACTTGAACTGCTGCCGGAACTCGGCGAAGCGCCCGGCGTCGAGCGCTTCGCGAATCTCGCGCATCAGGTTCAGGTAGTAGTGCAGGTTGTGGATGGTGCAGAGCATCGGCCCGAGCATCTCGCCGCAGCGGTCGAGGTGGTGCAGGTAGGCGCGGCTGAAGCCTTCGCGGCCGCCATCGTTCCAGCTCACGCCTGAGGTGCCGGCACAGGCGTGGCAGGTGCAGCTCGGGTCGACCGGCTGCGGGTCCATCTTGTGGCGCGCGTTGCGCATCTTCAGGTCGCCGAAGCGCGTGAACATCGTGCCGTTACGCGCATTGCGCGTGGGCATCACGCAGTCGAACATGTCGACGCCGTCGGCCACGCCCTGCACCAGGTCTTCGGGCGTGCCCACGCCCATCAGGTAGCGCGGCTTGTGCGCCGGCAGTTTGTGGGGCGTGTGGCCCATGATGTGCAGCATCTGTTCCTTGGGCTCGCCCACGCTCACGCCGCCGATGGCGTAGCCGGGAAAGTCCATCTCGACCAGCGCGGCCAGCGATTCCTCGCGCAGGTTCTCGAACATGCCGCCCTGCACGATGCCGAAGAGCGCGTTCGGGTTCTCGAGGCGCGCGAACTCGGTCTTGCAGCGCGCGGCCCAGCGCAGGCTCAGTTCCATCGACGTGCGCGCCTCGGCCTCGGTCGTGATGTGGCCGTTGGTGTCGTAGGGCGTGCATTCGTCGAACTGCATGACGATGTCGCTGTTGAGGATGGTCTGGATCTGCATCGAGACCTCGGGCGTGAGGAAGAGCTTGTCGCCGTTGACCGGCGACGCGAACTTCACGCCTTCCTCGCTGATCTTGCGCATCGCACCCAGCGACCACACCTGGAAGCCGCCCGAGTCGGTGAGGATCGGCTTGTTCCACTTCTCGAACTGGTGCAGCCCGCCGAAGCTGGCCATGACGTCGAGACCCGGGCGCATCCACAGGTGGAAGGTGTTGCCCAGGATGATCTGCGCGCCCATCTCTTCGAGGCTGCGCGGCATCACGCCCTTGACGGTGCCGTAGGTGCCCACGGGCATGAAGATCGGCGTCTGCACTGGGCCGTGGTTGAGCGTGAGCGTGCCGCGGCGCGCGTGGCTGGTCGGGTCGGTGGTGAGGATGTCGAAGTTCAGCATGGGATTCAGTCCTGTCGTGCCAGCAGCATGGCGTCGCCGTAGCTGAAGAAGCGGTAGCGCTGGGCGATGGCGTGGGCATACAGCGCCATCACGCGCTCGTAGCCGGCCAGGGCGCTCACCAGCATCATCAGCGTGCTCTTGGGGAGGTGGAAGTTGGTGATCAGCAGGTCGACGTGCGCGAAGGCGAAGCCCGGCGTGATGAAGATGCGCGTGTCGCCGGCGGCTTCGCCGCTCTTGGCCCACGACTCGAGCGTGCGCACGGTCGTCGTGCCGACCGCGACGACCCGGCCGCCGCGCGCCTTGCAGTCGGCGATGGCGCGCTGCGTGGCTTCAGGCACCTCGTAGCGCTCGGCATGCATGGTGTGCTCGGCGATGTTCTCGGTCTTTACCGGCTGGAAGGTGCCGGCGCCGACGTGCAGCGTGACATTGGCGCGCTGCACGCCACGCGCTTCGAGCTGCGCGAGCAGGCCTTCGTCGAAGTGCAGCGCCGCGGTCGGTGCGGCCACGGCGCCGGGGACGCGCGCGAACACGGTCTGGTAGCGGCGCTCGTCCTCGGCGGAATCGGTGTGCGCGATGTAGGGCGGCAGGGGCACGTGGCCGCAGCGCGCCATCAGTGCGTACGGGTCTTCGCCGGCCGGGCTCTGGAAGGCGAAGCGGAAGAGGGCGCCGTCTTCGTCCGGCCAGCGGCCGAGCAGCGTGGCGCTGAAGCCGCCGACCATCGCCAGCGTGGTACCGACGGGCGGCTTCTTGCTGACCTTCATGTGGCAGACGGTCTCGTTGCCGGTGAGGACGCGCTCGACCAGCAGCTCCAGCTTGCCACCCGTCGGCTTCTCGCCAAACAGACGCGCCTTGACCACACGGGTGTCGTTGAAGACCAGCAGGTCGCCGCGCTTCAGCAGGCTCGGCAGGTCGCGGAAGATGCGGTCGACCGGCGCGTCTCCGGTGCCGTCGAGCAGGCGGGAGGCGGTGCGTTCGGTGGCGGGGTGCTGCGCGACCAGATCGGGCGGCAGGGCGAAGTCGAAGTCGGAAAGCGTGAAGGCGCGCATGGTGCTTGAGGGCCGGACGGGCCCGTGCCAAGGAGGCATGGGAAGGACAGAAGTGCGGGCCGGATTCTCCCATGGCGGAAAAGGCCGGGTGCGCCATGGGGCGGCGCGGCAGAATCGGCGCATGACCACGCCATCCGTTCCGAACCCCGATGCCGCGGGCGTGCCGGCGCTGCACTTCGCTGACGCGCCGCAGCATGTGCTGCTCACGGGCGGCACGGGCTTCGTCGGGCGCCACCTGGTCGCGGCGCTGCGGGCCGACGGCCACAGCGTGACCGTGTGGACGCGCGATGTGGCCGCCGCCGCCCGGCGCTTCGGCGCGACGGTGCGCTGTGTCCGGCAGCTCGACGAGATACCGGCGACGCCTGCGGTCGACGTGGTGGTCAACCTGGCCGGCGCGCGCATCGTCGGTCCGCGTTGGACGGCCGCGCGCCAGGCCGTCCTGCTCGCGAGTCGTGCCGGGCTGACCGATGACCTGGTCGCGTGGATCGCCCGGCGCCCCGTGAAGCCGTGGCTGATGCTGTCCGGCTCGGCGGTCGGCTATTACGGCGTGCAGCCGCAGGGCGATGTGGCAGAGCTGACCGAGGCGAGCCCGCCGCAGCCGCTCTTCATGTCGCGCCTGTGCCAGGCGTGGGAGGCGTCGGCACACGCTGCTGCCGCGCACGGCGTGCGCGTGAACTGCCTGCGTTTCGGCCTGGTGCTGGGACACGGCGGTGCGTTGCCGGGGCTGCTGATGCCGGTGAAGATGGGTGTCGGCGGACGGCTCGGCACCGGCCGGCAGTGGGTGTCGTGGATCCATCTGCAGGATCTGCTGGGCGCCATGGCCCACGTGTGGCGCGTCGCGGCGACCCCCGGTGCGCCCGCCGAACCGCAGGCCTGGAATTTCACGGCGCCCGAAGCCTTGCAGCAGGAGGACTTCATGCGCACCGCCGCGCAGGTGCTGCACCGTCCGTTCTGGCTGCCGATGCCGGCCACGCCGGTGCGTCTCGCGCTCGGCGAGCAGGCCGACGTGCTGCTGGAAGGCCAGCGCGTGGCGCCGAAGCGGCTGACGGACACTGGCTTCCGCTTCCGTTTCCCCGATGCGCGCAGCGCGCTGCAGGACCTCTGCTGAACGTGCCGCGCAAGCCGTCATCGCCCACGCCCGATCCGTCCAAGCCGACGGCTGCGCCCGTGTCCCCGGGGACGGGCCCGAGCCTCGTGCAGCGGGCGCTGCGCAAGCTCGGCCTGCTGCGCGACATCGACTTCGCGCTCTATCTGCCGATGCGCTACGAGGACGAGACCCGCATCGTCCGCCTGGCCGACCTGCGCGACGGCGACATGGGCCAGATCGAGGCGGTGGTGACCGAGAGCGAGGTGAGCTTCCGGCCCCGCCGCCAGCTGGTCGTGACGGTCGACGACGGCAGCGACACCTGCCAGCTGCGCTTCTTCAATTTCTATCCGTCGCAGCAGAAGCAGCTCGCCGTTGGCGCCCGGGTGCGCGTGCGGGGCGAGGTGCGCGGCGGCTTCCTCGGGCGGCAGATGATGCACCCGACGGTGAAGGCCGCCGGCACCGTGCTGCCCGATGCGCTGACGCCGGTCTACTCCACCATCGCGGGCCTGGCGCAACCGGTGCTGCGGCGCGAGGTGCGCGCGGGCCTGGCGCGCGCCGTGCTCGACGAAACGGTGCCCGCGCAGATCGGCCTGCGCGGCGCGTGGCCGCTGCGGGATGCGCTCAACTTCCTGCACTACCCGACGCCCGACGTGTCGATCGCCGCGCTGGAAGACCACAGCCACCCGGCCTGGCAGCGCCTGAAGGCCGAAGAGCTGCTGGCGCAGCAGCTGTCGCAACTGCAGGCGCGGCGCGAGCGGGCGGCGCAGCGCGCGCCGGTGCTGGCGCCGTCGCCGGCCGCAGATTCGCTGCACGCGCGACTCCTGGCGGTGCTGCCCTTCGCGCTCACCGGCGCACAGCAGCGCGTGGGCGAGGAGATCACGCACGACCTCGCGCGCACGGCGCCGATGCATCGCCTGCTGCAGGGCGACGTCGGTTCGGGCAAGACGGTGGTGGCCGCGCTCGCGGCGGCGCGCTGCATTGATGCGGGCTTCCAGTGCGCGCTGATGGCGCCGACCGAGATCCTTGCGGCGCAGCACTTCGGCAAGCTGATCGGCTGGCTCGACCCGCTGCTGGCCGAGCGCGGCCTGCGCGTGGCCTGGCTCACCGGCAGCCAGAAGAAGAAGGAACGCGACGTGATGAGTGCGGCCGTCGAGAGCGGCGAGGCGGCGCTGGTGATCGGCACGCATGCCGTGATCTCCGAGAAGGTGCGCTTCAAGCGCCTGGCGCTGGCCGTCATCGACGAGCAGCACCGCTTCGGTGTCGCGCAGCGGCTGGCCTTGCGCGGGAAGGCCGTTGGCGACCTCGAGCCCCATCTGCTGATGATGAGCGCCACGCCCATTCCGCGCACGCTCGCTATGAGCTACTACGCCGACCTCGATGTCTCCACCCTCGACGAGCTGCCGCCCGGCCGCACGCCCATCGTCACCAAGCTGGTGGCCGAGCACCGGCGCGACGAGGTCATCGACCGCATCCGCCACCAGTTGGCGCAGGGGCGGCAGGTGTACTGGGTCTGTCCGTTGATCGAGGAGAGCGAGGCGGTGGACCTGCGCAACGCCACCGAGACACGCGACGAGCTCGCCGGCATGCTGGGTGATGCGGTGCAGGTCGGCCTCTTGCATTCGCGCATGCCGACGGCCGAGAAGCAGGACGTGATGGCGCGCTTCACGGCCAATACGGTGCACGTGCTGGTGAGCACGACGGTGATCGAAGTCGGTGTGGATGTGCCCAACGCTTCGCTGATGGTGATCGAGCATGCGGAGCGCTTCGGGTTGTCGCAGTTGCACCAGCTGCGCGGGCGTGTGGGACGCGGCGCCGCGGCGTCGGCCTGCGTGCTGTTGTACGCGCCGAACGAAGGCGGGCGCGTGGGGGAGACGGCGCGGGCGCGGCTCAGGGCGATGGCGGAGACGAGCGACGGCTTCGAGATCGCCCGGCGCGACCTGGAGATCCGCGGGCCCGGCGAGTTTCTCGGCGCGAAGCAGTCGGGCGCCCCGCTGCTGCGTTTCGCGGACCTCACCGACGACGCGCTGTTGCTCGACTGGGCGCGCGAGCTGGCGCCGAAGATGCTCGACCAGCATCCCGAGCTCGCGCAGAAGCATGTCGACCGTTGGTTGGGCAGCAAGGCGGAGTACCTGAAAGCCTAGGGCCTGTTAACGCCATTTCCGGAGATTGCGTTGCCCGGCGCAGGGGCTGGACGCAAGGCGCCCGGGCGCAGCAAGGCTGAAGCCTTGCAAGCGCGGGCAACGCCGCAGACGGCCCCTGGGCCGGGCAACCCGAAGGGAAGGCATGCCCAGGCCGACCACTCGGCGTTGCGCTCCTTGCATGTGCCGACGCACATGCGGCGTCACGCGCCTTGATTGGCCGGCCTGGGCATGCCTTCGCAACTCCGGAAATAGCATTAACAGGCCCTGGCCCGATCGCGGACAAGGGGTCTTGCGCATAATCGACGCGGTGACCCTCACCGAACTCAAATACATCGTCGCGGTCGCCCGGGAGCGCCATTTCGGCAAGGCGGCCGACGCCTGCTACGTCTCGCAGCCGACCTTGTCGGTGGCGATCAAGAAGCTCGAGGACGAGCTCGAAGTCAAGCTCTTCGAGCGCAGCGCCGGCGAAGTGACGGTCACGCCGCTGGGCGAGCAGATCGTGCAGCAGGCGCAGAGCGTGCTCGACCAGGCCGCCAGCATCAAGGAGATCGCCAAGCGCGGCAAGGACCCGCTGGCGGGCGCCCTGAACCTCGGCATCATCTACACCATCGGGCCGTACCTCTTGCCCGACCTGGTGCGCCAGAACATCGCGCGCACGCCGCAGATGCCGCTGATGCTGCAGGAGAACTTCACCGTCAAGCTGCTGGAGATGCTGCGGGCCGGCGAGATCGACTGCGCCATCATGGCCGAGCCCTTCCCGGACACCGGCCTGGCCGTGGCGCCGCTCTACGACGAGCCCTTCGTCGCGGTGCTGCCTACCAGCCATCCGCTGGCGGTGCGCGAGTCGATCAGCTCGGACGAGCTCAAGAACGAGACGATGCTGCTGCTGGGCACCGGCCATTGCTTCCGCGACCACGTGCTCGAGGTGTGCCCCGAGTTCGCGCGCTTCTCGAGCAACGCCGAGGGCATCCGCAAGAGCTTCGAGGGCTCGTCGCTGGAAACCATCAAGCACATGGTGGCCTCGGGCATGGGCGTGACGCTGGTGCCGCGGCTGTCGGTCCCGGCCGAGGCGCTCAAGCCGAAGGCGCGCAGCCGCAAGGAGCCCGAACCGATGGTGCGCTACCTGCCCATCCATGACGGCGAAGGGCGCGAGCCGCCGATGCGGCGCGTGGTGCTGGCCTGGCGCCGCAGCTTCACCCGCTACGAGGCGATCGCTGCGCTGCGCAATGCGGTCTACGCCTGCGAATTGCCGGGGGTCAAGCGCCTGTCCTGATCGAGGCGCGGCGGTTGCCTGCGCCGCACGTGCGGCGCGGGGCAATGGCTGCGATAGAGTCTCGCTGTTGCGACGCGGCCTGCGGGCTCCTAAAGTTGCCAACGTCTCCCCATTCAAATCCATCGAGGAAATCGTCGTCATGGCCAAAGCACCCAACAAGCCCCAGAAAAAGACCAAGTCTCCGATCACGTCCGCCCCGGCGGCCGGTGCCGGCAAGGTGCCCGCCAAGGGCGGTGCCAGCGTGGCGCAGGAGTCGGGCAGCCGCAATGCGCCGATCATCAACATCGGCATCGACCGGCAGGACCGCGCGGCGATCGCCGAAGGCCTGAGCCGCGTGCTGGCCGACACGTACACGCTGTACCTGACCACGCACAACTTCCACTGGAACGTGACGGGCCCGCACTTCAACTCGCTGCACGCCATGTTCATGGGCCAGTACACCGAACTGTGGACGTCGACCGACGTCATCGCCGAGCGCATCCGTGCCCTGGGCCACTACGCGCCGGGCTCGTACGCCGAGTTCAGCAAGATCGCGACGGTGCCCGACGTGCCGCCGGTGCCGCCCAAGGCCATGGAGATGGTGCGCATCCTGGTGAAGGGCCACGAGACCGTGTCCCGCATCGCCCGCGAGTTCATCCCCGTGGCCGAGGAAGCCGGCGACGACCCGACCGCCGACATGCTGACCGCGCGCTGCACGGTGCACGACCAGACGGCGTGGATGCTGCGTTCGCTGCTCGAGGAGTGATCTAAGTTCGAGCGGGGCGCAGGCCCCGTCGTGATCAGGAGCGGCACAATGCCGCTCTTTTCGTTTCTGGAGCTTCCGTGAAGGCTGGCGGGCGCCTGGCGCTGTACCTCGACTTGATCCGTTGGAACCGGCCTGCCGGGTGGCTGCTGCTGCTGTGGCCGACGCTGGGCGCCCTGTGGTTCGCCGCGGGCGGCTGGCCTGGCTGGCGTCTGCTGGCCGTCTTCGTGGGGGGCACGGTGCTCATGCGCAGCGCGGGCTGTTGCGTCAACGACGTGGCCGACCGCGACTTCGACCGGCACGTCAAGCGCACGGCCCAGCGGCCGGTGACCAGCGGCGCCATTTCGGTCAGGGAAGCGCTCGGTCTGGGCGCCGTGCTGGCGCTGATCGCTTTCGGGCTGGCGCTGACGACCAATGCGGCGGTGATCGTCTGGGCCTTCGTGGGCCTGGCGGTGACGCTGGCCTACCCCTTCGCCAAGCGCTTCGTCTCGCTGCCGCAGGCGGTGCTGGGCATCGCGTTCTCGATCGGCATCCCGATGGCCTTCTGCGCCGCTGGCGGCGCGGCGGTGCCGGCGTCGGAGGCGTTCACGCGGGTGCCGGGCATCGGCTGGCTGCTGCTGCTGGGCAACCTGGGTTGGGTGCTGGCCTACGACACCGAGTACGCCATGGTCGACCGCGACGACGACCTGAAGATCGGCATGAAAACCTCGGCGATCACTTTCGGGCGCTTCGATGTGGCGGCCGTGATGCTCTGCTATGCCGTCTTTCTGGCGCTCTGGGGGGCTGTCGGCCTTCGTGCCGGGCTGGGCGTTGCCTTCGCGCTGGGGCTGGCCGCGGCGGCGGTGCAGGTCGCCTGGCACTGGCGCCTGATCCGCGATCGCACGCGCGAGGGCTGCTTCCGGGCCTTCCGGCTGAACCACTGGGTCGGGTTCGCCGTCTTCGCCGGCATCGTGGCGGACTACGCGGTCCGCTGAGCCCCCAGCCTCAGGCGCGACCGAATTCCGCCGCCAGCTCGCGTGCGCGCTGCTCGGCCGCGCGGATCGCGGTCTTGAACTGCGCCTTGACGCCCGCCGCCTCCATCGCGCTCAGCGCCGCGTAGGTGGTGCCGCCCTTGGACGTCACGCGCTCGCGCAGCACCGACGGTGGCTCGGTCGAGGCCTGTGCCAGCGCAGACGCGCCGGTGAAGGTGCCGATGGCCAGTTGCTGGGCCTGCGCCGGCGGCAGGCCCATCTCGATGCCGGCCTCGGTCATCGCCTCAATGAAATAGAAGACATAGGCCGGGCCCGAACCGGAAACGGCCGTGACGGCGTCGAGCGCGCTTTCGGTGTCGACCCACAGCAGTTGTCCGGTCGGCGCCAGCACCTGTTCGACCAGGCGGCGCCCGTCGGCGCTCACGGCGGGCCGGGCGAACAGGCCGCTCATCCCCTGGCCGACGAGCGCGGGGGTGTTGGGCATGGCGCGCACGACGTTGTCGGTGCCTAGCCAGCCCGCGATGCTCTCCGACGGAATGCCGGCCGCCACGCTCAGGTGCAGCGCGCCCGGGGTGAAGGCGCGCACGGGACGCGCGGCGTCGGCGAAGGTCTGGGGCTTGACGGCCCAGACCACGACCTGGCAGCGCCCCAGCGCGGCACTGGCGCTGGGCTGCGGCGTGATGCCGAAGTCGCGGGCCAAGCGCGCGCGCGCGTCTTCGAAAGGCTCGACCACCTCCACCGAGGCGGTCGGCAGGCCCTGCCGAAGCAGGCCGCCCAGGATGGCGCTGGCCATGTTGCCCCCCCCGATGAAGGCGATGGCGGGCAGGGCGGCAGGGGTGAGATCGGACATGGCGAGGGTGGCGGATAAGGGTGTCGGGAGGGGCGAGGCGGAATTGTCGCTCCGCCGGCTTCCCCGATCTGTTTGCACAGCGGCAGTTGACAAGCCTGGAAGGGACTGCAACAATCGCGGGCTTCGCTTCAAAAAGGCGAAGCATTCCGCCCAGACGGATGCACCCCAAGTGGTTTGGGGTGCGGACGACGGGCCCAAGACTGACCGCGCAGCGCCATGAGGTTCTGCTCGGTACAAGTTGGGAACTACTAGCAATGATCCAAACTGAATCCCGGCTCGACGTGGCCGACAACACGGGCGCGAAATCCGTCCTGTGTATCAAGGTGCTCGGTGGCTCCAAGCGGCGCTATGCCAGCGTGGGCGACGTCATCAAGGTCAGCATCAAAGAGGCTGCTCCTCGTGGGCGCGTCAAGAAGGGCGAGATCTACAGCGCCGTCGTGGTGCGTACCGCCAAGGGCATCCGTCGCGCCGACGGCTCGCTCGTCAAGTTCGACGGCAATGCCGCCGTGCTGCTCAACGCCAAGCTGGAGCCGATCGGCACCCGCATCTTCGGACCCGTGACGCGCGAACTGCGTACCGAGAAGTTCATGAAGATCGTCTCGCTGGCTCCCGAAGTTCTGTAAGGACAACTAGCCATGAACAAGATTCGCAAAGGCGACCAGGTCATCGTGTTGGCCGGGCGCGACAAGGGCAAGCGCGGCACGGTGTCGCTGCGCACCGACGACTCCTACCTGATCGTCGACGGCGTCAACATCGTCAAGAAGCACGCCAAGCCGAACCCGCTCAAGGGTACGACCGGTGGCATCGTCGAGAAGACCATGCCCATCCACCAATCGAACGTGGCGATCTTCAATGCCGCGACCGGCAAGGCCGATCGCGTGGGCATCAAGGTCGCGGACGGCAAGCGCGTTCGCGTCTTCAAGTCCAGCGGCGACGAAATCAAGATCGCCTAAGGGGTACTCACATGGCACGTCTCCAACAAATCTACCGCGACAAGATCGCGAAGGACCTGACCGAGAAGTTCGGCTACAAGTCGCCGATGCAGGTTCCGCGTCTGACCAAGATCACGCTCAACATGGGTGTGGGTGAAGCAGTCGCCGACAAGAAGGTTCTCGACAATGCTGTCGGCGACCTCACCAAGATCGCCGGCCAGAAGCCGGTCGTCACCAAGTCGAAGAAGGCCATCGCCGGTTTCAAGATCCGCGAAATGCAACCGATCGGCTGCATGGTCACGCTGCGCGGCGTGCAGATGTATGAGTTCCTGGACCGTTTCGTGACCGTGGCTCTGCCGCGCGTTCGCGACTTCCGCGGGATCTCGGGTCGCGCCTTCGACGGCCGCGGCAACTACAACATCGGCGTGAAAGAGCAGATCATTTTCCCCGAGATCGAATACGACAAGGTCGATGCCCTGCGCGGTCTCAACATCAGCATCACGACGACGGCCAAGACCGACGAAGAAGCCAAGGCGCTTCTCGCTGGTTTCCGTTTCCCGTTCAAGAACTGAGGCGAACCGTGGCTAAACAATCCCTGATCCAACGCGAACTCAAGCGCGACAAGCTGGTCGCCAAGTTCGCTGCAAAGCACGCCGAACTGAAGGCTGCCTCGAACGACCTGACGAAGAGCGACGAAGAGCGCGCTGCTGCCCGCCTGGGCCTGCAGAAGCTCCCGCGCAACGCGAACCCCACGCGTCAGCGCAACCGTTGCGCCATCACCGGTCGCCCCCGCGGCACTTTCCGTCAATTCGGTCTGGCTCGCGCCAAGATCCGTGAACTGGCTTTCGCTGGCGACATCCCCGGTGTCACCAAGGCCAGCTGGTAAGCCAGGCAGGAGCAAACAACATGAGCATGAGTGATCCCATTGCCGACCTGCTGACGCGTATCCGTAACGCGCAGATGGTGGCGAAGCCCACCGTGTCGATCCCGTCTTCCAAGGTGAAGGCCGCGATCGCACAAGTCCTCAAGGACGAAGGCTACATCGACGGTTTCGAGGTCAAGACCGAAGCCGGCAAGTCCGAACTCGTCATCACGCTGAAGTACTACGCTGGCCGTCCGGTCATCGAGCGCATCGAACGCGTGAGCCGCCCCGGCCTGCGCGTCTACAAGGCCAGCGCAGCCATCCCGCAAGTCCAGAACGGCCTCGGCGTCGCCATCGTCACGACCCCCCAGGGCGTGATGACCGACCGCAAGGCACGCGCTACCGGTGTCGGTGGCGAAGTCCTGTGCTACGTCGCCTAACCGAGACATTGAGGAGTCACTGAAATGTCCCGAGTCGGAAAAATGCCGGTCGCCATCCCCGCAGGTGTGGATGTGTCGATCAAGGACGACCAGATCAACGTGAAGGGCACGGGCGGCACGCTCGCGCTCACCCGCAATGCCCTGGTCAACGTCGTCAACAAGGACGGCAAGCTGAGCTTCGAGCCCGCCAACGAATCGCGTGAAGCCAACGCGATGAGCGGCACGTTCCGCCAGCTCGTCAACAACATGGTCGTCGGCGTGACGAAGGGCTTCGAGAAGAAGCTCAACCTCGTCGGCGTCGGTTTCAAGGCTGCGGCCTCGAACAACAAGTTGAACCTGCAAGTCGGTTACTCGCACCCGGTCAACATCGAGATGCCCCAGGGCATCACGGTGGCCACCGCGACCCCGACCGAAATCGTGATCAAGGGTGCTGACCGTCAGCGCGTTGGTCAAATCGCCGCTGAGATCCGCGCTGTTCGTCCGCCTGAGCCTTACAAGGGCAAGGGCATCCGTTATTCGGACGAGAAGATCGTGATCAAAGAGACCAAGAAGAAGTAAGGGGCAGCAAAATGATGTTGACCAAAAAAGCACAACGTCTGCGCCGCTCGCGTCAGACCCGCATCCGGATCGCGACGCAAGGCGTTGCGCGCCTGACGGTGAACCGTACCAACCTGCACATCTATGCCACCGTCATCTCCGACGACGGCACCAAGGTGATCGCCACTGCATCGACGGCCGAAGCCGAAGTGCGCACGGCGCTGGGCGGTTCGGGCAAGGGCGGCAACGCCGCCGCTGCAACGGCCATCGGTAAGCGCATCGCTGAAAAGGCGAAGGCCGCCGGTGTCGAGAAGGTCGCTTTCGACCGCGCTGGTTTCGCCTACCACGGCCGCGTCAAGGCGCTGGCCGAGGCCGCCCGCGAAGCCGGCCTGCAGTTCTAAACGGACACGAGATTCAAAATGGCAAAGATTCAAGCAAGAACGCAGAACGAAGGCCCTGAAGACGGTTTGCGCGAGAAGATGATCGCGATCAACCGCGTCACCAAGGTGGTGAAGGGCGGTCGTATCCTCGGTTTCGCCGCACTCACCGTGGTCGGCGATGGCGACGGCAAGGTCGGCATGGGCAAGGGCAAGTCGAAGGAAGTGCCGGCAGCCGTGCAGAAGGCCATGGAAGAAGCACGCCGCAACCTGTTCCAGATCTCGATCAAGAACGGCACGCTGCATCACCGCGTGACGGGTCACCATGGCGCCGCTTCGGTCGTCATGATCCCCGCTCCCAAGGGTACCGGCATCATCGCCGGCGGCCCGATGCGCGCCGTGTTCGAAGTCCTGGGCATCACCGACATCGTGGCCAAGAGCCATGGTTCGTCGAACCCCTACAACATGGTCCGTGCCACGCTGGACGGCCTGAAGAACTCGACGACCGCGTCTGCCGTTGCTGCCAAGCGCGGTCTGACGGTCGAAGAGCTGTTCGCGTGAACAGGAGCATCGACATGACGACGCAACAACAGACCACCGTCAAGGTGCAGCTCGTGAAGAGCCCGATCGGCACCAAGGAATCGCATCGCGCGACCGTGCGTGGCCTCGGCCTGCGCAAGCTCAACAGCGTGAGCGAGCTGCAGGACACGCCCGCCGTGCGCGGCATGATCAACAAGATCAGTTATCTGGTCAAAGTTCTGTAAGAGAGACTGATATGGAACTCAATGGCATCAAGCCGGCCGCCGGCGCCAAGCACGCGAAGCGTCGCGTCGGCCGCGGTATCGGCTCCGGCATCGGCAAGACCGCGGGTCGCGGTCACAAGGGTCAGAAGTCCCGTGCGGGCGGCTTCCACAAGGTCGGCTTCGAAGGCGGTCAAATGCCGCTGCAGCGCCGTCTGCCCAAGCGCGGCTTCAAGTCGCAATCGCTCAAGTACAACGCTGAAGTCACGTTGACCTCGCTCGAAGTGCTCGGCGCTGCCGAAGTCGACATGCTGACGCTCAAGCAGGCTGGCCTGGTCGGTCACATGATCAAGGTCGTCAAGGTCATCAAGACCGGCGAACTGACCAAGGCCGTCAAGCTGACGGGCATCGGCGCGACCGCCGGC
This sequence comes from Variovorax sp. J2L1-78, assembly GCF_030317205.1. Classification (NCBI taxonomy): domain Bacteria; kingdom Pseudomonadati; phylum Pseudomonadota; class Betaproteobacteria; order Burkholderiales; family Comamonadaceae; genus Variovorax; species Variovorax arabinosiphilus. The sequence continues at coordinate 201,762 of NZ_JASZYB010000002.1, read as the reverse complement.
GCCAAGGCTGCGATCGAAGCTGCCGGCGGCAGCGTCGCCTAAAAGACCGGACCGAAAGAAGATCTCCGTGGCAACTAACGCGGCAACGCTCGCAAAGACAGGCAAGTTCGGTGACCTCCGTCGCCGGCTGGTCTTCTTGCTGCTCGCGCTCGTGGTCTACCGGATCGGCGCGCACATCCCTGTGCCGGGCATCAACCCGGACCAGCTGGCGCAGTTGTTCCAGGGCCAGCAGGGCGGCATCCTGAGCCTGTTCAACATGTTCTCGGGCGGTGCGCTGTCGCGCTTCACCGTGTTCGCGCTGGGCATCATGCCGTACATCTCGGCGTCGATCATCATGCAGTTGATGACCTACGTGCTTCCGAGCTTCGAGCAATTGAAGAAGGAAGGCGAGTCGGGTCGCCGCAAGATCACGCAGTACACGCGTTATGGCGCGCTGGGTCTGGCACTGTTCCAGTCCTTCAGCATCGCTGTCGCCCTCGAATCGTCGGCCGGTCTGGTGATCACCCCGGGCTTCGGCTTCCGGATCACCGCCATGGTCAGCCTGACGGCCGGCTCGATGTTCCTGATGTGGCTCGGCGAGCAGATCACCGAACGCGGTCTGGGCAACGGCATTTCGATCCTGATCTTCGCGGGCATCGCCGCCGGTCTGCCCAACGCCATCGGTGGCCTGGCTTCGCTGGTGACCACCGGTGCCATGAACCCGGTCATCGCCTTGTTCATCATCGCGGTCGTGGTCCTGGTGACCTACTTCGTGGTGTTCGTCGAACGCGGGCAGCGCAAGATCCTCGTGAACTATGCGCGGCGCCAGGTGGGCAACAAGGTGTATGGCGGCCAGTCGTCGCATCTGCCGCTGAAGCTGAACATGGCTGGCGTGATTCCGCCGATCTTCGCGTCGTCGATCATCCTGCTGCCGGCCACCGTGGTGGGCTGGTTCAGCACCGGTGACAGCATGCGCTGGATCAAGGACATTGCCGGCGCGCTCACACCGGGTCAGCCGATCTATGTGATGCTCTACGCGGCTGCGATCGTTTTCTTCTGCTTCTTCTACACGGCCCTCGTGTTCAACAGCAAGGAAACGGCCGACAACCTGAAGAAGAGCGGGGCGTTCATTCCGGGCATCCGTCCGGGTGACCAGACGGCGCGCTACATCGACAAGATCCTGGTTCGCCTGACGTTGGCCGGCGCGGTGTACATCACCTTCGTCTGTCTGCTGCCGGAGTTCCTGATCCTCAAATACAACGTGCCGTTCTATTTCGGCGGCACCTCCCTGTTGATCATCGTGGTTGTCACGATGGACTTCATGGCCCAAGTACAGAACTACATGATGTCGCAGCAATATGAATCGCTGCTCAAGAAGGCCAACTTCAAGACATCTTGAGCACTGCTGCAACATCGAACACGTTTTAGGAGAGTCATATGAGAGTTTCGGCTTCGGTCAAGACCATCTGCCGCAATTGCAAGATCATCCGCCGCAAGGGTGTGGTGCGTGTGATCTGTACCGACCCGCGCCACAAGCAGCGCCAGGGTTGATCAAAGAGTATTAGAGGACGCACATGGCACGTATTGCTGGCATCAACATTCCGCCGCACAAGCACGCTGAGATTGGCCTGACCGCCATCTTCGGTATCGGTCGCACCCGCGCCCGTCAAATCTGCGAAGCGAGCGGCATCGACTATTCGAAGAAGATCAAGGATCTGACCGACGCCGATCTCGAAAAGATCCGCGACCAGATCGCTCTCTTCACCATCGAAGGCGACCTGCGTCGCGAGACGACGATGAACATCAAGCGATTGATGGACATCGGCTGCTATCGCGGCTTCCGCCATCGCCGTGGCCTGCCGATGCGCGGCCAGCGCACGCGCACCAATGCCCGTACCCGTAAGGGTCCGCGCAAGGCCGCGCAGTCCCTGAAGAAATAAGGATTGAAACAGCATGGCTAAAGCTCCTGCCAATAACGCCGCACAGCGCGTTCGCAAGAAGGTTCGCAAGAACGTTGCGGACGGTATCGCCCACGTGCACGCCTCGTTCAACAACACGATCATCACGATCACGGACCGCCAGGGCAATGCGCTGTCGTGGGCCTCGTCGGGTGGCCAGGGTTTCAAGGGCTCGCGCAAGTCGACGCCTTTCGCTGCCCAGGTGGCGTCGGAAGTGGCCGGCCGTGCTGCTGTCGAACAAGGCATCAAGAACCTCGACGTCGAGATCAAGGGCCCCGGCCCGGGTCGCGAATCGTCGGTGCGCGCCCTGGCGGCGCTCGGCATCCGGATCAATTCCATTGCCGACGTGACGCCGGTGCCGCACAACGGTTGCCGCCCGCAGAAACGTCGCCGCATCTGATCGTCGGCGATCAGGTGTCCTGGCCTCCGGGCCGAGATGCCACCGCGCAGTCTGCTTCACCGCGGCTGCGCATTTTGTTTTAACAAGCCCACCGCCATCGGCACGCCGCTGATGGCTCCTGCAGACAAGTGCTGCAGCAGATGACACAAAGGAAGATCAAGTGGCACGCTACCTCGGCCCCAAGGCCAAACTCTCCCGCCGTGAAGGCACCGACCTGTTCCTCAAGAGCGCCCGTCGCTCGATCCAGGACAAGTCGAAGTTCGACTCCAAGCCCGGCCAGCACGGTCGCACCTCGGGTCAGCGCACCTCCGACTTCGGCCTGCAACTGCGTGAAAAGCAGAAGGTCAAGCGCATGTACGGCGTGCTCGAAAAGCAGTTCCGCCGCTACTTCGAGGAAGCCGATCGTCGCCGTGGCAACACCGGCGCCAACCTGCTGTTCATCCTCGAATCGCGCCTGGACAACGTCGTCTATCGCATGGGCTTCGGCTCGACCCGCGCCGAGGCACGCCAGCTCGTGTCGCACCGTGCCATTACGGTGAACGGCCAGTCGGTCAACATCGCGTCGTACCTGGTCAAGACCGGTGACGTGATCGCCGTGCGCGACAAGTCCAAGAAGCAGACCCGCATCGCCGAAGCGCTGCAGCTGGCTGCACAGGTCGGCATGCCGGCCTGGGTGGAAGTGAACGCCGACAAGGCCGAAGGCACCTTCAAGAAGGTTCCGGATCGCGACGAATTCGCCGCCGACATCAACGAATCGTTGATCGTCGAACTCTATTCGCGATAAACGGACGATAACGAGGCTGCTGCGCGGCCTCGTCCTTGTGATTTTTTGTTCCCTCCGCGCTGCACCGCGACAGGGCACTTCACCAGCCTTACCGGTGTAACGAACCGGGGGTATTGAGAGGAAGTCTGCATGCAAACCACCCTGCTGAAACCCAAGACCATCCAGGTCGAGCAACTGGCCGCCAACAAGGCAAAGGTCACGCTCGAGCCTTTCGAGCGCGGCTACGGCCACACGCTCGGCAACGCACTGCGTCGCGTGCTGCTGTCGTCGATGGTCGGTTATTCGGCCACCGAAGTGACGATCGCCGGCGTGCTCCACGAGTACTCGTCGATCGATGGCGTTCAGGAAGACGTCGTCAACATCCTGCTGAACCTCAAGGGCGTGGTGTTCAAGCTCCACAACCGCGATGAAGTCACGCTGAGCCTGCGCAAGGACGGCGAAGGCCCAGTGCTGGCCTCCGACATCCAGACGCCGCACGACGTCGAGATCATCAATCCCGACCACGTCATCGCCCATCTGTCGCAAGGCGGCAAGCTGGACATGCAGATCAAGGTCGAGAAGGGCCGCGGCTATGTGCCGGGCACGATGCGCCGTTACGCGGACGAGCCGACGAAGTCGATCGGCCGCATCGTTCTCGACGCCTCGTTCTCGCCCGTCAAGCGTGTGAGCTACACCGTCGAAAGCGCCCGTGTCGAACAGCGTACCGACCTGGACAAGCTGCTCATCGAGATCGAGACCAATGGCGCCATCACCGCTGAAGACGCGGTTCGCGCTTCGGCGAAGATCCTGGTGGAACAGCTCGCCGTGTTCGCGCAGCTCGAAGGCGGCGAACTCGCGGCATTCGATGCACCCGCACCGCGCAGCGCCCAGCAGTTCGACCCGATCCTGCTGCGCCCGGTCGACGAGCTCGAGCTCACGGTCCGTTCGGCGAACTGCCTGAAGGCCGAGAACATCTACTACATCGGTGACCTGATCCAGCGCACCGAGAACGAGCTGCTCAAGACCCCGAACCTGGGTCGCAAGTCGCTCAACGAAATCAAGGAAGTCCTCGCATCGCGTGGCCTCACCTTGGGTATGAAGCTCGAAAGCTGGCCGCCGGCCGGCCTCGACAAGCGTTAATCCGACAACGCAAAAACCGGGCAGTACCTGACACGGCTGCCTTTATTAAAACCTTTCAAAGGAAATCACCATGCGTCACGGTCACGGCCTCCGCAAACTCAACCGCACCAGCTCGCACCGCCTCGCGATGCTGCAGAACATGATGAACTCGCTCATCGAGCACGAAGTCATCAAGACCACGGTCCCCAAGGCCAAGGAACTGCGCCGCGTCATCGAACCGATGATCACGCTGGCCAAGAAGCCCACGCTCGCCAACAAGCGCCTGGCCTTCGACCGCCTGCGCAGCCGCGACAGCGTCGTGAAGCTCTTCGCCGAACTGGGTCCGCGCTACAACACGCGTCCGGGCGGCTACACCCGCATCCTGAAGATGGGTTTCCGCGTGGGCGACAACGCCCCGATGGCGCTCGTCGAACTGGTTGACCGTCCCGAAGTGAAAGAAGTGGCTGCCGACGAGCAGACCGCTTCAGAATAAGCTATAATTCCATCTTGCCGCGCGATGGAGCAGCCTGGTAGCTCGTTGGGCTCATAACCCAAAGGTCGCAAGTTCAAATCTTGCTCGCGCAACCAAATTGAAAGGCCCTGTTTTCGAACAGGGCCTTTTTGTTTTTGTCGATGAATATCGGGCAAAAAATAACGGCCTGCCAGCCTGCATAGGGCCAAAGAAAAGGGGCCGCAGCCCCTTTCTCGTCGACTTTGTTCTGCTCAGTCCGGCAGCACTGCCGTGACTTCGATCTCGACCTTGGCACGCGCTTCCACCAGCGCCGCCACCTGAACGCAGGTCATGGCCGGAAAATTCCTGCCCATCGCATCGCGGTAGACCGGTCCCAACTCGCTCAGACGTGCGTTGTACTCGTCGCGGTCGGTGATGTACCAGGTCATGCGCACCATGTGCTCCGGCCCAGCACCGGCCTCGCGCAGCACCTCGGCGATGTTGCGCAACGCCTGCCCGCACTGGGCGATGAAGTCGTCGGTCTCGAACTGTTGTTGGCCGTTCCAGCCGATCTGGCCGCCGACGAAGATCTGCGTGCCGCGCGCGGCGATGCCGTTGGCATAGCCCTTGGGCGGCAACCAGCCGGCGGGTTGAAGAAGCTTGTTCATCATGATGTCTGTCTCAGTTTGAAGCGCTGGAGCTTGCCGGTCTCGGTGCGGGGCAGCACGTCGACGAATTCGATCTCGCGCGGGTATTTGTAGGGAGCGATGGAGGCCTTGACGTGGTCCTGCAGCGCCTTGCACAGGGCCGCGTCGCCGGTGTGGCCGGGCTTGAGCACGCAGTAGGCCTTGACGATCATGCCGCGGTCCTCGTCGGCCTTGCCGATGACGCCGCACTCGGCCACGGCCGGGTGCTGCAGCAGCGCGTCCTCGACCTCCGGGCCGCCGACGTTGTAGCCGGCGGTGATGATCATGTCGTCGGCGCGGGCCTGGTAGAAGAAGTAGCCGTCGTCGTCCTGCATGAAGGCGTCGCCGGGGTAGTTCCAGCCGTTCTTCACGTAGGCGGTCTGGCGCGCATCGTCGAAGTAGCGGCAGCCGACCGGGCCCTGAATGGCGAGCTTGCCGACAGTGCCGCGCGGCACCTCGTTGCCGTCGTCGTCGACCACCTTGGCGATGAAGCCGGGCACGGCCTTGCCGATCGCGCCGCGCTTGACCTCATGGCCTGCGGCCGAGATGTAGATGTGGAACACCTCGGTGCCGCCGATGCCGTCGAGCATCTCGATACCGGTCGCGTCCTTCCACAACTGTCGCGTCGCATCCGGCAGTGCCTCGCCCGCGCTCACGGTGATGCGCAACGTCGGCACGCCGTGCTGCTTCGCAAAGGGCGCCATCTGCCGGTAGAAGGTCGGCGCGGTGTAGACGATGGTCGCACCGGTCTCGTTGATCAGCTTGACCATGCCTTCCGGCGTGTACGGGATGTCGGGGTAGTAGATCGACGACCCGGCCCACATCGGATAGACCAGCAGACCGCCGAGCCCGAAAGTGAAGGCCAGTGGCGGCGAGCCCATCACGATGTCGTCGCTCGTGGCCTTCAGGATGTGGCGCGGCCAGGTCTCGCACATCGCGAGCACATCGCGGTGCGTGGTGGCTGGCGCCTTGGGCTTGCCGGTGGTGCCCGACGTGAAGGCGAGCAGCGCGATGTCGTCCGCGGCCGTCGGGCATGCGGGGAAGACGCCGCTCTTCTTGGCCGCCATCGCCTCGAGCCCCTCGGGTGCGTCGGTCTTGAAGGCCACGACCTGTTTCAGCACGGGGTTCGCGCGTTGGGCGATGAGCATCTCGTCGATGAGCTTGGCTTCGCACAGCGCGACCGCCGGCTTCGCCTTGTCGATGATGTCGCCCAGTTCACGCGCACGCAGCAGCGGCATCGTCGCCACGGCGATGAGGCCGGCCTTCACCACTGCCAGCCATGCGAGTGCCATCGGAATCGAATTGCCACCGCGCAAGAGCACGCGGTTGCCCGGCACCAGGCCGAGGTCTTCCGTCAGCACCTGCGCCATGCGGTTCACTTCCACGGCGGCCTGCGCATAGGTGAGCGTGCGCGTGGGTGAACGCAGCATCGGCTTGTCGGCGAAGCCCTTCGCCGCGGCCTTGTCGAGCAGCTCCTCGACCAGGTTCAGCTGGTCGGGCAACTGCAGCTCCGGCAGGTCATAACGGAAGACCGGGAGCAGTTCGGGGGGGGGAAGTCCGTCGTGGACGAAACGGTCGATTTGTGCGCTCAAGGTCTACTCCCGCAGGACGGATTTGCCGATGATCAATTGCTGGACTTCCGTCGCGCCTTCGTAGATGCGAAGCGCGCGGATGTCGCGGTAGAGACTCTCAACTTTCGTGCCCACTTGCACGCCGCTGCCACCGTGCATCTGCACCGCCATGTCGATCACGCGCTGTGCGTTTTCAGTGGCGCACATCTTGGCCATCGCGGCGGCTGCGGTGTAGTCGCCAAAGGGCCGGCCGGTGCGCTCGCCCTCGTCGCGCATCCACGCCGCGCGGTAGGTGAGCAGGGCGGCGCTGTCGATGAGCGCGGCCATGTCGCCGAGCTTGGCCTGCGTGAGCTGGAAGTCGGCCAGCGTCTGCCCGAACATGCGGCGCGACTTCGCATGCGCGATGGCTTCGCTCAATGCACGACGTGCCATGCCGAGCGCCGCAGCGGCCACCGATGCGCGGAAGATGTCGAGCGTGCGCATCGCGAGTTTGAAGCCGCCGTTGCGTTCGCCAAGCTGTGCACCGTGCGGCACTTCGCAGGCACCAAAGCGCAGCGTCGCGAGCGGATGCGGTGCCATCACCTGGATATGCTCGCGGGTGTCGAGGCCCTTCGCATCCGCATCGACGATGAAGGCCGTGATGCCGCGCGTGCCGCCGGTCGGGTCAGTCTTCGCGAACACGCAGTAGAAATCGGCGATGCCGCCGTTGCTGATCCAGGTCTTCGCGCCGTCGAGCCGCCAGGCGGCGCCGGTGTCGATGGCTTGCATCGCCATCGCGCCGACGTCGGAACCGGCCTCCGGTTCGCTCAACGCGAAGGCTGCGATCTTGTCGCCGCGCGCCACGGCACGCAGGTACTCGGCCTGCTGCGATGCACTGCCGGCCAGCGTGATCGCACCGCTGCCCAGGCCCTGCATCGCGAAGGCGAAGTCGGCCAGCGGCGAATGGAAGGCGAGCGTCTCGCGCAGCAGCACGAGTGCGCGCGAGTCGAGCTTGTCGAGCGCACCGCCGAACGCGGCGGGCACGCAGTAGCGCAGCCAGCCGCCGTCACCCAGGCGCTTGACCCAATCGCGGCAGGCGGCGCGGTCATCGCGCTCGTCCACGTCCTGCGCCGCGGCCCACGGCAGCAGGCCGCGCGCGAGTTCGCGGTGCGCGTCGTCAAAGAAGGGGAGCGCGAGATGCGCCGTCGAGGGATCGACCTTGGAGGCAGACATGTCAGTCTCCGCCGAAGACCGGCTTCTGCTTGGCCGCGAAGGCCTCGTAGGCGCGCGTGAAGTCCGCGGTCTGCATGCAGATGGCTTGTGCCTGGGCTTCCGATTCGATCGCCTGCTCGATGGTCATCGACCATTCCTGCGACAGCATCGTCTTCGTCATGCCATGGGCGAAGGTCGGGCCGGCCGCGAGCTCGCGTGCCATCAGCGTCGCCGCACCGAGCACCGCATCGCTCGGATGCAGCGCGTTGAAGAAGCCCCACGCGAGGCCTTCGTCCGCCGTCATCGAACGGCCGCTGAACAGCAGTTCCGATGCGCGGCCCTGGCCGATCATGCGCGGCAGCAGGGCGCAGGCACCCATGTCTGCACCGGCCAGGCCGACGCGCGTGAACAGGAAGGCGGTGCGCGCGGCCGGGGTGCCGTAGCGGATGTCGCAGGCCAGCGCGATCATCGCGCCGGCGCCGGCGCAGATGCCGTCGATCGCGCCGATGATCGGCTGCGGGCACTGGCGGATCGCCTTCACCAGGTCGCCCGTCATGCGGGTGAACTCCAGCATCTCCGGCATGCTCATCTTCGTGAGCGGGCCGATGATCTCGTGCACGTCGCCGCCCGAGCAGAAGTTGCCCCCGGCGCCGGTGACGACCACCGCCTTCACGTCCGTGGCGAAATGCAGCGCGCGGAACAGGTCGCGCAGTTCGGCGTAGGACTGGAAGGTCAGCGGGTTCTTGCGCTCGGGCCGGTTGAGCGTGATGGTGCCCACGCCGTCTTCGTAGGACCACTGGAAGTGCGTGGCCGTGTAGCCGGCCTTCGCCTCGAATTGCGCGTGCATGGGGTTGCTCGCGCCGATGTAGTGCTTCATGCCGTCTCCGTCGTTGTCGTGAAGGGGGTGGTGTGCTGCTTGACCTTGCCGAGCAGCTTGTGAAGTTGCGAGATCTCCTTGGCGTTGAGGCCGGCAAAGGCCTCGACGATCCAGGCCTCGTGCTGCTGTGCCATCTCATGGAAGAGCTTGCGGCCGCGCACGGTGAGGCGAACGCGCCAGGCACGCCGGTCGCCCTCGACATTGACACGCTCGACCAGTTCTTCGGCCACCAGCTGGTCGGTGATGCCGGTGACGTTGCCGCCGGTCACCATCATGCGGCGCGACAGCTCGTTCATCTTCAGGCCTTCGGGCGAGCGCTCGAGCTGCGCCATCAGGTCGAAGCGCGGCAGCGTGGTCGCGAACTGCTCGCGCAGGCCGTTGCGCACTGCCTTCTCGATGAGCTGCGTGCAGGTGAGCAGGCGCAGCCACAGCCGCAACTCGTCGGGGTGTTCGCTGTGGGCGCGGGCTTCGAGGTCCATTCAGCGCTCCTCTTCGCTCGCGACGTTCACCGGCACCGCCGCCATCGCCTGCTGCTTGGCGATCTCGCGGTACATCTGGTCGCGGCCTGCCGTGTATTGCTTGGGCCAGTCGACGTAGCGGCTCTGCAGCTTGGCGGCTTCGTGCAGCGTCCAGGCCGGGTCGGCCAGGTGCGGGCGCGCGACAGCGCACAGGTCGGCGCGGCCGGCCGCGATGATGCTGTTGGCCTGGTCGGCGTCGGTGATGGCGCCGACGGCGATGGTCGCGATACCGACCTCGTTGCGGATGCGGTCGGCAAAGGGCGTCTGGTACATGCGGCCGTAGACCGGCTTCGCGGCGCGGGTGGTCTGGCCGGACGACACGTCGATGAAGTCGCAACCCGCATCTTTGAACAGGCGCGCGATCGCGACCGCATCGTCGTCGGTGTTGCCACCGGGGGCCCAGTCGTGTGCCGAGATGCGCACGCTCATCGGGCGTTCCGCCGGCCAGGCGGCCCGCATGGCCGCGAACACTTCGAGCGGGTAGCGCGCGCGGTTCGCGATGTCGCCGCCGTATTCGTCGGTGCGCTGGTTGGTGAGCGCGCTGAGGAAGGACGCGAGCACGTAGCCGTGCGCGCAGTGCAGCTCGAGCCAGTCGAAGCCGGCCTCGGCCGCGCGCTGGGTCGACGCCACGAACTGGTCGCGCAGCCGGTCCATGTCGGCGCGCGTCATCGCGGTCGGCGTCTGGTTCTGCTCGCCATAGGCCAGGGCGCTCGCGGCCATCAATGGCCAGTTGCCGGCAGGCAGCGGTTCGTCGGTGCCTTCCCAGCCGACCTGCGTCGAGCCCTTGGGGCCGCTGTGGCCCAGCTGCATGCCGATCTTCGCGCTGCTCTGCGCGTGCACGAAGTCGACGATGCGCTTGAAGGCGCTTGCCTGTTCGTCGCTGTAGAGGCCAGGGCAGCCCGGCGTGATGCGGCCTTCGGGCGTCGGGCTGGTCATCTCGACGAAGACCAGCGCCGCACCCCCCAGGGCGCGTGCGCCCAGGTGCACCAGGTGAAAGTCCTGCGGCACGCCGTCGACCGCGCTGTAGGTCGCCATCGGCGAGACGACGATGCGGTTCTTCAGTTCGAGACCGCGGACCTTGAACGGTGTGAGCATCGGCGGGATCTGCCGGCCGCCGGCCAGCCACTTCTCGTAGCCGCCCAGCCATTTCGCGTCGCGCAGCCGCAGGTTCTCGTGGCTGATGCGCTGACTCCGCGTGAGCATCGAATAGGCGAACTGCTCGATCTGCATGCCGGTGTAGCGCGAGACGTTCTCGAACCACTCGGTCGAATTGCGTGCGGCGTTCTGGATCTTCAGCACCTCGACGCTGCGGCGTGCCTCGTAGCCGGTCAGCACTTCGTCGATGCTGCCGCCGTGACCGAACTCGTCGGCCAGGTCGATCGCATCTTCCAGGGCGAGCTTGGTGCCGGAGCCGATCGAGAAGTGGGCCGTGTGCGCCGCGTCGCCCATCAGCACGACCGGCACCGTTTTGCCTTCGATGTCGACGCGGTGCGTCCAGTGCTTGCAGATCACGCGCGGGAAGCGGATCCAGTTGGCCGAGCCGCGCAGGTGCGACGCATTGCTGATGAGCGAATGGCCCCCCAGGTACCTGGCGAACAGCTTCTCGCAGAAGGCGATGGCCTCGGGTTGCTCCATCTGGTCGAGGCCGTGCGCCTTCCAGACTTCTTCCGGCGTCTCGATGATGAAGGTCGAGGTCGTGTCGTCGAACTGGTAGGCGTGGGCCTGGAACCAGCCGTGCTCGGTCTGTTCGAAGGCGAAGGTGAAGGCGTCGAAGGTCTGGTGCGTGCCGAGCCAGACGAAGCGGCATTTGCGCAGGTCGATGTCGGGCTGGTAGACCTCGGCGTAGCGCGTGCGGATGCGGCTGTTGAGGCCGTCGCTGGCGATCACCAGGTCGGCCTGGTACTGCGCGGCCAGGGCCTGGTCGTCGGTGGCGTCGGTTTCGAAGACCAGGTTCACGCCCAGTTCGAGGCAGCGCTCCTGCAGGATGTTCAGCAGGCGCTTGCGGCCGATGCCGCAGAAGCCGTGGCCGCCGGAGCGCACCTGCCCACCCTTGAAGAAGACCTGGATGTCGTCCCAATGGTGGAAGGACTCGCCGATCATCCGGGCCGTGCCGGCCTCGGCCACCTGGAGGTTGGCCAGCGTCTGGTCGCTCAGCACCACGCCCCAGCCGAAGGTGTCGAACGGGCGATTGCGCTCGACCACGGTGATCTCGAGCTGGGGGTGCCGCGCCTTCATCAGCAGGGCGAAATACAGCCCCGCGGGGCCGCCGCCGATGCAGAGGATGCGCTGGAGTCCGGGTGCGAGGATATTCATGAATAAATAGTTTAGACATAAACATTCTGGTGTCAATGGGGACAGGGTCATCCGGACCGGTCGGTTGACGGGCGTCGCGGTGCTGGGAAAAATCATCGACATGGCCAGCCTGATACCCAAAATCGAATCCCAACTGGCGTCGCTGCCGGTTCCCATCGCGCTCCAGCTGCCTGACGGCAGGACCGTGTCGCAGCCCGGCTCGCGGGTGACGCTGGCCTTCACCGACTGGACCTCGCTCGCCAAGCTGGCCGCGCGACAGGTCGGGGCGATCGGCGAGGCCTATGTCGAGGGACGGGTGCAGATCGAAGGTGCCATGCGCGACCTGACCGATGCCGCAGCCGGCCTTCTGCCCGGCAACCCGGTCGAGACGGACACCGGCTGGTGGTCGCGCATGATGCGGCGGGCCAAGTCCCGCGGCTCGCACACGCTGGGCAAGGACGCCGCGCAGATCGAGTTCCATTACGACGTCTCCGATGATTTCTACGCGCTCTGGCTCGATGCGCGACGGGTCTACTCGTGCGCGTACTACCGCACCAGCGATCTCACCCTCGCGCAGGCCCAGGAAGCCAAGCTCGACCACATCTGCCGCAAGCTCATGCTCCAGCCCGGCGAGCGCTTCCTCGACATCGGCTCCGGCTGGGGCGGGCTGTTGCTGTGGGCGGCCGAGCACTACGGGGTGGACGCCACCGGCATCACGCTGTCGAAGAACCAGCATGCGCACGTCACGCGGCTCATCGAAGAGAAGGGCTTGCAAGGACGGGTGCGTGTCGAGCTGCGCGACTACCGCGAACTCGATCCGGCCCAGCCTTTCGACAAGATCTCGTCGGTCGGGATGTTCGAGCACGTCGGTCGCGCCAACATGCCGACCTACTTCCGGCAGATCTACGCGCTGCTGGCGCCCGGCGGCCTGGTCATGAACCACGGCATCACCTCCGGCCGGCTCGACTACCAGCAACTGGGCGCCGGCATGGGCGACTTCATCGAGAAGTACATCTTCCCTGGCGGTGAGCTGCTGCACGTGACGCAGGTGCTGCGCGACATGGCCGGCGCCGGGCTGGAGATGGTCGACACCGAGAACCTGCGGCCGCACTATGCGCGCACGCTGTGGGCCTGGTCGGACGCGCTGGAAGCGCAGCTCGACGAGGCGCGCGCTGTGCTCCGTCGCACCAGCGGCGACGACGCGCGCGCCGAGCGCATCCTGCGGGCCTACCGGCTGTACCTGGCCGGTTCGGCGATGAGTTTCGAGCGCGGGTGGATCTCGCTGCACCAGATGCTGGCGACGCGACCGGACGGCGATGTGGCCAAGGGCCCGATGCGCGGTGCGCAATCGGTGTACCCTTTCGCCCGAGACTTCATCTACAAGTAAACAACATGCTCTACCGCTTCAAATCGCAGGCCACCGCCGATGTCGTGATGCTCGAACCCAACGCGCGCCAGTTGCTGGACATCATCGGCAAGGCCCCCGGCCCGCAGGGCATCATCACCAGCGAACAGATCCCTGCGGCCGTTTCGGCCCTCGAAGCCGCGGTCGGCCGCGAGCACGAACAGCACCGCCACAACGGCGATGCGTTCGCTGCCGAGAACCATGAAGAAACTGCCGAGCGCGAGCATGTCGCGCTGCACCAGCGGGCCGCCCCGCTGATCGACATGCTCAAGCGCTCCGCCGCCGAAGGCAAGGACGTCGTCTGGGGCGTCTGACCTCAGTCGACCTTGGCGCCGGAGTCCTTCACCACCTTCGCCCACTTCGCGTGCTCGCGCTCGATGTGCTTGGTGAACTCGGCGGGTGAGTTTCCGCTGGGGATGGCGCCCTGGGCCAGGAGCTTTTCCTGCATCGCCGGCGTGCCGAGCGACTTGGCCACTTCCTGCTGGATGCGGTTGACGATCTCGGGCGGGGTGCCGGCCGGAGCCAGCAGGCCGAACCATGAGCTGGCCTCGAAGCCCTTGAGCTGAGGGCCGCCGGCTTCTTCCACCGTCGGCACATTGGGCAGCGCCGGCGATCGCTTCGAACTGGTCACGGCCAGCGCCACGAGCTTGCCGCCCTTGATCTGCTGCATCGACGACGGCAGGTTGTCGAACATCACGTCGGCGTTGCCGCCGACCATGTCCATCAGGGCCGGGCCCGAGCCCTTGTACGGGATGTGCGTCATGAAGCTGCCCGTCATGCTCTTGAACAGCTCGCCGGCCAGGTGGATCGAGGTGCCGCTGCCGCTGGACGCCATGTTGAGCTTGCCCGGGTTGGCCTTGGCGTACTTGATGAAGTCCTGGACGTTGTGGATGTTCAGTTCCTTCGCCTTGTCGGTGTTCATCTCCATCACGTTCGGCACGGCGGCCACGAGCGTGATCGGCACGAAATCCTTGATCGGGTCGAAGGGTAGCTTGGGGTAGAGCGCGCGGTTGATGCCGTGCGTGCCCACGGTGCCCATCAGCAGCGTGTAGCCGTCGTTCGGCGCCTTGGCGACGATGTCGCTGCCCACGTTGCCGCCGGCGCCCGCGCGGTTGTCGACGATGAACTGCTGGCCGAGCGCCTTCGAGAGCTCGGGCGCCATCGCGCGCGCGAGGATGTCGGTGGTGCCGCCGGCCGCGAAGGGCACGACGATGCGCACCGGCTTGTTGGGCCAGGCGCCCTGTGCCCAGGTGGGCGCGGACAGCAGGAGAAGGGCGCCGGCCGCCGTAGCGGAAAGGACGGCGCGGCGGGAGCGACGGGTGGAAAAGTTCATCCCGGGGTTGTACAGGCGAAGCCCGGCGCGGTGTCGCAGGTAAAACCCCCGTTCAGAAACGCGCCGCGATGCCGATAACGTCAGTCGACCAGCCGGCGCGCCGCCGCCGAGATTGCCTCGGCGCCGACGCGCGACTGCGCCTCCAGCACCGCCGCGTAGCCGACCGGAATGCGCGGTGCGCCGAGCCGCGCGATGCGGCAGCCGGTGGCCTCGGCCGCCGTCGCGGCGATCTCGGCGCCGAAGCCGGCCGCCTGCACCGCCTCGTGCACCACCAGCAGGCGCTGCGTCCGGCCGCAGGATTCGAGCACCGTTTCGCGGTCCCACGGCCACAGCGTGCGCAGGTCGATCAGGTCGATGGCGATGCCCTGGTCGGCCAGGGCGGCGCAGGCTTCGGCGCAGGCATGCACCTGCTTGCCCCAGCTCACCAGCGTGAGTGCGGTGCCTTCGCGCAGCCGCGCGGCCTGCCCCAGCGGGATCGTGACCGTTTCGTCGACCGGTTCGCGCAGGCCCCACAGCGCCTTGTGCTCGATGTAGACCACCGGGTCGCCGCACTGCATCGCCGCGCGCAGCAGGGCGTGGTTGTCCTGCGGGGTCGACGGGCACACCACCACCAGGCCCGGCATGTGCGCGAACCAGGCTTCGAGCGACTGCGAATGCTGCGCGGCCGAGGCGTCCCAGATGCCGCCCGGCATGCGCGCGACCAGCGGCACACGGCCCTGGCCGCCGAACATGAAGCGGTTCTTGGCGGCCTGGTTGACCAATTCGTCCATGCCGCACAGCGCGAAGTCGACCACACGCATCTCGACCACCGGGCGCAGGCCGGCCAGCGCCATGCCGACGCCGGCGCCCATGATCGCCGCCTCGCTGATCGGCGTGTCGATCACGCGCTGGTCGCCGAAGCGCTGCTGCAGGCCCTTGTACTGGCCGAAGATGCCGCCGCGGCCGACGTCCTCGCCGATCACGACCACCTTCGGGTCGGCTTCCATCTCGCGCTGCACCGCGAGCGCGGCGGCTTCGGCGTAGCTCATGTCGACAGGAGCGGTTGTCAGTGCCATTGGCCGGCTCCGGTGGTCTGGACATCGGTGAAGGCGGCGGCGGCATCAGGCCAGGGCGCTTCGGCGGCAGCCACCAGTGCGGCCTCGACTTCCGCATGCGCATCGGCATCGGTGCCGTCGAGGGCCGCTGCTGCGATGCCCGCACGCAGGCAGGCGGCGCGCGCCCGGGCGATCGGGTCGGTGTCCAGCGCCGCGGCCAGTTCGGCCGGGTCGCGGTAGGCCGCGGGGTCGACCGACACGTGGCCCTTCACCCGGTAGGTCAGTGCGTGCAGCAGGCGCGGCCCGCTGCCGCTGCGCACCGTGTCCACCAGCCGGGCGGCGGCGGCATGCACCGCGAACACGTCGTTGCCGTCGACCTGCGTCGCGGCGATGCCGAGCGCCTCGGCGCGGGCCGACGCGCCGTCGCCCGCCGTCATCGGGCCGCTGGCGGTGGTGGCGCTCCAGCGGTTGTCCTCGCAGACGAAGAGCACCGGCAGGCCATACACCTGCGCCCAGTTGAGCGATTCAAGAAAGGGCCCGCGGTTGATCGCGCCGTCGCCGAAGAAGCACACGGTGATCGCGTCCTTCTTCTGGAGCTTCTGCGCATGTGCCGCACCCACGGCGATCGGCAGCCCCGCCGCCACCACGCCATTCGCGCCCAGCATGCCCACCGAGAAATCGGCGATGTGCATCGAGCCGCCCTTGCCGCCGTTGAAGCCGGTCGCCTTGCCGAAGAGCTCGGCCATCATGCGACGCAGGTCGGCGCCCTTGGCCAGCGTATGGCCATGGCCGCGATGGGTCGAGGTGAGGTAATCGGCCGGCTTCAGGTGCACGCACACGCCGGCGGGCACGGCCTCCTGCCCGGTCGACAGGTGCAGCGGCCCGCGGACGCGAACGCTGCCGGTGGCCTGCTGGCCGTACGCGCTGACGCCGCCCTGGCTCGCGATCTCGGCGGCGTTCTCGAAGGCGCGGATGCGCGCCATGGTGCGGTAGAGCGCGAGCGCCCGTCCGGGGTCGGGAAAGTGCGAATCCATGAATCTCCGGCGCACGCGGGGCGCATGCTTTTCGTGGCCGGAATCGTAGGCGGCGCATCCGGTACGGTCTGCGCGGAGTAACCCGGAACGGGAGCGAAAAAAAGCCGCCGGACCCGAAGGCGCGGCGGCTCGTGGCGATGGCGGTTGGCGATCAGTCCGCGTACGCGCCGGCAGCCTTGATGACCGGGCCGAAGCGGGCGACTTCGGACATCACGAACTTCTTGTGCTCGGCCGGCTCCACGCGGTTGTCGGTCACCACGACCGCGCCCAGGCCTTCTTCCTTCTTGATGAACTCCGGGTCCTTCAGCGCAACCTTCAGGGCGTCGTTCAGCTTCTTGAGCACCGGTGCCGGCGTGCCCTTGGGCGCGTACAGGCCGTGCCAGATCGTCACCTGGAAGCCCTTGAGGCCCGATTCGTCGGCCGTCGGGATGTCCTTGAGCGCCGGCGTGGTCAGGCGCTTGAGTGTGGTCACGGCGTAGGGCTTGACCTTCTTGGCTTCGATCTGGCTCGTGGTGTTGGTGGTCTGGTCGCACAGCAGGTCGATCTGGCCGCCCAGCAGGTCGGCGATGGCCGGTGCCGTGCCCTTGTACGGCACGGTGGTCATCTCGGTCTTGAGTTCGTTCTGGAACAGCAGGCCGCACAGGTGCGAGGCCGAACCGATGCCGGCATTGCCCAGGTTGACCTTGCCCGGGTTCTTGCCGATCCACTCGCGCATTTCCTTGAAGTTCTTCGCTTCGAGCTGCGGCTTGCCGATGATGGTCATGGGCACGTCGTTGATCATGCCCAGGTACTCGAAGTCGGTCTCGTAGTTGTAGGGCAGCTTGCGGTAGAGCACCGGCGTCGTGGCCATGCCCACGTGCGTCAGCAGCAGGGTGTAGCCGTCGTTCTTGGCGCGGGCCACCTTGGCGTTGCCGATGGTGCTGCCGGCGCCGGCGGTGTTGTCCACGACGATGCTCACACCGTCGAGCGGCTTGCGCAGCGCTTCGGCCAGGTCGCGCGCGACGCGGTCGGTCGGGCCGCCGGCCGCGAAGGGCACCACGATGGTGATGGGCTTGCCGCCCGGGAAGTCCTGGGCCAGGGCGCCCGTGGCCATCGTGGCGAGTGCGGTCAGGGCGAGCAATTTCTTCATGATGCAAACACTCCGGAGGGTCGAAAGGGCGCGATCTTATCGGCTGAGCAGCACCTGACGAATCCCGAAAAGCCCTTGGTCGACGGGCATTTGTGCGCATTCTTTCGGTCCACATGCGGCATTGGACGACAGCACGGCACACGCGGCGGCGGAAGCATCGTCTTTTCACTTTCCAAGTCCAGGAGTCGCTGCATGGCCCGCACCCCCGCCTCGAAGACAGGCACCCGTTCGCTCGTCGACACCCACCGCGCCATTCAGCGCAGCCAGGACGCGCGGGACCGCGCCGCGCCCGCGCCGCGCAAGACGACGAAGGCCGTGCAGGCCGGCGCTCGCGTGCAGCCCGAGACGCTGACCGGCCAGAAACTCGCCAAGCCCGGCCGTGAGAAGGACATGGCGCTGCGGCCGCGCTACACGGCGCCCGGCTACCAAGGCAGCGGCAAACTCGCCGGCATGAGCGCCATCGTGACTGGCGGCGATTCGGGCATTGGCCGCGCCGTAGCGGTGCTGTTCGCACGCGAGGGCGCCGACGTCGCGATCGTCTACCTGAGCGCGGAGAAGGCCGATGCGGAAGAAACCCAGGCCGCTATCGAGGCCGAAGGCCGGCGCTGCCTGCTGATCCAGGGCGACGTGCGCAAGTCCGCCTTCTGCCAGCGCGCCGTCGAACGCACCGTCAAGGCCTTCGGCCGGCTCGACGTGCTGGTGAACAACGCCGCCTTCCAGATGCATGCCGACGCGCTGGAAGACATCAGCGACGAGCGCATGGACCTCACGCTGCAGACCAACATCGGCGGCTACATGCGCATGGCGCGCGCGGCGCTGCCGCACATGAAGACCGGCGCGTCGATCATCAACACCGGTTCGCGCACCGGCCTGCAGGGCAGCCGGAACCTCATCGACTATTCGGCCACCAAGGGCGCCATCCATGCCTTCACCAAGGCGCTGGCGCTCAACGTGATCGACCGCGGCATCCGCGTCAACGCGGTGGCGCCGGGGCCGGTGTGGACACCGCTCAACCCGGCCGACAAGAAGGCAGCCGACGTGAAGAAGTTCGGTAAGGAGACCGACTTCAAGCGCGTGGCGCAGCCGGAAGAGCTGTCGCCGGCGTACGTCTTCCTGGCCTCGCCGGTGTGTGCCGGCTACATCACCGGCATCGTGCTGCCGGTGACGGGCAGCGTGGCGGCGATCTAGGGCCTGTTGACGCTATTTCCGGCGTTGCGAAGGCATGCCCAGGCGGGCCGATCAAGGAGCGCAACACCGAGTGGCCGGCCTGGGCATGCCTTCCCTTCGGGTTGCCCGGCGCAGGGGCCGTCTGCGGCGTTGCCCGCGCTTGCAAGGCTTCAGCCTTGCTGCGCGCGGGCGCCTTGCATCCAGCCCCTGGGCCGGGCAACGCAATCTCCGGGAATAGCATTAACAGGCCCTAGGCGGCCATCAGGGCGTCGAGCTCGCGGTAGTCGGGCAGCGTGGTGTCGATGGCGCGCCCCGCGCGGATCACCGTCCGGTCGAACTGCGTGCGGGCGAGCATCTCGGAATAGCTGCGCGCCTTGAGCACCAGCAGGTCGGCCGGCCCGCCGACCTTGAGAATGCCGCGGTCGAGGCCCATGATGGCCGCCGGCGTTTCCGTCGCGGCGCGGATCCAGTCGCCCAGCGGATGGTCCAGGTGCAGGATCTTCACGGCCTGCGTGAAGGTGTCGAGCATGTCGTGGTCGCCGTAGGCATAGAAGGGGTCGCGGCAGTTGTCGCCGGCCACCGCCACCCGCAGGCCGCGTGCCTTCATCTCGTGCAGCACCGTCACGCCGCGCCAGCGCGGGGTGCGTGCCTGGGGGCTGCGGTCCTGCAGATACATGTTGACCGTCGGCAGGCTTACGATGTCGATGCCGGCTTCCTTGCAGGCCGCGATCGTCTCCTCGATGAAGTCGTCGGTCTGCAGCGCGAGCGAGGTCACGTGGCCGCACAGGATGCGGCCTTTGAACTTCTGCGCGATGGCCGTGCGCGCCACGCGAATCAGCGCGCGCGCGGCCGGGTCGGTCGACTCGTCGACATGCAGGTCGAGATCGAGCCCGCGCTCCGCCGCCAGCTGGAACACGCGCACCAGCGCCTCGTCCAGATCGGGCGGCATCGTGTCGGCGGGGTAGGTCATCGACTTGGTGACGCAGCCCAGCCGTCCGCAGCTCTCGGCCACGATGTCGGCCAACTGCCGGCCTTCGTCGGTCAGAAAGATGTTGAGCGGCGCGATGGAGGAGGCCTGCAGTTCGATGCGGCCTGCCCAGCGCTCGCGCATCTCGCGGAACACCGGGAACGAGATCGCGGCCTGCGGGGCCAGGGAGTCGAGGTGGGTGCGGATCGCGACCACGCCCTTGGCGTAGGCGGTGCGCAGGCCGAAGTCCATGCGCTGTCGCACGTCGTCGGCATGCCAGTTGGCGGTACGGTCGCGACCGGTCGCTGCGCCCGCACCGGCCCCGTCACCGGTGGGGTTGGGCTGGCGCGGCCAGATGTGGCCCTTGTCGAGGTGGGTGTGCACGTCGACCATGCCGGGCAGCACCATCGAGGCGTCGAGGTCGGGCCCGCTGGCGGCGTCGAAGCTGCCGGCCGGCGCGATCGCGTCGATGCAGCCGTGGGCGATGCGCAGGTCGACGGCGATCAGGTCGCCGTCGCTGCGTGGCTCGACCGCCGGCAGGTCGGCCTTGAGCAGGCAGCGCGGGGCGCGCAGGTTGCGCAGCACATAGGCGTCTTGCGCGGGCGGCTGGAAGAAGGAATGGGTCATGGGAAAAGTATGGCCGAAGGCGCTCGGTGCTGCCCGTGGTCGGATGAACGGCCGGGTAGGATCGCGCTCCGCCGCTCGCACGCCACGCCTTGATGCCCTCGCTCGACCCAGACCCGCTGTTTCCCGTCCCGCTTTCGCCATTGGCCTTTCGCCGCTTCCCACGCACGCTGCGGCGATGGACGGCCGGACTGCTCGCGCACCGGCTCGGCCAACCGCTCAAGCGCTGGCGTTTGGGGCTCGCCAACTGGCGCGCGTCGAAGCCCTACCGCCGCGATCCGGCGACGATCTTGCTAGCGGAAGACCAGGGGTGCGTGGTGGCCGTCGGGGATTTCGGCGGCAAGACCGGGCTGTCTCGGGCCGCGCATTACGAAGCCGTGCGGCTGCAGCGTCGGCATCCCGGCCTGGTCCTGCTCAGTTTGTCACCGCAGCCTGCCGGTATGCCTGCCGTCGATGGCCGTGACCTGGGCACGGTGTCGCGCCTGTATCTGCTGTGCCAGCCGAATCGCTATCGGCGTGCGCTCCGGCTGTTCAGCCCCGAGCAGCTTGCCGGGGCCCACCGCACCGGGCTTTGGGCCTGGGAGAACGAGGTTTTCCCGCGTGCCTGGCGCTTTGCGCTGCGCATCGTCGACGAGGTCTGGACGCCCTCTGCCTTTTCGCAGGCTGCGATCCGCAACGCCTCGACTTTGCCCGTGGTCGTCGTGCCGCACCACGTCATGGTCGACCTTTCGATCGCGGCGACCGAGCGCGCCGCGTTCCATGTGCCTGCCGCCGCCTTCCTCGGCATCGCGATCATGGACATCAAGATGTGCCCGGAACGCAAGAACCCCTGGGCCCACGTCGAGGCTTGGCAGAAGGCCTTCGGCGACAGCGCCGAGCATGTCCTGCTGATCAAGATGCGCTGTTCGTCGGCGACGCGGGTGGTCGAGCATGAGTTGCGCGAGATGATCGGCGCGGCTGGCAACATCCGGCTGGTGCGGCAGGACTTCTCCGATGCCGAGCAGGTCGCGTTCCAGCGGATGGCCGACGTCTATGTGTCGCTGCACCGCGCCGAGGCCTACGGCCTGAACATCCGCGAGTTCCTGGAGATGGGTACGCCGGTGGTCGCCACGCACTGGTCGGCCAACACCGAGTACGGCCCTGACTTCGCGCATTACCGCGGCGTGCGCGCCGGCCTGGTGCGCTACCGCGACTGGATGGGTCACTACCCCGACGCCGGCTTTTCCTGGGCCGATGCCGATACCGACCACGCAGCGCGCTTGCTGCGGGAAGTCGCCGACGCCTCACGCTGATGACGAGAGGCCAGCCTCGATCGCCTCTCTCAGCCGCGGCGCCGCGACATCGAGAAACCGGCGCATTTTGAGCGGCATCTGCCCGCGCGAGACATGCACGAGGTGCACGGGGGCAGGCTCCGGTTCGTAGGCTTCCAGAACGATCCGAAGCGCGCCGCGCCCGATGGCCTCGACGGCCTGGTAGTGCAGCAGGCGCGTCACGCCCACGGACAGGCTCGCTGCGTCGGCGGCGGCCTCCGTCGTCGTCACCGACAGGCGTGGCCGGATGGGCACGTCGATGGCCGTTCCTGAGCGCGGGTGTCGGAAGCGCCAGGACGGCGAGGGCAGGGGCGTGTCGACCGCCACGCACGCGAAGCGAAGCAGATCGGTGGGCGCCTGCGGCACGCCCTGCGCCGCGAGCAGCGCAGGGCTGGCGCAGGTCACCATCCGCATCGTGCCGATGGCGGTCGCCACCATCGAACTGTCCGGGAGCTGGCCGATGCGCACGGCCATGTCGACATGGTCGTCGACCAGGTTCACATGGCGGTCGGACAGCACGAGCCGAACGTCGATCGCGGGGAAGGCCGCCAGGAAGTCGGCCACGACGGGCAGCACGTGCAGGCGGCCGAACATGATCGGCGCGGTCACCACCAGTTGGCCTTTGGGTTCCATGAATTCGCCGGCGGCGGCGTGCTCGGCCTCCTCGACCTGTTCGAGGATGCGGCGGGCCGCGGCGACGTAGGCCACGCCGGCATCGGTCAGCGTGAGCTTGCGCGTGGTGCGGATCAGCAGCCGCGCACCCAGCCGTGCCTCGAGCTCCGAAATCTTGCGGCTGAGCGTGGCCAGCGGGACCCGCAACCCACGCGCCGCCGCCGACAGGCTGCCCGTCTCGGTGACCGACACCAGCATCGACATGGCTTCCAGGCGGTCCATCGATCATCCTTCCGAAATTCGGGAGAGAGTTTCCTGAAATCGCTGGATTATCAAGTTGAATGGAAGGGCGCACCATCGAGCCTTCATCGATTGGAGGTTGGCATGGCTTACGGTTTCATGGACATCGCATCGACACCCAGCGTCCGGGCAGCGCAGGCGTCGATGGGCGCCGATCACCTGTGGCAGGACTTCAAGGGGCACCGCGACTTCGACCGCTTCACCGAGAACGAGGCCGCCTTCATCGCCGAACGCGACAGCTTCTACCTGGCCACGGTGTCGGAAACAGGATGGCCCTACGTCCAGCACCGTGGCGGCCCGCGTGGCTTTCTCAAGGTGGTCGACGACCGGACGCTGGCCTTCGCCGACTACCGAGGCAATCGCCAGTACATCAGCACGGGCAACCTCGCGGCCACCGACCGCGCGAGCCTGTTCCTGATGGACTATGCCCATCGCGCACGCCTGAAGATCTACGCGCACATCGAAGCCGTCGCGCTCGATGCCGACCCTGCGCTCACGGCGCTCGTCACCGTGCCGGGCTACAAGGCCAAGCTCGAGCGCATCTTCCGCGTGCGGCTGGAGGCTTTCGACTGGAACTGCCCGCAGCACATCACGCCACGCTTCACGGAGGAACAGGTCACCGAGGCGGTCCGCCCGCTCCGGGAAAAGCTGGAGGCGTTGCAGGCCGAGGTCGATGCACTGCGTGCGCGGCCCCAAGGCGAAGGGGCCATTGAGCTTCAGACCGGCGCGTAGGAGCCCGTGCCGCCCGGCCACGGCGTCAACACCTCGTAACCCTCGGGCGTGACCGCGACCATGTGCTCCCACTGCGCGGACAGGGACCGGTCCTTGGTCACGACCGTCCACCCATCGGGCAATTGACGGGTTTCGCGCTGGCCGGCGTTGAGCATCGGCTCGATGGTGAAGACCATCCCCGCCTCGAGCCGGAGCCCGTCTCCGCGCCGCCCGTAGTGCAGCACCTGCGGCTCGTCGTGGTAGATCTGCCCGATGCCGTGCCCGCAGTATTCGCGCACCACGCTGAAGTGCTCGCGTTGCGCGACCGACTGGATGGCATGGCCGACATCGCCCAGCGTCGCGCCGGGCTTCACCTGCCGAATGCCGGCCAGCAGGGCTTCGTAGCTTGTCTCCACCAGACGCCGAGCCAGGGGGCTGGGCTCGCCGACGAAGTACATGCGGCTGGTGTCGCCGAACCAGCCATCCTGGATGACGGCGACATCGATGTTGACGATGTCGCCCCTCTTCAGGATCTTGCTCGCGGACGGGATGCCGTGGCACACCACCTGGTTGACGGAGGTGAGGATGGTCTTGGGATAGCCCTGGTACCCGACGTTGGCGGGAATGGCACCCTGGACATTCACGATGTGCTCGTGGCAGATCCGGTCGAGCGTCTCCGTGCTCACACCCGGCACGACATGGGGCGCGATCATGCCGAGGACTTCCGCAGCAAGCCGGCCGGCCCGCCGCGCCATCT
This sequence comes from Variovorax sp. J2L1-78, assembly GCF_030317205.1. Classification (NCBI taxonomy): domain Bacteria; kingdom Pseudomonadati; phylum Pseudomonadota; class Betaproteobacteria; order Burkholderiales; family Comamonadaceae; genus Variovorax; species Variovorax arabinosiphilus. Next base: position 177,574 of record NZ_JASZYB010000002.1, on the reverse strand, counting down.
CCAGTTGTTCGGCGGATTGGATGGGCACGTCGTGCGCCATCAGTGCTTTCTCGTCGCAGCCGCGCGAGGCTTGCCCGGTTGGGGCGTGGCAGCCATGGTGATGTCCAGCCCCCCCGCGAGTTCGGCCCGTATCAACAGCTGGCAGATCTCGCGGTGGTCCAGTTCCGGATGCATCTCGGTCAGCATGCCGACCCGCATCCAGTGCTCTGCCTGCGCATTGATCGACCGGCTGAGAGCATTCCCTGCGACACGCAGGTTCTCGTGCATCAGGTCTGAAATCTTGACGATACCCATGGATGGCCTTTGTATGAAACGTATACGAAGTATATGCATTTCATGTGGCGATGGCCCTTCGGCCGCCTGCCGTCGGCGCTGCTGCAAAATCCGGGCATTCAGTCCATGCCGAGTTATTTGTGGCGGAGACCCCGTTCCACGCAACGGCCGTACGCACCATGACGCTATCGATCGAACCGTTGGAAGAGCGCCACTTTCCCGGCCTTCGAGAGGCGCTGGACTCCGTTGCACGCGAGCGGCGCTTCCTTGCCTTCACGGAGGCGCCACCCCCAGAACAAGCGTTGGCCTTCTACACCGCCGTGCTCACCAACCGATGGTGCCTTCGGGTGGCCACTGTGGAAGGCCTGGTCGTCGGATGGTGCGACGTCCTGCCGACGCATGGTCAAGCGCGCGCGCATGTCGGTCACCTGGGAATGGGCGTCGTCTCGGAGGCAAGAGGACGAGGCATTGGTTCGGCGCTCCTGCGCGCTGCCGTGGAGGCGGCCTGGGCATCCGGTCTTACCCGCATCGAACTGTCCGTGCGCTGCGACAACGCAAGAGCCAGGGCGCTGTACGAACGTCACGGCTTCGCGGCCGAAGGCCTGCTGCGCCGCGCCTTCAGGCTGGACGGCAAGTACTTCGACGCCGTCGCGATGGCCCTTCTGCGGGACTGACGGACGGACCGTCGCGAGAGCGTGCGCCGGAGCGGTTCGCCGCGCGCGGCCTGACCCTCCTGCAAGCCATCTCGCCTTCGAGCCATTGCCAAGGCGGCATGCAAGATGGCGGGGAAGCGCTCAACCGCGCTGTACCGCCGTCTCCGCATGGGCATGCTTGTTCAAACCGAGGTAGCTCAGGACGCCTCCCGCGGCCAGGAGAGCGACCGCCAGGGCAATCGACACATGCATGCCATGCAGAAAGAGGCCTGGTTCCGTGTCCCGCACGAAGAACCCGCACACGGCCACCCCCAGCATGCCGCCGATCTGACGAGCCGAATTGAGGACGCCTGAAGCGATGCCTGCGTGCGCGGCATCGACCGATGACAACGTCGCGTTGGTCATGGTGGGGACAACCAGCGCGATGCCGCTGGCTGCGAGCAGCATCGGCAATACCAGTGTCAGATAGGCGTGGTCTGCGCTGACCGGAAGGAGCAGCAGATAGCCCAGCGACGCGAGCGCCAGTCCGGCGACCATCAGTGCTCGCGTGCCGACGCGCGCGACCAGCCGTCCGGCAACGATGTTCATGACCATCAGGATGGCCGTCATCGGCAAGAAGGCCAGGCCGGTCTGTTGCGGAGAGAGCTGCTGGACCGCCTGAAAGAACAGGCTGAAGACGAACACCAGCCCGTAGTAGGCAAAGTTCACCACCAGGCCCACGGCAGTCGCGATCGAGAAGGTCGCGCTCCGGAACAGCGACAGTGGCAGCATCGGCGCCTGGCTGCGTTGCTCCAGCCAATAGAACGCGGTTGCGCTGAGGAACGACAGGGCCATGCCGCCGCAGACCCAGGGATGCAACCATCCCAGCCGACCCGCCTCCGTCAGCGCGGCGGTCAGCGATGCGAGTGCGAGGATGGCTGCGAGCTGACCCGGCACGTCGAGTCCACGGCCTGCCTTCGCGACGGCGGTGGGCGCATAGCGCAGGGTCAGTGCCAATCCGAGCGCGCCGATCGGCAGGTTGATGAGAAAGATGCCGCGCCATCCCACCTGCGCGATGAGCAGGCCGCCCAGCACCGGGCCGGCGGCCAGCGCGATACCTCCGGCCGCTCCCCACCAACCGACCGCGCGGCTGCGTTGAGAAGGGGTCGGAAATGCCTGCTGAAGCAGCATCAGGGAACTGGGAACCAGCAGCGCCGCGCCCATGCCCTGGACGATGCGCGCGACCACCAGCAAGGCCAGGCTCGGCGCAAGACCGCATGCGAGGGAGGCTATCGTGAACACGACGAACCCCGCCACGAAGATCCTCTTGGCGCCTAGCCGGTCACCCAGCGCGCCGCAGGTCAGGAGCAGCGCCGCAAACACCAATGTGTAGGCATTGACGACCCACTGCAGCCCCGCGACATCGGTGCCGAAATTGAGGCGCAACGTCTCGAGCGCGACGTTGACGACGCTGACATCGAGCAGCACCACGACGAAGCCCAGGCCTGCTGCGACCAAGGTCGCGCGCTGGCGGCGGTCAAGTGAAACGGTAGCCATCGATCGGCGCCCCATGAGAAAGAGAAGGGCGAATGCTAGGCAGGGCATCACCGTGCGTAAATTCCCAGAAAATGCACTCCATGCTGGAGAAAATGCACAGATGTTCGATTGGGAAGACTTGAGGCATTTCCTCGCGGTCGGCCGCGTGGGCACGCTGTCGGGCGCGGCACGCGAATTGAAGGTCGACCACGCGACCATCAGTCGCCGATTGGCCTCCTTGGAGCGCGACTTGCAGGTGCGCCTCGTGGAGCGGCTGCCGCGCGCCTGCCGCCTGACCGACGTGGGGTCGCACGTGTTCACGCTGGCGCAGGCCTTGCAGGACGATGCCTTCGCCATCGAGCGAGCGGTCCGCGCCAGCCAGTCGCCACTCGCCGGCAAGGTATCTCTCAGCGTGCCGCCGGTCTTGGTGGCCAGCTTCCTGGCGCAGCATCTGACCGAGTTCCGCCGGCGGTTTCCTGCCATCCAGTTGTCCGTGGCCGGCCAGGCGCAGCAGGTGTCACTGAGTCGGCGCGAGGCGGACATTGCCGTTCGACTGGTGCGTCCCACGGAAGCGGGCAGCGTCGTGCGGAAGTTGGGAACCATGGCGTTCGCTCTGTACGCGAGTCGCAGCTACGAAGCGCTCACGCATCCGGAGCGCTGGGAGTTCGTCGCCTACGACGCGCGATTCGAAGACATGCCACAGCAAAAGTGGCTTCGCAGCCTGGCAGGCAAGCGGGCCATTGCCTGCGAACTCAGTGACATCAACAGTCACCACGCGGCAGTCCGTGCGGGCGCAGGCGTGGGCGGGCTTCCCTGCTTCCTGGGCGATGCCGACGAGACATTGCTGCGCGTCGCCGATGAGGAGCCATCGTTTGCCAGAGACATCTGGCTGGTGGTCCATCGCGACCTGAAGAGCACGGGACCGGTGCGCGCAGCGATGGATTTTCTCGTCGAGGTGATGAAGCGAAACGCCGCATTCAACGGCGCCTCGGTGCGCCGCTGACCGGGTGACGTGTGGTGCAGCGCCCCGCGCCTACTTGTAGCTGCGCGCGTCCTCGATCACCTTGCCGTCGTTCGGCAGCGCGCCCGGTGCCACGCGCACGATGGTGCAGCGCAGCTTGGTGGCCTCGCGCATGGCTTCGGCGATGCGGGGCTCGAGGGTTTCGTCGGCCGGCGTCTCGACATGGAGCGTCATGCGGTCGTCAGCCATCTCGCCCTCGACCACCAGGCGGGCGCGCAGCACGGCGGGGAAGCGCTTGATCACCGCCGCGACCTGGCCGGGGTGCACGAACATGCCGCGTACCTTCGTCGTCTGGTCGGCGCGGCCGAGCCAGCCCCGGATGCGGGTGTTGGTGCGGCCGGTCGGGCAGGGGCCGGGCAGCACGGCGGAGAGGTCACCGGTGCCGAAGCGCACCAGCGGGTAGTCGCGGTTGAAGGTGGTGACGACGACTTCGCCCACCTCGCCGTCGGGCACCGGGTCGCCGGTGCCGGGGCGCACGATCTCCAGCAGCACCCCTTCGTCGAGCACCAGGCCTTCGTGTGCGCTGGTCTCGTAGGCGATGAGGCCCAGGTCCGCAGTGGCATAGCACTGCATGCCGACGACGCCGCGCTCGGCCAGCCAGTCGCGCAGGCTCGGCGGAAAGGCCTCGCCGGTGAGCAGCGCCTTGGTGAGGCTGGGCAGCGCCATGTTCAGCGTCGCCGCCTTCTCCAGCAGGATGCGCAGGAAGCTGGGCGTGCCGACGTAGCCGTCGGGCCGCAGTTCGGCCATGGCTTCGAGCTGCTGCTCGGTCTGGCCGGTGCCACCGGGGAACACGGTGCAGCCCAGGGCATGGGCGCCGTTCTCCAGGATCGCGCCGGCGGGCGTCATGTGGTAGCTGAAGCTGTTGTGCAGCAGGTCGCCGGCGCGGAAGCCGGCGGCATGCAGCGCGCGCGCGGTGCGCCAGTAGTCGCGCGATGCACCTTCCGGTTCGTAGATGGTGCCGGGGCTGGCGAACACGCGCAGCATCGCCGGGCCGCGCACCGTGGCGCTGAAGCCGCCGAAGGGATCGCTCGCGCGTTGCCGCTTCTGGCGCTCCAGCAGCTCCGACTTGCGCGTGACCGGCAGGCGCGCCAGCGCTTCGCGGGTGGTGACGGCGGCGCAGTCGATGCCAGCCAGGATCTCCGCGAAGGCCGGCGCTGCCGTCTGCGCATGCACCAATTGCTTCGGCAACGTGGCGAGCAGATCGGCCTCGCGCTCGGCCGGGTCGCGCACCTCGAGCTTGTCGTAGAAGTCGCTCATGCCAACCACCGTTTCCTGCGCTTGTAGCTCTTCACGTCGCGGAAGCTCTTGCGGTCGGCGCCGCCGACACCCAGGTAGAACTCCTTGACGTCCTCGTTCTCGCGCAGGCCCTTCGCCTCGCCGTCCATCACGACGCGGCCGTTCTCCAGGATGTAGCCGTAGTCGGCGAAGCGCAGCGCCATGTTGGTGTTCTGCTCGGCCAGCAGGAAGGTCACGCGCTCTTTTTCGTTCAGGTCCTTCACGATGGCGAAGACCTCCTCGACGATCTGCGGTGCCAGGCCCATCGACGGCTCGTCGAGCAGCACCATCGTCGGGTTGGCCATCAGTGCGCGGCCGATGGCGCACATCTGCTGCTCGCCGCCGGACGTGTAGGCCGCCTGCGAGGTGCGCCGCGTCTTCAGCCGGGGGAAATAGGCATAGACCTTCTCCAGCGTCTGGGCCACCGCGGCCTTGCCGTCGGTGCGCGTGTAGGCGCCGGTCAGCAGGTTGTCCTCGATGGAGAGGTGCGCGAAGCAGTGGCGCCCTTCCATCACCTGCACCAGGCCGCGCTGCACCAGCGCCGAGGGCGTGAGCGCCTCGATGCGCTCGCCGCGCAGCTCGATCGTGCCCTTGGTCACCGCGCCGCGTTCGCCGGCGAGCAGATTGCTCACGGCGCGCAGCGTGGTCGTCTTGCCCGCGCCGTTGCCGCCGAGCAGCGCCACGATGCCGCCTTCGGGCACCGTGAGCGAGACGCCCTTGAGCACCAGGATCACGTGGTTGTAGATGACCTCGATGCCGTTGACGTTGAGAAGGATGTTGGGTTCGCTCATGGTGGTGTCCGAAGCATGCGAAAGGCGCCGACGCTGCGCGCCTTTCACATGCCGGCTCTCGCGAGCCGGCACGGAAGAGGCCGATCAGCAGGTGCGCGGCTTGATGTTCTTGTCCTTGGCGTACTTGGCGGCGTACTCCTTCACCAGCGGGTCGATGAAGCTTTTGTCGGACTGGTACCAATCGGACTTGATCTCCCACTTGCCGCCGTCCCACTGGACGATGCGCGCCCAGTCGTCGCCCATGTGGTTGGCGCACGAGGTCTTCACCGGCCGCATGATCTCGCCGAAGCCCAGGGCCTTGAGCTTGTCGGCCGAGAGGTTCAGGTTCTCGAAGCCCCAACGCACCTGTTCGGGCGTGAGCGACTTGCCCTTGCCGTACTTCTCCTGCGCAGCGCGGATGGCTTCCACCTGCAGCATCGAGATCATCATCCCGCGGGTGTGGGCCAGCGAGCCGATGCTGTCGGCCGGACCGGTGCCCTGGCCCTTGTCGTACACGGCCTTCTTGAGTTCGTCGTGCACCTTGTCCTTGGCCGCACTGTTGTGGATGGTGATGGCGTTGTAGCCCTTGGCACCGGCGCCGATGTCCTTCACGTCGTGGTCGGAGCCGGCCCACCACACCGCATAGATCTTCTCGCGCGGGTAGCCGCTGGCCTGCGCCTCGCGGATGCCGGCAGGCGTCATCACGCCGGCCGACCAGAACAGCACGTAGTCGGGCTTCTGCTGGCGGATCTGCAGCCACACCGACTTCTGCTCCACGCCGGGCGGCGTGACCGGGAACAGCGCCAGCTCGAAGCCCTGCGCCGCGGCGCGCTTCTGCAGCAGTGCGATCGGCTCCTTGCCGTAGGGTGAGTCGTGGTAGACCAGCGCGATCTTCTTGCCCTTGAGGTTGCCTTTCTCCTTCTTGGCGATGTCCTGCATCATCACGTCGGCGGCCGTCCAGTAGGTGCCCAGCAGCGGGAAGTTCCACTCGAACACCGTGCCGTCGGCCGATTGCGAGAGGCCGTAGCCGGTCGTCTCCACCGGGATCTTGTCGACGATGGCCTTGTCGCTCACCGCGAAGGTCACGCCGGTCGACTGCGTGTCGAAGCCCGAGGCGCCCGTGCCCTTGCCCTTCAGGCGTTCGTAGCACTCCACGCCCTTGGCCGCGTCGTAGGCGAATTCGCATTCCTCGAAAGTCAGCTTGACGCCGTTGACACCGCCGTCGCGCGCGTTCACCAGCTTGAGGTAGTCCTGCTTGCCGTCGGCCCATGGGATGCCCAGCGGTGCGAACTGGCCGGTGCGGTAGACCAAGAGCGGCACGAACTGCTCGGCCGGCTGGGCCTGCGCGAGCGTGCCCGCGACGACCATCGAAAGCCCCGCGGCGGCGAGTGCCGCGGTGCGTGCGAGATTCCTGAATTGCATGGCTTGTCTCCTTGTAATGAGCACGGTGTGTGCGGGAACGAAATCAGTGAGGGAAGGGCCACAGCCGCAGCTTCTGCCGCGCGGTCGACCAGAGCCGCGCCAGGCCGTGCGGCTCGACGATCAGGAAGAACACGATCAGCGCGCCGAAGATCATGTGTTCCAGGTGCGACGCCGTCGCCGTCGAGATCGGCAGGCCCAGCCAGTGCGGCACGTAGTTCAGCAGCAGGGGCAGCAGCACGATGAAGGCCGCGCCGAAGAAGCAGCCGGCGATCGACCCCAGCCCGCCGATGATGATCATGAACAGCAGCTGGAACGACTTCTCGATGCCGAAGGCCGCCGGCTCCCAGGCGCCCAGGTGCACGAAGCCCCACAGCGCACCGGCCACGCCGACGATGAAGCTGCTGACCGCGAAGGCCGTGAGCTTGGCGTACACCGGGCGGATGCCGATGACGGCGGCCGCCACGTCCATGTCGCGCATCGCCATCCATTCGCGGCCGATGGCCCCGCGCACCAGGTTCTTCGCCAGCATGCCGAACACCACCACGAAGCACAGGCACAGCAGGTACTTCTGCACCGGCGTGCTGAACTCGTAGCCCAGCATTTCCAGCGAACGCACGCCCACCGAGCCCGAGGGCGAGTCGTTGGTCACCCACTTCACGCGGTTGGTGAACCAGTCGATGAAGAACTGCGCGGCCAGCGTCGCCACCGCCAGGTACAGCCCGCGGATGCGCAGGCTCGGAATGCCGAAGACCACGCCCAGCGCCATCGCCGCCACCCCGCCGCCGAGGATCGACAGCACCAGCGGCATGCCGTCGATGCGCACCTGCAGGTTGTAGGCCGCATAGGCGCCCACCGCCATGAAGGCGCCGGTGCCCAGCGAGATCTGGCCGCAATAGCCCACCAGGATGTTCAGGCCGATGGCCGCCAGCGACAGGATGAGGAAGGGGATGAGCACCGCGCGGAAGGCGTAGTCGCTCACCAGCATCGGCACCGCGACGAAGCAGATCGCCATCAGCGCAAGCATCGCCCAGCGGTCCTGCGCGATCGGGAACAGCGCCAGGTCCGCGCGGTAGCTGCTTTTGAATTGACCGTTTTCTCTGTAGAACATGGTGTGGCTTCTTCAGACGCGGTCGATGATCTTGTCGCCGAACAGGCCCTGCGGCCGGATCAGCAGCACGGCGAGTGCGAGCACGTAGGCGAACCAGTTCTCAATGCCACCACCCACATACGGGCCGAGGTAGATCTCCGACAGCTTCTCGCCCACGCCGATGATCAGCCCGCCCAGGATCGCGCCCGGCACCGAGGTGAGCCCGCCGAGGATCACGACCGGGAAGGCCTTCAGCGCCACCAGCGAAATCGAGTACTGCACGCCCAGCTTGCTGCCCCAGATGATCCCGGCGACCAGTGCCACGAGTCCGCCCACCGACCACACGATGACCCAGATGCGCCCGAGCGGAATGCCGATCGACTGCGCCGCCTGGTGGTCGTCGGCCACCGCCCGCAGCGCGCGGCCGGTGCGCGTCTTCTGGAAGAAGAGGGTGAGCAGCGCGACCAGTGCCGCCGCAGCGACCGCTGCATACAGGTCTTCCTTGTTGAGCAGCAGGCCACCCTCGAAAGCGCTCTCCAGCACCAGCATCGGGTCTTTCGGCATGCCGATGTCGATCTTGTAGGTGGCGCTGCCGAAGATCAGCTGGCCGCCGCCGTCGAGCACGTTGGCGATGCCCAGCGTGGCCATCAGCAGCGTGATGCCTTCCTGGTTGACCAGCCGCCGCAGCGCGAAGCGCTCGACCGCCCAGGCCACCGCCACCATGCACAGCGCGGCGGCGACGAAGCCGAGCACGTTCGCCAGCAGCTTGCTCTCGAAATGGAACCACTGCGGGAACCATTCCGAGAAGCGCGCCATCGCCAGCGCCGCGAACAGCACCATCGCGCCCTGCGCGAAGTTGAAGACGCCGGAGGCCTTGAAGATCAGCACGAAGCCGAGCGCGACCAGCGCGTACAGCATGCCGACCATCAGGCCACCGAACAGGGTCTCAAGAAAAAATCCCATGGTCAATGTTCCACGCCGAGGTACGCCCGGATCACGTCTTCGTTGTTGCGGACTTCGTCCGGGGTGCCGTCGCCGATCTTCTTGCCGTAGTCGAGCACCACCACGCGGTCGGAGATGTCCATCACCACGCCCATGTCGTGCTCGATCAGGACGATGGTCGTGCCGAACTCGTCGTTCACGTCGAGGATGAAGCGGCTCATGTCCTGCTTCTCCTCCACGTTCATGCCGGCCATCGGCTCGTCGAGCAGCAACACTTGCGGCTCCATCGCCAGCGCGCGGCCGAGGTCGACGCGCTTCTGCAGGCCGTAGGGCAGCTGGCCGACCGGCGTCTTGCGAAAGGCCTGGATCTCGAGGAAGTCGATGATGCGTTCGACGAATTCGCGCTGCTGCAGCTCCTCGCGCTCGGCCGAGCCCCAGCCGAAGGGATTGCGGAAGGCTTGTGCCAGCAGGCCGCTCTTCATCTGCAGGTTGCGGCCCGTCATGATGTTGTCGAGCGCGCTCATGCCTTTGAAGAGCGCCAGGTTCTGGAAGGTGCGCGCCACGCCCATCTGCGCGACCTGGCGCGAGTTCATGTGCTTGAAGACCTGCCCGCGGAAGGTGATGGAACCCTGCTGCGGCTGGTACACGCCGTTGATGCAGTTGAGCATCGAGCTCTTGCCCGCGCCGTTGGGGCCGATGATGGCGCGCACCTCGTGCTCGCGCACGTCGAAACTGATGTCCGTCAACGCCTTCACGCCGCCGAAGCTCAGCGAGATGTTCTGGATGTCGAGGATGACATCGCCGGTCTTTCTGTCGCTCATGCCGCCGCCTTCACTGCCGGATAACGCTTCGCATCGACGATCGTCAGCGTCGCGCTGACCGAGCCCGTGCGGCCGTCCTCGAACTTCACCTGCGTCTCGATGAACTGCTCGGCCTTGCCGCCGTACAGCGCATCCACCAGCACCGCGTACTTCTGCGCGACGAAGCCACGCCGCACCTTGCGCGTGCGGGTCATCTCGTCGTCGTCGGGGTCGAGCTCCTTGTGCAGCACCAGGAAGCGCGCGATCTGCGTGTCGGCCATGCCGGTTTCGGCGGCCAGGTCGGCGTTCACCTTCTGCACGCAGTCGGCGATCAGCGTCAGCACCTCCGGCTTGCCCGCCAGGTCGACGTAGCCACCGTAGGCCAGGCCGCGCCGCTCGGCCCAGTTGCCGACCGCTTCGTAGTCGATGTTGATGAAGGCGCAGACCTGGTCGCGTGCGTCGCCGAAGCACACGGCCTCCTTGATCTGCGGGAAGAACTTCAGCTTGTTCTCGATGTAGTTGGGCGCGAACATCGCGCCGCCGTGCATGCGGCCCACGTCCTTCGCGCGGTCGATGATGCGCAGGTGGCCCTCGCTGTCGAGCACGCCGGCGTCGCCGGTGTGGAAGTAGCCGTCGGCATCGAGCACTTCGGCCGTGGCGTCGGGGCGCTTGTAGTACTCCTTGAGCACCGACACGCCGCGCACCAGCACCTCGCCGTTGTCGGCGATGCGCAGTTCCATGCCCGGCGCCGCGGTGCCCACTGTCTGCAGCTTGACCTTGCCGTCCTGCTGCAGGCAGACGTAGGCACAGGTCTCGGTCTGGCCGTAGAACTGCTTGAGGTTGACGCCGATCGAGCGGTAGAAGCGGAACAGGTCCGGCCCGATGGCCGCGCCCGCGGTGTAGGCCACGCGGATGCGGCTCATGCCCAGCACGTTGCGCAGCGGCCCGTACACCAGCAGGTCGCCCAGCGCGTACTTGAAGCGGTCGAAGGCGCTCACCGGCGCGCCGTTGAGGATGTCGGCGCCCACGCGCTGGGCCAGCGCCATGCACTTGGCATAGAGCCAGCGCTTGGGCGCGGCGGCGTCTTCCATGCGGATCGACACGGCCGTCAGCAGGCCTTCGAAGGTGCGCGGCGGGCCGAAGTAGTAGCTCGGGCCGATCTCGCGCATGTCGTTCATCACCGTCGCCGCCGACTCGGGGCAGTTGAGCGTGAAGCCACCGACCAACCACTGCGCCACCGAGAACAGGTGGTCGCCCACCCACGCCATCGGCAGGTAGCTCATGATGTTGTCGCCCGGCCCGAGCTTGTCGGTGACCACGCCGCCGTGGCCCGCGGCGATGAAGCTCGCATGCGTCTGGCACACGCCCTTGGGCCGGCCGGTGGTGCCCGAGGTGTAGAGGATCACCCCGACGTCGCTGCTGACGCCGCTGGCCACGGCCGCGTCGTAGAAGCCACGGTTCAGGGCCTCGAAGGCGCGCCCGCGTTCGCGCAGCTGCTCGAAGCTCATCAGCCCCGGCTGCGTGTAGTGGCGCAGGCCGCGCGGGTCGTCGTAGATGATGTGGCGGATGGCGTGGGCCTGGCCCTGCGCCAGCTGCAGCTCGCGGCACTCGAGCAGCTTGTCGACCTGCTCCTGGTCTTCGGCGATCACGAATTCGATCGATGCATCGTTCAGCATGAAGACCATCTCGGCCGCGACCGCATCCTGGTAGAGCGGCACCGGCACGCCGCGCAGGCTCTGCGCCGCGACGACGGCCATGTACAGGTGCGGCCGGTTGGCGCCGACGATGGCCAGGTTGTCGAAAGGCTTGAAGCCCAGGCTCGCCAGGCCGCAGGCCATCTCGCGCACGGCCTGTGCCGTGTCGGCCCAGCTCCAGGTCTGCCAGATGCCGAGGTCTTTTTCGCGCACCGCGGGCGCGTCGGGCTGCTGCGCCGCGTGGGCGAGCAGCAGGCGAGGGAAGGTGTCGGCGGCGGGGGGGACCGGTGTGCGAGTGTTCACGATGGGCGGACTGTAGGCCTCGCTTTGACGCCAAGTTGTCGTTCCAACGACAATCCTAGGGTCACCACTCCCCCGGACTTTCCCGATGGTTCATGCCGATCGCGGTCGCAACGCCATCCGTGACCGCGCCCGCGCCGCGCGGCCGGACGAACTGCGCAACATTCCCTGGCTCGACGCCCTGAGCGCCACCGAGCGCCGCCGCACCGAGGTCGCCCTGGTGGTCGGCGAAGCGGAGCCAGGCGACCTGGTGTGCCGCATCGGCGGCTCGCCGACCTACTGGTTCGGCGTGGTCGAAGGCCTGCTCAAGATGAGCAACGACAACGCCGACGGCACCTCGATGACCTACAGCGGCCTGCCGCCCGGCGGCTGGTTCGGCGAAGGCACGGCGATGAAGCGCGAGCCCTATCGCTACAACATCCAGGCGTTGCGCCGCAGCGTGGTGGCCGGCCTGCCGATCGACGACTTCCACTGGCTGCTCGACCATTCCATCGGCTTCAACCGCTTCGTCATGAACCAGCTCAACGAGCGGTTGGGCCAGTTCATCGCCGCGCGCGAGGCCGACCGGCAGAACAACCCCGACGTGCGCGTGGCGCGCAACCTCGCGGCGCTGTTCAACCCGGTGCTGTTCCCGGGCGTGGGCGAGCTGCTGCGCATCACGCAGCAGGAGCTGGCCTACCTGATCGGTCTGTCGCGCCAGCGCGTGAACGAGGCGCTGCGCACGCTCGAAGCACAGGGCATGATCCAGGTCGAGTACGGCGGCCTGCGCGTGCTCGACCTCGCGGCCCTGCGCAGCAGCGCGCTCGCACCCAATTCCATCTCTCCCACCTCTCTTCCTCAGGACAAGAAGCAATGAGCGCAACACATCTCACCCTCCTCACCGGCGCCTCCCGCGGCATGGGCCGCGCCATGGCCGAGCAGCTGCTCGACGCCGGCCACACGCTCGTGTGCATCTCGCGCAAGACCGACGATGCGCTGGCCGCCAAGGCCAAGCAGAGCGGAGCCACGCTGCTGCAGTGGTCCTTCGACCTGGCCGCACCCGAAGCCGCCGCCGAGCGCGTCGGCGCCTGGCTCAAGGAACAAGACGCACAGACCTTCGACAGCGTCACCCTCATCAACAACGCCGGCACCGTCGGCCGCCTGGGCCCGCTCGAGAAGGCCGAGGCCACCGACCTGGTGCAGTCGCTGCGAATCGGCCTCGAAGCGCCGCTGCTGCTCACGGCGGCGTTCCTGCGCGCCACGGCCGACTGGCGCGGCGTGCGCAAGGTGCTCAACATCTCCTCGGGCCTCGGCCGCAACTCGATGGCCAGCCAGGCCCCGTACTGCGCCGCCAAGGCCGGCATGGACCACTTCTCGCGCGCGGTCGCGCTGGAAGAGGCGCTGCGCCCCAACGGCGCGAAGATCGTCTCGCTCGCCCCCGGCGTGATCGACACCGACATGCAGATCGCCATGCGCGGCACCGATGCGGCGCTGTTCCCAGACCGCGGCCGCTTCGAGAAGCTCAAGGCCGACGGCCTGCTCGATTCGCCCGCCACGGCGGCCGGCAAGGTGCTGGCCTACCTCGCCCGCGCGGACTTCGGCGCCAAGCCGACCGCCGACGTGCGCGACCCCGCCTGAGCGCACGCCATGGCCACCGCCCAAGCCATCACCACGGGGGAGTACAAGCTCTTTCCCAACCCGCGCAACCTGCACCGGGTGGTGTTCGCACACCAGGTGTTCGTGCCCTACCCGTACATGTTCATCGAGATGGAGAGCTACTACCTGAAGGGCCGCTACAGCCTGTTCGCGGCGCATCGGCTGGCCGACAACAAGGCCGGCCAGCTCGCCACCTTCGAGGACGCGGCCGACGAGGCCAAGTTCAAGGCGAAGTTCGTGCCGGACTGACAGGCGGCGGCCGGTAAGTCGGGGGTAAGACGGCCCGCCCGAGCATGCCGGTTTGCGTTCCGGAGCCTTGCATGTTCGCGTTGATGTGGTGTGCCCTTCGTCCCCCCATGCGCCCTCCCGGCGCGACCGGAAAGCCCGGTAAGACGTCAGTAAGTCCACAGCCGCGACCATGCGGCCCTCTGTCATTTTCCCTGGATCTTCCATGCCTTTGCCCTCCCTGCGCCGCTGTGCGCCCCTCGCCTTGTCGCTGTGCACCCTCTCTGTGTCTTTCGCAGCCGCTGCCCAGGAATGGAAACCCGGAACCCCCGGTGTCTGGGGGCTCGGCATCGGCGCCGGCGTCGAGCGCCTGCCCTACACCGGCATCGACAACAACAAGCGGCTGCTGCCGCTCTTGACCTACGACAGCGAGTACTTCCGCCTCTCGGGCCTGACCGCCGACTGGAAATTCGCCAGGACCGAGCAGTTCACCTTCGCGCTGCGCGGCAAGTACGCGCTCGCCGACGGCTACAAGGCCGACGACGCGCCCATCCTCTACGGCATGGACGAGCGCAAGGCCGGCTTCTGGGTCGGCGGCGCCGCCACCTGGAACGCCGACTTCGCCAAGTTGTCGCTCGAGGTGCTGGGCGACGTGTCGGGCAACAGCAAGGGCACCCAGGCCCGGCTGGGCATCGAGCGCAGCTTCACGGCCGGCCGCTTCGTCTTCACGCCGCGCGCGTCGCTGCTGTGGGCCGACAAGAAGTACGTCAACTACTACTACGGCGTGACCGGCGCCGAAGCCACGGCGTCGCGCGCTGCGTACGACGGCAAGTCGACGGTCAATTTCCAGGCCGGCCTGCGCACGGCCTACGTGCTCGACGCGCACCAGTCGGTCTTCCTCGACCTCAGTGCCACGGCGCTGGGCAAGGAGATCAAGGACAGCCCGCTGGTCGACAAGAAGACTGTTCCGGCCGTCGCCATCGGCTATCTTTACCGCTTCTGAACCCGCGAGAATCCCGCCGATGAACCGTGTGGCCCTGGTCGAGGACCATGCGCGCCTGGGCGAACTGATCGCCCGCGCCCTGGCGGCCTCGGGCATCGAGGTCGACACCTTCGGCCGCGCCGACGCGGCCGCCGCGGCGCTGCTGGCCGGCGGCTATGCCGTGGCGGTGGTCGACCGCGGCCTGCCCGACGGCGACGGGCTCGACCTGGTCAAGCGCCTTCGGCAGGGCGGGCACCGGATGCCCTGCCTGATGCTCACCGCGCGCGATGCGCTGCACGACCGCGTGGCCGGGCTCGAGGCCGGTGCCGACGACTACCTGCCCAAGCCTTTTGCGATGGAAGAACTGGTCGCGCGCGTGCGTGCGCTGATGCGCCGCCCCGCGGCGCTGCGCAGCCTGGCGCCGGCCTATGCCGACCTGCAGGTGAGGCCTGAGGCGGCCTGCATGGCCTGTGGCGACGAAACGATCTCGCTGGCACCGGCCGAACTCCAGATCATGCTGAGCCTGGTGCGCGCCGCCGGCCTGATCGTGCGCCGCAGCGTCATCGAGAACGCGGCCTGGGGTCTGAGCGAAGCGGTCACGCCCAACGCGCTGGATGTCGCGCTGCACCGCCTGCGCAAGAAACTGCTGGCCATCGGCAGCGCGCTGCAGATCGTCAATGTCCGGGGACACGGCTATGCGCTTCGCACCGCTTCGGTGGCCCCGTAGCCTCACGGTCCAGCTGCTGACCATCTCGGTCGGCTCGCTGCTGCTCGTGATGGCGGTGATCGGGGCGGGGGTTGCCGTGGTGATGTCGCTGCCGGCCGCTTCGCTGGCGCGCGACGATCTCACGAGCCACGTGGAGCGGCTGGAAAAAGGCATGGTCTTCGACGCGGCAGGCCGCCTGGTGGCGGTCGAGCTTCCGGAGAAGATCGTCCACATGTACGACGGACTGGCCAAGGACGTGGCCTACCGCGTGATGGATGCGCAGGGCGCCACCCTGCTTACGTCGCCCGCCGGCCCCGCGTTGACGGCGCTGCAGCGCGAGCCCCTCGATGCGGCGGCGCACTACAGCAGCGCGACGATCGACCGCGTCAAGCTGCGCCTCTTGACGACCACCGTGCGGCAGCACGGCCAGACCTACATCGTCCAGGTCGCGCGCAGCGAACGGATGGTCTCGCTGTTGGTGACCAACGGCGGAAAGATCGCCCTCATGGCCGGTGTGGGCGCGATGGTGCTGGGCGTGTTCTTCTTCTGCCTGCTCGTGCTGTGGACGTCGCGCCGCATCCTGCGGCCGCTGCGGGACGCTTCCGCCGTGGCCGCTGGCATCGCACCGCGCAACCTCACGGCGCGGCTCGACGCGCAGCGCCTGCCCAGCGAACTGACGCCGCTCATCGACGCCTTCAACAGCGCGCTGGAAAGGCTCGAGAAGGGCTACCGGGTGCAGCAGGAATTTCTCGCGTCGGCCGCGCACGAGCTGAAGACGCCGCTGGCGCTGATCCGTGCCGAGATCGAGATCGCTGCGCAGCCGGGCCGCGAGCACCTGCTCAAGGACGTCGACCTGATGGCGCGGCAGGTGCACCAGCTGCTGCACCTGGCCGAGGTCAGTGAAACCCGCAACTACGCGTTCGAGGCCTGCGATGCCTCGACCGTCGTGGCCGACGCCGTGTCGTACCTGGCACGCCTGGGCGAACGGCACGGCGTGCGCGTCGACCACCTGCCGCCGCCCGCGCCCGTGCCGCTCCAGGCCGATGGCAGCGCGCTGTTCATCCTCGTCAAGAACCTGGTCGAGAACGCGATCCAGCACACGGCGCCCGGTGACGCCGTGACGGTGCGCCTGGACGCGACCGGCCTGCGCGTGCGCAACCCGGGTCCGCGCATCGCCGAGGACGACAAGCCCAAACTCTTCACCCGTTTCTGGCGTGGCCCGGGCAGCACCCATGAAGGTGCCGGCCTGGGCCTGGCCATCTGCGAGGAGATCGCGATGGCGCATGGGTGGCGGCTGAGCGCGGGCGATGTGGTGCACCCGCCCGGCACGGCGTTCCGCGTCGACTTTGCGCTGCCCGGTCCGGGCTAGGGCCTGCTAACGCTATTTCCGGAGATTGCGTTGCCCGACCCAGGGGCTGGATGCAAGGCGCCCGGGCGCAGCAAGGCTGAAGCCTTGCAAGCGCGGGCAACGCCGTAGACGGCCCCTGGGCCGGGCAACCCGAAGGGAAGGCATGCCCAGGCCGGCCACTCGGCGTTGCGCTCCTTGCATGTGCCAACGCACATGCGGCGTCGCGCGCCTTGATTGGTCGGCCTGGGCATGCCTTCGCAACTCCGAAAATAGCGTTAACAGGCCCTAGAGACCCAGCCGCGTCAGGGCCCAGGCCACGGCAGCGAGCTGCGCCACGTTGAGCACCATCCCGGCGATGTGAAGCCGGCGAAACTGGAGGATCGCGGTGTCGGTGGCCGGGGCTGTCCCGCGCAGGGCGTCCATGCGCGGGATGATGAGCCAGCGGCGCAGCGAGAACGCCAGCGCCGCGATGCAGGCCATGCCCAGCGCGAAGATCGGTCTGCCGGTCCAGGCATAGCTGAGTGCGGCCGCGCTCGCGGTCGGCATCATGGCCAGGTAGTAGACGTTGAACAGGCCTCGGATGAAGCGCGCGTCCAGCGGGGTGTCGTGCTTGAGCACCAGCAGGGGCAGCGAGCCCATCATGAAGAACCCCATCCAGACGAGCAGGACGACGGTCGCCATGAGCGCCATGACCGTGGGAAGCATCTGAACCCTCCGCAGTCGCGAAGCCGCGAAGCATATCGCTCGCCGAGCGAGCTGTCTCGGGGCGATGCCGTGGTGCGCGGCAGCCCCTTGGCACAGCTCTTGCACACAAGATCGTGTTCTTCCACCACGAGTGCACGATGCGTCCAGAGACATATGCCATGGCAGCCACAGCGACGGGCTCGATGAGCCGGCCGGGGCTGCGGGTTCGCCCAGCGCGATGACCTGGTCGATCCTCGCCCGCGACGCGCGTGGGCATGTCGGCGTCGCGATCGCCAGCCGCTTCTTCGCGGTGGGCGCGCTGTGCGTCCACACGCGGCGCGGCATCGGCGCCATCGCCACGCAGGCGCTGATGAACCCCCTGTACGGGCCTGCGGGCCTCGACCTCCTGAGCGGCGGCCGTCCGGCCGTCGAGGTCGTCGAGGCCTTGACATCGGCCGACGCCGGCCGGGCGCAACGCCAGCTGCATGTGCTGCCGGCCACGGGCCCCGCCGCGGCGTGGACGGGTGACCACTGTGTCGACTGGTGCGGCCACCTGATCGGCGACGACTTCAGCGTCGCCGGCAACATGCTCGCCGGCCCGCAGGTGATCGCCGCCACCGCGCAGGCGTACCGCGACACGGCGGCCCTGCCGATGGCCGAGCGCCTGCTGGCCGCCATGGCGGCGGGCGAGGCGGCCGGTGGCGACAAGCGCGGCAAGCAGGCCGCGGCCTTGCGCATCCATGCCGACGAGGACTATCCGCAGCTCGACCTGCGCGTCGACGACCACGCCGAGCCGATCGTCGAACTGCAGCGCCTCTACCGCACGAGCCTGGTGCGCTACCAGCCCTTCATGGCGTGCCTGGCGGGTCGCCACGACCCCGTCGGGGTGATCGACCGCGCCGAAATCGAAGCGCGCATCGAGCGCTTCCACGCCACACCCCGCTGATCCATGACGGCCTTGCTCGACGTGCGCGACCTGCGCACCCATTTCACGACCGACGACGGCGAATTTCCGGCGGTCGACGGCGTCAGCTTCTCCGTGGACGCCGGGCGCACGCTGGCCATCGTCGGCGAATCGGGCTGCGGCAAGAGCGTGACCTCGCTGTCGATCATGGGTCTGGTGCCGAACCCGCCCGGCCGCATCCGCGGCGGGTCGATCGTGTTCGAAGGTCGCGAGCTCGTCGGCGCGTCCAAGCGCGACATGCAGGACCTGCGCGGCAACGGCATGGCGATGATCTTCCAGGAACCGATGTCTTCGCTCAACCCGGTCTTCACCATCGGCGAGCAGATCGTCGAAGGGCTGATGCGGCACCGTCGCATCGGACGTGCCGAAGCCGCCGAGCGCGCCATCGCCATGCTGCGCAAGGTGCGCATCCCGGCGCCCGAGCAGCGTTTTCACGAGCACCCGCACAAGCTCTCGGGCGGCATGCGCCAGCGCGCCATGATCGCGATGGCGCTGGCCTGCGATCCGCGCCTGCTGATCGCCGACGAGCCCACCACCGCGCTGGACGTGACCATCCAGGCGCAGATCCTCGAACTCATGCGCGAGCTGCAGCAGGAAACGGGCACGGCCATCATCCTCATCACGCACGACCTGGGCGTGGTGGCCGAGGTGGCGGACGAAGTGGTCGTGATGTACGCCGGCCGTGTGGTGGAGCAGGCGCCGGTGCAGGCGCTGTTCGACGCGCCGCAGCATCCGTACACGATCGGCCTGCTGGGCTCGATCCCGCGGCTCGACGGCGAACGCACGCGCCTCGCTTCCATCGAAGGCCAGGTGCCCAGCCCGTTGCGTCGGCCACCGGGTTGCAGCTTCGCCGAACGCTGCCCGTTCGCCGTCGCGAAGTGCCGCGAAGACGACCCGGTGCTGATGGAGGTCGCGCCGCAGCATCGCTCCGCCTGCTGGCGCGCGCCGCTCGACCCCGACGTGCTGATGGCGCACGCCGCCGAATCGGTGGCCGCATGAACGAAGCGACGACGCCTTTGCTGCAGGTCGACGGCCTGGTCAAGCACTTCCCGGTGCGCCGCGGCCTGCTCGGCCGGGTGAAGGGCGCGGTGCGCGCGGTCGATGGCGTCGACCTGCAGATCGCGCGCGGCGAGACGCTGGGCGTGGTCGGTGAGTCGGGCTGCGGCAAGTCGACGCTGGGCCGGCTGGTGCTGCGGCTGATCGAGCCGACCGCCGGCAACGTTCGACTCGACGGCCAGCCCCTCGGCACGCTCGATGCCGTCGCGCTGCGCGCCCGTCGGCGCGAAATGCAGATCATCTTCCAGGACCCGTACGCTTCACTGAACCCGCGCATGACGGTGGGGCAGACGCTGGCCGAGCCGCTGATGCTGCACGGCCTGTACACGGGGCGACATCGCGAGCGCGTGGCCGAGCTGCTGCGCACCGTGGGCCTGGCGCCCGAGCATGCGCAGCGCTACGCGCATGAGTTTTCGGGCGGGCAGCGCCAGCGCATCGGCATTGCACGGGCGCTGGCGGTCGAGCCCAAGCTCATCGTCTGCGACGAGGCCGTGTCCGCCCTCGACGTGTCGGTGCAGGCGCAGGTCGTCAACCTGCTGCAGGACCTGCAGCAGCGCTACGGCCTGGCCTACATGTTCATCGCGCACGACCTCGCGGTGGTCAAGCACATCGCCACGCGCATCGCCGTGATGTACCTCGGCCGCATCGTCGAGATCGGTGACAAGCGCGCGCTGTTCGCGTCGCCGCGGCACCCGTACACGCAGGCGCTGCTGTCCGCCATTCCCTTGCCCGAGCCCGGTGTGCGGCGCGAGCGTGTGGTGCTGGCCGGCGACGTGCCCAGCCCGATGAACCCGCCCACGGGTTGCCACTTCCACACCCGCTGCCCGCATGCGCGCGAACTGTGTTCGCAGCAGGCGCCGCAGCTCGAAGACGCCGGCACGCAGTCGGTGGCCTGCCACTTCTGGCGCGAGATCTCGCCGCCGGCGGTGCTGCCTGCGCGCGCTGCGTCCACCTCCTTGCAACGCCGTCTCGACCGGCTGCAATCCGCCTTCGTCGTTCCTTCCCCTTCCGGAGACCTCGCCCATGACACGCCCTAAACCAACCTTCCTGCCAGCGCTGCTGCTCGCGCTGGCCCCGCTGCTGCCGCTCGCGCCGATGGCCGCGCAAGCCCAGACGCTGCGTGTCGGCCTGGCCGAAGACCCCGACGTGCTCGACCCGTCGCTCGCACGCAGCTTCGTCGGCCGCATCGTGTTCAGCGGGCTGTGCGACAAGCTGCTGGACATCGACGACAAGCTCAACATCGTGCCGCAGCTCGCCACGTCGTACGAGTGGTCGGCCGACAGCAAGGCGCTCACGATGAAGCTGCGCCCCGGCGTGACCTTCCACGACGGCGAGAAATTCGACGCGGCCGCGGTCAAGTTCAACATCGAGCGCCACAAGAACCTGCCGGGCTCGGCGCGCCGCGGCGAGCTCGCGCCGGTGGCGAGCGTCGACGTGGTCGATCCGGCCACCGTGCGGCTCAACCTGTCGGCACCGTTCTCGCCGCTGCTCGCGCAGCTGGCCGACCGCGCCGGGATGATGGTGTCGCCCAAGGCGGCGCAGGTGGCCGGCGACAAGTTCGGCATCAAGCCAGTGTGCTCGGGCCCCTTCAAGTTCACCGAGCGCATCGCGCAGGACCGCATCGTGCTCGAGCGCTACCCGCAGTACTGGAACAAGGACGCGATCCACTTCGACAAGGTGATCTACACGCCGATCCCCGACGCGACCGTGCGCCTGGCCAACTTGCGTTCGGGCCAGCTCGACTTCATCGAGCGCGTGGCGCCGAGCGACATGGAGAAGATCCTGGCCGAGAAGAAGCTCAAGACCTCGCGCATCACCGAGATCGGCTACCAGGGCATCACGGTGAACCTGGCCAAGGGCGACAAGGCCAAGACCAGCGTGCTGGCGCGCGACCCGCGCATCCGCGAGGCCTTCGAGCTCTCGCTCGATCGCCAGGGCCTGGTGCAGGTCGTGATGGACAACGAAGCGACCGCCGGCAACCAGTGGGTCGCGCCGGGCAACGCCTATTACGCGAAGAACGTGCCGATGCCCAAGCGCGACATCGCGCGCGCGAAGGCCTTGCTCAAGGAGGCCGGCGTGCCCAACCCGAGCTTCACGCTGGTCACGCCGACCACCTCCGACGCGCAGCGCATCGCGCTGGTGGTGCAGGCCATGACGCGCGAGGCCGGCTTCGACGTGAAGATCCAGTCGACCGAGTTCGCGACTTCGCTGAACATGGCCGACAAGGGAGACTTCGAGGCACTGGTGTTGTCGTGGAGCGGCCGTGCCGACCCGGACGGCAACCTGTTCAGCTTCCACGGCTGCAAGCAGCCGCTGAACTACACCGGCTACTGCGATGCCGAGACCGACAAGCTGCTCGATCAGTCGCGCTCCCTGCGCGAGCCGGCCGAGCGCAAGAAGGTCTTTGAGCAGATCGCGGCGCGCGTGATGAAGGAGCGCCCCATCGTCTACCTCTACCACCGCAACTGGCTGTGGGCCTACAACCCCAAGCTCACCGGCATCCGCAACATCCCCGACGGCTTGTTGCGGGTGAGCGGCCTGTCGATGGCCCCTTGATCCACTGACCGGCCACCGATGTTCGAGTACCTCGTCAAGCGCATCGCCACCCTGGTGCCGACGCTGATCTTCGTGTCGATGCTGATCTTCGGGCTGCAGCAGTTGCTGCCCGGCGATCCGGCGAAGATCCTCGCGGGCGAGGACCAGGACCCGGCCGTCATCGCCTACCTGCGCACCAAGCTGCACCTCGACGAGCCGCTGCCGGTGCGCTATGCGTACTGGGTCGGTGGGGTGCTGCGCGGCGACCTGGGCGAGTCGATACGCTCACAGCAGCCGGTGACCGAGCTGGTGTGGCAGAAGCTGCCGGTCACGCTCGAACTCGCGCTGCTGGCCTTCGCCATCGCGCTGGTCATCGGCATCCCTGCAGGCATCGTCTCGGCGGTCGGGCGCGGCACGCCGTGGGACTACGCGGCCAACGTGTTCGCATTGTGGGGGCTGTCGACGCCCAACTTCTGGCTCGGCATCCTGATGATCCTGCTGTTCTCGGTGCAGCTCGGGTGGCTGCCGGCCTCGGGCTACGTGAGTCCCTTCGAAGATCTGGGCGCCAACCTGGCCGCGATGATCATGCCGGCCTTCGTGCTGGGCAATGCCATCGCCGCGGTGCTGATGCGCCACACGCGCAGCGCGATGCTGCAGGTGCTGTCGGCCGACTACGTGCGCACCGCGCGCGCCAAGGGGCTGAGCGAGCGCACGGTGGTGCTCAAGCACGCACTGCGCAATGCGCTCACGCCCATCATCACGCTCGGTGCGCTGGAGCTCGGCACGCTGCTGTCGGGCGCGGTGCTCACCGAGCAGGTGTTCACCATCCCGGGCTTCGGCAAGCTGATCGTCGACTCGGTGTTCAACCGCGACTACTCGGTGGTGCAGGGCGTGGTGCTGGTCACGGCCAGCGCATACATCCTGCTAAATCTTCTGGCGGACATGGCCTACTTTCTCGTCAACCCGCGGCTGAGGCGCTGAACATGTCGGCCGTTCTTCCTTCTTCTCCTTCGACCGCGTCGCGCGCACCGGTGCAGCCTGCGGGCCCGTGGCGTCGCGCCTGGCGCCGTCTGCGCCGCCGCCGCGGCGCGCTGCTCGGCCTGGCCGTGGTGCTGATCTTCATTGCGCTAGCCGTCTTCGCGCCGTGGATCGCGCCGCAGGACCCAATCGCCACCAGCTGGAGCGCGATCCGCAAGGCGCCCAGCGCCGAGCACTGGTTCGGCACCGACGAGATCGGGCGCGATGTGTTGTCGCGCGTCATCTGGGGCACGCGCGCCTCGCTGCTCGCGGGCGTGGTGTCGGTGTCGATCTCGCTGATGCTGGGCGTGCCCATCGGCCTGGCGGCGGGCTTCCTCGGCGGCTTCGTCGACAGCCTGATCTCGCGCGTCACCGACGCCTTCCTGGCCTGCCCCTTCCTGATCCTCGCCATCGCATTGGCGGCCTTCCTCGGCCCGAGCCTGACCAACGCGATGATCGCCATCGGCGTCTCAGCCACGCCGATCTTCGTGCGGCTCACGCGGGCGCAGGTGCTCAACGTGAAGGTCGAGGATTACATCGAGGCCGCGCGCGCCGTCGGCAATTCGCCGCTGCGCATCGCGCTGCGCCACGTGCTGCCCAACGTCACGGCGCCGGTGATGGTGCAGTCGACGCTGGCCATCGCTTCGGCGGTCATCGCAGAGGCCAGCCTGTCCTTCCTCGGCCTGGGCCAGCAGCCGCCGGCGCCGAGCTGGGGCAGCATGCTGAACACCGCCAAGAACTTCATCGACAACGCGCCCTGGATGGCGATCTGGCCGGGGCTGTCGATCTTCCTGCTGGTGCTGTCCTTCAACCTGCTGGGCGACGGCCTGCGGGACGCGCTGGACCCGCGTCAGCGCTGACGCTGGAAAAGCCACGATTCTTTGGGCTATAATCGTGGGCTTGAATGCGGGATTAGCTCAGTTGGTAGAGCGATACCTTGCCAAGGTATAGGTCGAGAGTTCGAGTCTCTTATCCCGCTCCACATTCGAATCGAGAAGGCCACCGCACCCGGTGGCCTTTTTCGTTTCCGGGTCTGTCCCAGCGCCGGGCCGGGCTCAGGCGATCAGCCGCAGCGCCGACTCCCACGCCATCTGCGCATGTTCCAGCCCATCCTCGCGGTTGAACTGGTCGGCGGTGCGTTCGCGCACGGCCACGGGCGGGTAGATGATCTTCTGCCCGCCACTCAACGCCTTCGTCTGCGCCTGACAGGCGCGTTCCAGGAAATAGATGTTCAGGAAGGCCTCGGCGATCGTGCGGCCCGCGGCCAGCAGGCCGTGGTTGCGCAGGATCATCGCGCGGTGCGGGCCCAGGCTGGCTACCAGGCGGTCGCGCTCGTCCAGGTCGAGCGCGATGCCCTCGTAGTCGTGGTAGGCGAGGTGGCCGTAGAACTTCAAGGCGTGCTGCGAGATCGGCAGCAGCCCTTCTTCCTGGCACGAGACGCCGATGCCGTCGGCCGTGTGCGTGTGGATCACGCAGGCCAGGTCGTGGCGCGCCATGTGCACGGCCGAGTGGATGGTGAAGCCGGCGGCGTTGACGCGTTCGGTCGTGTCCTTGGCCTCCACCGCCGCGCCCGTCGGGTCGATCTTCACCAGGTCTTCCGGCCGCATCTCGTGGAACAGCACGCCGTAGCGGTTGATGAGGAAGTGGTCGGGCGTGCCCGGGATGCGCGCGCTGATGTGCGTGTCGATCAGGTCGGTCATCTTGAAATGGGCGACCAGTCGGTACAGCGACGCGAGGTCGCGGCGGGTTTGGATTTCGGCGTCGGTGAAGTGGGTCATGTCAGGTTGCTCCGTGTGCTTTTCTGGGGGGGTATGCACGGCGGCGGGTTCAGGCGTGCTTCTGCAGCCAGCGCACCGTGTCGTCGAAGGCCGCGCTCGCCACATCGGCGATCGAGACGGCTTCGAGGAAGCTGTGCACCGTGCCCTGGTAGACCTTCGCGTCGACATCGACGCCGGCGGCCTGCATCGTGTCGATCATCTCGATCTGACCGTCGTACAGCGGATCGCATTCGGCGATGACCAGGAAGGCCGGCGGAATGTCGTGCAGGTCGGCGTCCAGCAGGTTCATGCGCGGGTCGGTGTAGTCGGCCTTGCGACCCAGGTAGTTCCGGTAGAACCACACCATCATGTGCAGCGACAGGCCGTAGTCGCCCGCGCCGTAGCGCACCACCGAGTCCTGGTACAGGTCGGTGCTGCAGCCCGCGTAGTTGAGCACCATGCCGCGGATCGGGCTGTGGCCGACATCGCGAAAGTGCATCGCGGTGCACAGCGACAGGTTGCCGCCGGCCGAGTCGCCGCCGATGAAGAACTGCTTCGGGTCGAAGCCGATGTCGGCCGCGTGCGCGACGAGCCAGTTCACCGTGTCGATGCATTCCTCGATCGGCTGCGGGAATTGCGCTTCCGGCGCGCGCGTGTAGTTGATGCCGATCACCATGATGCCGGCGCGCTCGGCGTACTCGCGCATCAGCCGGTCATGCGTGTCGATGCTGAACAGCACGAAGCCGCCGCCGTGGATATAGAAGAAGGCGCCGGGCATGCGGCGTTCCTTCGGCTCGTAGGTGCGGATCAGCACTTCGCCGTGGCGCGTCGGCACCCGCTGCTCGGTGGTGCGCGCCATCACCGGGCCGCCGGCCGCCCAGGGCGCGCGCACCTGTTCGGCGATGGCGCGGCCTTCGGCGATCGACACCGTGTCGCGCCGCGGAAACTTCGATGCGTCGGCGCTCATGCGCTGAACGAAGGTCCGAATCTGCGGGTCGAGCGGCGCGGGCTTGGCGCCCTGGGTCGATGCGGCGAAGGCGGGGTCGAGCTGGCTCATGTCGATGGGTGTGACGGGTGAAGATTCGGACAGGTCGAAACGACTTCAGCCAATGCCAGGGACACCGCGGAACTGGCTTCGCCAGGCCGCTGGTGCCGCCCCCTCGAGGGGGAGGCGCCGAAGGCGCTTCGGGGGTGTTCCATCAATACCCGCGCGCCATGTCGACCTGGTTGAAGTAGGGGGCGCCTTCGTGCATCTGGCCGATGTTGCGCACCACCTGCTGCACCACCACGTCGTAGGTGGCCATGGTCGCCATGTGGGGCGTGACGACCAGGCCCGGCGTGGTCCACAACGGGTGGTCGGCGGGGAGCGGCTCCTGCTCGAACACGTCGACGATGGCGCCACGCAGCTGGCCGCTGCCCAGCGCCGCGACCAGGTCGTCCTCGACCAGGTGCTCGCCGCGGCCGCAGTGGATCAGCGCCGCGCCCTGGGGCAGGGCCGAGAAGGTGCGTTCGCCGAGGATGCCGCGCGTCTGCGCCGTCAGCGGCAGCAGGCACACCAGCACGTCGGTCTGCGCAAGGAAGGCGTCGTAGCTTTCTTCGCCGCTGAACATCGTCATGCCCGGGATCTCGCGCGGCGTGCGTGCCCAGCCGCTCACGGGGTAGCCGAGGGAGGGCAAGCGCTTGGCGATGTGGCCGCCGAGTTCGCCCATGCCCATCAGCCCGACGCGGCACGACGACGCGGGCGTCTGTCGCGGGCGTTTCCACTCCTGAATGCGCTGGCTGGCCATCGCCTGGTCGAGCTTGCGGTGGAAATGCAGCACGCCCCACAGCACGAACTGCAGCATGCCTTCGGCCAGCATGGGGTCGACCACACGGCAGACAGGCAAGGCGCTCACGTCCTGCCCGGCGACCACGTTGTCGACGCCGGCGGCGATGCTGTGCACCAGGCGCAGCCGGGGCATCTTCGCGTAGACCCCGGGCGGGGAGTTCCAGCACACTGCGACTTCGGCCTCGAAGCAGCGCGGATCGGGCCAGATGACGACATCGAGCGAGGGGTTGGCGGCCTCCAGCATGGGGCGCAGGAAATCGAGCTTGGCCGTTTGGCTCAGGAGGGCGACGACGGTAGGAGCAGTCATGAAGCGGATATCAGATGTTGAGCCAGCGCGTGGTACGCCGGCAGCGTGGTCGGGTCGGTGTTCGCGCTCGCCGCTTTCGGGTGCGATGCGAAGCGCGCGATCACCATCTCGGCCTTCGGATCGACATAGATATTCTGGCCGTGGATGCCGCGCGCGCAGTACGCCCCGTGCGCGTTGTGCGTCATCCACCACTGGTTGCGGTAGCTCCAGCCGGGCAGCAGCGTGTAGCCGGCCTGCGCGAAGTGCGCGGGGTCGGCGCCGCGCTCCACGTCGGCCACGGCGGCTTCCGGAACGATCTGCCGGCCGTTGAAGAAGCCCCGGCAGCGCATCGTCTCCCCGAACCGCGCCATGTCGCGCAGCGCACCGCTGAAGGCGCCGCCGGCACCGGCCTGGCCACGCGGGTCGACCACGAAGTACGCGTCCTGCACGGCGCCCATCGGCGTCCACAGGCGTTCCTCGATGAGTTGCTCGAGGGGCAGGCCGGTCACGTTGCAGAGGATCCAGCCGAGCACTTCGGTGTTGACCGTCTTGTAGGCGTAGCGTTCGCCGTGCGTGCCGTTGGCGCGGAGGGTCTGCAGGAATGCGCGGATGCCGATCGGGCTGCCGGCGGGCGCGGGCATGCCGGGCAGCTGGGCGGCCACGCGCAGATAGGCCCACACCTCGGCGGCTGGATTGGCGTAGTCCTCGTCGTACTGCAGCGCGGTGGTCATGTCCATCACCTGGCGCACGGTGGCGTTGCCCCAGGCGCTGTCGGTGAGTTCGGGCACGTACACGGGCACCAGCGCGTCGGGGTCGATGCGGCCGGCCACCATCTCCGCCGCGGCCAGCGTGCCGACCAACGACTTGGTCACCGACATGCAGACGTGCGGTTTGTGGGGCTTGAGCGGACCGTCGAAGGACTCGTAGACGACCTGGCCGCGGTGCAGCACGACGATGCCGTCGGTGTGGTTCGCGGCGAGCGAGGCGTCACAGCGCATCGGCGTCTGCGCGCCGAGCGGCACGAAGGTCAGAGCATCGATGTCGTTGCGCAGCGCGCGCGGCAAGGCACTGACCGGCCCGGCGCCGCGCCATACGTTCACCGTCGGGCTGGTCTCGCGCATGCCGCTGAAGCGCGCACGCATGCGTTCGGGCGACAGCGCATCGGGGTCGATCGCCAGCGAGGGCGCGCCCATGTGCCAGCCCAGATCGACGGAGGGCGATGTGGTGGTCGTCATGCCGCCAGCTTGTGTTCGAAGAAGTCCAGCCCCGGCATCGCACCGAGCAGCGTGCGCGTGTACGCGTGCTGCGGGTTGGCGAAGAGCTGCCCCGGTGCACCGCGCTCGACGATCCGGCCCTTCTGCATCACCACCACCGAGTTCGAGATCTCGGCGGCCACGCGCAGGTCGTGGGTGATGAACATCATGGTCAGGCCCAGCTCGGCCTTGAGTTCGGCCAGCAGTGCGAGCACCTGCGACTGGATCGACACGTCGAGCGCCGAGACGGCCTCGTCGGCGATCAGCAGCCGCGGCTTGAGCGCCAGCGCGCGCGCGATCGAGATGCGCTGGCGCTGCCCGCCCGAGAACTCGTGCGGGAAGCGGTTCACGGCCGAGGCGCCGAGTCCCACGCGCTCCAGCAGCGCGGCGGCGGCCTTCAGCGCGTCGGCGCGTGACGCACCGTAGATCATCGGTCCGCGCGCGATCGCGTCGCCCACCTTCTGCCGTGGGTTGAGCGAGGCGAAGGGGTCCTGGAAGATGATCTGCACGTCCTTGCGGTACGCGCGCAGCGCCGCCGCGTCCTGCCCCAGCACCGGCTGGCCGGCGAAGGTGATGCTTCCGCTGTCGGGTTCGATCAGGCGCATCACCATGCGGCCCAGCGTCGACTTGCCCGAGCCCGATTCGCCCACCACCGACACCGTCTCGCCGTCCTGGATGGCCAGGTCGATGCCGTCGGCTGCCACCACCGTGCGCGGCGGTGAGAACAGGCCCGACTTCGAGACGAAGGTCTTCTTCAGCTGCTCGATCTTCAGCAGCGGCTCGATCGTCTTGCCGGACAGCGCCGTGCTGCGCGCATGGCGCCCCGGCACCGCGGCGATCAGTGCCTGCGTGTACTCGTGCTGCGGGTGGCGCAGCACCGCGTCGCGCGTGCCCTGCTCGACCACGCGGCCGTGGCGCATCACCACCACACGGTCGGCAATGTCCGCCACCACGCCGAAGTCGTGCGTGATGAAAAGCACGCCCATCTTGCGTTCGGCCTGCAGCGTCTGGATCAGGTCGAGGATCTGGCGCTGCGTGGTCACGTCGAGTGCGGTGGTCGGCTCGTCGGCCAGCAGCAGGCGCGGGTTGTTCAGCAAGGCCATCGCGATCATCACGCGCTGGCGCTGACCGCCGGAGAGCTGGAAGGGGTAGCTGCGCACGATCTGCCGGGGCGAGGGCAGGCCCACCGCGTCGACGATCGCGATGCAGCGTTCTTCGATGGCCGTGGCACTCAGGCCCGCCGTGTTGTGCAGTTGCAGCGCCTCGGCCACCTGCGCGCCGATGCGCTGCAGCGGGTTCAGCGCACTCATTGGCTCCTGGAACACCATCGAGATGCGCTCGCCGCGCAGCTTGCGCATGGCGGCGTCGTCGAGCTTCGTGAGGTCCGTGCCTTCGAGCACGACACGGCTCCTGGCGTCGATGGTCACGCGCGGCGGCAGCAGCCCGAGGATGGCGTGCGCCGTCATCGACTTGCCCGAGCCCGATTCGCCGACCAGGCAGACGATCTCGTTCTCGGCGATGTCCAGCGACAGGCGCTCCACCGCGTAGGCGCGGTCGCCCGAGCTCGGCAGGACGATCGACAGGTCCTGGATCGACAGCAGCGCAGAGGATGAATTCGAGGCGGTCATTGGCGCGAGATCCTCGGATTCAGCACGTCGTTGAGTCCCTCGCCGACCAGGTTGATGGCCAGCACGGTCAGCAGGATGGCGAGGCCGGGGAAGAAGCTCATCCACCAGGCCTGGCGCAGCATGGTGCGGGCCGAGCCGATCATGAAACCCCAGCTCATGAGGTTGGGGTCGCCCAGGCCCATGAAGCTCAGCGCACTCTCGATCAGGATGGCGCTCGCGACGGCCAGCGAGCCCGCCACGATGATCGGCGACAGCGCATTCGGCAGGATGTAGCGCACGATCAGCGACAGCGGCGATTCGCCCTGGCAGCGCGCCGCCTGCACGAACTCGCGTTCCTTCAGCGCGAGGAACTCGCCCCGCGTGAGGCGCGCGACCTGCGGCCAGCTCACCAGCGCGATGGCGATCACGACCGTGCGGATCGATGGCTCCAGGATCGCCACCAGCAGGATGCACAGCATGAAGGCCGGGATGGTCTGGAACAGCTCGGTGAAGCGCATCAGCCATTCGCCGACACGCCCGCCCACGTAGCCCGAGAGCGCCCCGACCACCACGCCGATCACCAGTGCGACGAAGGTGGAGATGACGCCGATCATCAGCGACACGCGCGTGCCGTGCGCGATGCCTGAGGCGATGTCGCGGCCCAGGCTGTCGCTGCCCAGCAGCATGCCGTCGGTCTGCGGCGGCGTGAACGGTGCGGCCACGGTGTCCCAGGGGTCGCCCGGGAAGAAGACGGGCGCGGTCACGGCCAGCACGATCACCGCCAGCAGGATCACCAGGCCGAGCATGCCGCTCGGGTGGCGCAGGAAGGATTGGACGATGGCTTTCATCAGGCGGCCTTGATGCGTGGATCAATGACCCGGTAGAGAAGATCGGTCAGCCAGTTGAAGAAGATCACCAGCACCGACAGCACCAGGAACACGCCCAGCATCACCTGGTAGTCGCGCTGCAGCACGGCGTCGTAGGTGAGGCGGCCGAGGCCGGGCCAGGCGAACACGGTCTCGATCACGACCGAGCCGCCGATCAGCGTGCCGGCCTGCACGCCCGCCATCGTGACGACGGGCAACAGCGCATTGCGCAGCATGTGGCGCCACAGGATGCGGCCATCCGATGCGCCCTTGGCGCGCGCGGTCTTCACGTAGTCCTGGTGGCTCACTTCGATGATCGACGAGCGCATCAGCCGCGCATAGATGGCCAGGTACAGCATGCCCAGCGTGAAGGCGGGCAGCGCCAGGTGCCTGAGCTTGTCGACGATGCCGGCCCAGGTGCTCATGGTCACGCCGATGGTCTCGTAGCCGAAGGCCGGCAGCCAGCCCAGCTGCACGGAGAACAGCAGCACCAGCATCAGGCCGAGCCAGAAGACGGGGGTCGCGTAGATCACCAGCGCGATCAGGCTGATGAGGGTGTCGGACAGCTTCCCGGCGCGCACACCGGCCAGGCTGCCCAGCACC
The DNA here is from genome assembly GCF_030317205.1 of Variovorax sp. J2L1-78. Taxonomy (NCBI): domain Bacteria; kingdom Pseudomonadati; phylum Pseudomonadota; class Betaproteobacteria; order Burkholderiales; family Comamonadaceae; genus Variovorax; species Variovorax arabinosiphilus. The sequence goes on along the minus strand of NZ_JASZYB010000002.1, from coordinate 146,470 downwards.
ACGCCGCCCACGAGCGAGATGGCGAAGGCCGAGAGGGTCAGCAGCAAGGTAGCGGGCAGGCGCTCGAGGATGGCGCTGAGCACGGTGCGTTGCTGCCGGTGCGAATAGCCCAGGTCGAGCCGCACCACCTTGCCGAGGTAGGTGGCGAGCTGCGTGGGCATCGGCTGGTCGAGGCCGTATTCCGCGCGCACGCGCTTGAGGAAGGCCTCGTCGGTGGCGCCGGACTGGCCCGCCATCACGAGCGCGGGGTCGCCGGGCGCCGCGCGCACCAGCATGAAGTTGAAGATGGCGATCAGCAGGATGACCGCCACCATCTTGCCCAGGCGCACGCCGAGTGCGCCCAGGCCTTGGAGCCATTGAAGATTCATAGCGGCCGGTGCTCAGCCCTTGAAGTAGACCGTGTCGAAGCTTTCGTGGATGCCGATGGCGCTCGTCACCAGGTTCTGCAGGCGCTTGTCGTAGATCGTCGGGAATTCCATCTCGACCAGCCAGGCGATCGGCACCTCGTCCACGATGATCTTCTGCATCTCGCTGTACAGCGCCTGGCGCTTCGCATCCTCCACCGCCACGGCGGCCTCGTCGGCCAGCTTGTCGACCTGCGGGTTCACGTAGCCTTCGGTGTTCGTGAAGAGGATCTTGCGGATGTTGCTCGACACGTAGTTGCGCGTCACGCCCAGTGCCGGGTCCCCGAACTGGTACAGCCACGACAGGTTCATGTCGAAGTCCCAGTTGCTGATGCGCTGCGTGTAGCTGCCCGGGTCGGTCGACTCCAGCACCACCGCGATGCCGACCTTGGCGAGCGACTGGCGGATGTACTCGCAGGTGCGCTGCACCATCTCGCCGTAGGGCGATACCGGCAGGCGCACGGTGGTGCGCACGCCCTTGGCGTCGGGCTTGAGGCCCATCTCGTCGAGCAGCGCCTTGGCCTTGGCGATCGAGAAGTCGTAGGTCGTGACGTTTGGCTCGTAGAACTTCGTCTTCGAGTTGACCGGGCCGGTCGCGACCTTGCCGAAGCCGTAGAGGATCTTGTCCTTGATGAACGTGCGGTCGATCGCGTGCATCACCGCCTTGCGGAAGCGCTTGTCGTTCAGCGGCGCGTTGCGGTTGTTGATCTCCAGCCACATGATGGGCGCGAAGTATTCGTAGCCCTTGGTCGTGACGGCCAGGTTCGGCTTCTTGGAGAGGCGCTGGGCGTCGAACAGTTCCAGGTCGGTCCACTGCGTGAGCTGCACCGTGCCGTTCTCCAGCGCCAGCGCGCGCGAGGCGCCGTCGGGCACCACGCGGTAGATGATGGCGTCCAGGTAGGGCAGGCCGGGCTTGAAGTAGTCGTCGTTGCGCACCAGGTGGATGTGCGAGCCGCGCACCCATTCCTTCAGCTTGAAGGGGCCCGAGCCGATCGGGTTCAGGTTGGCCGGGTTCTTGACCACGTCGGTGCCGGCATAGATGTGCTTGGGCATCACCGGCAGGTTCGAGATGTCGAAGGCGCCGATGAAGGGGCCGAAGGGCTCCTTGAGCTTGAAGACCACGGTGTGGGCGTCGGGCGCGGTGATCGATTCGCAGCGGCCGAAGATCGCCTTGGCGCGCGGATGCGTGAGCGGCAGGAATTCCATCGCCGTGTAGACCACGTCCTCGGACGTCAGCGGCTTGCCGTCGTGCCACTTGGCCTTGGGCTCGAGCTTGAAGGTGTAGGTCTTGCCGTCGGGCGAGATGGTCCAGCTCTTGGCCAGGCTGGGCATCGGCTTGAGGCTGACGTCGTAGGTCAGGAGGCTCAGGAAGATCTTGCCCGACACCATCTGCGTCGGCGTGAGCTGGCTCACGGCCAGGTTCAGGATCGGCGGTTCGGGCTGGACGATGGAGTTGAGCGTGCCGCCCTTGACGCCGCCCGTGCCCTGGGCGAAGGCCTGCGTCAGGCCCAGTGGAAAGTCGGCCAGGCCCAGGGCGCCGCCCGCTAGCAACAACTTGTGGAATTCGCGCTTCTTCATGAGGTGTCCTTGGGAGAGAAGGAGAGGGGGCTGCGCACCGGCAGTGCGGTGTCCGTCGAACGGCGAATTCAGTGTAGGGACGCCCCCTTGCGCTGTTTGCGCGGTTCGAGCCGAGTTCTGTTTCGCGTGGGCCATCGTGGCGACGACTTGACCTTTTCGCTTGCGCGCCCCAGAGTCGGCCGTCCTGTTTTGGCGCATTTCTTGCGTGCGAAAGAACCGTGATGCACAGTCTGAATCCCGTCCGCAGCCAGCTCGCCGTCGATTACCAGGACATCCCGCGACCGGTCTCGATGATCATCGTGGAACACGACCCCGAGCCGTCGATGATCGTCCCGCGCCACTCGCATCCGCGCGCGCAGCTGGCCTATGCGGTCAAGGGCATGTTCACGCTGCACACCCAGGAAGGCGCCTGGCTGGTGCCGCCCAACCGCGCCGTGTGGGTGCCCGGCGGCATCGAGCATGAAATGCACGCGCGCGGCCAGCCCGTGTCGAACCGCTCGCTCTACATCCAGCCCGACGCGTCGCCCGACCTGCCCGACGAATGCTGCGTGATCGAGGTGTCGCCGCTGATGCGCCAGCTCATCATCGAGGCCATCGATATCCCGCTGCTGTACGACGAGGCGGGGCGCGACGGCCGCGTGATGCGGCTCATCCTCGACGAGATCTGCGCGGCGCCCAAGGTGCCGCTGCACGTGCCGATGCCCAACGACCCGCGCCTGCTGCGCATCTGCAAGGCGCTGCTGGCCGACCCGGGCCGCGAAGGCGACCTCGAGGACTGGGCGCGTTTCGGGGCCTTGGGTCGCCGCACGCTCACGCGGCTGTTCCGCGACGAAACCGGCATCACCTTCACGATGTGGCGCCAGCAACTGCGCCTGATGGAGGCGCTGCGGCGCCTCTCGATGGGCACCGCCGTCACCACCGTGGCGATGGACCTGGGCTACGAGAGCCCCAGCGCCTTCACCGCCATGTTCCGCCGCGTGATGGGCAAGACGCCCAAGCACTACTTGGGCAGAAACGACATCGACGCGGACTGACCGGCTCGCCGATCGGCGTTGCCGTCAAGCCCGCTGGTTCACCCCGCACCAGCGCGCCATGAACACCGCCAGCACCGCGGTCGTCTGCATCAGGCTGTCGATCGACACCCACTCGTCGATGCCGTGGATGTTGGCGCCGCCCGAGGGGCCGTAGCAGATGGCGGGCGTCTCGCCGTAGAGGTTGAAGAACTTGGTGTCCGTCGTGCCGGTGAAGGCGGTCGGCACCAGCGTCTGTCCGACGACGTCCTTGTGGCACTGCGAGATGGCGACGACGATGGGTGCGTCGTCCGGCACATGGCAGCCGTCGGCCTGGAAGCCTTCGTAGATGATCTTGTAGCTCAGCGCCGCATGGGCCGGGTGGGCTTCGTAGGCGGCGGCCAGCACGGCCTCGACCTGCTGCTTGGCCTCTGCGACCTTCATGTCGGGGTAGAAGCCGATGCGCACGTCGGCGCGGCAGGCCGAGGGCACCGACGAGGCCCACTCGCCGCCGCTGATCTTCCCCAGGTTGAAGTTCACCGGATGGTTGTGGTGCGCGTAGCTGCGGTAGCGCGCGCTCGGCGCGTTCCACTTGGCTTCGAGCTTCTTCAGCTCGCCGAAGAGGTACATCGTGAAGTCGATGGCGCCCACGCCGGTCTGCGCGACCGAGGCGTGCACCGGCTTGCCCAGCACCTCGATGGCCAGCCACAGCACGCCCATCTGGCAGGTCATGACGCCGTTCTCGGCGATCGGCTCGGGGATGACGGCCGCATCGGCGCGGTAGCCTTCCACCAGGCAGGCCAGCGCGCCGTTGCCGGTGCATTCCTCCTCGATCACCGACTGGAAGTACACCGGCGACGCGGGTTCGAGCCCCAGCGACTTGAGCGCCTGGAAGGCCATCGTGTAGGCCACGATGCCCGCCTTCATGTCCGACGCGCCGCGGCCGTACAGCCGGTCGCCGTCGACCTTGCCGGAGAAGGGCGAATCGGTCCACAGCACCTCGGCGCCGGTGGGCACCACGTCGATGTGGCCGTTGAAGATCAGCGAGTTGCCCTTGAACGGGCCACCAGGGCGGTGGATGCCGACCACGTTGGTGCGGCCTTCGTACGAGACGATCGAGGGCGAGTAGCCCGGGTGGGCCTTCAGCTTCTCCTCGTCGATCTGGAATTCGTCCACCTGCAGGCCGAGGCCGGCGAAGGCCTTCGCCATGAAGGTCTGCGCGCTCTGCTCGTGGCCGAGCAGCGACGGGTGCGTGACCAGTTCGCTCAGCATGGCGACGGCCTCGCCCCGCAGGGCATGGGCGGCGGCGGCGATGGCGGCTTCGTCCGCCACGACTTCGGGGGTGGTTGCTTGCATGGGAACCATTCTTTCACCGGGCCGGGGTGCGGAGTGTTCGAATCGGGCCGCGCACTGTCGAAAGCGCGCCGATGTAGGGCGAGGAGGGCGAGGAGGGCGAGGATGCTGCGCGTTCAAGGGGGCGGGCATCGTGCGTGTCGACCCTCACCGCGACTTCGATTCGGCTGCCTTGGCTTTGCGGCCGCGCATCGCCGTCTTGACCGGCACGCTGCGCCCGTACTGGCGCCACCAGGCCGCAAGTGCCTCCATCGCCGGGCCGAGCCCACGCGCCTTTTCCGTGATTTCGTATTCGACGCGCGGGGGGACTTCCGCGAACACCGTGCGCACCACCAAGCCGTCTGCCTCCAGCTCGCGAAGCTGCGCCGTCAGCATGTGCTGGGTGATGCCGGGAATGGCCTTGCGCAGCTCGCCGAAGCGATACACGCGCTGATTGATCAGCCACATGATTTCCAGTTTCCATTTGCCCGAGAGCAGGGCGAATGCGCGGCGCATCTCCTCATGCATGTTGAGGCCGGAGTCCTCAATGGTCTGGTTTTCCAGACTAGGCGGCATTTTTTCATCCTACTTGTCAGTTTTCATCTTAGTCGACATCCTCACTGCATGTTGAACTCAAAGAACTGATCCAGAGAATCCCATGGCCGCTACCTACACCTACTGGCTCAGCACCGCGTTGCTCTCGCTGCTCTATTTGGCCTCCGCCTCCATGTACATCGCGAAGGGCGACTTTGTCCGCAAGGCGCAGGCGGACCTTGGCTACTCCGCGAGCTACCTGGTGCCCTTCATGATCGGGGTCAAGGTCCTCGGTCCTCTCGCGATCCTGTCGCGCATGAACGTGGCGCTCAGTGACCTCGCCTACGCCGGCATCCTCTATCACCTGATCCTGTCCGGTCTGGCGCACCTCGGTGTCCGCAAGCCCGCAGGCGCGGTTCCCGCCGCCGTGGGACTGGTCCTCCTGGTGGCTTCCTTCGTGACGCAAAACGCCGCTCGCGAACTCCCGTCGCCCTATGCACCGTCGGCGACGGTGACCCGGGCACCTCTCATCTGAAGGAGACATGCATGACTCGACTCCATGGAAAAGTGGCCATCGTCATCGGCGCGGGCCGCGGCATCGGCCGCGCCACGGCCAAGCTGTTCGCGGCGGAAGGTGCGAAGGTGGCGGTGCTCTCGCTCACGCAAGCGAACATCGATGCGGTGGTGGCCGACATCGAGGCCGCGGGCGGCGTGGCCATCGGTGTTCGCTGCGACGTCGGTGACGCCGATCAGATCAAGGCTGCCGTGGCGGAGGTGGCCACGACCTGGGGCGGCATCGACATCCTGGTAAACAACGCTTTTGATTCCTCCGCGGTGTTCTCCCCGGTGCTCGACCTTTCCGCGGCGCAACTTCAGCGCAACTTCGACATCGGGCCGGTCGCCTACCTGCGCACCATGCAGGCCTGCCACCCCTACCTGAAGGCCAGCGGCCAAGGCCGCGTCATCAATCTGGGCTCCGCAGGCGGCCTCCTGGGCATGGTGGGATATGCGCCCTATGGCATGGCGAAGGAGGCTGTGCGTGCCTTGACGCGCGTTGCCGCGCGGGAGTGGGGTGCCGACAAGATCACCGTCAACAACGTCATGCCGATCGCCGATACCTTTGGCAGCGACAGGCCACCCTTGCCCAACGTGTTCGATCGCAACGGCTCGCCGGAAGAGGACATCGCGCCGGTGATCCTGTTCCTCGCCACCAAGGATGCCCAGTTCATCACGGGCTACAGCCTCACGCCCGATGGCGGAATGATCATCGACGCTGCGCGTTGAACCCCGCTCGGACATCACACACCTGTCGATGACAAAGAACATGACGCAACATCCAACCCGAACCCCCGAGCAGCCTTTTGCCGAGAAGAAGTACCTCGACATTCACGGGCACAAGATCGCCTACCTCGATGAGGGCGTGGCGATCGCCGAATTTGTCCGCCGCTTGCGTGGGTAGGCCCCCGCCACGTCGCGCCGGGTCGACGCCAGCCCGTGCCCTTCAGCCCCTTCCTGTCTACCCGATGTCCGCCGCCCGCAGGCAGCGCAGCAACACGTCGAACGCCGGCGCGATGTGCGCCTCCTGCACGCAGGCGTAGCCCAGCAGCAGCCCGCGGCGGGGGCCGCTGCGCTGGTAGTAGGCCGACAGCGGCCGCGTCAGCACGCCCTGCGCCTGCGCCGCGGCGGCCACCGCGGCGTCGTCGCAGCCGTCGGGCAGCCGCAGCACCAGGTGCAGCCCGGCGTTGCTGGCCTGCGGGTGCAGATAGTCGCTGCCCAGGTGCTCGGTGATGAGCCCGACCAGCAGCGCGCGCCGCCGCGCATACAGCACCCGCATGCGGCGGATGTGCGCGGCGTAGTGGCCCTGGGTGATCAGCTCGGCCAGCGCCTGCTGCGTGATGGCGTGGCCCTCGCGGTACAGGTCGGCATGCGCGGTGCGGAAGGCTGGCGCCAGCGCGCGCGGCAGCACCATGTAGCCCACGCGCAGGCCGGGGAACAGCGTCTTGCTGAAGGTGCCGATGTAGATCACCGGGCTGTCGGCCTCCAGCCCCTGCATGGCGGGGATGGGGCGGCCGGCGAAGCGGAATTCGCTGTCGTAGTCGTCCTCGACGATCCAGCCGCCCACGGCGCGCGCATGGTCGAGCAGCTCGCGCCGCCGCGCCAGGCTCATCACCGCGCCCAGCGGGTACTGGTGCGACGGCGTCACGAAGACCAGCCGCGGCGGCGTGCCACCGCGCGGCCAGCCGGCGCCCGGGCCGTCGTCGGCCGTCTCGACCTGCAGCGGCCGCACGCGCGCCGCATCCATCTGCAGCACCTTGTGGAAGCCCCAGTAGCCCGGCTCCTCGACCCACACCGTGTCGCGCGGGTCGACCAGCATGCGCAGCGCCATGTCGATGGCTTGGTGCACGCCTTCGGTCACGAGGATCTGGTCGGGCTCGCAGCGCACCGAGCGCGCGACGCGCAGGTGCTCGGCGATGGCGGTGCGCAGCGCGGGGTGGCCGCCGCCGGTGGCGTAGGTCAGCAGCTCCGGTGCCGGCGCCCGCCACAGTCGCGTGAGGATGCGGCTGAAGGTGCGGTGCGGAAACTGGGTGACGTCGGGCACGCCGGGCATGAAGGCGCCCCACTGCACCGGCGACGCCGAGGCATTGGCCAGCAGCGCCTGCGCGCGCTTCGACAGCCGTACCGGGGCGCTGGCAGCGGCCGGCTCGGCGAATGCGCGGCCGGCGCTGAGAAAGCTGTCGGGCGCGGTCTCGGCCACGAAGGTCCCGCTGCCCACATGCGAATGCACGTAGCCCTCGGCCTGCAGCTGCGCATAGGCGTGCAGCACGGTGTTGCGCGACATGGCGATCTCGCGCGCCAGGTCGCGCGAGGCGGGCAGGGGGCTCGACGGCGGCAGGCTGCCGTCGAGGATGGCTTCGCGCAGGCACTCGTAGAGCTGCCGGTTGAGCGCGGTCGCGGCGTCGGGTGCCAGCCGTTGCAGCACGAGGTCGGCGCAGATGGACTTCATGGGTGGAGAAAGCGGTGGGGTTGAATTGGCTCCATTCAATCGCAAGAAGCGGATCTTTTCGATGGAGCCAATCCATCATTCAATCACGCTTTCCTTCTGCTGCCCGACCCACCCTTTCACCGGACCCGACCATGACCCGCAACAGCGAACTCCAGACCCGCCGCCTCGCCGCCACGCCCCGCGGCGTGGGTGTGATGTGCGACTTCTATGCCCAGCGCGCCGAGAACGCGACCCTGTGGGACGTGGAAGGCCGCGAATACATCGACTTCGCCGCCGGCATCGCGGTGGTCAACACCGGCCACCGCCATCCGCGCATCGAAGCCGCCATCGCCGCGCAGTTGAAGCAGTTCACGCACACGGCCTACCAGATCGTTCCGTACGAAAGCGTCGTCACGCTGGCCGAGCGCCTGAACACGCTGGTGCCCATCAGCGGCCCGGTGAAGACCGCCTTCTTCACCACCGGCGCCGAGGCGCTGGAGAACGCCGTGAAGATCGCTCGCGCCCACACCGGCCGTGCTGGCGTCGTGACCTTCGGCGGCGCCTTCCACGGCCGCACGCTGATGACGCTGGCCATGACCGGCAAGGTCGCGCCGTACAAGCTGGGCTTCGGCCCCTTCCCGGCCGACGTGTTCCACGTGCCCTTTCCGAGCGCCATCGAAGGCGTGAGCGCCGCCGACTCGCTGGCCGCACTGGCCAAGCTCTTCAAGACCGACATCGACCCGCAGCGCGTCGCCGCGATCGTCATCGAGCCGGTGCAGGGCGAAGGCGGCTTCAACCCCGCGCCGACCGAACTGATGAAGGGCCTGCGCGCACTGTGCGATGCGCACGGCATCGTCTTCATCGCCGACGAGGTGCAGAGCGGCTTCGCGCGCACCGGCAAGCTGTTCTCGATGCAGCACCACGGCGTCGAGCCCGACCTGATCACCATGGCCAAGAGCCTGGCCGGCGGCATGCCGCTGTCGGCCGTGGCTGGCCGCGCGGCCATCATGGACGCGCCCGCACCTGGCGGCCTGGGCGGCACCTACGCCGGCAACCCGCTGGCCGTCGCTTCGGCCCTCGCCGTGCTGGACGTGATCGCCGACGAGAAGCTGTGCGAGCGCTCGGCCGCGCTGGGCGCCAAGCTGGTCGCGCGCCTGCTGGCCGCGAAGGAATCGAACAAGGCCATCGCCGACGTGCGCGCCCAGGGCTCGATGGTCGCCATCGAGCTGCGCGACCCGGCCACCGGCGCGCACGACGCCGACGCGGTGAAGCGCGTGCAGGCCAAGGCGCTCGAACACGGCCTGCTGTTGCTGAACTGCGGCATGTACGGCAACGTGATCCGCTTCCTGTACCCGCTGACCATCCCCGATGCGCAGTTCGACCGGGCGCTGGACATCATCGACGAGGCACTGAAGGCATGAGCGCAGCGTTCGACTTCGGGCTGGCCCGCGCCGACTTGGTGAAACAGGCCGGCCTCATCGACGGCGAATGGGTGCAGGCCGACGGCGGCCGCACCGTCGACGTGACCGATCCGGCGACCGGCCAAGCCATCGCCACCGTCCCGCACATGGGCCGCGCCGAGACCGAACGCGCCATCGCCGGCGCTGCCGCCGCGCTGCCCGCATGGCGTGCCCGCACCGCGCGCGAACGCGCCCAGGTGCTGCGGCGCTGGGCCGACCTGATGCTCGCGCACCAGGACGACCTCGGCCGCCTGATGACGCTCGAGCAGGGCAAGCCGCTGGCCGAGGCCAGGGGCGAGATCGCCTACGCCGCATCCTTCCTCGAATGGTTCGCCGAAGAAACCAAGCGTGTCGACGGCGAGGTGCTGCAGCCGCAGCGCGCGGGCCAGCGCATCGTGGTGCTTAGGCAACCCATCGGCGTGTGCGCCGCCATCACGCCGTGGAACTTCCCGGCCGCGATGATCACCCGCAAGGTCGGCCCCGCGCTGGCCGCGGGCTGCACCATCGTCGTGAAGCCGGCCGAACTGACACCGCTGAGCGCCTTCGCACTCGGCGTGCTCGCCATCGAAGCCGGCCTGCCGCCCGGCGTGTTGCAGATCGTGACAGGCGATGCGCCCGCCATCGGCGCTGCCCTGTGCGAGAGCGACGTGGTGCGCAAGCTCAGCTTCACCGGCTCGACCGGCGTCGGCCGCATCCTCATGCAGCAGTGTGCGCCGACGATCAAGAAGCTGTCGCTCGAACTCGGTGGCAACGCGCCGCTGATCGTCTTCGACGACGCCGATCTCGAGACGGCCGTGCAGGGCATCGTCGCGTCCAAATTCCGCAACGCCGGCCAGACCTGCGTGTGCGCGAACCGCATTTACGTGCAGTCCGGCATCCACGACGCGCTGGTCGAACGGCTGGTGCAGGCGGTCGAGGCCATGCCCGTGGGCAACGGCCTCGACGCCGGCGTGACGCAAGGTCCGCTGATCGACGCGCGCGCCGTCGCCAAGGTGCGCCAGCACATCGACGACGCCCTGACGCAGGGCGCGCAGCTGCGCACCGGTGGCCAGGCGCACGCGCTGGGCGGCACCTTCTTCACGCCGACCGTGATCACCGGCGTGACGCAGGCGATGCGCGTGGCGCGCGAAGAGACCTTCGGCCCGCTGGCGCCGATCTTCCGCTTCGAGACCGAGGAAGAAGCCGTCGCGATGGCCAACGCCACCGAGTTCGGCCTCGCGGCCTACCTCTTCACCGAAGACCGCCGCCGCCTCTGGCGCGTGAGCGAGCAGCTGGAAACCGGCATGGTCGGCATCAACACCGGTCTGATCTCCAACGAGGTCGCGCCCTTCGGCGGCGTGAAGCAGTCGGGCCTGGGCCGCGAAGGCTCGCGCCATGGCATCGAGGACTACCTCGAGCTCAAGTACCTCTGCCTGCAGGACTGACACCTCCGGTTGCGACGAGCGGCGACCTGGGCTGCTTTTCCCGGCGCCGAAGGCACTGGCGGCATCGAATGCCGGCAAAATGCCTACGGCCTGGCCGGCAGAAATGAGGTAGTGTCAGGCCACCCCGGTTCCGTTCGAGCCCCGGTCCCGTTCAACAGCTTGGCAATACCATGCCCCATGGCAGGTGCCAGGGACAGGCAACAGAGCACTTCACATCCTGAGCTGGAGGGCCATGCCAAGCGAAATAGTCAAGCGAGTGATTTCGCAGTGCGCCGGTGACGGCGTCCCCTCTGCCGAAGTTGCGAAGTCCATCATTGGCGCACTGAAATCCCTGCATGCAGAACTCACCATCGTGGTGGGCGTGCAGGCCGCTTCCTCTTTGATTGCCCATGCCGTGCATCGCACGCGCGACGCCATCGGATGGACCATTGCGCCCTCTGCAGTCATCACCGAAAAGACACTCGACGCGTTGCGCGAGGACCTGGCGGCACGCCCGCCAGCCGGCTGCCGTTCGGCGGGTCAAATCCTGCTTCTCACCCTGGTCGATCACCTCATCTCCCTGATCGGGCAGCCCTTGACTCGGCGCATGCTGCATTCCGCCTGGAACATGCCCGATGCCGCACTCACTTCTCACGAGAGCCTTCAATGATCGACAAGGTTGTCATCCAGCGCTTGCCCACAGGCGTCCCGGGCCTCGATGCGCTCCTGACCGGCGGGCTTGCGGAATTCTCTTTCAACCTGATTGCGGGAGCCCCCGGTTCGGGCAAGACCACGCTCGCGCATCAGATCATGTTCGCGCTCGCCAACCCCGAGCGTCGCGCCATCTTCTTCACGGTGCTGGGCGAGCCGCCCCTGAAGATGCTGCGCTACCAGCAGCAGTACAGCTTCTTCGACGCGGCCAAGGTCAACGATTCGATCCGCTTCATCAACCTGGCCGATGAACTGGTGTCCGGCGACTACGACCGGGTGCTCGCGCGGATCGTGGAAGAGGTGGAGCGCTTCGAGCCCTCCCTGGTGATGGTCGATTCCTTCCGATCGGTCGTGCAGGCCGCACGGGTCGTCGGCAAGGACGAACTCGATCTTCAGCGCTTCGTGCAGCGGCTCGGGATGCTGCTGACCACCTGGCAGGCCACCACCTTCCTCATCGGCGAGTACGTGGCCCTGGAGGCGGAGGCCAATCCCATCTTCACCGTGGCCGACGGCATCTTGTGGATGGCGCAGAGCGTCGAGCGCAACTCGATGGTCCGCAAGATCCAGATCATGAAGATGCGCGGACACGCCACGATCCCGGGGCTGCACACCTTTCGCATCAGCAGCGACGGCCTGCAGATCTTTCCCCGCACGATCACCAGCGGCCACATGCCGCCCGACAACCCCGGCAGGCAGAGCACGGTGCCCGCCCGGCTGTCGATGGGCGTGCCGCTGCTCGACGAGCTGATGGGCGGGGGGTTGCCGGCCGGCTATTCGCTGCTGGTCTCCGGCCCTTCGGGGTCGGGCAAGTCGCAACTCGCGGCGGCCTTCCTGGCAGAAGGTGCGCGGGCCGGCGAAAAGGGCGTGCTCGCCGCGTTCGAGAAGAGCCCGGCGCGCTCGCACAAGGTCAAGCTGGATGAACTGATCGCCAGCGGGCAGGTGGGCGTGGTCGACACGCGCGCGCTGGACCTGTCCATCGATGAAACGCTCTATGCGCTGACCCAGATGATCGAACGTACCGGTGCCACCCGGGTGGTGATCGATTCCCTCTCCGGCTTCGAACTGGCCCTGGCACCGACCTTCCGGGAGGACTTCCAGGAGTCGCTGCATCGCATGATCGCGGTGCTCACGGGCCTGGGCGTGGCGGTGCTCCTGATTTCCGAACTCGAAGACCGATACACCGACCTTCGCTTCAGCCCGTACGGCACCGCTTTCCTGACCGACGCGATCATCGTGCAGCGCTATGTCGAACTCCAGGGCCAGCTCAAGCGGGTCATGGGCGTCGTGAAGGTGCGCAACAGTGCCCACAGCCATGATCTGCGGCCTTACGAGATCACCGATGCGGGTCTGGTGATCGGGGGGCCGACCCCCGCCATGGACGCCCTGCTCACGGGACACCCCCGGCCTCTGGGCGACCGCGGAGCCTGAGATGAACCGCCGGCTCCGCGACGCTCAGCACGAACCCGGTGTCGCCCGCGACCGGTCGTCGAGCCTGCGGGTGTCGGCCGAGCGCCGCATGCAGGACATGCAGGAGGCCAATGCGCACCTCGTTCACGCGACCCTCGCCGCCGAGCAACTCGGCGAGTCCGCGAAGCGGGTCAAGCGGCAGCAGGACGAGTTCATTGCGATGCTGGCGCACGAACTGCGCAATCCCCTGGCACCCATCCGGAGTGCGGCGGCGCTGCTGGATCGGATCGAGCCGGTCGACCCGCGCGTCAAGGCGATCAGCGACATCGTCGGCCGACAGGTGGCGCACATGGCGCGCCTGCTGGACGATCTGCTCGATGCGTCGCGGGTGACCAGCGGCAAGGTCACCTTGCGCCGCAGGCCGACCTCTGTGGCCGAGTTCGTGGATGAAGCGGTCGAGACGACCCGTTCCCTCGTCGAGTCCCAGCATCAGACGCTGACGCTGACGCTGCCGCCATCCCCGCTCTATGTGAACGGCGACCCCACGCGCCTGGCGCAAGTCGTCGGGAACCTGCTGCACAACGCGAGCAAGTACACGCCCGACGATGGCACCATCGACCTGAGCGTTCGACAGGACGGCGCCTCCGTGGTGCTGCGTCTGAAGGACAACGGCGGCGGCATTGCCGAAGAGGCGATCGAGGGGATCTTCGATCTCTTCACGCAGGAAGAACGCTCTCTGAGCCGCAGCCATGGCGGCCTGGGTGTCGGGCTTGCCGTGGTGCGCAGCATGGTGGAACTGCACGGCGGGTCGATCACGGTCCACAGCGACGGTATCGGTCGAGGCACCGAATTCACGGTCGTTCTCCCACGCATCGACCATGTCGCCGAGCCTGTCCCGGTGCACGCGAACGAACCCGAGGTCGGTTCCGCGCGCGTCCTGGTCGTCGACGACAACCAGGATGCGGGTGACATGCTCGCCATGCTGCTGCAGGTGTCCGGCCATGACGTGGAAGTCGCCCGCGACGGGCTCACCGCCCTGACCGCCTTTGCGAGGCAGCGGTCGCAGGTCGTGCTGTGCGACATCGGCCTTCCCGGCATGAGCGGGTACGAGGTCGGAAAACGCATGCGTCTCCAGAAGAACGAGGACGACCTCGAACCGCTGCTGATCGCGCTCACGGGCTATGACTCCCCCGCCGACCGGGCCAGAACGCTGGCGTCGGGCTTCGATTGCCACGTGGCAAAGCCCGCTGATTTCGACGCCATCCTCGCGTTGATCCAGCATCACTTCGCCGCGAGGCGCACGAACGCCGCCGCGGGACGCGGCCCTGCGATCAGCCGATGAGGCCGGCCCCGGGAAGCGACGTCGTGCCACGTGCGCGCAGGCGCCGGACCTGCAAGATGCAGCCAACGACGAGCAGCACGAAGCACGCGCCCACGGCCTTCTGCAGCGCCGGGTCCTCGGGGCTCGAGAAGAACGGTGCGCCCAGCGGGAAGCGGGTGAAGGTCTCGGTCAGGCCCGGGATCATGTGGAAGAACAGGGTGGTCGAATACGCGATCGTCGCCACATAGCGCGCCGCGCCGCCGAAGAGCCGTCCGCTGCCGGCGAGCGCCGCGAGGCTCAGCACCACCAGCGTGACGATGCCCAGCACATGCGGCGCGCCGAAGCCGCCACGCTGGAAGATGCCGAAGCCGGTGAGGCAGGTGAGCACGGTGGCCCACACGTACACGCGACCGACCGTGCGGCCCGCCGCGATCTCGCCGAAGCGGAGGATCGAGACGAAGCCGGCGGCGAGCGCCACGAGGCTGATGGCGGTGTGAATCGCACCGAGCGTGGTCAATCCGAACATGGTCTTCTCCTGGGGGTGGGTGGGTCGAAGCTGCGGACGCTCTGTTGCCGCGCGCCACGCGCAGCCGATGAAACCGGCGCGGCCAGATGCCAGGGCACCCGCGGAACTGGCTCCGCCAGGCCGCTGGGTGCGCCCCCTTGAGGGGGAGGCGGCGACACGCAGTGCGCCGCTTCGGGGGGTGGGCTTCATCCCAGCAGCCGTGCCTTGAAGAAGTCGTGGGTGCGGACGTTGGCCAGCCGTGCGGCCGCCGCGTCGTAGTGCGCGCCGCCGTGCCGCGCGAAGGCGTGCATGCAGCCGGGGTAACGGTAGACCTCGACGTTCGGCTTGCCGGCCAGCGCATCGACGATGGCCTGCTGTGCGGGCTTGTCGATGAACTCGTCGTCTTCGCCCAGGTGCATCAGCAGCGGCGCGGTCAGCGCCGGCGCCTCGGCCAGAAACTCGTTCGTGCGGCCGCCGTAGTACGCCACAGCCGCGTCGACCGTCGAGCGCGCGGCCGTCAGGTAGGTCATGAGGCCGCCGAGGCAGTAGCCCATGAGCCCGACCTTGCCCGAGGCGCCGGGTAGGTGCCGGGCCGTCTCGAGCGTGACGGCCACGTCGCGCACCCCGGCGTCCAGGTCGTAGGCCTGGTAGAGCGCCAGGGCCCGCGGCCAGTCGGTGTCCGGCGACAGGTCCAGCCCGGGTTCGAGGCGCCAGAACAGGTCGGGGCACAGGGCGATGAAGCCCTGCGCCGCCAACTCGTCGCAGGTGGCGCGCAGGTCGGCGTTGATGCCGAAGATCTCCTGGCAGACCACGATGGCGGGCGCGGGCTTCGCGCCTGCGGCCGGGCGTGCGACGTAGGCCGCGAAGTCGCCGTCCGGCGTGGTGATGGTCACGCGGTTCATCGCGGTCTCCTTGTCAGCCTCAGCCCTTGATGAAGGCGAGGATGTCGGGGTTGATGATCTCGGGGTGCGTCGTGCACATGCCGTGCGGCAGGCCGGGGTAGATCTTCAGCGTGGCGTTCTTCACCAGCTTGGCCGACAGCACGCCGGCGTCCTGGTAGGGCACGATCTGGTCGTCGTCGCCGTGCAGCACGAGCGTGGGCACGTCGATCTTCTTCAGGTCTTCGGTGAAGTCGGTTTCCGAGAAGGCCTTGACGCAGTCGTAGTGGGCCTTGATGCCGCCCATCATCCCTTGCAGCCACCATTCGCGGCGAATGCCTTCGGACACCTTGGCGTTCGGGCGGTTGTAGCCGTAGAAGGGCATCGTCAGGTCGATGTAGAACTGCGAGCGGTTGCTGGCCACGCCGGCACGGATGCCGTCGAACACTTCCATCGGCAGGCCGCCGGGATTGGCCGCGGTCTTGAGCATGATGGGCGGCACGGCGCCGATGAGCACGGCCTTGGCGACGCGCTTGGTGCCATGGCGACCGATGTAGCGGGCGACTTCGCCGCCGCCGGTGGAGTGGCCGATGTGCACCGCGTTCTTCAGGTCGAGCGCTTCGGTCAGCGCGGCCAGGTCGTCGGCGTAGGTGTCCATGTCGTTGCCGGTCCAGGTCTGGGTCGAGCGGCCATGGCCGCGGCGGTCGGCCGCGATCACGCGGAAGCCCTTGCCGAGGAAGTACAGCATCTGGTTGTCCCAGTCGTCCGCCGTGAGCGGCCAGCCGTGCGAGAACACGATGGGTTGGCCGGTGCCCCAGTCCTTGTAGAAGATCTGGGTGCCGTCTTTGGTGGTGATGGTGGGCATGGGTTGGTTTCCTTTGGAGAGGGGTTGGGAGGATGAGAAGGGGCCACCTGCGGCGCAGCCTGGCAGGGCCAGGGCGGCGGCCGCGGCCGCTGCGCCGCCCGCCAGCAGCAGCTGGCGACGCGACAGGTCGGCAAGAAAGGTGGTGGGTGATTCGTTCACGGAGACTCCTGATTCATGGCGCGTTCGATGGGAACTCGAACCGCGCGCCGGCGCATCGACCTTTGGAGGCAGGCACCGCCGATACAGGGCTGCCAGGCCGTCGTGGCATGTGTCAACTGTCGAACAGCGTCGCCGGCTGGTCACAATGCCGGGCGGACGGTCGCCCTCCAATGCAGGCGCGCCGTCCCGATCGAATGGCGCAAGGAACCTCACACATGCTGGACGGACGATGGCAGATCTGCAGCGCAACGGCGTGACCGCCGGCGGGGCGCGACCGCCGAGCCGCCTGGTCGACCGCACGCTGCGCAGCGACGCCCAACTGCTGCTGGCGCGGCGGACCGCCTCCGGCGGCGGTGCGTCGGTGCTGATCCTGCGCACCGTCGCGGCCCGCCCCGGCGCCGCGCTGCGCGAGCGGCTGCGCCACGAGTACGCACTGCGCGAGCGGCTGGACGACGGCTGGGCCGCGCGGCCGATCCACCTCGACCTGGACGCCGAGCACCCCGCGCTCACGCTCAGCGACCCGGGCGGCGAGCTGCTGTCGCGCCGCATGGGCGGGCCGTGGCCGGTGCGTGCGGCGCTGCGCGTGGCCGTCGGCATGGCCGCGGCGCTCGGGCAGCTGCATGCGCGCGGCCTGATCCACAAGGACATCCAGCCTGGCCATTTCTTCGTCGACGTGGCGGCGGCGCGGGCCTGGCTCACCGGCTTCGGCCTGGCCTCGGCGCTGCCGCGCGAACAGGCCAGCGCGGCGCCCTCGGACATCATCGCCGGCACGCTGCGCTACATGGCGCCGGAACAGACCGGCCGCATGAACCGCTCGGTCGACGCGCGCAGCGACCTGTACGCGCTGGGCGCGACCTTCTACGAGATGCTGACCGGCGTCGCGCCCTTCCAGGTCACCGACCCGGCCGCGCTGATGCACGCGCACCTCGCGCAGCAGCCGGTCGCGCCCGGCGTGCGCGTGCCCAGCCTGCCGGCCACGCTGTCGCGCGTCGTCATGAAGCTGCTGGCCAAGGCCGCGGAGGACCGCTACCAGACCGCCGCGGGGCTCGAGCTCGACCTGCGGCGCTGCCTGTCGGACTGGGAGCAGCAGGGCAGCCTCGACGACTTCGTGCTCGGCACCGCCGACGTGCCGCGGCAACTGCTGGTGCCCGAACGCCTCTACGGCCGCGAGCGCGAGGTCGCCGCGCTGCGCGCCGCCTTCGACCGCGTGGCCGACCAGGGGCGGGTCGAACTGGTGCTGGTGCGCGGGCCCGCGGGCATCGGCAAGTCGTCGATGGTGCGGGAGCTGCAGCGCGCACTGCTCGGCTCGGGCGGGCTGTTCGCGTCGGGCAAGTTCGACCAGTACACCCGCGATGTGCCGCTGGCCACGCTGTCGCAGGCGCTGCAGGGCCTGCTGGGCATGGTGCTCGGGCGCCCCGAGCCCGAACGCGCCGCGTGGCAGGCCGCGCTGCGCACCGCGGTCGAGCCGCACGGCCACTTCGTCGCCGGGC
The DNA here is from genome assembly GCF_030317205.1 of Variovorax sp. J2L1-78. Taxonomy (NCBI): domain Bacteria; kingdom Pseudomonadati; phylum Pseudomonadota; class Betaproteobacteria; order Burkholderiales; family Comamonadaceae; genus Variovorax; species Variovorax arabinosiphilus. The sequence goes on along the minus strand of NZ_JASZYB010000002.1, from coordinate 128,430 downwards.
TGCTGCCGCAGCTCGAGACGCTGATCGGCCCGCAGCCCGAAGGGCCCGAGCCCTCGTCGCAGGACGCGCAGGCCCGCTTCCACCAGGTGTTCCGGCGCTTCCTGCAGGTCTTCGCGCAGCGCGCCCATCCGCTGGTGCTGTTCCTCGACGACCTGCAATGGGCCGACCGGGCCACCAGCGACCTGCTGGTGCAGCTGCTCGCGGCCCCCGAGGGCGCGCACCTGCTGCTGGTCGGTGCCTGCCGCGATGCCGACGGAGATGCCGCCCCGGCCGATGCGCCGGGTGTGCTCGCACGGCTCGACGCGATGCGCAGCGACGGCGCACCGGTCAGCGAGATCGCGCTGCGCCCGCTCGACGTGGCGGACATCGGCTGGCTGGTGGCCGACACGCTGCGCACCGACACGCACCGCGTCGTCGCGCTGGCGCGGCGGGTGCACGAGCGCACCGGCGGCAACCCCTTCTTCACGGGCCAGTTCATCACCGAACTGGCCGACGAGCACCTCTTGCTCTACGACGCGTCGACCGCGCGCTGGACCTGGGACATGGCGCGCATCGACGCGCTGGCCGAGGTCGATCCGGGCGCCGACGGGGTGGTCGCGCTGATGACGCAGAAGCTGCAGCGGCTGCCGGCCGCCACGCGCGCCGTGCTGCAGCAGCTGGCCTGCCTCGGCGTGCAGGCCGAGACCGTGGCGCTCGCGACCGCCGCGTCCTGCGACGCCGACACGCTGCGCGCGCTGTTGCATCCGGCGGTCGCGGCCGGCCTGCTGCTGCAGCGCCAGAGCCTCTGGGCCTTCCCGCACGACAAGGTGCGCGAGGCGGCGTATGCGCAGATCGCGCCCGCCGCACGGCCACGGCACCACCTGCAGATCGCCCGGCGCATGCTGGCCGCCATGCCGTCGCCGGATGCGCGCATCGCCGCCGTCTTCGACATCGTCGACCAACTCAACCGGGGCGCCGGGGCCATGACCCGCCAGACGGAGCGCGAGCAGGCGGCCGAGCTCAACCTGATGGCCGCGCACCGCGCACGCCGGTCGGCTGCCTATGGCTCCGCCCTGGGTTACCTCGGCGCCGGCATCGCGCTGCTGACCGACGCGTCGTGGCAGCGCCGCCATGCAATGAGCTTCGAGCTGCACCTGGTGTGCAGCGAATGCGAACTGCTCGCCGGCCTGACCACGCAGGCCGACCCGCGCCTGGCCGCGCTGCTGCCGCGCGCCCGCACCCGGGTCGAACGCGCCGCGGTGTACCGCCTGCGCGTGGTGATGCACGTGCTGTGTTCGGACTACGCCCGTGCGGTGGCCGAGGCCATCGCGTGCCTGGCCGATTTCGGCATCGAGCTGGTGCCGCACCCGAGCGATGCGCAGCGCGACGCGGCCTATGCCGACGTGCTGATGCGCCTGGGCGACCGGCCCATCGCGTCGCTCGCCGAGCTGCCGCGCGCGGTCGACCGCGATGTCGAAGCGGCGATGGCCGTGCTGTCCGAACTCTTCGCGCCGGCTTGCTTCACCGACGAGCGCCTGGCCTTCGTCCACCTGTGCCACATGGTGCGGCTGAGCCTGGCACACGGCATCACGCCCGGCTCGGCGCAGGGCTTCGCCTGGTTCGGCATCCTGCTGGGCCGCTTCTACGGCCGGCACGACGACGGCCTGCGCCTGGCCCAGCTGTCGCAGACGCTGGTGGCGCGCCACGGCTTCGGCGCGTACGAGGCCAAGAGCCTGTTCTCGCTGGAGATCGCCAGCGGCTGGACGCGTCCGCTGGAGGTCGCGGTGCGCCTGGCGCGTGCCACCTTCAGCACGGCGGCCGCGCAAGGCGACATGGCCGTGGCCTGCTTCGCCTGCCACCACGTGGTGAACGACCTGCTGCTGCGCGGCCACCCGCTCGACGCGGTGGCGCGCGACATCGACACCGGCCTGGCCTTCGTGCGCAAGGCGGGCTTTCGCGACGTGGTGGACGAGCTGCTGTCGCAGCAGCGCTTCGTGCAGGCGCTGCGCGGCCGCACGGCCAGCATCAAGAACTGGGACGGCGACGGCTTCGACACCGCCGCGTTCGAAGCTGCGCTCGGCCCCGGCCGCATGCCCACGATGGTCTTCTGGCACTGGCTGCTGCGCGCCCAGTCCTTCTTCATCGCCGGCCGGCCCGAACGCGCCTGGGACGCGTCGCTGCGCGCCGAAGGCTGGCTCTGGTCGGCGGTGCACGTGCAGTGCGCCAACCAGCCGTACTTCGCTGGTCTGGCCCTGGCCAGCCTGCCCGACGAAGAGGCCGCGCGCGTGGCCGACCGGCCGCAGCGTCTGCGTGGCTACCGCGACCAGCTCGCCGGCTGGGGCAGCCACGCGCCCGCCACCTTCGCCGACAAGGTGGCGCTGCTCGACGCCGAGATCGCGCGCCTGGAAGGCCGCACGCTCGACGCCGGCCGGCTCTACCAGCGCGCCACCGACCTGGCGCGCACCCAGGGCCTGCTGCACAACGAAGCCATCGCCAGCGAACTCGCGGCCCGCTTCCACGCCGGCGAAGGCCTGGCCACCGTGAGCGAGACCTACCTGCGCAGCGCGCGGCATGCCTACCTGCGCTGGGGCGCCGACGCCAAGGTGCGGCAGCTGGAGCAGACCTTCGCCTTCCTGCGGCACGAGCCGGTGACGGGCAGCGACGTGGCGCCGGACTTCGAGCTCTCGGCCGAGCGCATCGACCTGGCCGCGATGATCCGCGTCTCGCAGGCGCTGTCGGGCGAGATCGTGCTCGACCGCCTGAGCGACACGCTGCTGACCGCGGCCATCGGGCATGCCGGTGCGCAGCGCGGGCTGCTGGTGCTGTCCGAAGGCGGCGCCTGGCGCGTCGAGGCCGAGGCGCACACGCGCCGGGACGGCGAGGGCGTGGTGGTCGACTTCCGTCGCACGGCGCTGGCCGAGCACGACATGCCCACCACCATGCTGCAGCACGTGGTGCGCACCCGCAAGCGCATGCTGCTCGACGACGCGTCGGTGGCGCAGATGCTGACACCGCAGGGCCCCGACCGTCGGGACGAGCGCGCCGGTCGCCGCTCGGTGCTGGCGCTGCCGCTGGTGCGACAGGGCCAGCTGCTCGGCCTGCTGTACCTCGAGAACAACCTGGCGCCGCGCGTCTTCACGCCCGAGCGGCTGAGCCTGCTCGAGGTGATGGCATCGCAGGCGGCGATCTCGCTGGAGAACGCACGGCTCTATGCCGACCTGGCGCGCGAGAACCACGAGCGCCGCGTGGCCGAGCGCGAGAACGCGCGCGTGCAGGCTGCGCTGCAGGACAGCGAGCTGCGCTTTCGCCGCATGGCCGACGCCACGCCCGACGTGATCTGGATCACCGAGCTCGTGCCCGAGCGCGTGGTCTACGCGAGCCCGAGCTTCGAGCGCATCTGGGGCCGCAAGGTGGAAGACCTGTACCGGGAGCCGCACCTGTGGATCGACAGCATCCACCCGGCGGACCGCGGCCGCATCGGCGAGACCTTCGGCCAGTGGCTCGGCGGCGGCGGCCAGGGGCCGTGGAGCGCGGAGTTCCGCGTGGTGCGGCCCGACGGCGCGGTGCGCTGGATCCACGAGCGCGGCGTGCTCATCTCCGACGGCCAGGTGCAGCGCGTGAGCGGCATCTCGACCGACATCACCGAGCGCCGCATGGCCGAGGCGGCGCTGCGCGAATCGGAAGAGCGCTTCGCGCTCGCGGTGGCGGGTGCCAACGACGGCATCTACGACTGGGACATCCTGAGCGACCAGATGTTCATGTCGGAGCAGGCCCAGCGCCTCTACGGCATCGAGCTCGGCCCGACCCTGCGCACGCGCTGGGAATGGCTGATGCTGGTGAAGATCCATCCCGACGACGTCGCCGTGCGCAGCGAGAAGATCTTCGGCTACCTCGAGGGCCGCCTGCCCACCTGCGATGGCGAGTGGCGCATGCTGCACCCCGACGGCGTCTACCGCTGGCTGCGCATCCGCGGCGTCTGCGTGCGCGACGCCAGCGGGCGCGCGACCCGGTTGGCCGGCTCGGTCAGCGACATCGACCTGCAAAAGCGCGCCGAGGCGGCGTTGCAGCAGACCCAGCGGCTGGAGGCGGTTGGCACGCTGGCCGGCGGCATCGCGCACGACTTCAACAACATCCTCGGCGCGATCCTCGGCTTCGGCGAGATGGCGCTGCGCGGCACGCGCGCCGGCAGCCGCACCCGGCGCGACATCGAGTTCATCCTCACGGCCGGCGAGCGCGGCCGCGCGCTGGTCGAGCGCATCCTGGCCTTCAGCCGCAGCGGCCTGACCGAACGCGTGCCGGTGCATGTCGAGGGCGTGGTGCAGGAAGCGCTCAACCTGCTGTCGGCCAATCTGCCCGACGGGGTGCGCGTGCAGGCCGATCTGCGCGCCGGCGCTGCGGCCATTCGCGGCGATGCGACGCAGATGCACCAGGTGCTGATGAACCTGGCCACCAACGCGCTGCAGGCCATGCCCGGTGGCGGCACGCTGTGCATCGGCCTGGCGCCGCAGCGGCTCGCGCAGCCGCGGGTCGCGAGCACCGGCACGCTGGCGCCGGGCGAGTACCTGGTGCTGTCGGTGGCCGACACCGGCGCGGGCATCGGCCCGGAGAACCTCGCGCGCATCTTCGACCCCTTCTTCACCACCAAGGACGTGGGCTCGGGCACCGGGCTGGGCCTGTCGCTGGTGCACGGCATCGTGTCGGAGTTCGGCGGCGCGCTCGACGTGCGCACCGCACTCGGCGAGGGCAGCACCTTCACCGTGTACCTGCCACGCATCGACGACATGCCGCTGCCGGTCGACGGTGCACCGCACGCCTTGCCGCGCGGCGCACACGAACAGGTGCTGGTGGTCGACGACGAGGAGGCGCTGGTGCGCCTGGCCACCGACACGCTCACCGGCCTGGGGTACGTGCCGGTCGGCTTCACGTCGAGCGAGGAGGCGCTGGCTGCCTTCACGGCACACCCGGACCGCTTCGATGCGGTGCTCACCGACGAGCGCATGCCGGGCCTGTCGGGCGCCGAGCTGATCCGTGCCCTGCGCCAGGTGCGGCCCAGCGTGCCGGTGGTGCTGGTGAGCGGCTACCTCGGTGCCGCGGTGGTGCGGCGTGCGCGCGAGGCCGGGGCCGACGCGGTGCTCGGCAAGCCCGTGGCCCGGCACGAATTGGCGAGCGCGCTGGCGCGGGTGCTGGGCACCGCGACCTGAGCCATCCACAAAAAAGTACAGTTGGGTTTCGTCAAACAATGAGAGCGCAATGAAGGTACTCACCGAAGCGCGTCGCACGGCCATCGTGGAAGCGGCGAGTCAGCTGTTCCAGGAATTCGGTTTCGAAGGCGCCTCCATGAACGAACTGGCCAGCCGTCTGCAAGGCTCCAAGGCCACGCTCTACCGCTACTTCCCGTCGAAGGAGGCGTTGTTCGGCGCGGTGGTCCGGTGCCTGGCCACCTCGCATCTGTCCGAGGCTGTGGAAGAAATCCAGCGCGAACCGGAGGTGCCGGTGCCCATCGCCGACGTGCTGGTGCGTTTCGGGGAACGGATGCTGATGGTGCTGACCAACGATACGTGCGCGCTCGCGGTCTACCGCATGGTGGTCGCGGAGGCCGGCCGCTCGCCGGTCGGCGAGCTGTTCTACGAGGCCGGCCCGCGCGAGAGCGTGAAGGCGCTCGCGATCCTGCTGAAGAAGGCGATGGAGCGTGGCGAGGTGCGCCGCGCCGATCCGCATGTCATGGCGCTGCACTTCCTGGGGCTCGTGACCTCCGAGACCGACCTTCGGCTGTACCAGCAGAACCCGCCGCCGCTGTCGGCGCGGCAGATCACGGCGATGGTCGAACGCGCGGTCGACATGTTCCTGGGCGGTGCGGCGCCGCGCTGACCGGGCGTGGACGATTCACGGCTTCTCAGGCCATCGCCGTCTCGACCGCCTGCATCAGTTCGCCATGGGTGAAGGGCTTGGGCAGCACGGCGGTGGCGCCGAGCAGGCCGATCAGGGGCGCCGACGCGCCCTGGCCGCGGCCCAGGCGGGCCGAGAGCAGGATCAACGGCACATGCTGCAGCGCCTTGAGCCGGCGCACCAGCGGTGCCGCCGAACGCGGGCTGGACACGTTGGCGATGACCAGGTCGACCTGCAGGTCGGCCAGCGTGCCGGGCTGCGCCACCGTCACTGTGTGGCCGGCCTCCGTCAACCACTGCACGATCAATTGGCGGATGAGGTCGTCGCTCTCGACGACGGCGATACGGTAGGCATGGGGCACGGTGGCGACTGTCTCTTTCCGATGGGGCGCAGGGGCATGGCCGATGCGCGTGTTGTGGCGCCATTGAAAACCGGCTTCGACCACTTTGCATGCCCGACGGATGGCCCGATGTGTCATCGGACACAGAGGGCGCGTGAGATGATCCGGGCCTGAGGGAAAATGAGCCATGCATGAGAGCGGCGAGACCGGTTTGACGCACGTCCTTGCCGTGGACGACGACCAGTCCGTGCGCGACCTCATCACGACTTATCTGGGCGACTACGACATGCGTGTCACGGCGGTGCCGGACGAGCGCGAGATGTCGAAGGTGCTGACGCGCGAGGCGGTCGACCTGGTGCTGCTGGACCTGCGCCTCAAGGGCGAGGACGGCATGGACATCGCGCGCAAGCTGCGGGCCACGTCCAAGCTCCCGATCATCATCCTCACCGGCCGCCAGGACGATGCCGACCGCGTGATGGGCCTCGAGCTCGGCGCCGACGACTACCTCACCAAGCCCTTTTCGCCGCGCGTGCTGCTCGCGCGCATCCGTGCACTGCTGCGCCGCACCCGCATGCACGAAACGCTGGCCGACACGGTGGCGAACATCCGGGCCTACCGCTTCGCCGGCTGGGACCTGAACCTGCGCCTGCGGCGCCTGACGGCGCCCGACGGCCGCACCGTGCCGCTGCGCAATGGCGAGTTCAACCTGTTGATCGCCTTCCTGTCGGCGCCCCAGCGCGTGCTGGCGCGCGAGCAGCTGCTCGACCTCTCGCGCCTGCACAACGCCGAGGTGTACGACCGCTCGGTCGACGTGCAGGTCGGCCGGCTGCGCCGCAAGATGGAAGCCGACCCGCGCGCGCCGACGCTCATCGTCACCGAGCGCGGTGCCGGCTACGTGTTCAAGGCGGCGGTCGCCGTGGTGCGCGATTAGGGCCTACAGCCGGTTGGCCATCGAGCGGCTAACCTCGGGGCCATGGCCGAATCCCGCATTGCCATCTATGGCGCCATTGCCGCCAACGTGGCGATCGCCATCACCAAGTTCACCGTCGCCGGCATCACCGGGAGCTCGGCCATGCTGTCCGAAGGCATCCACTCGGCGGTCGACACCTTCAACGGCGTGCTGCTGCTGGTCGGCCTCAAGCTGAGCCAGCGGCCCGCCACCGACGAGCATCCCTTCGGCCACGGCAAGGAGCTGTATTTCTGGAGCCTGATGGTCGCGGTGCTGATCTTCGGGTTGGGCGGTGGCGTGTCGTTCTACGAAGGCATCCAGCACATCCGAGACCCCGAACCGCTGACCGACCCGATGTGGAACTACATCGTGCTGGGCGCGGCGGCGCTGTTCGAGGGCGCGAGCTTCGTGATCGCGCTGCGGCAGTTCCGCGGGCAATCGCGCGGGCGGCCCTTCTGGAACGCGCTGCATGCCAGTAAGGACCCGAGCACGTACACGGTGCTGGCCGAGGACGGCGCGGCCTTGGCCGGGCTGGGCGTGGCCGCGCTGGGCATCTACCTGAGCCATCGCTTCGGCATCCCCGAACTCGACGGCGCCGCCTCGGTCGTCATCGGCCTGCTGCTGGCCGGGGTGGCGGTGCTGCTGGTGCGCGAATCGCGCGGGCTGCTCATCGGCGAAGGCCTCCGGCGCGAGACGGCGCAGGCCATCCGCACGCTGGCGCGCGCCCAGCCGCGGGTGCGCGACGTCGGCCGCATCCTGTCGATGTACATGGGGCCCGAGGAGGTGCTGGTCACCGTCGATCTCGACTTCGAACCCGGCACGCGCACCGAGGAGGCCGCGGCGGCCATCACGGTCATCCAGCAGCAGGTGCGCGCGCGTTATCCCATGATCCGGCGACTTTTCATCGAGGCCGGCGAGGCCCCCGCATGACGGCTTTCCCTTTCAGACATTCCCTGACGCACGCGCTGCTGGCCATCGCCGGGCTGGCGCTGGGCGCGACGCCCGCGTCGGCCGCCGCGCCCAGCTGGGGCGCGATCGCCGCACGTCCCGGCGGCTATGGCTATGCGTTCAACCAGTCCAGCCGCGCCGCGGCCGAGCGCGTGGCGCGTGCCCAGTGCGAGGGCGCCGCCGAACGCTCGACGCGCTGCGAGGTGCGCGTCTACTTCGACCGCAGCTGCGCGGCGCTGGCCACCGGCAACTTCGGTGAATGGGGCACGGCCGTCGGGCCGGACCGCAAGGCGGCCGGCCAGGCCGCGGTGTCGCAATGCGACGGCCACCTGCCGACCGAACCCTGCAAGCTCGCGGTCAGCGTCTGCTCGCTGCCCTGAGAAGCTGCGAACGAATCATCCACGCCGCTCGACGCGCCCTGACGGCGCCCCTCGTCGTTGCAAATGCTCGCCATAGCCTCAGCTATGGCTGCGCTTTGCGCCTCGATGGACGCCGCCCTGGCGCGCCGCTCGGACGCGGCCAATTCATTCGCAGCCTCTGAGCGGTGTTACAGCAGCTTGCGGTAGACCAGGAAGCCCGACTTGTCGGCCACCTGGTCATAGAGCCGCATGGCCGTGTGGTTCGTCTCGTGCGTCTGCCAGTACACCCGCCCGGCGCCCGCCTCGGCGGCAGCGCGGTAGACCTCCTCGATGAGCGCGCGGGCCACGCCCTGGCCGCGCGCGGCCTCCACGGTGAAGAGGTCTTGCAGGTAGCAGGTCGGATTCAGCTGGATCGTGCTGCGGTGAAAGAGGAAGTGCACCAGCCCGACGAGTCCGTCGGCGCCTTCCGCGACCCGTGCGTGCATCGGTTCTCGCGTGTCGAGAAAACGGGACCAGGTGGCACGGGTGATCGCCTCGGGCAAGGCCGTCTCGCCGCTGCGCCCGTAGAAAGTGTTGTAGCCGTCCCAGAGCGGCTTCCAGGCCGCGAAGTCGGTGTCTGCGATGGGGCGGATGCGGATGGGAGAAGGCACGGGGGTTTCCGGTTGGTCTGTCGGGCGAGGGGTGAGTGCGGCTGCGCAGCCGCCCGCCCATTTTTACGCCTTCTTTACGGCACCGCGCCGCCTCTGTTCCCCGTTTTTACGGGCCTTTGCCGAGACTCACGGCCGTGTCTCGACCAGAGGAGTGACAGATGGACATCGTATGGATTGCGGCAGTCGCCGTGTTGTGGGTAGCCGTTGCCGAGATGGTGGTGGGGCTGAACAAGCTCGCGTCGCCCAAGGGCCGGGAGAAGGCGCAAGCGGCGTCGTCGGGAGCGCGGCCGTGATCAGCCTCGACGTCCTTTATGGCGCGGGCGGCCTGATCGCCGTCATCCTCTTCGCCTACCTCGTCTTCGCGCTGATTTGCGCGGAGGAGTTCTGACATGACCACCTCCGCCTGGGGCCTGCTGGTCCTGCTGCTGGTCGCGCTGGTCGTGCTCGGCTGGCCGCTGGGCCGCTTCATCGCCGCGCTGTGCGACGGCCGCCTGCCGCGCTGGATGCAGCGCGTCGAAGCGCCGTTCTACCAACTGGCCGGCGTCTCCGCCGACCGCTCGATGCACTGGCGCACCTACGCCTTCGCGCTGCTGGCCTTCAATGCCATCGGCGTCTTCGCCGTCTATGGCCTTCAACGCCTGCAGGCCGCGCTGCCGCTCAACCCGGCCGGCATGGCCGCGGTGTCGCCCGACTCGTCGTTCAACACGGCGCTGAGCTTCGTCACCAACACCAACTGGCAGGGCTACGCCGGCGAGGCGACCATGAGCTATCTCACGCAGATGCTCGGCCTCACGGTGCAGAACTTCCTGTCGGCCGCCACGGGCATCGCGGTGGCCTTCGCGCTGGCCCGCGGCTTTGCTGCGCGCAACACCGACGGCCAGGGTTCGGTCGGCAACTTCTGGGTCGACATCACCCGCATCACCACCTGGCTGCTGCTGCCGATCTCCTTCGTGCTGGCGGTGTTCTTTGCCGGCCAGGGCGTGATCCAGAACTTCGACGCCTACCGGACCATCACCACGGTCGAGGCCACGGCCTACCAGACGCCCAAGCTCGACGCCGCCGGCCAGCCGCTGAAGGACGCGGCCGGCGCGCCGATGATGGAAGACGCCAGCACGACGACGCAGACCCTCGCCATGGGCCCGGTCGCGTCGCAGGAGGCGATCAAGATGCTCGGCACCAACGGCGGCGGCTTCTTCAACGCCAACTCGGCGCACCCGTACGAGAACCCGACGGCGCTCACGAACTTCGTGCAGATGCTGGCGATCCTGCTGATCCCGGTGGCACTGTGCTTCGCCTTCGGCCGCGTGGTCGGCGACCTGCGCCAGGGCTGGGCGGTGCTGGCCGCGATGACGGTGCTGTTCGTCGCCGCCGTGGTCGTCATCATCCCGGCCGAGCAGGCGGGCAACCCGTTGCTGCAACCGCTGGGTGTCGACCAGATGGCGTCCGCCCTGCAGGCCGGCGGCAACATGGAAGGCAAGGAAACGCGCTTCGGCATCACCGCGTCGGCGCTGTTCGCCGCCATCACCACGGCCGCGTCCTGCGGTGCGGTGAATGCCATGCACGATTCGTTCACGCCACTGGGCGGCATGGTGCCGATCGTGCTGATGCAGCTGGGCGAAGTCGTCTTCGGCGGCGTCGGCAGCGGGCTCTACGGCATGCTGATCTTCGCGATCCTGGCGGTGTTCATCGCGGGCCTGATGATCGGCCGCACGCCCGAGTACCTCGGCAAGAAGATCGAGGTGCACGAGATGAAGCTCACGTCGATCGCCATCCTCATCACGCCGATCGTCGTGCTGGCGGGCACGGCGCTGGCGGTGAGCATGGGGCTGGGCAAGGCGGGCATCGCCAATCCGGGTGCGCACGGTTTCTCGGAAATCCTCTACGCCTTCACCTCGGCCGGCAACAACAACGGCAGCGCCTTCGCGGGCCTGTCGGCCAACACGCCGTACTACAACGCGCTGCTCGGCGTGGCCGTGTGGATCGGTCGCTTCGGGATGATCGTGCCGGTGCTCGCCATCGCCGGCGCGTTGGCCGCGAAGAAGCGCCTGCCGGTCACGGCCGGCACCATGCCCACGCACGGCCCGCTGTTCGTCGTGCTGCTGGTGGGCACCGTGCTGCTGGTCGGCCTGCTCAATTACGTGCCCGCGCTCGCGCTGGGTCCGGTCGTCGAGCACCTGATGCTCTGGAAGTGAGGGTCGCACCATGACCTCGAAAACTGCAAGTTCCCTTTCGCTCTTCGACATGGCGCTGGTCAGGCCCGCGCTGTGGGGCGCCGTCGCCAAGCTGAGCCCGCGCGTGCAATGGCGCAACCCGGTGATGTTCATCGTCTACATCGGCAGCATCCTCACGACCTTGCTCTGGGTGCATGCGCTGAGCTTTCCCGGTGACACGGGCATGCCGCCGGCCTTCGTGCTGGCCATCACCATCTGGCTGTGGTTCACGGTGCTGTTCGCCAACTTCGCCGAAGCGCTGGCCGAAGGCCGCAGCAAGGCGCAGGCGGCGTCGCTGCGCGGGCTGCGCAAGGACACCTGGGCCAAGTTGCTGAAGGAGCCGTTCCATGGGTCGACCTTCCTGCCGGAGCAGGCGCCGAATCTCCGCAAGGGCGATGTCGTGCTCGTGGAAACCGGCGACGTGATCCCGCTCGACGGCGAGGTGATCGAAGGCGTGGCCTCGGTCGACGAGAGCGCCATCACCGGCGAATCGGCCCCGGTGGTGCGCGAGTCGGGCGGCGACTTCTCGGCCGTGACCGGCGGCACCCGCGTGCTGTCGGACTGGCTGGTGGTGCGCATCTCGGTGAACCCGGGCGAATCCTTCCTGGACCGCATGATCGGCATGGTCGAAGCCGCCAAGCGCCACAAGACGCCCAACGAGATCGCGCTGACGATCCTGCTGGTCGCGCTGACCATCGTCTTCCTGATGGTCACGGTCACGCTGCTGCCCTTCTCGGTGTTCAGCGTGAGCGCGATGGGCACGGGCTCGGTGGTGTCGCTGACCGCGCTGGTCGCGCTGCTGGTCTGCCTGATCCCGACCACCATCGGCGGCCTGCTGTCGGCGGTGGGCGTGGCCGGCATGAGCCGCATGATGCAGGCCAACGTGATCGCGACTTCGGGCCGCGCGGTGGAAGCCGCCGGTGACGTCGACGTGCTGCTGCTCGACAAGACCGGCACCATCACGCACGGCAACCGCCAGGCCAGCGCCTTCGTCGCCGCACCGGGCGTGACGGCCGAGCGCCTGTCGCGTGCCGCGCTGCTCGCATCGCTGGCCGACGAGACGCCGGAAGGCCGCAGCATCGTCGAGCTGGCCCGCCGCGGCGGCATCGACGACCGGGCTGTCGAAGAGGCCCGCTTCGTGCCCTTCACCGCACAGACGCGCATGAGCGGCGTCGACCTGCCGGCCGCGCCGAACAGCCTCGACACCGACGCCATCGCGCTGCGCAAGGGCGCGGTCGATGCCGTGCGCAAGCATGTCGAGGCGCTGGGCGGCCACATGGCGCCCGAGGTGCTGCGCGCCGCGGACGAAATCGCGCGCCGCGGCAGCACGCCGCTGGCCGTGGCCGAAGGCAACCGCGTGCTCGGCGTCGTCGAGCTCAAGGACATCGTCAAGACCGGCATCCAGTCGCGCTTCGCCGAGCTGCGTGCGATGGGCATCAAGACGGTGATGATCACCGGCGACAACAAGCTCACCGCCGCCGCCATCGCGGCCGAGGCGGGCGTCGACGACTTCCTGGCCGAGGCCACGCCGGAAGACAAGCTGGCGCTGATCCGAAAGTACCAGGCCGAAGGCCGGCTGGTCGCGATGACCGGCGACGGCACCAACGACGCACCCGCGCTGGCGCAAGCCGACGTGGCGGTGGCGATGGGCAGCGGCACGCAGGCCGCGAAGGAGGCCGGCAACATGGTCGACCTCGACTCCAACCCGACCAAGCTGCTCGAGGTGGTCGAGACCGGCAAGGCCCTGCTGATGACGCGCGGCTCGCTCACCACCTTCAGCATCGCCAACGACGTGGCGAAGTACTTCGCCATCATCCCGGCGATCTTCGTGAGCACCTACCCGCAGCTCGGCGCGCTCAACGTGATGCAGCTGGCGAGCCCGTCGTCGGCCATCTTGAGCGCGGTGATCTTCAATGCGCTGGTGATCGTGTTCCTGATCCCGCTCGCGCTCAAGGGCGTGCGCTACCGGCCGGTGGGTGCCGCCGCGCTGCTGCGTCGCAACCTCGCCATCTACGGCCTCGGCGGCTTGGTCGTGCCCTTCATCGGCATCAAGCTGATCGACTGGCTGCTGGTCGCCGTGCACCTCGTCTAAGGACATCGCCATCATGAAAACCATTCTTCGTCCCGCGCTCGTGCTCTTCGTGCTGTTGAGCGCACTGACCGGGCTGCTCTATCCGCTGGCCGTCACCGGCGTCGCGAAAGCGGTGTTCCCCGACCAGGCCGCCGGCAGCCTGATCGAACGCGACGGCCAGGTCATCGGCTCTCGATTGATCGGCCAGAACTTCGCCGACCCGAAGCACTTCTGGGGCCGGCCGTCGGCCACGGCGCCGATGGCGTACAACGCCACCGCGTCGGGCGGTTCGAACCAGGGGCCGCTGAACCCGGCGCTGGTCGATGCGGTCAAGGGCCGTGTCGAGGCGCTGCGTGCGGCCGACCCGGGCAACACGGCGCCGGTGCCGGTCGACCTGGTCACCACCTCGGCCAGCGGGCTCGACCCGGACATCAGCCCGGCCGCGGCCGCCTACCAGGCGAGCCGCGTGGCCCGCGCGCGTGGCCTGCCGGTCGAGCAGGTGAACACGCTGATCGCGCGCCACACCGAAGCGCCCTTCGGCGGTTTCCTCGGGGAACCGCGCGTGAACGTGCTGGCGCTGAATCTGGCGCTCGACGCCATGCAGTAAAACCCCCGAATGGACGTTCCCCGCCCCGACCCCGACGCGCTGCTCGCGCAGATGCGCAGCGACGACGCCCGCGCCCGCCGCGGGCGCCTGCGCATCTACTTCGGCGCGAGCGCGGGCGTCGGCAAGACTTGGGCGATGCTCACGGCCGCGCAGCGCGAACGCGCCGCCGGCCGCGACGTGCTCATCGGCGTGGTCGAGACGCACGGCCGCAGCGAGACGGCCGCGCTGCTAGCCGGCCTCGACCGCCTGCCGCTGCGCGACATCGCCTACCGCGGCCGCACGCTGGCCGAGTTCGATCTCGACGCGGCGCTGGCCCGCCAACCCGCGGTGCTGCTGGTCGACGAGCTCGCGCATTCCAACGCGCCGGGCTCGCGCCATGCCAAGCGCTGGCAGGACGTGCAGGAGCTGCTGGCCGCCGGCATCGACGTCTGGTCGGCGCTCAACGTGCAGCACCTCGAAAGCCTCAACGGCACGGTCGGCGCCATCACCGGCGTGCGGGTGCACGAGACGGTGCCCGACACCGTGCTCGACGAGGCCGACGAGGTGGTGCTGGTCGACGTCACGCCCGACGAGCTCACCGCGCGCCTGGCGGCCGGCAAGGTCTACCTGCCCCAGCAGGCCGAGCGCGCGGCGCAGAACTTCTTTCGCAAGGGCAACCTGATCGCGCTGCGCGAGATCGCCTTGCGCCGCACCGCCGAGCACGTGGAAGACGACGTGCGCGGCTGGCGCGTCGAGCAATCGGGCCCGAACGGCGATGCGGGTCCGCAGGCCTGGAACACCTCGGGCGCGATCCTCGCCTGCGTCGGCCCGCACGAGGGCGCGGCGCAGACGGTGCGCACCGCCGCGCGACTGGCCGGCCAGCTCAACGTGCGCTGGCATGCCGCGTATGTCGAGACGCCGGCGCTGCAGCGGCTGCCCGCCGCGCAGCGCGACCGTATCCTCGCCGTGCTCAAGCTGGCCGAGGAACTGGGCGCGGCGACCGCGGTGTTGACCGGTGCCGACGTGGCGCAGGCGTTGATCGCGCAGGCGCAGCGGTTGAACTGCGCGACGCTGGTGGTCGGTCGCGCGGCGCCGGCGGCGGGCTGGCGCCGGTGGTGGCCGTCGGCCTCGCTCACCCGGGCGCTGGCGCGACTGGAGCCCGCGCTCGACATCGTCGAGACGGCGCGTTCGGAGAGCTCGCGCCGCCTCGGCCGCACCCTGCTCGGCGCCGCGCGCGACGTGGCGACCGGCGACGGCATGCCTGACGATGCCGACCGGCCGCATGCACGCTGGCCCGGCTACGTGTGGGCCGCGGCGATGGGGGTGGCCGTCACGCTGGTCGCGACGCCGCTGTCGGGTGTGTTGGAGCAGGTGAACATCGTGATGCTGTTCCTGCTCGGCGTGGTCGGCATCGCGATGCGCTTCGGCCGCGGCCCGGCCGCGCTGGCGGCGCTGCTCAACGTCGCGGCCTTCGATTTCTTCTTCGTCTCGCCGCGCTTCTCGTTCGCGGTGGGCGACGTGCAGTACCTCGTGACCTTCGTCGTGATGCTCGGTGTCGGACTGCTGGTGGGTCAGCTCACGGCCGGTCTGCGCTTTGCGGCCGGCGTGTCGACCAGCCGCGAGCGGCGCGCGCAATCGCTGTTCGAGCTCACGCGCGAGCTCTCGGCCGCGCTCGAAAGCGCGCAGGTCGTCGAGCTCGGCGCGGCGGCGGTGCGGGGCCACTTCGGCGGCCAGGCGCTGGTGCTGGTGACCGATGCGAACGACCGCCTCGTCATGCCCGCATCGCCGCCACCCGGCTTCGATGCCAGCGTGGCTGACTGGGCTTTCCGTCAGGGCCAGCCGGCCGGTCTCGCCACCGCCACACTGGCCGCGCAGCCCTGGCACTACGTGCCGCTGAAGGCGCCCATGCGGGTGCGCGGCGTGCTCGCGCTCGAACCCGCACAGCCGCGCTGGCTGCTGATCCCCGAGCAGGCGCAGCAGCTCGAGACGCTGGCGCGCCAGATCGCCATCGCGCTGGAGCGCGTGCACTACGTCGAGGTCGCGCAGCAGGCCGTGGTCGAGATGGAATCGGAACGCCTGCGCAACACGCTGCTGGGCGCGATCTCGCACGACGTGCGCACGCCGCTCACGGCGCTCATCGGCCTGGCCGAGTCGCTGCAGACGGCCGGCCCCGGTGCATCCGATGCGCGCGACGAGACGGCGCAGGCCATCGTCGCGCAGGCCCGCGCGCTGCATGCGCTGGTCAACAACCTGCTCGACATGGCGCGGCTCGAAGCGGGGGGCATGGGCGGTTCGGTGCAGCTGCGGCGCGACTGGCAATCGGTGGAGGAGGTGGTCGGCGGGGCCATCCGCTCGGCGCAGCCGGCGCTGGGCGAGCGCACGGTGCAGACCGCGCTCGCACCGGACCTGCCGCTGGTCGAGTTCGATGCGGTGCTGATCGAACGCGTGCTGGTCAACCTGCTCGAGAACGCCGCCAAGTACGGTGCGCCGCCGATCGTCGTCGGTGCGCACGCGACCGCCGATGCGCTGGTGCTGTCGGTGCGCGACCACGGCCCGGGCCTGCCGGCGGCGCTGCGCGGCCGCGAGCAACTGCTGTTCGACAAGTTCACGCGCGGCCAGACAGAATCGGCCACGCCGGGCGTCGGCCTGGGGCTGGCGATCTGCAAGGCCATCGTCGGCGCGCATGGCGGCGAGATCACGGCGGCGAACGCATCGGGCGGCGGCGCAGAATTCACGGTGACGCTGCCGCGCCGCACGCCCCCCGCATCGGCCGAAGCCGACGATCAACCTTCCTGAGCGCCATGTCCCAACCTACCGCCATCGTCATCGAGGACGAACCGCAGATCCGGCGCTTCGTGCGCGGCGCGCTGGAATCCGAAGGCTGGCTGGTGCACGAGGCCGGCACCTTGCGCGACGGCCTGGCGGCGGCCGGCACGCGCCAGCCCGACCTGCTCGTGCTCGACCTGGGCCTGCCCGACGGCGACGGCGTGGGGCTGATCCGCGACGTGCGCGGCTGGTCGGCGGTGCCGATCATCGTGCTGTCGGCGCGCATCGACGAGGCCGACAAGATCGCCGCGCTCGACGCGGGGGCGGACGACTACCTGACCAAACCTTTCGGCACGGGCGAGTTGCTGGCGCGCGTGCGCGCCAACCTGCGCCGGCCGCGCGCCGCGGCGGGCGGTGCGGCGAACGGTGATGCGGGCGAGCCGCTGTTCCGCTTCGGCGAGATCGAGGTCGACCGCGCCGCGCGCCTGGTGCGCCGCGCGGGCGCCGAGGTGCACCTCACGCCGACCGAGTACCGCCTGCTCGGCGTGCTGGTGGCGAACGCGGGCCGCGTGATCACGCAGCGGCAGCTGCTGCGCGAAGTGTGGGGCCCCTCGCATTCGGAACAGAGCCACTACCTGCGCATCTACATGGGCCACCTGCGGCAGAAGCTGGAGGCCGATCCGGCCCAGCCGAAGCACCTGCTGACCGAAACGGCCGTGGGCTACCGGCTGGTGCCTTGACGACGTTCGGGCGCGGGGCTCACTGCCACCAGCGGGTGGCGGGCCTGCCCACGCGCAACGGGCCGGCGCCCTGCAGCGCGATGACCAGCGCGCTCAGCAGGAAGAAGGCCTGCAGCTCCAGCGCCCAGCCGCCGCTCTTGGACAGCGTGAAGAACTGGCTGGTGTGGGCCAGCAGCAGCGCCACGACCATGTGGAAGGCGATCACCAGCGCGGCCGGCCGGGTGAACAGGCCGACCAGCACCAGCACGGGTGCCAGCACCTCGCCGACGTAGACGAGGTGGCCGATGGCGGTCGGCAGGCCGGCGGCGCCGACCATGCGGTAGATGCCGTCGGCGCCGTTGAAGACCTTCCACAGGCCGTGCACGAGCAGCAGGCCGCCGAGGGTAAGGCGAAGCAGCAGTTGGCCGAGTGCGTCGGTGCGTGCGGTGTTCATCGCTTACTGCGCCGCGGGCGTGGCGTGGCCGGCGGCGGCGCTGCCGGTGGCGCCCTGCACACGTTGCAGTTCGGCGGTGTAGACGCCGCTGTGGCGGGCGCGCTGGTAGGCGGCGACCTGCTGGGCGTAGCGCGGGGCGTTGCTGTCGGCGGTGTCGGCCAGCGAGGCCGTTTCCAGGCCGGCGCGGCGCCACAGGTTCAGGTCGGCCTGCACTTCGGCGCGGCTGAGCGTGCCGACGGCGCTGCCGGCCGAGGCCTGCGTGCCGACCCAGGCTTCGGGCGTTGCGGCAGCGATGCGGGCGCTGCGCTGCAGGTCAGCGGCGACGTCGGCACGGGTCACGGCACCGGTGGCGGCGATCGGCGTACCGACCCAGGCTTCGGCGGGCACCGTCTGCGCGGCGGCGGTGCCGGCGGCCAGAAGGAGGGCGGAGAGGGCGAGGAAGTGCTTGGCATGCATGGTGAAGGTCCTTGTCGTTGTGGGCGCCGTCGCCGATGGGGGCGATGGCTAGACAACGAAGTCTCTTCGCCGGCGCCGCCGGGCGATGTGCGCTGGCGCACGCTTTTCCTCAGGTCGTGGGAGGCGCGGGCCGTGCCGGGCGCGGCACGTGCAGCACCTCGAGCGGCTCGATGCGGCCGCGCAACTGCACGGTGTGCGGGCTGCCCCATCGATCCGCCATGCCGGCTTGCTGCGCGGCGAACACCGAAACCACCAGCCGCGCATCGGCGGCCTTCGAATGGTCCTGCAGCCGGCTCGCGGTGTTCACCACTTCGCCCACGGCGGTGAAGGTGGTCGTCTCGAGGTAGCCCACTTCGCCGACGGCGGTGCGCCCGGCGTGCAGGCCCATGCCGAAGTCGAGCCGGTGGCCGAACTGCGCCTCGAAGCCATCGCCCCAGGCGTCCATGCGCTCGCCGATCCGCGCGGCGGCATCCATGGCCTGGCGGCAGGCCGTGGGCAGGTCGACATCCAGCCCGAAGATCGCCATCACGCTGTCGCCGATGAACTGGTTGGGCACGCCGCCGCTCTCGCGCACGGCGGCGCCGACGATGGCGAAGTAGCGCTCCAGCAGGTAGGCCAGGTCGAAGGGCCACTGGTTTTCCGACAGGCCCGACCAGCGCCGCAGGTCGACGAAGAGGATCGCCACGTCGCGCTCGCGGCCGAAGCGGGCCGGCTGCGTGGCGGCGCCGGTCTCGAACAGCGGCGTGACCGTGAGGTCGCCCTGCGGCCGCAGCTGGCAGGCCAGGCGCACGTCGGCCGGTGCGCGCACGCGGGCCAGCGTGCGGCGCTCGTCGCGGCCGGGGGCGTCGAGGTGTTCTGCCGGGCCGCTCACCCGCACGCGGCAGGTCGAGCAGCGGGCCCGGCCGCCGCACACCGACAGGTGGGCGATGCCGTGCGCGCGGCTGGCTTCGAGCACGCTCCAGCCGCGCGGCACATGCACGCTGCGTTCGGGGTAGCGCAGCACGATCGACGCACCGGGCCGGCGCGCGCGGCGCAGGCGCAGCCCGCGGGCCGCGAACACGGCGAGCAGCAGCAGGCCGTAGAACAGTTCGATGTGGCGCTCGGCCCGGTCGATCGCCAGGCCCTGCGCCGGCGTGGGCACCTGCGGCGGCATCACGCCGGACCATTGCAGCTCGCGGCCCATGCCGAGGAAGCCGGCCGCGGCCAGCACCGGCAGCAGCATCGCTGCCACGAGCAGCAGGTGCGAATGCCGCCGGTAGCCGGCCCGCGCCCGCAGCGCCAGGTGCACGCCCAGGCAGCCATGCGCCCAGGCGGCGGCCATCAGGGCGAACTGGCCCCCCGCGCCGCCGACACTCCACAGCCCACGCACCACGCGCGCATACGAGGGCTGCAGCGCGAAGGCTTCGTAGGCCCAGCGCATGGCACTCAGGTGCGACGCCAGCAGCAGCGGCAGCGAGAAGCCCAGCAGCAGCCGCACCGCCTCGATCGGCGGCATGCGCAGGCTGCGGCGCTCCCACACGCCCTGCAGCGCCAACACCAGGTGCGTGGTGGCCGCGCCGTACAGCAGCAGCGTGCCCGGCAGGCTGTGCCAGAAGCCGTGCACCGTGTGCAGCACCGCCTCGGCGAAGGCCAGCGACACCAGGCCCAGCGCATGGTTCAGCAGATGGCCGGTGACGTAGCCCAGCAGGATCAGGCCGCTGGTCCACCGCAGGTTCCGCCGTGTGGGGAGGGTGAGGCGGGGCGGGGAACGGACGGGCATGCAGGCGGCTCGAAGGGGCGCCCGAGCATAATCCGCGCGCCCTGGCGCCCCTCACGCATGCCCCACACCACCGTCCGTTCTTCCCTTGCGCTGCGTCGGGTCGCCCTGTTCGACGCGCTGCCCGACGACCGGCTCGACCGCGTGGCGCAGGCCTGCCGCTGGCAGAGCGTCGAGGCCGGCCAGTCGCTGGTGCTGCGGGCGCAGGACGAGGGCGACGTCTACTTCATCGTGTCGGGGGGCGTGCGCATCACCACCTACGCGGCCAGCGGCCGCCAGGTCACCTTCCGCGACTGCGGGGAGGGCGAGCTGTTCGGCGAACTGGCGGCCATCGACGGCGGCCCGCGCTCGGCCGACGTGCTCACGCTGCAGCCCAGCGTGCTCGCGAGCCTCGCGCCGGCCGACTTCCGCGCGCTGCTGCGCGAGGAGCCGCTGCTGGCCGAGCGCGTGATGCTTCGGCTGGCGTCGCTGGTGCGCCAGCTGTCCGAACGCATCATCGACCTCAGCACGCTCGAAGTGCCGCAGCGCCTGCAGGCCGAGCTGCTGCGCATGGCGCAGGCCACCGGCGTGGCCGACAACCGCGCCCGACTGGAGCCGTCGCCCAAGCATGCGGCGCTGGCCAGCCAGATCAGCACCAACCGCGAACAGGTCACGCGCGAGCTGAACGCGCTGGTGCGCCAGGGCGTGCTTCACAAGGACGGCAAGGCGCTGGTCGTGGCCGACGTGGCGCATCTGGTGCGCGCCGTGGCGAACGCGCGCGGCGCCGCCGCCTCGTCCTGACCGCCCCCCGAAGGCTTGCACCGGCACGCCAACCCACCTAGACTTCATCCATGTATATGTGGATACAAAGTTACATTCAGCATGGTTCGGCCGGGGCACTGGCCGGAGGCCGCGCATGACGGACATCCATCGCCTGACCGGTCTCACGGCCTCGTTTACCGCCGAGGAAGAGGCCTACAGCCACATCATCCAGCGCATCCGCAGCGGGCAGTACCGCGCGGGCGACCGCCTGATTCCCGAGGAAATCGCCATCGAGATCGGCACCAGCCGCATGCCGGTGCGCGAAGCCTTCCGCCGGCTGGCGACCGAAGGCCTGGTCGACATCCGGCCGCACCGCGGGGCGGTGGTGCGCAAGCTGTCGACCGCCGAAATGGTCGAGGTGTTCCAGATGCGCGCCGTGCTGGAAGGCCTGGCGGCGTGGGTGGCTTTCCCCACGATCCAGGAAAAGCACATTGCGGTGCTGGCCGATTTGATCCGGCAAATGGAATTGGCCGAGGATGATGTCCAGGAATGGGTGTCGCTGCATCGTCAATTCCACGAATACCTCTGCTCGTTGAGCCACAACCCCCGCCTGATGCGGCAGATTTCATCCCTGCATTCGGTGGTCGAGCCGCACATGCGGCTGTGGCTGGAAAAGTCCGACCGACCCAACCGCTCGCGCAGTGCGCACGGCTACATCATCGATGCCTTGCGGGCCGGCCCGGCGGAGGAGGTCGAGAAAGTGCTGCGCCAGCATGCCGAACGAACCATCGCGAGCCTGGAGAAATTCATGGCGCCGGAGTCGCCGAAAAAAGCGTAGCGCCTTCCTTCATGCACGCAATCGGTTCGGGAAATACGCACCGATTCATGCGCCACGTGCAATTCAGTGCAGGCGATCTCCGGATCTGCGTGCGAATTGCGTATTTCCGAAATTGCGGCAATTCGAGACATTGATTCAGGCATGCTAATTGCGCAATTGCAGATGTTCCTTTTTTCCACCATCTGCAAGAGGTATGCAATGACATTGCGCTCGCTCCAACGCTGCGTCGCGCTCCTGGCGGCGGTTTTCGCGTCCCACGGCATGGCCCAGACGCCGGCCACCCCCTGGCCCACCCAACCCGTCAAGATCATCGTCCCCTTTGGCGCAGGGGGCGGCACCGACCAGCTGACCCGCCTGATCGCCAACGGCCTGACGACCGACCTGCAGCAGAGCTTCGTCGTCGACAACAAGCCCGGCGCGGCCACGCTCATCGGCAGCGAGCTGGCGGCCCGCGCGCCGGCCGACGGCTACACGCTGCTGATGTCGGGTCCGGCGTCGATGGTGACGAACCGCTTCACCTTCAAGAAGCTCAACTACAGCCCCGAAGCCTTCGAGAAGGTGGCGCTGGTCGCCTACACGCCCAACATGCTGGTGGTGAACCCGGCGATGCCGTTCAAGACGGTGCAGGAAATGGTGGCCTACGCCAAGGCCAACCCGGGCAAGCTGACCTATGCGTCCTTCGGTGCGGGCACCACCTCGCACCTGGCCGGTGAAATGCTGCGCGCCGTGGCGGGCATCGACATCCTGCACGTGCCGTACAAGGGCGCGGCGCAGGCGCTGCCGGCGGTGGTGAGCGGCGAGGTGTCGATGTTCTTCGACACCATCGTGACCAGCATGCCCTTCGTCGCCGACGGCAAGCTGCGCGCGCTGGGCGTGACCAGCCCGCAGCGCTCGTCTATCGCACCGGCCATCCCGACGATCGCCGAGCAGGGCTACCCCGACTTCGACGTGGTGGTTTGGTACGGCATCGTCGCGCCCCAGGGCACGCCCAAGCCCATCCTCGACAAGCTCGACGCATCGCTGACCAAGCTCATGAAGGACCCGGACTTCAAGCTCAAGTTCGCCGCCGCCGGCGCGGAGCCCGCCGTGGGCGGCCGCAAGGAATTCGAGTCGGTCATCGCCAAGGAACTGGTCAAGACCGAGCGGCTGGTCAAGCAATCCGGCATGACCATGCAGTAGCGCCCCCTCCACTTTTTGTCCCTCACCCAACGATCCATGAACTGGTCCCTTCCCCATCCGTCCGGCCGGCAGCCGGTGCTGGCGCGCAACGTCGTCGCGACCTCGCAGCCCCTGGCCGCGCAGGCCGGTGCGGCCGCCTTCGCCCGCGGCGGCAATGCCATCGACGCCGCGCTGGCGGCGGCCATCACGCTGACCGTGGTCGAGCCGGTCATGAACGGCATCGGCGGCGATGGCTTCGCACTGGTGTGGGAGGGCGGCCGGCTGCACGGCCTCAACGCCTCGGGCCGATCGCCCGCCGGTTGGGACCCCGCGCGCTTCAAGGGCATGAGCGCCATGCCGGCCCGCGGCTGGGACACGGTCACCGTGCCGGGCCAGGTGGCGGGCTGGGCGTCGCTGTCGGAGCGCTTCGGTGCGCTGCCTTTCGACGACCTGTTCGTCGACGCGATCCGCCATGCGCGCGACGGCTTCCCGGTGAGCCCGGTGATCGCCGGGCAGTGGGCCGAGTCCGTCCGCGACCTGCACACCTACCCCGGCTTCGAGGCCTTCATGCCGCGCGGCCGCGCACCCGCCGTGGGTGAGGTCTGGCGCTTCGCGCAGCAGGCCGACACGCTCGAAGAGATCGCACGCACGCGGGGCGAATCCTTCTACACCGGCCGGCTGGCGCGCGAGATCAGCGCCTTCGCCGCGTCGCATGGCGCGGCGCTGGGCCTGGCCGACCTGGCGTCGCACCGCAGCGAGTGGGTCGAGCCGATCAACGTCGGCTTCCGCGGCCACGAGGTGCATGAGATCCCACCGAACGGGCAGGGCATCGCGGCGCTGATGGCGCTGGGCATGCTGGAGCACCTGCCCTATGACGACACGGCCATCGGCTCTGCGGCGCGCATGCACCTGGAGATCGAAGCCATGCGCCTGGCTTTCGCCGACCTGCAGACCCACGTGGGCGACCCGGCGCACATGCGCCTCACGTCGGCACAACTGCTGGAGCCCGCCTACCTGCGCGAACGCGCGCGCCTGATCGACCCGAAGCGCGCCGGGCGCTACGCCGCTGGCGCACCGCCGGTGGGCGGTACCGTCTACCTGTGCACGGCCGATGCCGAGGGCCGGATGGTGTCGTACATCCAGTCGAACTACCGCGGCTTCGGCTCGGGCCTGGTCGTGCCGGGCACCGGCATCGCGCTGCACAACCGCGGCTCGGGCTTCGTCACGACGCCGGGCCATGTGAACGAGGTGGCGGGCAACAAGCGCCCGCAGCACAGCATCATTCCGGCCTTCCTCACCCGCGGCGACCAGCCCGTGATGGCCTTCGGCGTGATGGGCGGCAACATGCAGGCGCAGGGCCATGTGCAGATGGTGCTGCGGCATGTCGTCGAAGACCTCAACCCGCAGGCCTGTTCCGACGCGCCGCGCTGGCGCATCAACGACGCTGCCACGCTGACGGTCGAGCCGACCGTTCCCGACGCCGTGCTCGAAGGCCTGCGGGCGATGGGCCATGCGCCCGAGAAGACGGTACCGGGCAACCTGCTCTTCGGCTCCGCGCAGCTGGCGCAGCGCCTGCCGGCCGGTCCCGATGGCGACGGCATCGTGTACGCGGCCGGCTCCGACCACCGGCGCGACGGGCAGGCCGTGGGCTGCTGAGCGCGCGCCGGCGCGGCGCATTGACGCCTTCTTTACGCCGCCGCCCGGAGGCTTTGCACCGTTTTGACGGGGGCTTTCCGACACTGGCTTCCTGTTTATTTCCAGCAGGAATGCCATGGCCTATGCCGCCTACCGGGAGCCTCCCGGTGCCACCCCCGCCGTCCGCGAGACGGCGTTCCGCGTCCTCGATGTCACGGTGGCCTCGGTCGATGCCTGTCGCGTCCGCCGGGCGTTGGCGGCGTGCGAGGGGGCGGGCGTGCTGCGCTGCGAACCGCTGCTGCGGGCCAGTGCGGCCTGCGAGCATGCCGCGCCGCGCGTGCGGCTCATGGTGCGCCTGCCGCTGTCGCGTTATGCCGACGTGCTCCACGGCGTGCTGGCCTGTGTGCCGGACGGCGAGATCGGGCCGCTGACAAGCTGGCGCCTGCACCTCCAGCGTTGCGGGGTCGCCCATGGCGGGTGAGCTGCTGCGCGCGCTGTGCGCGCTCGCGACCGTCTTCATTCCGCTGGCGGTTGCCGGCGTGTCGGTGTACTGGCGCGCCCACCGTGCCAGGCGCCGCGCGCGCCATGTCGGACACCTCCTGCAACCTCGATCTGCACCGTCTGGTCGCATCGGCTGAGGGGTCGTGGCACCGTTCCGGGGCGATCAAAAACCGACGGAGACATGGTGATGGCGAACGACTTTGAAGCCCGCAGCCCCCGAGACACGGGATGGATCAATCTGGGCGAGCCGCAGGAGGTCCGCTACTGGACCCGCGTGCTGGCCGTGACCGAGACGCGCCTGCGTGCCGCCGTGGGGGTCGTCGGCGATTCGACCCAGGCGGTGTGCCGGCATCTGGGCATCCCGCGCGTAGCGAACCGCCCTGCCAGCGCGCTGCAGGAAGCCGAGCAGATCTGACGCGCGTTGCAGCGGAGGCTGGCGTCGGCATGGGACGCCGGGTGCGCGGCGTGAACGAGAATAGGCGCACGCCTTGCCCCTCATCGACCCCATGCCCACGTCCGCCGAACCCGTCCGCCTCAACAAACGCATGGCCGAGCTCGGCATCTGCTCGCGCCGCGAGGCCGACGCCTGGATCGCGCAGGGCTGGGTGAAGGTCAACGGCCAGCCGGCGGAGATGGGCGTGAAGGTCACGCCCGCCGACAAGGTCGAGGTCGACAAGAAGGCGCATGGCCATCAGGCGCAGCAGGTGACGATCCTGCTGCACAAGCCGATGGGCTACGTGAGCGGCCAGGCCGAGGACGGCCACGAACCCGCCGTGATGCTCATCAACCCGCGCACGCACTGGCGCGAAGACCCCAGCACGAACCGCTTCTCGCCGCCGCAGTTGCGCGGCCTGGCACCGGCCGGTCGGCTGGACATCGATTCGGTCGGGCTGCTGGTGCTGACCCAGGACGGTCGCGTCGCACGCCAGCTCATCGGCGAGGACTCGGGCATCGAGAAGGAGTACCTGGTGCGCGTCGCGTACCACGGCCCGAACAAGCCGGCGCCCCTGGGGCAGCTGGTGCGCATCGACGACGACGATCCGGTCACGACCAATGTGCAGGCGGTTTTTCCGCCTGCCATGCTCGCTCGCCTGCGCCATGGCCTGAGCCTCGACGGCCAGCCGCTGAAGCCGGCGCGCGTTGACTGGCAGAACCCCGAGCAGCTGCGCTTCGTGCTGACCGAAGGCAAGAAGCGCCAGATCCGCCGCATGTGCGAACAGGTCGGGCTCAAGGTCGTGGGCTTGAAGCGCATCCGCATCGGACGCGTGGTGCTGGGCAACCTGCCGGCCGGGCAGTGGCGCTACCTGGGCGCCCACGAGAAGTTCTGACGGCGCCGGGCGCCGCCCGCGTTCACTCGTCCTTGAGCAGCACGTTGTAGATCAGCGCGCCGATCACGGCGCCGGCGATCGGGGCCACCCAGAACAGCCACAGCTCCGACACCGCGTACGACGGCCCGAACAAGGCCGGGCCGGTGCTGCGGGCCGGGTTGACCGAGGTGTTGGTCACCGGGATCGAGATCAGGTGGATCAGCGTGAGGCACAGGCCGATCGCCAGGCCGCCGAAGCCGGCCGCCGCGCGCTTGGCGGTGGCGCCGAGGATGACGATCAGGAAGACGGCGGTGAGCACGACTTCGGTGATGAGCGCCGCCACCAGGTTGAACTTGCCGGGCGAGTGCTCGCCGTAGCCGTTGGTGGCGAAGCCACCCACCTCGGCGCCGGGTTTGCCGGTGGCGATCAAGTACAGCACGCCGGCCGCCACGATGGCGCCGAGCACCTGGGCGATGACGTAGCCCGGCAGCGCCGACGCCTTGAAGCGCCCGCCGACCACGAGGCCGACCGACACGGCCGGGTTGAAGTGCCCGCCCGAGATCGGGCCGAGCGCGTAGGCGCCGGTGAGCACGGTGAGTCCGAAGGCCAGGGCGACGCCGGCAAAGCCGATGCCCAGTTGCGGAAAGGCCGCGGCCAGCACCGCGCTCCCGCAGCCGCCGAACGTGAGCCAGAAGGTGCCGATGAACTCGGCGGACCATTTCTTGATGTTGCTGTGTTCCATTTTTCCCATCCTCTGTGTTGTGTGACATGAATGCCGGGCATGGCCCTGCGCGCGGATTCTAGAAAGGGATGGCGCCTCTTGATGCACCGGATTGCCCCATCCGGTATCTCTTCACGTTGCGGCGGTTGAAAATAGCCGGCTCGGCGCCATATCGCGATGGGGCTGCGCGCCTCCCGTTTCTTTTCGATCCCAGAGAACCATGACTGCAACGACCAAACTCCCTTTCCAGGCCGAAGTGGCCCAGCTGCTGCACCTCGTCACGCACTCGCTCTACTCGAACAAGGAAATCTTCCTGCGTGAACTGATTTCCAACGCCTCGGACGCCTGCGACAAGCTGCGCTTCGAGGGCATCGACAACCCCGCGCTGTACGAGGACGCTCCCAGCCTCGAAGTGCGCGTGTCCTTCGACAAGAAAGCCCGCACGCTCACCATCGCCGACAACGGCATCGGCCTGTCGAAGCAGGAAGCCATCGACAACCTGGGCACCATCGCCAAGAGCGGCACCAAGGACTTCATGAGCAAGCTCAGCGGCGACCAGAAGGCCGACGCACAGCTCATCGGTCAGTTCGGCGTGGGCTTCTACTCGGGCTTCATCGTGGCCGACCGCATCACGGTCGAATCGCGCCGCGCCGGCCTCCCGGCCGACCAGGGCGTGCGCTGGGCCAGCGGCGGCGCGGGCGACTTCGAGGTCGACGACATCGAGCGCGCGCAGCGCGGCACCAGCGTCACGCTGCACCTGCGGGACGATGCCGACGAGTATCTCAATGCCTGGAAGCTCAAGCAGGTCATCGGCAAGTACTCCGACCACATCTCGCTGCCGATCCTCATGGAGAAGGAAGAGTGGAAGGAAGGCGAGAACGATCAGCCCGGCGACATGGTCAAGACCGGCGAATGGGAACCGGTGAACAAGGCCAGCGCCCTGTGGACGCGGCCCAAGAAGGACATCAGCGCCGAGCAGTACGCCGAGTTCTACAAGACCATCAGCCACGACTACGAAGACCCGCTCGCCTGGAGCCACAACCGCGTCGAGGGCAGCACCGAGTACACGCAGCTGCTCTACATCCCGGCCAAGGCGCCGATGGACCTGTGGAACCGCGAGAAGACGGCGGGCGTGAAGCTCTACGTCAAGCGCGTCTTCATCATGGACGACGCCGAGGCCCTGATGCCCGGCTACCTGCGCTTCGTCAAGGGCGTGATCGACTCGGCCGACCTGCCGCTCAACGTGAGCCGCGAGCTGCTGCAGGAAAGTCGCGACGTGAAGGCGATCCGCGAGGGCAGCACCAAGCGCGTGCTGTCGATGCTGGAAGACCTGGCCAAGAAGCAGAAGGCCGCGGCCGACAGCGCGGCCGGCAAGATCGACGTGGGCTCCGGTGAATCGGTGCCGGCGCCCGAGCCGACCGAGGTCACCGACGTGGTCGACAAGAACGACGCCGTGCCGGCCGCCGAAGCGGCGGCCGAGTTCGCGGGCGACGAGGACGCAGGCAAGTACGCCAAGTTCTACGCCGAGTTCGGCGCCGTCCTCAAGGAAGGCCTGGGCGAGGACTTCGGCAACCGCGAGCGCATCGCCAAGCTGCTGCGCTTCGCGTCGACCACCACCGACACCGTCAGCGTGGGCTTCGCCGACTACAAGGCCCGCATGAAGGAAGGCCAGGAGGCCATCTACTACATCACCGCCGACTCGCTGGCCGCCGCCAAGAACAGCCCGCAGCTGGAGCTCTTCAAGAAGAAGGGCATCGAGGTGCTGCTGATGACCGACCGCGTCGACGAATGGGCGCTGAACTACCTGCAGGACTTCGACGGCACACCGCTGCAGAGCGTGGCCAAGGGCGCGGTCGACCTGGGCACCCTGCAGGACGAGGCCGAGAAGAAGGCGGCGGAGGAAGCCGCCGAGACCTTCAAGCCGGTGCTGGAGAAGCTCAAGGAGGCCCTCAAGGCCAAGGCCCAGGACGTGCGCGTGACCACGCGCCTGGTCGACTCGCCCGCCTGCCTGGTGGTGCAGGACGGCGGCATGAGCACGCAGCTCGCGCGCATGCTCAAGCAGGCCGGCCAGCCGGCACCGGAACTCAAGCCGGTGCTCGAGGTCAATGCCGAACACCCGCTGGTGAAAAAGCTGGAAGGTTCGGCACATTTCGAGGACCTGGCGAACATCCTGTTCGACCAGGCCTTGCTGGCCGAAGGCGGCCTGCCGGAAGATCCGGCCGCCTACGTGCGGCGCGTCAACGCGCTGCTGGTCTGAGCGAAGCGGCCCGTCGGCCGCTTCGATGGCACATCACCAGGGAGCGACCGACACCATGACAAAGAACCACCGCCTTTCCACGTCCCTCGCCGCCGCTTCGCGGGGCGGCGTTTTTCTTGCTGCCGTGCTCGCCTTGGCGGGCTGCGCCTCCGGCGGCACCGGCGTCGGTGTGGGCATCGGCATCCCGCTGTTCCCGGGCCTGTCGCTCGGCGTAGGCGTCGGCTCGGGCGGGCCGAGCCTCGGGCTCGGCACCGGCTGGGGCCCGGTCGGTGCAGGCGTCGGTGTGAACACCAGCGGGCAGGTCTATGGCGGCGCGGGCGTGGGGGCCAGCACGGGTGTGGGCGGCGGCGCGTCGGTGGGCGTGGGGGTCGGGCAGAGCGTGCTGCTGCACGACCCGAACCGGGCGCCGGCCACGACGGCCGCACCGCCTCCTGCACCGCTGCTGCCCTGAGGCCTGCAGCGCGTGCGCGCTTCGCGCATAGTCGTGGGTTTCATCCAGGAGAACCCATGCCTCTCATCCGTGTCGAACTGTTCGAAGGCCGCACTGTCGAGCAGAAGCGCGCGCTGGCCGCCGCGCTGACCGAAGCCACCATGAAGACGCTCGGAAGTCCTGCCGATGCGGTGGACGTGATGTTCTTCGATGTGCCCAAGCACGATTGGGCGACGGCCGGCGTGCTGGCCAGTGACCGGGCGGCCACGCCGCCTGCCGACCCGAAGCCCTGATCCTTTCCCGGGATACGTCCATCTTGTGGACGTTTGCAGGGTCTTCCCTCTGTCTCAGCCGCCGTTGCGGCTGCCCTTGCGCCGGGCGAGTTCGGCGGCCTGGGCGCCGATCAGTGCGGCGCGCTCCTTCATGTGCGCGACCACCGTCGGCACGCGCTCGTCGGGCAGGCGCTCGGTGATGGTGGCGATCGCCAACCCGGCGACGGTGCGGCCATCGGCCACGCAGACCGGCACCGCCACCGCGCGCGAGCCCGGCACCACACCCACCGGTGCGTACGCATAGCCCTGGGTCCGGGTGCGCGCTGCACGCGCCAGCAGTTCGGCCGGATCGACATGCAGTGCCTGCAGCCGGCGCGCATTGCGGCGAACCACCTCGTCGGCTTCCTCGGCCGGCAACGCGGCGAGCAGCACCAGGCCGCTCACGCCCACCCCGAGCGGCCGCCGCGCACCGACCTCGATCGACAGCACCTTGACCGGGAAGCTGCCGGGCCGTCGGTCGATGCACACCGAGTCGGCGCCGTTGCGGATGGTGAGGAACGCCGTGTCGCCGAGGATCTCGCTCAGGTGCCGCAGGTGCGGTTCGGCAATCGCGCGGATCGGGAAGCGGGTCGAACGCGCGAGCCCGAGCAGCGAGACCTCGCCGCCAATCAGGTAGCGGCGCGTCGCCGGGTCCTGCTCGACGGCGCCTTCTTCTACCAGCACACGCAGGATGCGGTGCACCGTCGGGCGGTTCAGGCCGGTGTGGCTCACCACGTCGGTCAGGCGCACGCCGCGCTCCTGGCCGGTGGCGAGCACGCGCAGCACCGCGAGCGCGCGGCGCACGCTCTGGGCGCCCGCGGTGGCGGCCGTGTCCTTATCCGCCGCTGCCGCCATCCATCACCGTCTTGGCCGTCTGTTGCATGCCGCGCAGCGTCACGATCTCGCCCAGCGTCGCGTAGTTCGGTCCGCCGATGCGGCAGACCGGGTCCAGGGCGCGGGTGTCGACCTTGCCGTCGTGCAGCAGCCCCTCGCGCAGATGAAAGGCCGTGACCTCGCCGACGATGAACTCGGCGCCGGTCTGGCCGAAGGCGATCACGCGCTCGAGCTTGCACTCCATGCTGACCGGCGCATCCGCCAGGCGCGGCACGCGCACGGTCCGGCAGGGCAGGGTGCCCAGGCCCAGCAGCTCGGTCTCGCTCACGTCGGGTGCATGCTCGGCGCTGCTCTCGTGGATCGCGACCATCTGCGAGGCGTCGCCGATGTTCACCACGAACTCGCCCATCGCATGGATGTTGGCGCCGGTGTCCTTGCGCTGGCCGGCCTTGCGTCCGATGTTCACGCCCAGCATCGGCGGTTTGTTCGACACGAAGGTGAAGCAGGAGAAGGGCGCGAGGTTCACCACGCCGTCTTCGGAGACGGTGGTGATCCAGGCGATCGGGCGGGGCACGACGATGCCGCTCATCAGGCGGTAGGTGGCTTCGGGCGACAGGTCGCCGGCATCGAGAAACATGGGAGGGCCTTCCGTGGTGGCTGAACCTCGATTGTCGGGAGCGCTCTGGCGCGCGGGCAGTGCACTTTGGCAAAACGTCCATGATACGGAACAGTCTGGACATATTGCATTGCAGCATCGGGCGGCCCATTCTTAAAGTGAACGGGTCGCCGATGAAACCGCAGCCACTTGCGGTGCCGGCGCAAGAGCAGGAGACATATGTTCAAGAAGACCCTCGGCACCCTTGCCGTCGCCGCCTGCGCGGCCCTCGCCGTTCTGCCCGCCATCGCGCAGAGCACATGGCCCGACAAACCCGTGAAGCTCGTGCTGCCCTACCCGCCGGGCGGCAACGTCGATGGGGCCGCCCGCATCGTTAGCGAGCAGTTGCAGGCCATCTTCAAGCAGCCGTTTCTGGTCGACAACCGTCCCGGCGCTGGCGGCATGATCGCTGGCGAGTTCGTCGCCAAGGCCGCACCGGACGGCTACACCTTCTTCATGGGGGCGAACGGGCCGATCCTGTTCTCGCCGACCATCTTCAAGCGCAACGCCTACGACTGGAAGAAGGATTTCGCGCCCGTCAGCTCGGTGTCGTTCACGCCGCTGGTGCTGCAGGTGAATGCCGGCACGCCGTACAAGACGATCGGCGAGTTCATCGCTGCCGCCAAGAAGTCCGGCAGCGCCCTGACGATGGCGTCGCCCGGCGCCGGCACCACCAACCACCTGGTGAGCGAGTACCTGCAGAAAGAGAGTGGCGCCAAGTGGCTGACCGTTCACTACAAGGGCAACGCGCCGGCGACCACCGATCTGCTGGGCGGGCAGGTGCAGTTCAACTTCGACCAGCTCTCGGTGGCGCAACCGTTCATCCAGCAGGGCCGCACGCGCGCGCTCGCCGTGACTTCGGCGCAGCGCGTGCCGTCGATGCCGGACGTGCCGACCTTGCAGGAGTCCGGCTTCAAGGGTTTCGAGGCCCAAACGTTCACCGGCATCCTGGCGCCTGCCGGGACCCCGCCGGCCATCCTGGCCAGCTTTTCCGAAGCCTTGCAGAAGATCCTGGCCGACAAGGCCGTGCAGGCCAAGTTCGAGACGCTGGGGGCCGAAGCCCGCGGCAGCACGCCCAAGCAGTTCACCCAGTTCCTCGCGAAGGAAGACGCGCGGTGGATGCCGGTCATCAAGCAAGCCAACATCTCCTCCGAATGAGCACCGCCACCCCACCCCTGGGGCGCGTTGCGCCCGCCGCCCGCACCAGCGTCTACGTCGAGGGCTTCAGCCACAAGAACCCCATCCCGGCAGGTTGCCGCATCGGCCCGCTGCTCGAGAGCGGCAGCATCCAGGGCAACGACCCGGCCACCGGCAAGCCGGCCGACACCATCGAGGCGCAGTGCCGCTTCATGCTCGACAACGTGCGCCGCATCGTCGAAGCCGCGGGCGGCGGCACGCAGGACATCGTGAAGCTCACCGTCTGGATGAAGGACCGCAGCCAGCGCCCCGCGCTCAACGTGCCCTGGCTCGAGATGTTCCCCGATGCCGCCTCGCGGCCGGCACGCCACGCGATCATCGCGCCCGAGCTCGACATGGGGAAGCTGATCGAGTGCAGCTTCACCGCCTGGATCGCCTGATCCCCACGACCGCCCCACGACCCCATGCCCGACTACCTTCCTTTCGATCCCCATCCGCGCGCACCGGTGCCGCTGCCGCCGCCACTGTCGTGCGACAGCCAGTTCCATGTCTTCGGCCCGCGCGAGCAGTACCCGGTGCGGCCCAACGCGGCCTACGAGATGCCGACCGCGACCTGGCAGGTCGCGCAGAAACTCCACGCCACGCTCGGCATCGAACGCGGCGTGATCGTCCAGGCCACGACCTACGGCGCCGACCACACCGTGGTGCTCGATGCGCTCGACGGCCTCAACGCCGGCGGCCCGCGCCGCTACATGGCCTGCGCCAACGCGGCGGTGCTGACCGAGCGCGACGATGCCTACCTGCACAAGCTGCACGACGCCGGCGTGCGTGGTGCGCGCTTCACGCGCGGCGGCCTGGGTATCAGCCTAACGGCGGCCGAGCAGGCGCGTGCCTTCGCACGCGTCAAGGAGCTGGGCTGGTACGTCAAGGTGCAGCCGGAGCCGAACGGCATCGCCGAGCAGCTCGCGACCTTCGAGTCGCTCGACGTGCCCGTACTGCTCGACCACATGGGCCGGGCCGATCCGTCGCGCGGCGACGCCGACCCGAGCCTGGTGCGCATCCTCGAACTGTTCCAGCGCGGCAACTTCTGGGTGATGCTGTCGCTCTCCGAGAAGATCTCGAAGGCCGGCGCGCCCTGGGACGACGTGGTGCCGCTGGCGCAGCGCCTGATCGACGCCGCGCCCGACCGCTGCGTGTGGGGCAGCGACTGGCCGCACCCGGTGTCGGTCAAGCAGCCGCCCAACGAGGGCGCGCTACTCGAACTGCTCTACCGCTTCGCGCCCGACGCCGCCACGCGGCAGAAGATCCTCGTCGACAACCCCGCCCGCTTTTTCGGATTCGAGACCCCATGAAACTCATCAGCTACCTCCACGGCGGGGCCTCGCACTGGGGCTGCCTTATCGACGACAGAAACGGCGACGGGGTCGTCGATCTCGGTCGCCGTCTGCCGGCGTTCGCATCCGTTGCGGCACTGCTCGAAGGCGGCGAGGCCGCGCTGGCACAGGCCCGCGCAGCCGCCGAAGGTGCCACGCCCGATCACGCGCTGGCCGACGTGCGCGTCGAGACGCCCATCGCGCGGCCGCGCCGCATCTTCTGCATCGGCGTGAACTACGCGCACCGCAACGCCGAGTACAAGGACGGTAGCGACCTGCCCAAATACCCGAGCATCTTCATGCGCGTGGCCGAGTCCTTCGTGGGCCATGGCGAGCCGCTGCTGCAGCCGCTCGAATCGACACAGCTCGACTACGAAGGCGAGATCGCCATCGTCATCGGCCGCCGCGCGCGCCGCGTGAAGGGCGATGACGCGCTGGCCTGCATCGCCGGCCTCACCTGCATGAACGAAGGCACCATCCGCGACTGGGTGCACCACGCCAAGTTCAACGTGACCCAGGGCAAGAACTGGAACGCGTCGGGCGCCATCGGGCCGTGGATCGTCACCGCCGACGAGTTTCCACAAGGCTATGGCGCGCTGCGTGTGCAGACGCGCGTCAACGGCGAGGCGCGGCAGGACGACACCACGGCGAACCTGATGTTCGACTTCGCCTACCTCATCGGCTACCTCTCGACCTTCACCACGCTGGAGCCGGGCGACATCATCGCGACGGGCACGCCGATCGGCGCGGGTATCCGTTTCGATCCGCCGAAGTTCCTGCGGCCGGGCGACGTGGTCGAGGTCGAGGTGAGCGGCGTGGGCGTGCTGCGTAACGTCGTGAAGGCCGAGGAGGTGACGGCATGAGTCTCGACCAGAACACCCTGGCCCAGGCCGCCGAGCGGCTCGAGGAAGCCGAGCGCACGCGTGTTGCCTGCCGGCAGTTCTCGCTCGACTACCCCGACATGACGATCGACGACGCCTATGCGATCCAGCACGCCTGGATGCAGCTCAAGCTGCGCAACGGTCGCACGGTCAAGGGCCACAAGATCGGCCTCACGTCGAAGGCCATGCAGCGCGCGGTGAACATCGCCGAGCCCGACTACGGCACGCTGCTCGACGACATGTTCTACCGCGACGGCGCAGTGATCCCGTCGGAGCGCTTCCTGCAGCTGAAGATCGAGGCCGAGCTGGCCTTTGTGCTGGCCAGGCCGCTGTCTGGCCCCGACTGCACGCTGTTCGACGTGCTCGACGCCACGGCGTATGTCACGCCCGCGCTGGAGATCCTCGACGCGCGCATCCAGCGCATCGACCCCGAGACGAAGCGCACCCGCAACGTGTTCGACACCATCTCCGACAACGCGGCCAACGCGGCGCTGGTGCTGGGCGGCCGGCCCTTCAAGCCGGCGGTGATCGATGCCGACATGCGGCGCATCGGCGCCATCGTGAGCCGCAACGGCGAGGTCGAGGAGACGGGGTTGGCGGCCGGCGTGCTCAACCACCCCGGTTACGGCGTGGCGTGGCTGGCCAACCGGCTGCACCGCTTCGGCGTCACGCTGCAGCCGGGGCAGGTGATCCTTGCGGGCTCGTTCATCCGGCCGATCGAGGTCGGTAAGGGCGACACGATCGTGGCCGACTACGGCGAGTTCGGCACCGTCTCCTGCCACTTCGGCTGATCGCCGTGTGTCCGCGCGCTCCGATCACTTCAGGAGCGCGCAGGGTTGCTTGCCGTACTACGCGTACAGCGGTTCCTCGTCCATCGACTCGCACTGGTCCTGCAGCATCTGGATCTGGCCTTTCCAGTAGTCGCTGGTGCCGAACCACGGGAAGTTGATCGGGAAGATCGGGTCTTCCCAGCGGCGCGCCAGCCAGGCGCTGTAGTGGATCAGGCGCAGCGTGCGCAGCGGCTCGATCAGCGCGAGCTCGCGCCGGTCGAAGAAGCGGAACTGCTCGTAGCCGTCCAGCAGGCCGCTCAGCTGCCCGGTGCGCTGGGCCCGGTCACCGGACAGCAGCATCCACAGGTCCTGCACCGCGAAGCCGGTGCGCGCGTCGTCGAGGTCGACGAAGTGCGGGCCGCCGTCGGGCCTGTCGGTCGGCGTCCACAGGATGTTGCCGGGGTGCACGTCGCCGTGCAGGCGCAGCTTGCGCAGCGTCGCGTCGGTGGAGGTCGGTGACAGGGCAGTGGCGGCGATGCGGTCGAGCGCCTCGTTGCAGGCCTTCTCCCATTCGCGCTGCACGTCGAGCGGGATCTTCTCGTTGCCCAGGAGCCAGTCGCGCGAGGCGATGCCGAAGGTCTGCAGGTCGAGCGCCGGCCGCGCGGCGAAGGGCCGCGCCGCGCCGATGGTGTGGATGCGCGCCAGAAAGCGGCCGACCCATTCGAGCACCTCGAAGTCGTCGAGCTCCGGCGCGCGTCCGCCGCGGTAGGGGCTCACGCTGAAGGCGAAACCGTCGTGGTGGTGCAGCGTGCTGCCATGCACCTCGATCGGCGGCACGGCGGGCACGTCGGCGGCGGCGAGCTCGGTCGAGAAGGCGTGCTCCTCCAGGATCTCGGCGGTGCTCCAGCGCTCGGGCCGGTAGAACTTGACGACCACCGACGCATGCGCCGCGGGCTGGTCGAGGAAGACCTGGTAGACCCGGTTCTCGTAGGAATTGAGGGCGGTGAGCCGGCCGTCGCCGTGCAGGTCGAGCGTGGCCAGCGCGTCGAGCACCACGTCGGGCGTGAGGCTCTCGTAGGGATGGGTGTTCGCCGGCGCGCTGGGAGGTGTCATGGGGCGATTGTCGGCGCGCACCGAACCGCATCGTGCAATGGGCGCCATGAAAAAAGGGCGGCACAGCCGCA
This sequence comes from Variovorax sp. J2L1-78, assembly GCF_030317205.1. Lineage (NCBI taxonomy): Bacteria > Pseudomonadati > Pseudomonadota > Betaproteobacteria > Burkholderiales > Comamonadaceae > Variovorax > Variovorax arabinosiphilus. The sequence goes on along the minus strand of NZ_JASZYB010000002.1, from coordinate 91,568 downwards.
AGGCCGCGCCGCCCTTCATCGGACGGGATCGATCAGGCGATCGTGATCTCGACGTCGATGTTGCCGCGGGTGGCGTTCGAGTACGGGCAGACCTGGTGGGCGGTGTCGACCAGCTTCTGCTTCTGCTCGGCGTCGAGGCCGGGCAGGCTGATGGCCAGCTGCACGCTGATGCCGTAGGCGGCGCCGCCGTTCGTCGGGCCGAGCGAGACCTTGGAGTCGATCGCGACGTCGTCCGGCACCTTCACGCCGACCTTGGGGCCGACGGCCTTCATCGCGCCGATGAAGCAGGCGGCGTAGCCGACCGCGAACAGCTGCTCGGGGTTGGTGCCCGGCTTGCCCGAACCGGGCGAGCTCAGCTTGACGTCGATGGCGCCGTCGCTGCTCTTGCCGGCGCCGTCGCGGCCGCCCACGGTGTGGGCTTCGGCGGTGTAGAGAACCTTGTCGAGTTTCGTGGTCATGGTCGTTCCTTTGGAGTGGAGGGAAAAAGAATGCCGTCGATGCGGCGGAGAAAAATCGTCAGGCGGCCCGTACGCGGTCGCGCAGGGCCTGCAGCTGTCGCGTGAGGCCGGCGAGCTCGTCGAGCGAACACTGGCTCGCGGCGAGCAGGCAGGCGGGCACGTCGACCGCCCGCGCCTTCAGCTTGCGGCCCGCCGATGTCAGGGTGATGTGCACGCGGCGCTCGTCCGCCACGTCGCGCAGCCGCGCCACCAGGCCGTTCGCCTCCAGCCGCTTGAGCAGCGGTGTCAGCGTGCCGGAGTCGAGCGACAGGCGTTCGCCCAGTTCCGAGACCGTCGGGCCGTCGGTTTCCCACAGGGCCAGCATCACGAGGTACTGGGGGTAGGTGAGCGACAGCTTCTCGAGCAGCGGCTTGTAGAGCCGCGTCATCGCGAGGGAGGCGGAATACACGGCGAAGCACAGCTGGTTGTCCAGCTTGAGCAGTTCGTCGGGGGTGGGTGCGGAGCGCATGGGTCGAATGTTAGCGAGCAATTGAATTGTGTGCAATCAAGTTGAGGTGTAAGACCCTGATCGGCACAGGGTCGGGGTGGCTCAACGGCCGATGAAGCGAGCGGGCCGCCGCTCCACGAAGGCGCGCACGCCCTCGGCCGCATCGTCGCTGCGGGCGAGGCGCTGCTGGGTCTCGATGAACTCCGCCATCGCGGCCAGCGGCCCGTGTTCGACCGCACGCAGCGTGTTCAGGCGGGTCGCGACGACCGCGAGCGGCGCCTGCGCGGCGATGCGCTGCGCAATGGCGAGCGCGGCATCGAGCTCTTCACCGGCGCGCACCACCTTCTGGACGAAGTGCAGGCGCAGCGCCTCGGCGCTGTCGAATTCATCCGCGGTCAGCAGATGCAGCATCGCGTTGCCGAGTCCGGCGCGCTCGGCCATGCGCAGCGTGGCACCACCGGTGGCCATGATCCCGCGCTGCACCTCGAGCTGCGAGAAGCGGCAGTCGTCGGCCGCGACCACGATGTCGGCCGCCAGCATCAGCTCGATGCCGACGGTGAAGCAGATGCCCTTGACCGCGATCACCATCGGCTTGGTGCGGCGGCGGTAGCCCGGCGTGCCGAGGTCGTTGGGCTCGACCAGCCCCAGCGGATAGGCCTTCTCGCCGCGCTTCATCAGCTCGCTGAACGACGGCAGGTCGAGCCCTGCCGTGAAGTGGTCGCCCATCGCATGCAGCACACCCACGCGCAGGGCCGGGTCGTCGTCGAGCCGCGTGTAGGCCTCGGCCAGTTCGCGGAACATGCGCGGCGTCCAGCCGTTGCGCTTGGCGGGGCGGTTGATGCCGATCAGCAGCACATGGTCGAGCACCTGCGTGTCGATGCAGCCTTCGGGTGGGGGCGTGGTGGCGGAAGGGGTCATCGGTTGTCTCCGTTGTTGTTCTGTCGCGCCGGACGGCGGGCGGATGTGCCCGCGTGGCACTTAATAGGTATAGACGCCGCGGCCGGTCTTGCGACCCAGCTGGCCGGCGGCGACCATTTCCTTCAGCAGCGGGCAGGGCCGATACTTGGAGTCGCCGTACTCCTCGAGGTACACGTCCATCACCGCCAAGCACACGTCCAGGCCGATCATGTCGGCCAGGGCCAGCGGGCCGATCGGCTGGTTGGTGCCGAGCTTCATGCCGGCGTCGATGTCCTCGGCTGTCGCGATGCCTTCGGACAGCACGAAGAAGGCTTCGTTGATCATCGGCACCAGGATGCGGTTGACCACGAAACCCGGCGCGTTCTTCACGGTGATCGGCGACTTGCCGAGGGTGACCGACAGCGCTTTCACCGCGTCGTGCGTGGCGTCGCTCGTGAGGTAGCCGCGGATGATCTCCACCAGCGCCATCATCGGCACCGGGTTGAAGAAGTGCATGCCGATGAAGCGGTCGGCGCGCGAGGTGGCGGCGGCCAGCTTGGTGATCGAGATCGACGAGGTGTTCGACGCGATGATCACCTCGGGCGCGAGCAGCGCGTCGACCTGCTTGAGGATCTTCAGCTTCAGCTCGTAGTTCTCGGTGGCGGCCTCGATCACCAGTTGCGCGCCCTTCAGGTCTTCGTAGTTCGTCGAGCCCTGGATCAGCGCGAGTGCGGCAGCCTTCTGCTCGGTCGTCAGCTTCTCTTTCTTGATCAGCCGATCAAGGCTGCCGCTCACGGTGGCTAGGCCCTTGTCGACGGCGGCCTGGGCGATGTCGACCATCACGACCTTCACGCCGGCGACCGCGCAGGCCTGCGCGATGCCGTTGCCCATGGTTCCGGCGCCGATGATGCCGACGGTTTGAATGCTCATGAAAATGCTCCTTGCAGGGAATGGAAATGGGGAGGGCGGGCGTACCCGCACGATGGCGGACATTGTGTCGCAGCGCGGCGTGCAAACGCTGTGCCGCAGCCGACAACGCGGGCGGACGGGCGGGTGGATTAAAGTGCGCGGTTTTCCAGTCCCCCCGGAGCGCTTTTCATGACGACCCCCCTCGGCACCCCCCTGTCCCCCCACGCCACCCGCGTGATGCTTCTCGGCTCCGGCGAACTCGGCAAGGAGGTTCTCATCGCCCTGCAGCGGCTGGGCGTCGAGACCATCGCCGTCGACCGCTACGAGAATGCGCCCGGCCAGCAGGTCGCGCACCACGCGCACACCATCACGATGAGCGATCCGGCGCAGCTCAAGGCGCTGATCGAGGCCGAGAAGCCGCATCTGGTCGTGCCCGAGATCGAAGCCATCGCCACGCCGATGCTGCAGGAACTTGAAAGCGCCGGCGTCGTGCGCGTGATTCCGACCGCCCGCGCGGCCCGCCTCACGATGGACCGCGAGGGCATCCGCCGCCTGGCCGCCGAGACGCTGGGCGTGCCGACCAGCCCGTACAAGTTTTGCGATTCGCTCGAAGAGCTGCAGGCCGCCATCGATGCCGGCATCGGCTACCCCTGCATCGTCAAGCCGGTGATGAGCAGCTCCGGCAAGGGCCAGAGCAAGATCGACGGCCCGGCCGACGTGAAGAAGGCGTGGGACTACGCCATGGCCGGCGGGCGCGTGAGCCATGGCCGCGTGATCGTCGAAGGCTTCATCGACTTCGACTACGAGATCACGCTGCTCACCGTGCGCGCGCTCGACGGCAAGGCTTCCGTGCAGACGCAGTTCTGCGAACCCATCGGCCACGTGCAGGTCAGCGGCGACTACGTCGAGAGCTGGCAGCCGCACCCGATGTCGCCGGTGGCGCTGAAGAAGGCGCAGCAGATCGCGAAGGCGGTGACCGACGACCTTGGCGGCCAGGGGCTGTTCGGCGTCGAACTCTTCGTGAAGGGCGAGGAGGTCTGGTTCAGCGAAGTCAGCCCGCGCCCGCACGACACCGGCATGGTGACGATGGCGACGCAGTGGCAGAACGAGTTCGAGTTGCACGCCCGCGCTATCCTGGGCCTGCCGGTCGACACCACGCTCAAGAGCGCCGGCGCCAGCGCCGTGATCTACGGCGGCGTCGACGCCACCGGCATCGTCTTCGACGGCGTCGCCGAGGCGCTGCAGGTGCACGGCGTCGACATCCGCCTCTTCGGCAAGCCCGAGAGCTTCGTCAAGCGCCGCATGGGCGTGGCGCTGGCGCATGCCGCCGACATCGACACCGCGCGCACCAACGCCAAGGAAGCCGCCTCACGCGTGAAGCCCCGCAAGGCGTAAAGCACGACGCACAAAAGCAGAAAGCCGCCCGAGGGCGGCTTTCTTGTTGGCGCGAAGAATTTACTCTTCTACAAACGCTTCCTCGCGCTTGGCCTTGATCGACGGCAGCAGCACGATGCCCAGCAGCAGGCACGCCGCCACCAGCAGGCCGGCCGACAGCGGCCGCGTGACGAACACGCTCCAGGTGCCGCGCGACAGCAGCAGCGCGCGGCGCAGGTTCTCTTCCATCATCGGCCCGAGGATGAAGCCCAGCAGCAGCGGGGCGGGCTCGGTCTTGAGCTTCAGGAAGATGTAGCCGATCACGCCGAAGATCGCGACCATCCATACGTCGAAGGTGTTGTTGTTGGTCGAGTACACGCCGACCGCGCAGAACAGCACGATGGCCGGGAACAGGAACTTGTAGGGCACCGTCAGCAGCTTGATCCACATGCCGATCAGCGGCAGGTTCAGGATCACCAGCATCGCGTTGCCGATCCACATCGAAGCGATCAGGCCCCAGAACAGTTCCGGGTTGCTGGTCATCACCTGCGGGCCGGGCTGGATGTTGTGGATGGTCATCGCACCCACCATCAGCGCCATCACGGCGTTGGGCGGAATGCCCAGCGTCAGCAGCGGGATGAACGAGGTCTGCGCACCAGCGTTGTTGGCCGATTCGGGCGATGCCACGCCGCGGATGTTGCCCTTGCCGAAGGCGACTTCGCCGGGGCTCATCTTGATCTTCTTCTCGAGCGCGTAGGCCGCGAAGGCCGCCAGCAGGGCGCCGCCGCCGGGCAGGATGCCCAGGGCCGAGCCGAGTGCGGTGCCGCGCAGCACGGCCGGGGCCATGCGCTTGAAGTCTTCCTTGGTGGGGAACAGGCCCTTCACGTTGGCGGTGAACACCTCGCGCTCGTCATCGGGCTGCGACAGGTTGCCGATGATTTCGCCGTAGCCGAACACGCCCATGGCGATCACCACGAAGCCGATGCCGTCGGTGAGTTCCGGGATGTCGAAGCTGAAGCGCGCCACGCCGGAATTCACGTCGGTGCCGACGATGCCCAGCAGCAGGCCCAGCACGATCATCGCAACCGCCTTGAGCAGCGAGCCCGAGGCCAGCACCACGGCACCGATCAGGCCCAGCGTCATCAGCGAGAAGTACTCGGCCGGGCCGAACTTGAAGGCCAGTTCGGTCAGCGGCGGCGCGAAGGCGGCCAGGATCAGCGTGCCGACGCAGCCGGCGAAGAAGGAGCCCAGGCCGGCCGCCGCGAGCGCGGGGCCCGCCCGGCCTTGCCGCGCCATCTGGTAGCCGTCGATGCAGGTCACGACCGATGACGATTCGCCCGGCAGGTTCACCAGGATGGCCGTGGTCGAGCCGCCGTACTGGGCGCCGTAGTAGATGCCGGCCAGCATGATCAGCGCCGACACGGGTGGCAGCGCGTAGGTGGCGGGCAGCAGCATCGCGATGGTCGCGACCGGGCCGATGCCGGGGAGCACGCCGATCAGCGTGCCGAGAATGCAACCGACCAGGCAGTACAGCAGGTTGGTGAAGGTAAAGGCGACGCCGAAGCCGATCGCCAGGTTGTGGAACAGTTCCATGTCGTGTCTCTCCTCAGCCCGAAATGAAGGTCGGCCAGACCTGGATCTGCAGCTTGAGGGCCCAGATGAACGCGATGTAGCTGCCCACGGCAAGGATGGTGGCCAGCACCAGCACGTCGCGCAGCTTGAAGTGCTCGCCCGCCAGGCTCGCGATGATGGTGAGGGCGTAGATCGCGATGATCAGCCCCATGGCCGGCAGGCCGATGCTCGGCAGGCCGCCCAGCAGCACGCCGAACGCGACGTTGGCGGCGATCACGAAGAACAGCGGCTTCCACGCCCATTTGCCGATCTTTCCGCCGTCGGCGGTTTCCACGACCAGGGCCTGGAAGATGATCAGCAGGCCGAGCACGGACAGCAGAATGCCCAGCATGAGCGGGAAGTACCCGGGCCCCATGCGGGCGCCGTCCCCGATGTTGTAAGTGGTGGCGCCGACCGCGAAGGTGGCGCCGACGGCAGTGAACATGACCCCTGAAAAGAAGTCAGCCTGACTCTTGATTCCCATTGTCTCGACCCCGTGAATTGGAGGCGTGAGGGTCGTTGGTTGCGCCTGACTTCTGGCTGACGAAGAGGCTAAGCAGTAACGCGTAGCGCCTCGTACGGGTATCCGATAGGCTGCTGAAAAGAGAGGCAGCCGGAACGCAAAAAAGGCTCCCGAAGGAGCCTTTTTGTGTGAGGTGCGAGAGGGCTTAGTAGCCGCCGCGGCCACCGCCGCCGCCGCCATAACCACCGCCGCCACCGCCGCTACGGCCACCGCCGCCGCCGCCGTAACCGCCGCCACCACCACCGCCGTAGCCGCCACCACCGCCGCCGCCGCCACTGCGACCGCCGCCGAAGCCGCCACCCGCAGGACGCGGTTCCATCGGACGGGCTTCGTTCACGGTGAGTGCACGGCCGTCGAGGGAGTGGCCGTTCAGGCCTTCGATGGCAGCCAGCGCTTCAGCGTCGGTGCCCATTTCCACGAAGCCGAAGCCCTTGGAGCGGCCGGTTTCGCGTTCCATCATGACCTTGGCGCTGGTCACAGCACCGAACTCGCCGAAGGCTTGTTCCAGATCGTTGTCGCGGATGGAGTAGGACAGATTGCCTACGTACAGTTTTTTGCCCATGGAGGGACTCCTAATTCAAACCAAAATAACAAAGCGATGGAGTCCCAGAATCACAACTGACTGAAAAGCGCTGTGGCGCGAAACTGACCTATCACCGTTCACGTACCGACGGGTGCCCGCCTGAAACGCTCACGCATTGTCGTTCACTCCAGCCGTTTTAGGGGAAAAGCTTTCGTTACACGCAAATAAAGCGCAAAACGCCTGGCGGCAATCCTTCCCGGCAAGGGCGCTGGCTATCCTTCCGGGCTTCCGCGGCGCACTGTGCGCACGCCATTTCCCGCTTCATCTCGATCGTTTCGCCGCATGCCATTCACCGCCCTGGGCCTCATTTCTCCTCTGGCGCAAGCCGCTGCCGGACGGGGTTATGCCGTGCCCACGCCGATCCAGCGCGAGGCCATCCCGGCGGTGCTCGCGGGGCGCGACGTCCTGGCGTCGGCCCAGACAGGTTCCGGCAAGACCGCGGCCTATGCCCTTCCTTTGCTGCAGGGATTGTTGGATCGTCGCCACGAAAAAACGCGGCATCCGCGCGCATTGGTGCTCGTTCCCACCCGCGAACTCGCCCAGCAGGTGGGTGAAACCCTGCATGACTTCGCCAAGAGCCTGCCCGACGCGCTTCGCATCGCGGTGATGTTCGGCGGCGTCTCGATCAACCCGCAGCTCATGGGCCTGCGCGGCGGCGCCGATCTGGTGGTGGCCACGCCGGGCCGGTTGCTCGACGTGGTGGTCCACAACGCGCTGCGCCTGGGCAGCGTGGCGACGCTGGTGCTGGACGAGGCCGACCGGCTGCTCGACCTGGGCTTCGCCGAAGAACTGGGGCGCATCCTCGAGCAGTTGCCGAAGCAGCGGCAGACACTGCTGTTCTCGGCCACCTTCCCGCCGGCGATTGCCGCATTGGCCACCTCGGCGCTGCGCGACCCGTTGCGCATCGACGTGCCGGCCGAGCCTGAAAGCGCCCCCGACATCGCGCAGCGCGCCATCGAGGTCGACCCCTCGCGCCGCACGCAACTGCTCGCCAAACTGGTCAAGGACGAGGGCTGGCCGCGTGTGCTGGTCTTCGTCGCGACCAAGCATGCGGCCGAGATCGTGGCCGACAAGCTGCGCAAGACCGGGCTGGAGGCCGAGCCCTTCCACGGCGTGCTGAGCCAGGGCAAGCGCAGCCAGGTGCTGGCCGACTTCAAGGCCTCGCGCGTGCAGGTGGTGGTCGCCACCGACCTGGCGGCGCGTGGCATCGACGTGGTGCAGCTGCCGGCGGTGGTGAACTACGACCTGCCGCGCTCGGCGGTCGACCACGTGCACCGCATCGGGCGCACCGGCCGTGCCGGCGAAAGCGGTGTGGCGGTCAGCTTCGTCAGCGCCGGGACCGAGGCGCACTTCCGCCTGATCGAGAAGCGCCAGGGCGCGCAGGTGCCGCGCGAGCAGATCGCCGGTTTCGAGCCCGCGCCGCTCGCCGAACTGGCGCCGGGTGCCGTCGCGCCGTCCGGCACGGGGGGCGTGAAGGGCAAGCGCCCGAGCAAGAAGGACAAGTTGCGTGCGGCAGCCGCCGGCAAGTCCTCCTGAGCCTCAGGCCCTGAAGCGGCGCCGCGTCAGCGCCAGCGCGACCCAGAACGCGGCCACTGCATAGACGGCCAGCACGAGCCCGTGACGCAGCGCGTCACTCGGCCACTGGTCCATGAACAGCGGGCGCACCAGCGCGACGGCGTTGGTCAGCGGCAGCCAGGCCGCGAAGGTTCGCACGAAGCCCGGCAACTGATCCAGCGGGAAGAACACGCCCGACAGGAACATCATCGGCGTCATGAAGAGCGTGAAGTAGTAGGTGAAGAAGTCGTAGCCCTTGGCGAGCGCATTGAAGATCAGCGCGATCGACGAGAAGGTGATGCCCGAGCCCACCAGCACCGCCCACGCGACGACCAGCTTGGGGCTGTGGCTGATGCCCAGCGCCAGCATCACGGCCAGGATCGCCGTCACCGTGAAGATCGCCTTGAAGGCGGCCCACAGCATCTCGGCGAGCACCACGTCGTCGAGGCCGACGGGCGCATTCATGATGCCGTCCCAGGTCTTCTGCACGTGCATGCGCGAGAAGGCCGAGTACAGCGCCTCGAAGCTCGCCGCGTTCATCGCGCTCATGCAGATCGAGCCGCTCGCCAGGAACAGGATGTAGGGCACCTTCGTGCCGTTCACGTCGACTTGCCCGACCAGTGCGCCCATGCCGTAGCCGAACGCGACCAGCCAGATCAGCGGCTCGGCGATGTTGCCGATGAGGCTGGGGATGGCGAGCTTGCGCCACACCAGCCAGTTCCGCAGGAACACCGGCCACCAGCGCATCGAGAGCGTGGGTGGGCGCCACACAGAGGGCGTGGAACGCGTCGCGTCAACCGTCTTCACGAATCTGCCTCCCGGTGAGTTTCAGGAAGAGGTCTTCCAGGTTGGCCGGGCGATGGAAGGTGCGCAGGCCGCCACGCTGCGCCAACGCATCGAGCAGCCGCCGCGCGTCCTGCGTGTAGAAGAACACCGTCTCGCCGCTGACCTCGATGCGTGCGGCCAGCGCTGCCAGGTCGGCCGCGCCGGCCAGTTCGAGCGCCCCGTTGCCGTAGACCTCGACCACGTCCGGCTCGAGGTGCTCGGCGATCAGGTCGCGCGGCCGGCCCTCGGCGATCTTGCGGCCGTGGTCGAGCACCAGCAATCGCGTGCACAGGCGCTCGGCCTCGTCCATGAAGTGCGTGGTCAGCAGGATCGACTTGCCGCGCTGCAGCAGAACTTGCAGCCGCTCCCACATCAGGTGGCGCGCCTGCGGGTCGAGCCCGGTGGTGGGTTCGTCGAGCAGCAGCAGCCTGGGGTCGTTGACCAGCGCGCGCGCCAGCGACAGCCGCCGCTTCATGCCCCCCGACAGTTCGCCCGGCTTGGCGGCGGCCTTGTGCGTGAGCGCCGCGAATTCCAGCAGTTCGGGGATGCGGGACGCGATGTCGGCACGGCGAAAGCCGAAGTAGCGGCCGTAGACCATCAGGTTCTCGGCGCAGCTGAAGTCCGGATCGAGCGTGTCGAACTGGGTCACCACGCCCAGCTGCGCCTTGATGGCCAGCGCATCGCGCGGCATCTGCAGCGCGCCACCGCCACCGCCGAAGTAGGTGATGTCGCCGTCGTCGGGCGTTGTGAGACCCAGGCACATGCGGATGGTGGTCGTCTTGCCGGCGCCGTTGGGGCCGATCACGCCGAGGCATTCGCCCGGTGCGATCTCGAAGGACAGGTCGTCGACGACGGTCGTCTCGGCGTAGCGCTTGCGCAGGTGACGAACCTGGAGGAGGGGGGCGATGCTCACCGGTCGGATTGTGGGCGAAGCCGGGGACGCGCCGCGTCAGCCATGCGCGCGGCGGCTGTCGGACGGTGCCTGCTCGCGGTCGTTCAGGCCGTAGTCGCGCACCACGTTCGCGATGCGCAGCCGGTAGTCGCCAAACACATGGCTGCGGCCGGCGCTCTGGGCCCGGCGGTGCGTGTCGAGCGCCCGCCAGGCGGCCAGCGACGCCTCGTCGCGCCAGAAGCTCAGGCTCAGCATCTTGCCGGGCTCGTACAGGCTCTCGAAGCGGTCGATGGAGATGAAGCCATCCATCTTGAGCAGGTCGTCCCGCAGGGCCGCGGCCATCTGCAGGTAGGTGTCACGCTGGCCTTGTGCGGGCCAGACTTCGAAGATCACAGCCATCATCGTGGGGCTCCTGTCCGAGAGTAGGGGATGCACTTCGGAGAATGCCATGCCTCGATTGGGCGCGTTCCTTGCTGCTGGCCCATGCAGCCACGTCGAGGACGCGCCGATCCGGCGTGCCGACAACACACGAGGAGCGGGTCGCATGAAGGTTTTGGTTCTGGGCAGCGGTGTCATCGGGGTGAGTTCGGCCTACCAGCTGGCGCTGGCGGGGCACGAGGTGACGGTGGTCGACCGCCAGCCCGCCGCGGCCATGGAGACCAGCTACGGCAATGCCGGCGAGGTGTCGCCCGGCTATTCGTCGCCCTGGGCCGGGCCCGGCGTGCCGCTGAAGGCGGTCAAGTGGCTGCTGATGCACCACCGCCCGCTGGTGATCCGCCCGCAGCTCGACCTGGCGCTGGTCCGCTGGGGGTTCTCGATGCTGCGCAACTGCACCAGCGCCCGCTACGACCTCAACAAGAGCCGCATGGTGCGGCTGGCCGAGTACAGCCGCGACTGCCTCAAGGCGCTGCGGGCGCAGACCGGCATCCGCTACGACGAACGCATGCAGGGCACGCTGCAGCTCTTTCGCACGCAGGCGCAGCTCGACGGCACCGCTGCCGACATCGCCGTGCTGCAGCGCGACGGCGTGCCCTTCGAGCTGCTCGACCGCGACGGCTGCATCCGGCACGAGCCCGCGCTCGCCGCGGTGCGCGAGAAGTTCGTCGGCGGCCTGCTGCTGCCGGGCGACGAGACCGGCGACTGCTTCAAGTTCACCCAGCGCCTGGCGACGATGGCGGCGGACCTGGGCGTGCGCTTTCGCTACGGCGTGCGGATCCGCCACTTCGACGGCACGCTCGCGTCCATCGACGGCGTTGTGACCGATGCCGGCACGTTGAAGGCGGACGCGTACCTGGTCGCGCTCGGCAGCCATTCGCCGCTGCTGCTCAAGGACGTGGGCATCCGCATCCCGGTCTACCCGGTCAAGGGCTACTCGATCACCGTGCCCATCGTCGATGCGGCCGGCGCGCCCGAATCGACCGTGATGGACGAGACGCACAAGGTCGCGGTCACGCGCCTGGGCGACCGCATCCGCGTCGGCGGCACCGCCGAACTCGCCGGCTACACGCTCAAGCTGCACGAGGCGCGCCGCCAGACGCTGGCGCACGTGGTGGGCGACCTCTTCCCACGCGGCGGCGACCTGTCGCGCGCCGAGTTCTGGTGCGGTCTGCGTCCGATGACGCCCGACGGCACGCCCATCGTCGGTGCCACGCGCTTTCCCAACCTGTTCCTGGCGACCGGCCACGGTACGCTGGGCTGGACGATGGCGGCGGGCACCGGCCGCGTCATGGCCGACGTGATTTCCGGCCACGCGCCGGCCATCGACATGGACGGCCTGACCGTGGCGCGCTACCCGAACGCCTACCGCTGAGCGGCGCCGGCGCTGCCGTTGCCGTTTCCGTTGCGCAAGGGCGCGAGCAGCGGCTTCAGGCCGTTGTGGTCGATCTCGTGCATCAGCTGCAGCAGCCGGCCAATCTCGCCCTTGGGAAAGCCCTCGCGTGCGAACCAGGTGAGGTAGTTGCCGGGCAGGTCGGCGATCAGCGTGCCCTTGTACTTGCCGAAGGGCATCTGCAGGGTGACGAGGCGCTGGAGGTCTTCCGGGTTCATCGCGCCGAACCTACCCGCCCGCGCGCTTGACCGTCATGCCCTGCTTCTGCAGCGCGGCGACGACGGTGTCGCGGTGGTCGCCCTGGATCTCAATCGTGCCGTCCTTCACCGTGCCGCCGGACCCGCAGTTCGCCTTGAGCTGCTTGGCGAGCGCCGTCAGCGCGTCGGCCGCGAGCGGCACGCCGCGCACCAGCGTCACGCCCTTGCCCTTGCGGCCCTTGGTGTCGAGCGACACGCGCACGATCCCGTCGCCCTTCGGCACCGCCGCCGTGGCCTTGCAGCGGCAGTCGGCGGCCGCCTGCCGGCAGTCAGGGCACACGCGGCCTTTGTCGGTGGAATAGACCAGGCGGCTGGAGGATGCAGGTGTCATGCGGAGAAGGAGGGAAGGTCGGGGGCGGCAGGGGCCAGCGGCACCCGCACGCTGAAGACAACGCAGGGCTCGGCGTAGCGGTAGACGATGGTGCCGCCATGCGCCTCGACGATGGCATGCGCGATGTACAGCCCCAGGCCCAGGCCGCTGCGGTTGCGCAGGTTGGCATGGTCGCGCCGCTTGAAGGCGTTGAACAGCTGGGGCTCGACATCGGCCGGGATCGGCGGGCTGACGTTGCTGACCTCGAACAGCGCCTGGCCGTCCCGGGCCGCGAGCTGCACGCGGATCGACGCACCGGGCGCGCCATGGTGGCGCGCGTTGCTTACGAGGTTGGTGAAGACCTGCGCCATGCGGTCGCCGTCGACCTGCGCCATCAGGCCGTCGGGGGCGTCGCGCACCACGTTCACGCCGGGGTGCGCCAGGCGGATCTCGTCGAGCAGGTCGTCGAGCAAGGCGCGCAGGTCAACCTCGCTGCGCTGGATCTCGACGCCGCCACCGGTCTGCAGCCGCGACATGTCGAGCACCTGCCCGATCATCCGCGCCATGCGCGTGCTCGACGCCTGGATGCGTTGGCCCATGCGGCTGCCGGTGCTGGCGACCACGCCGTCGCGCTCGGCCTCCTTGCCGAGCAGTCGCGCGGCCATGGCGATCGATTGCAGCGGGTCGCGCAGGTCGTGGCCCAGCATGGCCATCAGCTCGGTGCGGCCCCGCGCGATCTCGGCCAGGCGGGCGGAGCGGGCGCGCAGCAGCTCGTCCAGCAGGCGGCGGCCGAACTCGAGGTCGTGGGCGTCCCACGGCACCGAGGTGTCGCGCACCGTCTCGCGCCAGACATCGAAAGAGCCGCGCGGCGTGAGGCGCGGGCCGAGCGGGCCCACCTTGTAGGTCTTCTCGGGGTGGCCGCCCCAATGGATGGTCTCGATCTGCTCCTTGCGCAGCAGCACGAGCCAGCCGTGGGCGGCCGGGTCGAAGGACAGCGCCAGCACCCCGCACCAGACCCCCGGGCCACCGGCCAGTGCGGGCGCGAGCTGCTTGAGCGACGCGGTCGACAGCAGGTGGCCGGCCGGCGCCTGCGCCGCGTCGAGCCACGCGATGAGCTGGACGGCGAAGTCGTGCGGCACGTCGCCTTCGACATGCAGCTTCGACTCCTCCGCGATGATCGCCGCCTGCGCCTGGAAGGCCACGATCAGGTCCTTCGCCTTGTCGACCAGGGCCGACGCGGTGTCGTCGGCATGCAGGGCGGCCTCGATCAGGCGGGTGCGCAGTTCCGCCGCGTCGGCGCTGCGCCGTGCCTGCTCGCCGGCCGCCAGGCTCTGCACATGCGCCGCGAGGATCTGCGCCAGCACGTCGCAGGCCATGCGCACCGAGTACGGCACCTGCAGCGGCCCCGTGTGGTGGCAGGCGAGCATGCCCCAGAGCTGGCCGTTGACGACGATCGAGATGCTCATCGACGCGCCCACGCCCATGTTCTGCAGGTACTCGATGTGGATCGGCGACACGCTGCGCAGCACGCTGTGGCTCATGTCCAGCGGGCGCTGGACGTCCGCCGCCTGCTCGACCGGCACCGGCGCGGCATGCACGTCGGCGATCAGCCGCAGCGTGTTGACCACATAGAGGCGCCGCGCCTGCGCCGGGATATCGCTGGCCGGATAGCGGCGGCCCAGGAAGGGCTCGAGCGTCTTGGCGCAGTCTTCGGCCACCACGTCGCCGCTGTCGTCGTGGCGGAAGCGGTAGGCCATCACGCGGTCGAAGCCGGTCAGCTGGCGCACCGCGCCGACGGCGAAGTCCATCAGGCTCGCGATCGACTTCTGGCGCTTGAGCCGCTCCATCGCGCGGTGCGCCTTCAGGGCGAAATCGGTCTTCACGTCGGCACCCGTGGGGCGCTGCTCGAACTCGGCGACGGCCAGCCCGCCGCTGTGGTGCACCACCAGGTCGAACACCTGGCCGTTGAGGTGCACCTCGCTGCTGGCGGGCACGCCGTCGGCCGGGTCCGTGCCGTCGAGCAGTTCGTTCAGGGCGTCGTGGACCGCCGCGTCGCCCTCGAAATGCGCCGCCGTGAACGCATCGCCCAGCGCCGGCGCCGAGGCACCGAGCAGCGCGCGCAGGTTGGCGCTGGCGTGGACCACGCGGTGGTCGGTGCCCACGGCCAGCATTGCCCCGTGCGACTGGATCAGCCCCGGGATGTGGATCGGCTCGCGGGCGCAGTTGTCGAGGTTGATCGGCAGCGTCGCGCTCATGGGATGGCCTCACGGTGGCAGGCCAGCAGCGTCTCGAAGGCCTCGACGGCGCCGTCGCAGGCGCTGCGCACCTCGGCGGGACCGAAGGCCTGGTCCCGCAGCTGTGCGAGGAAGGCCTTCCATTGCGCACCGGTCTGCTCGCCGGCGCCCTGCAGGTAGTTCAGGGGGTGCGGCGCCAGGCGCTCGGCGAGCTGCCGGTAGAGCACGCGGCCGCCCAGGCGCGAGCCTTCGAGCACGTACGAGACGCCCCACACGAATGCGAGGCCGGGCGACGTGCGCGTGGGAGGCGTGGGCGCACGCGTCACTGCGTCGGGCGGCAGCAGCGCGGCGCAGGCGGCGAGGTCGCCGGCCAGCTGGGCGCGGTGCGTGGCCAGCGCCGGCGGCGCGGGCTCGAGACCGGCCAGCCGCTGCAACCAGGCCTCCAGCATGCGCAGGTGCGACCGGTAGTCCGCCAGGCTCGGCGACGGCCGTGCGAGCGGCAGGCACTGGTCCACCTGCGCATGCAGCGAGGACGTGGCTTGGCGCAAGGCGTCGAGGATGTCGGGTTCCAGGGGGGAGGGCATGGGTGGGTGGGGACGCAGCGACGGCCGGGGCCGGCAGCGCGCGCCGCCATGGACGATAGCGTACGCCGCTATGTCAAAAGACATCCGGCGCGCATCCCGCAAGCGGGTGACTATTTATTGGAAGGCGACTTCCGCGAAGCTGCGCAGTTTGCGGCTGTGCAGCCGGCTCGAACCTTCGGCGCGGAGGATTTCGATCGCCTTCATGCCGATGCGCAGGTGCTGCTCGACCCGCTCGCGGTAGAAATGGTTGGCCATGCCCGGCAGCTTGATCTCGCCGTGCAGCGGCTTGTCGGACACGCACAGCAGCGTGCCGTAGGGCACCCGGAAGCGGAAGCCGTTGGCCGCGATGGTGGCGCTTTCCATGTCGAGCGCCACCGCGCGGCTCTGGCTGAAGCGGCGCTGCGGCTCGTTCTGCGGCAGCAGCTCCCAGTTGCGGTTGTCGGTGCTGGCCACGGTGCCGGTGCGCATGATGGTCTTCAGGTCAGGGCCGCTGATCTGCGTGACCTCTTCCACCGCCTTCTCCAGCGCCAGCTGGATCTCGGCCAGCGCCGGGATCGGCACCCACAGCGGCAGCTCCTCGTCGAGCACATGGTCCTCGCGCACGTAGGCGTGGGCCAGTACGTAGTCGCCCAGCTGCTGGCTGTTGCGCAGGCCCGCGCAGTGGCCCAGCATCATCCAGGCGTGCGGGCGCAGCACGGCGATGTGGTCGGTGATGGTCTTGGCGTTCGAGGGACCCACGCCGATGTTCACCATCGTGATGCCGGCGCGGTCTTCGCGCACCAGGTGGTAGGCCGGCATCTGCGGCAGCCGCGGCGGCGCGATGCCGCCTTCGGGGCCGTCGTAGCCGACCCGGTAGCTGGTGACGTTGCCGGGTTCGATGAAGGCGACGTAGGGGCTGTCGGGGTTCGCCATCTCCTTGTGGCCGAGCGCCACGAACTCGTCGATGTAGAACTGGTAGTTGGTGAACAGTACGAAGTTCTGGAACCACTCGGGGGCCGTGCCCGTGTAGTGGCGCAGCCGGTGCAGCGAGTAGTCCACCCGCGCGGCAGTGAAGAGCGCCAGTGGCTGCGGCTCGCCCGCCTTCGGTTCGTAGGTGCCGTTGGCGATGCCGTCGTCCATGGCGGCCAGGTCGGGCAGATCGAACACGTCGCGCATCAGGGCGCGGCGTTCGGCGTTCATCGTGCCCTCGATGTGGTCGTTCTCGGCGAAGGAGAAATGGATCGGGATCGGCTGCGTGGCCGTGCCGATCTCGAGCTCGACGCCGTGGTTCTCCAGCAGCAGGCGGAACTGCTCCAGGTAGTAGCGGTGGAACAGGTCGGGCCGCGTCAGCGTCGTCTCGTAGCGGCCCGGCCCCGCGACGAACCCGTAGCTCAGGCCGGCGGTGGTCGGCGGGCTCTGGCGCGACACCGTGTGGGTGTGCACCCGCACGAAGGGGTAGCAGGCCCGCACCCGGCCCGGCAGGGTTTCGCCCGCCACGAAGCGCAGCATCGAGTCCCGCAGATGCGCCAGCGCCTGCTGGTAGATCTTTTGGACCTGTGCCAGGGCGGCGGCGGCATCGGTGAAGCGGGCGGGGGCGACGAAGGGCGGCATGTAGGGCATGGCGCCATTGTGCAGTTGTCCGTCGGCGCGGCGGCGCTGGCGACTCGCCGAAGCAGCGCCTTGCCCGCGATTTGTCGTCAAGAAGCCCATTGCATGAGCCACAGCCCTGCCGCCACGCCGGCGGCCAGCCACAGCAACACGATGAAGACCGCGCCGGCCCGGCTGCTGGGCTTCGCGCCGTGCGCCCGCATCCACGCGTCGGCTCGATCGCGGCACTCCGAGCGCACCTCGTCGGGCAAGAGCCGGATGGCCAGCCAGATGAGGCCGGGAAGCAGCAGCACGTCATCGACGTAGCCGAGCACGGGAATGAAGTCGGGAATCAGGTCGATCGGGCTCAGCGCATAGGCCACGACCAGGACGCCAAGTGCCTTCGCGTACCAGGGCGTTCGGGCATCCTGGCCCGCGAACCACAGCGTCACGCCGTCGCGTTTGATCCGCCTGGCCCACCGTTTCAGGTCATCGGCAAGACGCATGGCTTTCAGTGGGAGCTCACCCCGGCATCGGCTGCCGCATGGTGACGAACTCCTCGGCCACCGTCGGGTGGATGCCGATGGTCGTGTCGAAGTGCGCCTTGGTGGCGCCGGCACGCATCGCCACCGCGAAGCCCTGCACCACCTCGCCGGCCTCGGGGCCGACCATGTGCAGGCCGACCACGCGGTCGCTGGCGTCGTCCACGATCAGCTTGAGGAAGGTGCGCTCCTGGCGGCCCGAGAGCGTGTGGCGCAGTGCCTTGAACTCGCTGCTGAAGAGCGTGACCTTGCCGTACTTCTTGCGCGCCTCCGCTTCGGTCAGGCCGCAGGTGCCGACGTTCGGGTGCGTGAAGACGGCCGTGGGCACATAGTCGTAGTCGACCTTGCGCTTCCCGTCGCCGAAGAGCGCGTCGACCACGGCCATCGCCTCGGCCAGCGCCACCGGCGTGAGCTGCATCTTGGTCGACACGTCGCCTAGCGCGTAGATGGACGGCACGCTGCTGCGGTAGCGCGCGTCGACCTTCACCGCGCCGCGCTCGTCGAGCGCGACGCCGGCCGCCTCCAGGCACAGCCCCTCCGTGTTGGGTACGCGGCCGGTGGCGTAGAGCACGGTGTCGGCTTCCAGCTGCTGGCCGCGCGACAGCATCACGGCGAGGGGCGCATCCTTGCCGCGGCCGGCGGCGACCGATGCGACCTCGGCGTTGAGCCGGATGTCGACGCCTGCCTTGCCCATCTCGCGCGCCAGGAACTCGCGCACGTCCTCGTCGAAGCCGCTCAGCAGATGCGCCTGCCGCTGCACCAGCGTCACCTGTGCGCCGAGCCCGTTGAAGATGGAAGCGAACTCGCACGCGATGTAGCCGCCGCCGACGATCACGAGCCGCTTAGGAAAGACGGGCAGGTCGAACATCGCGTCGGACACCTGCACATGCTCGCGGCCCGGCAGGTCGGGGACGAAGGGGCGTCCGCCCGTCGCCACGAGGATGTAGCGGGCCGTGTGGCGCGTCGTGCCGACCTTCACCGTGTGCGCATCCTCGAGGTGCGCCCAGCCGGTGACGAGCGTGACGCCGGCCGCGTCGAGCAGCCCGCCGTAAATGCCGTTCAGGCGGTGGATCTCGCGGGCGCGGTTCGCCTTCAGCACATCCCAGTCGAAGCGCGCCTCGCCGAGCTGCCAGCCGTAGCCCTGCGCCTCTTCGAAGGCCTCCGCATAGCCCGCGGCGTAGCTGTAGAGCTTCTTGGGAATGCAGCCGACGTTGACGCAGGTGCCGCCCAGTTCGGCGGCCTCCGCCAGCGCCACGCGCGCACCGCGTTGCGCCGCCATGCGGGCGGCGCGCACGCCGCCGCTGCCGCCGCCGATGACGAAGAGATCGAAGTCGTATGTGGGCATGGGGGTTCCTTGCCGCGACTGTAGCCCGGCATGGATGCACCGCGCTGCCTTAGGACTGATCCCCAGGGCGTCCGCGGAACCCCGGCCGGCCGCCGGGGCCTTGTTGCTGTTGCTGTGGCTGTGGCTGCTGCTGCTGCTGCTGCTGGCGTTGTTGCTCTTGCTGCTGTTGGGCCTGCTGCACCCGGGCCGTCTGTTGCCGCTGCCGGTCGTCGCGCTGCTGTTGCTGCTGGACCTGCTGTTGCTGACGCTGGGCCTGTTGCTGTTGTTGCTGCATGGCGCGCTGCTGTGCTTCCTGCGCCTGTCGCGCCGCGTTCATCTGCTGCATCTGCTCTTGCTGGCGTTGCGCTTGCTGCGCGCGTTCGGCCTGCTGTGCCTGTTGCTGCTGCCGCATCGCTTGTTGTTGCTCGGCGGCCCGCTGCTGCGCTTCCTGCGCCTGACGCATGTCGTTCTGCTGGCGTTGCGCCTGCTGCTGCATCTGGGCCTGTGCCGCGCGCTGTTGCTGCACTTGCTGTTCCTGCTGGCGCTGGATCTGCATCTGTTGTTGCTGCTGTTGCGTCGCGCGCTGCGCCTCCTGCGCCTGGCGCGTGGCGTTCATCTGCTGTTGTTGGCGTTGCTGCTGTTCCTGCTGCTGCTGGAACGCCGCCGCTCGTTGTCCGTCGGACCCCTCGCGCGGGTTCTGTGGACCTTGCGGCCGCGGGAAGGCGCCGCGCCCGCGGTTCTCGGGTGGCATCGGCCGGTTCGGCTGCTGCTGTGCGGGGGCTGGTGGCGCTGCAGCCACCGGGCGCCCCCATCCGCCCTGCCGCCCTGCGCCGCGGTCGGGGAGGGGAACGGGCGCCGCCGTGGTCACGGCGGCGCGCGGCATGCGGTCGTCGCTCAGCCGCACCAGCTCGCGCCGGTCGACGCGGCCGCGGCCGAATCGATCGGCGGGCACCACGGTCAGGGCGCCGGGATGGCGCTGGTAGGCGTAAGCGGCATCGCGCGGCGGCGGGCGGTTCCGGCCATCGACGAAGGGGCGGTTCGCCGCTTCGACATAGCGCGGACTGGTGCGGTAGCCCGGCTGCCAGCGCTCGCCGGGCGCCAGCGGAAACCAGCCCACGCCATGGCGGCCCCCGCCGATGGCGAGGTTGGCGCTGGCCGGCCCGCCGATGAAGCCGACCAAGGCCGGCGAATACACCGGCCGCGTCTGCGTGCGCCCCGGCACCCAGCCCCAACGTGGGCCGATGCGGGCCCAGCGGCCATAGTGGAAGGGGGCGAAGCCCCAGGGCGCGGCGTCCACCCAGGTCCAGCCCCAGGGCGCCACGTCGACCCACTGGCCGTCGCGGTACGGCGCCCAGTCGGCATCGACTTCGCGCGGGTACCAGACGTTGCCGTAGCTCGGGTCGTTCTGCCAGTCGCCGTAGCGGTCGAGCTGCTGGTAGCCCACCACTTCGCGCGACACATAACGTGCCGAGACGGATTGGTCCTCCAGCCGATTGCGTTCCGCCGCCCAGCGGTCGAAGTCGTCGCTGCCCTGCGGGGCGCCTCCGGCCGCGGCCAGGTTGCGCCCGGTGACGACGAGTTGCTGCCGCGCGCCGAGCGCCACCGATTCGCCGTTGTCGCCATAGATCACCGCGCTGCCGGCGGCGGCGGCGACGCGGGTGGTGCCGGCGGCGGGGTCGGCGTCGATGCGGTAGTCGCCGGCGGCCTGGATCACCATCGCGAGGTTGCCGGTGTCGACCTCGACCCGCTGCCCGGCGAGGTCGTCGCGCACCCGCAACTGCACGGTGCCCTGTGCCACCGTGAGTTGCGTCGTGCCGTCGTCGACCTGCGTGAGCTCGAGGCTGGTCTGCTCGTCCATGCGGACCGCGGACGAGCCCACCTGCAGTTCGGCGCGCGCCCCGCGGTCGGTCCACAGGCGGTCGCCGGTGGTCAGCGGGCGGTTGGGTGCCACGTCGTACCAACTGTCGTCGCCGGAGGGCGAGAAGCTCACGGTGCCCTGATGGAAGCCCAGGCGCGCGACCCGGCCTGGCGGGTCGGCATCCTGGGCGGTTGCGCCCAGCGCAGCGCAACACAGCATCAGGCCGATGGCGCCTGCGCGCCAGGCGGCTGGTCGCGCCAAGAGGAGTCGAAGAAATGAAGTCATGGCAGAAGGTCGGCTTCGGGCAGGCACCCGTCACCGATCAGGGATGAAGCTCTGCTTGTAACGCGCCGGCCGCGCGGCCGGCTGTCAGCGACGGCGTGGTTTCGGGTGAACCGGCGACGAAGTCTGCAAGCACATGTTGCCGAGGCTTCGTAGCGCGAAGGGAAAACGATCCGTGTGAAGATGCGCGACGCAATCAACCCAGCACATTCGAGGACAGAGATGGCGTCATCCCCAGCGAACTTCACCCCTGCCGACGGCTACGCCGGCGATGTCACCCCCGAGCAGGCCGCACAGTGGGTGGCCAGCGGCCAGGCCGTGCTGATCGATGTGCGCAGCGACGCCGAACGCGAGTGGGTGGGCTACGTGCCGGGCGCGGTGCCGCTGGCGTGGAAGCAGTGGCCGGGCATGGCGATGAACCCGGCCTTCGACGAGGGCCTGCGTGCTGCCGTGCCGACGGGCGGCAAGGCCGTGCTGCTGTGCCGCAGCGGGGTGCGCTCGATCGCGGCCGCCAAGCGCGCGACCGAGCTGGGCATCGAGGCCTACAACATCCTCGAAGGTTTCGAGGGCAATCCCGATGCGGACGGCCACCGCGGCCGCACGGGAGGGTGGCGTTTTCGCGGCCTGCCCTGGAAGCAGAACTGAAGCGCTGCCGCGCCGGCGGTCTTCACTTCAACGGCGGAATGCGCAGCTTCTGGCCCGGGTAGATCTTGTCCGGATGCGTGAGCATCGGCTTGTTCGCTTCGAAGATCGCGTTGTACTTGTTGGCGTCACCGTAGTACTTCTTCGAGATGGCCGACAGCGTGTCGCCCCGCACCACGTCGTGGTACTGCGCGGCCGGCGCTTCGGGGGCCACCAGCTGGTTGTCGACGCTGGTCACGTTGGCCACGTTGCCGGCGGCCAGGCCGGCCTTCTCGCTCGCCTCCTGCGACGGCGCCTTGCCCGACAGCGTGACCACGCCGGTGGCACCCGCGTACGCGACGATCAGGTCGGTGAGCCCGAGGTTCTGGGTCTCGATGTAGGTCTTGATGGCGGCCGACGCCGCCGCGTCGGGGTTGGCGCCCGGCTCGGCCGCATGCGCCGACGAACCGCCGAACAGCTTCTCTCCCGCTTCCTTGATGAAACTCAGCAGACCCATGGTTGTTCTCCTTCGTGTGGTGATGAAGGGGCACTGTAAGCACGCCTGCCGCACCGAGGCGTAGGCGCCAGGCGCATGCTTGCAAGCAAGGGTAAGCACGTGTCCGGGCAAACTCGCAAATAATCCGCCATGACCTTCCTCGCCATCGACATCGGCAACACGCGGCTCAAGTGGGCGCTCTATGCAGCGGGGCGACCGGGCGCCGAGCTGCTGGCGAGCGGCGCCGAATTCCTCGACCACATCGAGCGCCTGGCCGAGGGCCCGTGGGCCGATTTGCCATCACCGACGGCCATGCTCGGCTGCGCGGTGGCAGGCGACGCGGTACGGCGCCGCGCCGAGGAGCAGGTGTTCGAGCGCTTCGATTGCCCGGCGCGCTGGGTGGTGTCGAGCGCCGCCGAAGCCGGCGTGATCAACGGCTACGACCACCCCACGCGCCTGGGTGCCGACCGCTGGGTCGCGATGATCGGCGCGCGCCATCGCATGCTGTCGCAGGGGCCGGCGCGGCCCATGGTGGTGGTGATGATCGGCACCGCGGTCACGGTCGAGGCCATCGACGTGCACGGCAAGTTCCTCGGCGGCCTGATCCTGCCGGGCCACGGCATCATGCTGCGCGCGCTGGAGTCGGGCACCGCCGGCCTGCACGTGCCGACCGGCGAGGTGCGCGAGTTCCCGACCAACACCAGCGACGCGCTGACCAGTGGCGGCACCTACGCCATCGCCGGTGCCGTGGAGCGCATGCGCCAGCACGTCCGGGCGCATTGCGGCACCGAGCCCGCCTGCTACATGACCGGCGGTGCCGGCTGGAAGATGGCGCCGTCGATGGTGAGCCCCTTCGAGCTGGTCGACGGGCTCATCATGGACGGGCTGCTGGTGATCGCCGAGGCGCGCGCGGCGGCCGGCTGACGTCGAGGCTCAGGCCTTCGACAGGCCATCCACGGCCTGGAACATCGCCTGGCGTGCCTGGCTGATGACCTGGCCCTTCCAGCCGTCGGTGTCGGTGTAGAAGGCATCGCGCATGCGCGCCTGGATCGCGTCCGCCAGCTCCGGCGCCGCGTCCGGGTGCTGGTGCAGCCAGTGGTCGGCGCGCAGCGCACCCATCACCTCGAGGATCGGTTCCGTGCCGTATTCGAGCGCGATGCCGGTGTACTCGGCGTGCGGGCACTCGTCGTAGATCACCCCCCAGTTCAGGCCGGTGAGCAGCGCCGAGGTGGACGAACCGTCGTAGATCGACGTCACCGCCGTCTCGCCGCCCCACCAGGCGTTCGCTCGCGCATAGGCGGCCGCGTCGTCGCGGCCGGCGAAGATGCGCTCGCCGTGCCCGTTCGGGCCGAGGCCGGTGTGCAGGTCGATCCAGGCGAGCTTAGCCGCCTGCTGCGCATGCTTTTGCAGCACCTGCCGCAGCGTGCGGTTGCTCCAGGTCGGGGCCTTGCCGCCGAAGAAGAGGCCGTCGTCGAACTGGTACTGGCCGCCGGAGATCGCCGCCTGGTAGGCCGGCACGCCATGCGACGCGATCCAGCCGTCGATCTCGGCCTGGTTCCTGGGCGAAGGCGGCCAGGCCTTGGGCAGCAGCAGCGGGTGCAGTTCGGCATAGGCCGCGTTGACCGGCAGCGGCTGCGTGAAGTCCATGAAGTTGCGGTTAAGGTCGACGTTTTCATGGGTCACGCGCCGGCCGTACGAAAAGCCGTGCGGATTCAGCGCGTGCACGTAGAGCACGCCCACCCCGGCCGCGCGCGCCTTCTCGCGCCACTCGGTGTCGTGCAGCGCGAACACCTGCACGCCGCTGCCGCAGTGGCCCTCGATGCCGTGGCAGGCGCTGGTCACCAGGAGCAGCTGCCGCGCGTTGGCCGGGCCGTCGTAGGCCACGTCCATCGCGAGCTCTTCGCCGTCCCGTCCCTTGAGCGGATGCGGATGCGTGTCGACCGTGAGGCCCGCGGCGACGCAGCCCTGCAGGAACTTGCGGCGCGCCAGCGCATAGCTGGGCGAAAAGGCCTCGGCGACGCCGATCACACGCCGGTCCTGCCGGGCTTCAGGAACTGCTCGGCCAGTTCGACCCAGCAGGTCGCGCCCAGCGGAATCAGGTCGTCGTTGAAGTCATAGCTCGCGTTGTGCAGCGTGCACGGGCCGCCGCCGTGGTGCATGTCGCGGTGCGCGCCGTCGCCATTGCCGATGAAGGCATAGGCGCCGGGCTTGGCCTGCAGCATGAAGGAGAAGTCCTCGGCCGTCATCGCGGCTTCCTGCGGCAGCACGTTGTCGGCGCCGACGATGCCGGCCATCACGGCACGGGCGAAGTCGGCTTCGGCGGCGGTGTTGATGGTCGGCGGGTAGTTGCGGTGGAAGTAGAAGTCGACTTCGGTGTCGTGGGCCGCGCCGATGTGCTCGGCGATCTGCTTCATGCGGCGCTCGATCAGGTCGAGCACCTCGAGGGAGAAGGTACGCACCGTGCCCTGCAGTTCGCAGATGTCGGGGATCACGTTGGTGGCCTCGCCGGCATGGATCATCGTGACGGAGATCAGGCCCGTGTCGGTCGGCTTCTTGTTGCGCGTGAGGATGGTCTGGAAGGCCTGCACCATCTCGCACGCCACCGGCACCGGGTCGATGCCGGTGTGCGGCAGCGCGGCGTGGCCGCCCTTGCCGTGGATCGTGATCTTGAACTCGTTGCTCGACGCCATGGCCGGGCCGGGGCTCACGGCGAACTGGCCGGCCTTCATGCCGGGCCAGTTGTGCATGCCATAGACCGCGTCCATCGGGAATTTCTCGAACAGGCCATCCGCGATCATCTCGCGGGCACCGCCGCCGCCTTCTTCGGCCGGCTGGAAGATCAGGTAGACCGTACCGTCGAAATTGCGGTGCTTGGCCAGGTGCTGGGCGGCCGCCAGCAGCATGGCGGTGTGGCCGTCATGGCCGCAGGCGTGCATCTTGCCCTGGTGCTGGCTGGCGTGCGCGAAGGTGTTGAGCTCGGTCACCGGCAGCGCGTCCATGTCGGCGCGCAGGCCGATGGCCCGGGAGCTGGTGCCGTTCTTCACGATGCCGACCACCCCGGTGGTGCCGAGGCCGCGGTGGATCGGGATGCCCCACTCGGTCAGCTTGGCCGCGACGATGTCGGCGGTGCGGACTTCCTGGAAGCAGAGTTCGGGGTGGGCATGCAGGTCGCGTCGGATCGAGGCGATGCCGGCAGCCTGGGTGACAAGCGAATCGATGAGTTTCATGGGGCACAGTCTAGGCGTGGGCCATCAAGCCCGCAAAGAACGTGCCCATGCCGCAGCTCAGCGTCCGGTTTCCTTCAGCCAGGTGGCCCGCGCCGCCAGGGCGGTGTCGGTGAAATCGGTGAAGACGCCGTCCACGCCCAGGCGGTAGAAGGCGATGTACTCGTTCTTCGGGTCGCCCTGGTAGTCGCGGGCCAGCCGGCGCGACTCGTTGCGGAAGGTGAAGGGGTGCACGAAGAGCCCGGCCCGGTGCGCGTCGGCCACCAGGGTGGTGGGCGTGGCCGAGGTGGCGTCCGCGTCGTTGATCTTGCCGTCGGCGTTCACGTCGACCGGCTTGCCGTCAGCGCCGATCGTGCCCTTGATGCTCACGATGTAGCGCTTCCAGGGGCCGATGCCGTCGGCGTAGGTGGCGATCTCCGCCAGGCCGGCCGGCGTCACCATCACGTCGAAATTGCGCCGGTCGCCGGCCTTGGTCCATTCGTAGGGCCGGTCGACCGGCACCGCATAGGTCATGGCGCCGGTGCGCATGTCGATGCCGTCGCCGTCGATCAGCTGGATCAGCTTGGTCTTCAGGCCCTTGGCCTTCATGTACTTCAGGCTGCCCGGCTCGAAGGACTGCACGTAGACCGGTGCCGTCTTGCTGTTCCAGCCGGCGGCCTCGAGGATGGCGATCAGCTTGTCTTCCAGCGGCAGGCCGAGGTCGCGGAACCAGGTCGGGTTCTTGGTTTCGGGGTAGATCGCGATGGTGCGGCCGGTCTCGCGCGACTTGGCCTTGGCGAGGTCGACCACCTCCTGGAAGGTCGGCACCTTGAAGCGGCCGTTGAACTGCTGCGGCCGCTCGGCGTCGGTCGAGATGGCGCCCAGGGTGCGCAGCTCGGCCAGGGTGAAGTCCTGCACGAACCAGCCGGTCTGCGTCTCGCCGTCGACCTGCATCGTCTTCTTGCGCGACGCGAACTCGGGGTGCTTCGCCACGTCGGTGCTGATCATCAGGTTGGGGTCGTGTCGGGTGACGAGCACGCCGTCCTTGGTGGACAGCAGGTCCATCTCGATCACGTCGGCGCCCAGTTCGATGGCGCGGGCGTAGGCTTCCAGCGTCTCTTCCGGCAGCTGGCCCGAGGCGCCGCGGTGCGCGACCACCAGCGGCGGCTTGCCGTCGAGCGTGGGCAGGGCGGTCGGCGTGCGCGGCGTCGTGCACGCGGCCAGGCCGAGCGTGGCGAGCACCGACAGGGCCCACCACGGGGCGGGGCGAAGGGTCCGTGTGAGGCAGCCGCTGGTCGAAGGCGTCATGGCGTGATCCCGGTGGTAGTGAACGAAGGGCCAGCCTACACCGTGTCGATGACAGATGGCCAGGCGGACCACCTGTGCGCACTTCCGGGGACAATGGCCGCATGTCACTCTTCCTTTCCGCCCGCAGCCTCGAACTGGCCCAGACCCTGGTGCGCATGAACACGGTCAGCGCCAACAGCAACCTGGAACTGATCGGCTTCGTGCGCGACCAGCTCGCCGCGCTCGGCGTGCGCAGCCGCCTGACCTACAACGCCGACAAGACCAAGGCGAACCTGTTCGCCACGCTCGGCACCGGCAAGCGCAGCGGCATCATCCTGTCGGGCCACACCGACACGGTGCCGTGGGACGGGCAGGACTGGAGCATCGACCCGCTGTCGGCCATGGTCCAGCACTGGCCCTCCGAAGGCGGCGGCCCGGTACCGGCCGGCCCGCACGACGAGCTCGCCGCCCTGGGCAGCCCGCGCCTGTACGGCCGCGGCGCCGCCGACATGAAGGGCTTCATCGCCGTGGCGCTGGCGAACGCCGAGGCCTTCCTGGAAAGCAACGCGCCCTTCGCGGTGCATTTCGCCTTCAGCTACGACGAAGAGGTGGGCTGCTTCGGCGTGCGCGAGCTGATCGCCGACATGAAGGAGCAGAACATCCAGCCGATGGCCTGCATCATCGGCGAGCCCACCAGCATGGTGCCGGCCATCGCCCACAAGGGCGTGTACCGCTACCGCTGCTGCGTGCGCGGCAAGGAGGCGCATTCGTCGCTCACGCCGCAGTCGGTCAATGCCATCGAGATGGCCGCGCGCGTGGTCGGCAAGGTGCGCGACATGGCCGAAGGCTTCGAGCAGAACGAGCGCCGCTACGACGGCTTCGACGTGCCCTTCAGCACCGCCAGCGTCGGCCAGTTCCATGGCGGCATCGCCGACAACGTGGTGCCGCGCGACGCCGAGTTCCGCTACGAATTCCGCAACCTGCCGACCGCCGACGCGCAGCAGATGCAAAAGGAGGTGCTGGCCTACGCCGGCCGGCTCGAGGTGCCGATGAAGAAGGTGGCCGCCGACACGGGCTTTCGCTTCGAGACGATCTGCGAGGTGCCCAGCTTCCTCGGCTCGGCCACCGACCCCATCACGAAGCTGGCTCAGCGCCTGTCGGGCGAGCAGGGCACCACGCTGGTGGCCTTCGGCACCGAGGCGGGTCTCTTCAAGGGCGCGGGCATCCCGACCGTGGTGTGCGGCCCCGGCAGCATCACCCAGGCGCACCAGCCCGACGAGTACGTGACGCTCGAGCAACTCGCGCGCTGCGAGGTCTTCCTGCAGGGCCTGGCCCACACGCGCAGCCTGCCGTGAGGCGCTCCGGGTTCCGATGAGCGTGATGAAGCGCGTCGCGCTCGGCCTGCTGTGCGGCGCCGCGGTGCTGTACGGTGTGGCCCACGCGTTGGAGGCGCGGCACCCGGCCTGGGGCTACGTCGCGGCCTTTGCCGAAGCGGCGATGGTCGGCGCCATCGCCGACTGGTTCGCGGTGGTGGCGCTGTTCCGGCATCCGCTGGGCCTGCCGATTCCGCACACGGCCATCATTCCGGCCAACAAGGACCGCATCGGCGCCAAGCTGGCGGGCTTCATCCTCGACAACTTCTTGAGCACGCCGCAGGTGCTGGCCAAGCTGCGCGAGTTCGACCCGGCGGCGCGCCTGGCGAACTGGCTGGCCGAGCCGGCGCACGGCGAGCGCCTTGGCCAGCATGCGGTGGCTGCGGTGCGCTACGGGCTGAGCGCCTTCGACGACGAGCGGGCACGCGCCTTCGTCGGGCGCGCCGCCGCCGCCGGGCTGGCGCAGGTCGACGTGTCGCGCCTGCTGGGCCAGTCGCTGGACGCGCTCACTGCCGGCGGGCGGCACCAGGCGCTGCTCGACGACGTGCTGACGCAGGTGGCCGATGTGATGCAGGGCGAGACGGTGCAGGAGCACATCACCGAGGCGATCGCGCGCGAGATCAAGACGCTGCGCTACGTCGGGCTCGACCAGGTGGCTGCCCGTGCCGCGACGCGCAAGATCGTGTCAGCCCTGGTGAACACGCTCGGCGACGTGGCGGCCGAGCCGGGCCACCCGCTGCGGCTGCGCTTCGACGGCTTCATGGCGGACTTCGTCGAGCGGCTGAAGTCCGACCCCGACTTCCGCGCGCGCGGGGAGGCGATCCGCGCCGAGTTGCTGGCGCACCCCGCGCTCACCGACTACCTGCACGGGCTGTGGGACACGCTGCTGGACTGGCTGCACGACGACCTCGCACGCGACGACTCGAGCATCCGCCGGCGCATCGCCGCGCTGGCCGGCTCGATGGGCGCACGCCTGCAGCAGGACGAGCCCTTCCGCCGCTGGATCAACGAGCAGATCACCGAAGCCGCGCCGGTGGCCATCGCCCGCTACCGCGAGGACATCCGGCGCTACATCGTCGAGCGGGTTGCGCAATGGAACGCGCAGGAAATGACGGATGAGCTCGAGCGCCACATCGGCCGCGACCTGCAGTTCATCCGCATCAACGGCACCCTGGTCGGCGGGCTGGTCGGGCTGCTGATCCACACCGTGACGCAGGCGCTGGCGGCCTGACGCCGACGCAGCGGTCGCTACAGCAATTCGTCGGGCGCGAGCGGGCCGAAGAGCTTGAGCAGCAGGCGCAGGCCGACACTGGCGTCCGGCTCGGTGCGGGTGTCGGCCAGCCCGCTGCCCGGCGGCGCACGCCAGACCAGGCCGCCGTCGGCCTGTTCGACGTGCCAGGCGCCGGTCTGCATGACGCTGTCGATCTGCGCGATCGCGGCGCGCGACAGTTCGGCGCTGCGGATCAGCAGGGCGAGTTCGGTGTTCTGCAACTGCGAGCGCAGGTCCAGGTTCATCGAACCGACCACCAGCAGCCGGCCATCCATCACGAGCACCTTGGAATGCAGCATCGAGCGCGATTCGCCCGTGGCGCTCGCGCCGGAGGCACCGAGGGCGCTGCCCAGGCCCGCCTGTTCGCTGCGCATCTCGTACAGTGCGACACCCATCGCCAGCAGCTCTTCGCGGTGCCGGGCATAGCCGACGTGCGCGATGGGGGCATCGTTGGACGCCAGCGAGTTGGTCAGCACCCGTACCCGCACGCCGCGCGCGCGGGCGGCGGCGAAGGCGCGTTTCATGTCCGGTCCGGGGACGAAGTAAGGCGAAATGATGGTCAGGTCCTTCTGGGCCTGGTCGATCAGCTGCAGCAGGCCCGACACCACGGTCTCACCACCGTCCGCGCTCGCCGAGGCGTCTTCCAGGGCCGACAGGCGACGGGCGCCGTCGGCGCTGCGCGCCCGCGTCACCACCAGCGCGGGGGATGGCGAGGTGTCCGGCGGGCTGTCCGATTCGGCGGCGATCTTGGCGGGCTTGTCGGCCAGCATCACCGCCGGCGCCCAGACGAAGGTGACCGTGCGCAGGTCGAGCGGCTTCTCGTCCCAGGCGGCGGCGCGTTGCGCCTCCGTCGGCCCGGCGTCGGAGGGCCGGGGTTCGCCGTCCGGCGGCTTGGCGCCGTCGGCGTTGCCGTCACGCTCCTGCTGGGCAGCCGTCGCGGCGCGCGCCTGGTCACGCATCTTCAGAAGCTCTTCGCGCGACACGAGGGACTGCACGGGGTAGGCGCGCTCGTTGTTCCAGTAACTGTCGAAGCTGCGCGACATGTCCTGGACGATCGGGCCGGCGGCGAGCACGTCGACGTCGACGAAGTTGCCGGTCTGCGCGATGCCGAAATAGGCGTCGCCCAGGTTGCGGCCCCCGGTCACGCCCATGGCGTTGTCGGCGATGAAGAGCTTGTTGTGCATGCGCTGCTGCACCCGGTCGAAATCACCGAGGGCGTTGAACATGCGCCCCACGGACGAGCCGCGCGCACCGGCCACCGGGTTGAACATGCGCATCTCGATGTTCGGCTCGAAGGCCAACTGCATGACCAGCGCATTGCGGCCGGTGCTGTGGAAGTCGTCGAGCAGCACCCGCACGCGGACGCCGCGCCGGGCCGCGTCCACCACCCCGCGCAGCAACCGGCCGGTGCTCGCGTCGGCATGGATGGCGTAGTACTGGAGGTCGAGCGTCTTCTGGGCGGCTTCGATCAGCGCCAGCCGGCTGCCATAGGCGGCGGCGGGTCCGTTGAGAAGCACGAAGCCCGAATCGAAGCGGGCCCGTTCTGCTCCGCGCCGTTGCTGCACCAGGGCGCCCAGCGGGGTCTCGGCTGGTACGGCGAGTGCGTTGGAGACCGGGCGCTCGACGTCCTTGGGCAATTGGGCGCAGCCGACCGCCAGGAACAGCGGAAGCAGCAGCGCCAGTGCGCCGATGCGGAGGGGGCGACTGAAGACGCGAGAAAACGGCATGCGGTGGTTCCAGCGGTGAGGGGCTGTGTGTATAGCGCACGCCGCGCGCGGCCGTCGTCGGACGGCGGCCGATGCTGCATCGGCGTTCAGCGCGTTGCGCCGAGTGCTTCCTGCCGTTCGAGCGCGGCGAGCAGTTCCTCGTCGATGCGGGCGTGGCGCTCGGCCAGGGCGGCGGCGTGGGTCGCATCGCTCGCGTAGATGGCGCCGCCGTCGAGGGCCAAGGTCTCGTTGATGCGTTGCTGCTCTTCTTCGAGCGCGGCGATGGTGGTCGGCAGGGCATCGAGTTCGCGCTGCTCCTTGTAGCTGAGCTTCTTGCGCATGCCGGCGGGGCGGGTGTCGGCCGCTGCGGGCGGCGCTGGCACGGGCGCTGCCGCGACGGACGGTGCGGCAGCCGCGCGCTGCTCGGCGATCTCGCGGGCGCGCTTGGACTGGGTCAGCCAGTCCTGCACGCTGCCTTCGTATTCGCGCCAGTGGCCGTCGCCTTCATAGGCGATGGTGCTGGTCACAACGTTGTCCAGGAAGGTCCGGTCATGGCTGACCAGGAAGACGGTGCCGTCGTAGCTCTGGAGCAGGTCCTCGAGCAGCTCGAGCGTGTCGATGTCCAGGTCGTTGGTGGGCTCGTCGAGCACCAGCACATTCGCAGGGCGGGCGAAGAGGCGAGCCAGCAGCAGCCGGTTGCGCTCGCCGCCGCTGAGGGAGCGCACGGGCGAATTGGCCCGGGCCGGGGAGAAGAGGAAGTCGCCCAGGTAGCTCTTCACATGCTTGCGCTGCTTGCCGATCTCGATCCACTCGCTGCCGGGGCTGATGAAGTCTTCCAGGGTGGCGTCGAGATTCAGCGCCTCGCGCATCTGGTCGAAATAGGCGACCTGCAGGTTGGTGCCGCGGCGGATCTTGCCGCTATCGGGCTCGAGTTGGCCGAGGATGAGCTTCAGCAGGGTGG
The DNA here is from genome assembly GCF_030317205.1 of Variovorax sp. J2L1-78. Classification (NCBI taxonomy): domain Bacteria; kingdom Pseudomonadati; phylum Pseudomonadota; class Betaproteobacteria; order Burkholderiales; family Comamonadaceae; genus Variovorax; species Variovorax arabinosiphilus. Next base: position 59,753 of record NZ_JASZYB010000002.1, on the reverse strand, counting down.
TCTTGCCCGCGCCGTTCGGGCCGAGCAGGCCGATCTTGTCGCCGCGCAGGATGGTGCCGCTGAAGTTGCGGATCACGGTCTTCGGGCCGAAGGACTTGGTCGCGTCCGTCAATTCGGCAACGATCTTGCCGCTGGACTGGCCACTGGCCACGTCCATATTGACGCTGCCCTGTACCTCGCGCCGGCTCGCACGGCTGGCGCGCAGCGCCTCCAGACGGCCGATGCGGCTCTGGCTGCGGGTACGGCGGGCTTCCACGCCCTTTCGGATCCAGATCTCCTCCTGCGCCAGGAGCTTGTCGGCCTTGGCGCTGATCACCGCTTCCTGGGCGAGCTGCTCTTCCTTCTGCAAGAGGTATTGCGCGAAGTTGCCGGGGTAGGAGTTCAGCTTGCCCCGGTCCAGCTCGACGATGCGGGTGGCGACGCGGTCGAGAAAGCTCCGGTCGTGGGTGATCGTGATCACGCTGCCCTTGAAGTCGATCAGCAGTTCTTCCAGCCACTCTATGGAATCGAGGTCCAGGTGGTTGGTCGGCTCGTCGAGCAGCAGAACGTCCGGGGCGGCCACCAGGGCCTGTGCCAGCGCCACGCGCTTGCGCGTACCGCCGGAGAGCGACCCGACGCGGGCATCGCGGTCGAGGTGCAGGCGGTGGAGCGTCTCTTCGACACGCTGCTCCCAGTTCCAGGCATCGAAGGCCTCGATCTGGGACTGGAGGGCATCCAGGTCGAGTCCCTCCGCACCCGAGAGGTAGAGGTCCCGCACGGCGATGACCGAGGCCAGTCCCGCACTGGCGGCGGTGAAGACATCCGCATCCATGTCCAGTACGGGCTCCTGCGCCACATAGGCGACGCGCAGGTTCTGCTGCAGCTGCAGGGTGCCATCGTCTGTCTTCTCCAGGCCCCCCAGGATCTTGAGGAGCGATGACTTGCCGGCGCCATTGCGGCCGATGAGGCCGATGCGTTCCGAGGCGAGAAGAGAGAAGTCCGCATGATCGAGCAGCGGGACGTGACCGAACGCGAGTTGCGCGTCGAGGAGTGTGATGAGTGCCATGTGACACGGATTATCCAAGGGGCGCCAAGTGCGGTGAGGGGCCGCCCAGATAGGCTACCGGTGCTGAACCGCAACTTTTCTTGCGAAGGGACTTGCCGGGTCGGAACCTTGGCATATACTCGTGGGCTTCGCTCAATACGCAGCAACTGTTGCGTGGTGGCAAGGAGGGCCGGATGGTCTTTATGCAGAGCGAAGAAAGAGCCAGAAAAAAGTTGACGAGGTTGTGAAAACCGAGTCATAATCGAAGGCTCCGCTGAAACGGATTCGCAGCGTCTCTTCACTGAGGCGCTGACCAACGAAGAAGTTGAAAGCGAAAAAAGTTTGACGCTTCTTCAAAAAGCGTGTTAGACTACAAGGCTTCGCTGATCGCAGCAAAGCAAACGAAGTAAACGCAAAGTTGCTTCGGAGTTCGTTAAAAATCTACAGCCGATAAGCGTGGGCGTTTGAAGGTAATTGCCAAGTTCTTCGGAACAAGTCGCAAGACTTTAAACGCTCATGAGAATAGAAGTGAAGTTCACTTCAATTCCGTTTTTGTGAGTTTTGCTCGACCGCGAGGTCGGGCGCAAAATCAAGATCGAACTATAGAGTTTGATCCTGGCTCAGATTGAACGCTGGCGGCATGCCTTACACATGCAAGTCGAACGGCAGCACGGGAGCAATCCTGGTGGCGAGTGGCGAACGGGTGAGTAATACATCGGAACGTGCCCAATCGTGGGGGATAACGCAGCGAAAGCTGTGCTAATACCGCATAAGATCTACGGATGAAAGCAGGGGATCGCAAGACCTTGCGCGAATGGAGCGGCCGATGGCAGATTAGGTAGTTGGTGAGGTAAAGGCTCACCAAGCCTTCGATCTGTAGCTGGTCTGAGAGGACGACCAGCCACACTGGGACTGAGACACGGCCCAGACTCCTACGGGAGGCAGCAGTGGGGAATTTTGGACAATGGGCGAAAGCCTGATCCAGCCATGCCGCGTGCAGGATGAAGGCCTTCGGGTTGTAAACTGCTTTTGTACGGAACGAAAAGTCTCTTTCTAATAAAGAGGGATCATGACGGTACCGTAAGAATAAGCACCGGCTAACTACGTGCCAGCAGCCGCGGTAATACGTAGGGTGCAAGCGTTAATCGGAATTACTGGGCGTAAAGCGTGCGCAGGCGGTTATATAAGACAGTTGTGAAATCCCCGGGCTCAACCTGGGAACTGCATCTGTGACTGTATAGCTAGAGTACGGTAGAGGGGGATGGAATTCCGCGTGTAGCAGTGAAATGCGTAGATATGCGGAGGAACACCGATGGCGAAGGCAATCCCCTGGACCTGTACTGACGCTCATGCACGAAAGCGTGGGGAGCAAACAGGATTAGATACCCTGGTAGTCCACGCCCTAAACGATGTCAACTGGTTGTTGGGTCTTCACTGACTCAGTAACGAAGCTAACGCGTGAAGTTGACCGCCTGGGGAGTACGGCCGCAAGGTTGAAACTCAAAGGAATTGACGGGGACCCGCACAAGCGGTGGATGATGTGGTTTAATTCGATGCAACGCGAAAAACCTTACCCACCTTTGACATGTACGGAATTCGCCAGAGATGGCTTAGTGCTCGAAAGAGAACCGTAACACAGGTGCTGCATGGCTGTCGTCAGCTCGTGTCGTGAGATGTTGGGTTAAGTCCCGCAACGAGCGCAACCCTTGTCATTAGTTGCTACATTTAGTTGGGCACTCTAATGAGACTGCCGGTGACAAACCGGAGGAAGGTGGGGATGACGTCAAGTCCTCATGGCCCTTATAGGTGGGGCTACACACGTCATACAATGGCTGGTACAAAGGGTTGCCAACCCGCGAGGGGGAGCTAATCCCATAAAACCAGTCGTAGTCCGGATCGCAGTCTGCAACTCGACTGCGTGAAGTCGGAATCGCTAGTAATCGTGGATCAGAATGTCACGGTGAATACGTTCCCGGGTCTTGTACACACCGCCCGTCACACCATGGGAGCGGGTTCTGCCAGAAGTAGTTAGCTTAACCGCAAGGAGGGCGATTACCACGGCAGGGTTCGTGACTGGGGTGAAGTCGTAACAAGGTAGCCGTATCGGAAGGTGCGGCTGGATCACCTCCTTTCTGGAAACAGCAATTTAATTTAAACGCCCACACTTATCGGTTGTTGGAAGAAGTCGAGTCGATCGACAATGGGTCTGTAGCTCAGCTGGTTAGAGCACCGTCTTGATAAGGCGGGGGTCGTTGGTTCGAGCCCAACTAGACCCACCAAACTTCCAATGAACAACGTGGAGATCCGGGGGATTAGCTCAGCTGGGAGAGCACCTGCTTTGCAAGCAGGGGGTCGTCGGTTCGATCCCGTCATCCTCCACCACAACACGATACTTACATTCAACACCAAAGCGGCTTCGTGCTCATGCATGAGGCTTCTTTGTTGTTGATCGAGATCTCTTGATCAATCGGCTGTTCTTTAAAAATTCATAGAGTCGAATCAGCGTTGCTGATGGAAACTGCACATTCGTAAAGGTTTAGTGCAGACCGTGCCATCAGCAACATAGAATTTTTGATTGCGTCAAAAGAAACTTCAATTTCGAGTCAAATCGAATTTTGAATGTAACGGCATAACGCGTCAGGTGAAAGACCTGACATATTCCTTGAGATGATTTTGTAGTTTCGAAAGAAACGTCAAAGTTATAGGGTCAAGTGAATAAGAGCACGTGGTGGATGCCTTGGCAATGATAGGCGACGAAGGACGTGATAGCCTGCGATAAGCTTCGGGGAGCTGGCAAATTAGCTTTGATCCGGAGATTTCCGAATGGGGAAACCCACCTGCAAAGGTATCGCATAGTGAATACATAGCTATGCGAGGCGAACCGGGTGAACTGAAACATCTCAGTAGCTCGAGGAAAAGACATCAACCGAGATTCCGAAAGTAGTGGCGAGCGAAATCGGAGAAGCCTGCAAGTGATAGCACAAGACATAACGGAACAGTTTGGAAAGACTGGCCATAGCGGGTGATAGCCCCGTACGTGAAATGACCTGTGTGGTACTAAGCTTGCGACAAGTAGGGCGGGACACGAGAAATCCTGTCTGAATATGGGGGGACCATCCTCCAAGGCTAAATACTCATCATTGACCGATAGTGAACTAGTACCGTGAGGGAAAGGCGAAAAGAACCCCGGGAGGGGAGTGAAATAGATCCTGAAACCGCGTGCTTACAAAAAGTAGGAGCCTCGTAAGGGGTGACTGCGTACCTTTTGTATAATGGGTCAGCGACTTACATTCAGTGGCAAGGTTAACCGAATAGGGAAGCCGTAGAGAAATCGAGTCCGAATAGGGCGATCAGTCGCTGGGTGTAGACCCGAAACCAAGTGATCTATCCATGGCCAGGATGAAGGTGCCGTAACAGGTACTGGAGGTCCGAACCGACTAGTGTTGCAAAACTAGCGGATGAGCTGTGGATAGGGGTGAAAGGCTAAACAAACTTGGAAATAGCTGGTTCTCTCCGAAAACTATTTAGGTAGTGCCTCAAGTATTACCATCGGGGGTAGAGCACTGTTTTGGCTAGGGGGTCATGGCGACTTACCAAACCAAGGCAAACTCCGAATACCGATGAGTACAGCTTGGGAGACAGAGCACCGGGTGCTAACGTCCGGACTCAAGAGGGAAACAACCCAGACCGCCAGCTAAGGTCCCTAAAATTGGCTAAGTGGGAAACGAAGTGGGAAGGCTAAAACAGTCAGGATGTTGGCTTAGAAGCAGCCATCATTTAAAGAAAGCGTAATAGCTCACTGATCGAGTCGTCCTGCGCGGAAGATGTAACGGGGCTAAGCCAGTTACCGAAGCTGCGGATTTGCAATTTATTGCAAGTGGTAGGAGAGCGTTCTGTAAGCCTGTGAAGGTGCGTTGTAAAGCGTGCTGGAGGTATCAGAAGTGCGAATGCTGACATGAGTAGCGTTAAAGGGGGTGAAAAGCCCCCTCGCCGTAAGCGCAAGGTTTTCTACGCAACGTTCATCGGCGTAGAGTGAGTCGGCCCCTAAGGCGAGGCAGAGATGCGTAGCTGATGGGAAACAGGTCAATATTCCTGTACCGATATATAGTGCGATGTGGGGACGGATCTTAATAGGTCATCCAGTTATTGGATTATTCTGGTTTAGTTGGATGTAGGCGTGCATTAGGCAAATCCGGTGCACATATACCGAGGCCAACGATCGAGCGGACTTGTCCGTGAAGTGACTGAACGAGGTTCCAGGAAAAGCCACTAAGCTTCAGCTATATACGACCGTACCGCAAACCGACACTGGTGCGCGAGATGAGTATTCTAAGGCGCTTGAGAGAACTCAGGAGAAGGAACTCGGCAAATTGACACCGTAACTTCGGAAGAAGGTGTGCCCTATTAGTGTGTAGTGAACAACGAAGCATGAATGGGTTGCAAAAAATCGGTGGCTGCGACTGTTTATTAAAAACACAGCACTCTGCAAACACGAAAGTGGACGTATAGGGTGTGACGCCTGCCCGGTGCTGGAAGATTAAATGATGGGGTGCAAGCTCTTGATTGAAGTCCCAGTAAACGGCGGCCGTAACTATAACGGTCCTAAGGTAGCGAAATTCCTTGTCGGGTAAGTTCCGACCTGCACGAATGGCGTAACGATGGCCACACTGTCTCCTCCTGAGACTCAGCGAAGTTGAAATGTTTGTGATGATGCAATCTCCCCGCGGAAAGACGGAAAGACCCCATGAACCTTTACTGTAGCTTTGTATTGGACTTTGAACAGATCTGTGTAGGATAGGTGGGAGGCTTTGAAGCAGGGTCGCTAGATCTTGTGGAGCCAACGTTGAAATACCACCCTGGTGTGTTTGAGGTTCTAACCTAGGTCCATTATCTGGATCGGGGACAGTGCATGGTAGGCAGTTTGACTGGGGCGGTCTCCTCCCAAAGCGTAACGGAGGAGTTCGAAGGTACGCTAGTTACGGTCGGACATCGTGACGATAGTGCAATGGCATAAGCGTGCTTAACTGCGAGACTGACAAGTCGAGCAGATGCGAAAGCAGGACATAGTGATCCGGTGGTTCTGTATGGAAGGGCCATCGCTCAACGGATAAAAGGTACTCTGGGGATAACAGGCTGATACCGCCCAAGAGTTCATATCGACGGCGGTGTTTGGCACCTCGATGTCGGCTCATCTCATCCTGGGGCTGTAGCCGGTCCCAAGGGTATGGCTGTTCGCCATTTAAAGAGGTACGTGAGCTGGGTTTAAAACGTCGTGAGACAGTTTGGTCCCTATCTTCCGTGGGCGCTGCAGATTTGAGGAAGCCTGCTCCTAGTACGAGAGGACCGGAGTGGACACACCTCTGGTGTATCGGTTGTCACGCCAGTGGCATTGCCGAGTAGCTAAGTGTGGAAGAGATAACCGCTGAAAGCATCTAAGCGGGAAACTCGTTTCAAGATGAGATCTGCCGGGGCCTTGAGCCCCCTAAAGAGTCGTTCAAGACCAGGACGTTGATAGGTCAGGTGTGGAAGCGCAGTAATGCGTTAAGCTAACTGATACTAATTGCTCGTGCGGCTTGACCCTATAACTTTGATCAATCTGATCAAGGTGTTATGCCAAGTTGACGCATTCAAAATAATTCGCCAAAAGCTGATTCCAAACTCTATGAATTCGTTTGCTTGATCACAGATCAAGCTGACAACCCTTTATGCCTGATGACCATAGCGACGTGGTACCACTCCTTCCCATCCCGAACAGGACAGTGAAACGCGTCAGCGCCGATGATAGTGCGGGTTCCCGTGTGAAAGTAGGTCATCGTCAGGCTCTTACAGCCTAGAAAGCCCCAACCAGTCGGTTGGGGCTTTCTTATTTGTGTAGACACCTGAAAAGTGTGCCTGACCAGGTTCAGACGGCGAAGCCCGGAGGATTGGTCCGAGCAAGCGAAACGGGTGTCCAGTGGCCTCCGAGGTGCTCAGCATCGACGAGATCGCGAAGAGCCAGAAAAAAGTTGACGAGGTTGTGAAAACCGAGTCATAATCGAAGGCTCCGCTGAAACGGATTCGCAGCGTCTCTTCACTGAGGCGCTGACCAACGAAGAAGTTGAAAGCGAAAAAAGTTTGACGCTTCTTCAAAAAGCGTGTTAGACTACAAGGCTTCGCTGATCGCAGCAAAGCAAACGAAGTAAACGCAAAGTTGCTTCGGAGTTCGTTAAAAATCTACAGCCGATAAGCG